>CAYZJH010000001.1:0-214733 GCA_964478625.1 uncultured Desulfobacteraceae bacterium
AGAGTAACGGGGCAGTGCTCGCCAACCTGGTGCGCCTTTACAAAGCTTTGGGCGGAGGTTGGGAGTATGAGGCCCTGGTGGAATCATCAGGCCCGAAACGGTAAGGGGAAAAAATTTTGGCCATAACCCAGCTTTCCATTTCACCTCGCATGCAGACCATTCGAAATCGGTGATCAATTGGGCGCGTATACAAACAATCCACAACGAAATTTTTTGTAAACCTGATTTCGGCATAAAATACAGCATACTTGCGCAAGCGCTGATGAGCTATTTGGGCAGACAAGCAGTCAAAAGTATCCGATCAAACCTAAACCGAAACCTGATATCCATTAGATAATCCGTGTGGATACGGGTCATGGCTTTATTCAATTATTGACACTCCCCGTCATTTCATTCATATTCTTCAAAAACATGACGAGGCAGCGAGAGCCAAAGATTCTTCGTCGGCTGGAAATTGGTACAAACAGACAAACGGTATGCTGAGCCTCCTCAGAATGACAGTGTCGGGGAAAACGACAGATCATACCAGACAAACGGAGAGATTTTTCTATGGCCGGAAATCTGGTGCAAACCGGCGGTCGATATGATCGGCCTCCTCACAATGACAGCGACAGGGTAAATAGACAAACCATATCAGGTAAAGAGACATTTCATGAAAAAACAAAAAAGCCTTTTCAGGTTAAGGGGATTTCGGCGATTCTGGAAAATTCTTCGGGTTTTTACCAAACATGGATGTGGAGATATGGTCGCCTATATGTTCAGAGGAAAGGACAAATCCTCTCAAACCAGAGAAGGCCTGCCTGTCCGGCCGAAATTTCCGTCACCTGAACGTATACGGATGGCTTTTGAGGAACTAGGCCCCAGCTTTATTAAACTGGGTCAGCTGTTAAGTACCCGGGCAGATATTTTTCCTCCCGAATACATTGAAGAATTCCGAAAACTTCAGGACCAGGTGCCTCCGGAACCTTTCCCTGCAATCAAAGCCATTATTGAAACCACCTTAAAAAGGCCTCTTTATGATATTTTCCAGGAGTTTGACCCCCAATCCATCGCTGCTGCATCAGTTGCCCAGGTTCACGCCGCAAAACTCTACACCGGGGAAAAGGTTGCCGTTAAAGTGGTCCGACCCGGTATCGACAAGATGATCCAGGATGATATCCGCCTGATGTATTACCTGGCCGAAAAAATCGAAAACCATTTTGAGCTGGGAAAAATCCTTGGAGCTGTAAATCTGGTCAAAGAGTTTGAGCGGACCATTTTTAAAGAACTGGATATGTCTATCGAAGCCGGAAATATCGAAAAATTCAGGAAAAATTTTAAAGAGATTGAGGAAATATATATTGCCGAAGTCAATTGGGAATTCAATTCCAAATCCGTGCTGGTCATGGAATTTATTGAGGGTATTAAAATGGATCAGGTGGCAACCCTTATCGAACATCAAATTGATCCCAAAGAAATCGCCATGATCGGCCTCCGTTCTCTTTCGCGTCAACTGATGGAATTTGGTTTTTTTCATGCCGACCCTCATCCGGGAAACACTCTGGTCATGGTTGACGGGCGTGTCAGCCTGGTGGATTTTGGAATCATGGGATACCTGGATGAGGCCATGATGCTTCAGATTGCCAACGTGTTTCTGGGTTATGCCGAACACGATTATGATTTGATTATGGAAGCGCTTCTGGATGCCGGTCTGATCAATGAAGAGACCATGGATCTTGCCGCGTTTAAACGGGATCTTCGCCAGATGAGCGAGCCTTTTTACGGACGTTCCCTTCAAACCATTTCCGTAAAAGATGTTTATGATGAAGTGATGGAGTTGGTCATGCGCTATCAGATCAGATTTCCAAGAGATCTGCTGCTTTTATTCAAAACTTTTGTTCAAACCGAATCTCTGGGCAAAATCCTGGGAAGTGACGCCGGCATTCTGGAAGTCATGAAACCTTATGCTAAAAAATTGCTTCAGCGAGGCTATGATGCGCGCAAGTTTTTCAAAAGCATGGGAAAAGACGCCCACAAAACGGGAAACCTGATGCGCATGACCCCTAAATTTGTCCACGATATTCTGAAACAAACCGCCCAGGGCCGTCAGCGAATAGAATTGAACCATACGGGGTTTCAGAGCCTGAATCAGCATATCGAAAAAGGGATCAACCGTATGACGGTCGGATTGATTATTTCAGCCTCCATAGTGGCCGGGTCTCTGGTATTGAACTCAACCAAAAAATTCATGACCTTTACCGTGGACAGGTGGGGTATCGAAACAATCACCATCACTGAACTCCTCGGAATTGCAGGATACAGTATCGCCACTGTATTGGGAGTTTGGCTGGTTTTAAATATTTTTCGGTCCGGAAAATTTTAACCACTCAATCCGTTTTTCGTCATGGGTTTGATCATGGACCGGTGAAACCGACCGGCCAGCTTTTCGACTTCCCGAAGCCGATCCGGATCTAAAAAAAATCTGTAAACCGGATCATTTTTTTCTATGGTCCGCTTCAACATCTTCTGCTCAATCAATGACAATGCCTCAATGGATTTGTCACAAACAGGATAGTTAAAATCATCCATCAAAACACATCCGTCAGATGCGATATAAGAAATATTATTGATATCGACCAATTTGACATGCCCCTCCAAAGTCACCAGAAGATTGCGATTACCGGCAAGGTCAGGTATGCAGCCGGCCTCGCGGACCATCCTTTTAATCCGGTCAACAAAGCTTTCAAGACTTTTTTTAATCCGTTTAATTAAATTTGTCTTTGACATAGAATCGATCCGGCCCGGCTTTTCCGCCAATTTTTCAGCCAGATTTTCCAGGTGATTCGATTTTTGAACCGTCCATGGATCAAGACATTCACCCTCAACATATTCCTGAAGCCCACAAAGCAGAATATCCCGATTCTGATCAACCCGATACTCCACAACAAACTCTTCGGACATCGCCAAATGAGTTGAGGTAAGATACTTTCCGACAATTTGAAACCGGTTGATTTCATCAATGATTTCTTCCAAATCTGAAAATCTTTTTCTGAATATCCTCAGCATTTTTACAGGCCTGGCAATGGGAAAATGCTGAATGGTATCGATGGTAATACCAAGGGTTTCTTTTTCAATATCCTTTGAAGTCAACACTTCCATGATGTGTGAGCGAAGCCCGTTGAGATGATGGCGGCGAAAAACATAATCGCCCGTGTCCCTGATAAAATTCAGAGAAACAACATCTTCATGTCTGATGATTGACTTATCTCTGATATCGGTCATGTGTAGGATAGTTTTGCAAAATTTTCCAGGAACCCTGAACGGTTGATTGGCGGAGAAGTTCTTTTGCATAGGCGGTAGCATCAGTTAATTTGAGGCCGGCAATCTGTTCCTGAACCTGAACGATAAACTGGGGGTCGACACTCAGGCTTCTGATCCCAATTCCCAGCAAAAATGGTATAAATTCAGGTTCATGGGCCATTTCACCGCATACGGCAATATCCTTGCCCCATAGTCGGGACCCCAGTACCATCCGCTCCATGGCCCTGAGAACCGATGGGTGAAAAGGCCGATAATAGGATGCCACCTTTTCATTTGTCCGGTCGACCGCCAGCATATATTGCACAAAGTCATTGGTGCCGATAGAAAAAAAATCAGCCGCCCGGGCCAGTTCACTCATTATTTCAACCACCGATGGGATTTCCAGCATGGCCCCGACCTGAGGCTTTGGATGATGCTCAATACCGGCACATTTTAAATCATCAATACATTCATGTACCATCTGACGGGCTTCCAGAAATTCATCCACCGATGAAATCATGGGAAACATGATTTTCAGGGATTCTTCGGGGGGGGCCGCCCGGAGGATCGCCCGAACTTGCTGTTCAAAAATATCCAGATACCTTAAGGAGAACCGGATGGATCGAAGTCCCAGTTCAGGGTTGCTTTCACTGGTGGAATCGGAATAAACTAGGACTTTGTCTCCGCCGACATCCAGGGTGCGAATGGTGACTTCCTTGCCTGCCATCACTTCAAAAAGCTGTTTGTATACCAGATACTGTTCTTCTTCTGATGGAAAATTGGAACGGATCAGAAACGGAAATTCGGTCCGATAAAGGCCGACACCTTCGGCATTTAAATCCCTTGCCAACCCAAGTTCGCTCAGAAGGTTGATGTTTGCCAAAAGTCGAATTCGATGGCCATCAAGGGTTTCGGTTATCTCAGGCCGCTTTCCTTTAAGGGGAGCGACCGCCTGCTGAGTCTTATTTCTGGTTTCATATTGCTTGATGATTTTGTCCGAGGGGCGTATAAACACATTTCCGATATCGGCATCCAAAAGAATGGGAACTCCCTCCGGAATATCCAGAAGGTCCGGCCGTTCGGCAATAATCAAAGGTATTTTCATGGATCGGGATAAAATGGCCACGTGCGATGTGATCCCGCCTGAAACCAGAATGATTCCCTTGACATCTTCGGTGGCCAGTTTGAGCATTTCAGACGGGAACAACTCCCGAGCAATGATAATGCGGCCTTTGCCATGTTGATGTTCCGATTCATCACTATAGTGAAGGTTTTTAAGAATTCTCCCGGCCAGATCCTCCATATCATTGGCTTTTTCTCTGATGTAGGCATGTGAACTGGACAGAAAAATGTTGATATAATCTTTGGAAACCGATCGAACGGCGTTTGAAGGCGAAAACCCCTTTTCGATCAAATCGACAATTTTATCAATAAATTTGGCATCCTTTAAAATCATGAAATGAGCGGTAAAAATCAGGGATGCGCTTTCGGGCAGGCGTTGGGCCAGTTTTGCCTGGAGGTCCTCCAGCTGGTGCATGGTCTTTTCCAGCGCCACAAAAAAGTCCTTGAGGGTATAGTCTTTATCCTGCTCTTCAAAGCCTGTCATAAGACCACCATGACTTTTTTTCATGACAGCGGCATTTCCAAAGGCATATCCTCCGGATGCGGGATTCCCTTTTATAAATTCGGAACTGTTTGAAATGGTTCTGATCTTGTGCTTTCGGGCGGTTTGATTCATATCGATCAACAAGCGTGCGTTTTCCATAGCCCCGGCAAGCTGACTGGCGATCACCCGAAGTGTCATGACATCATATTCATCAAAATAATTCTCCTGCTCATGTTGAACCACCAATACACCGACCTTTTCCACCCCTCGTCGAATCGGCACGGCCAGAAATGATTCAAAGCGATCTTCGTTGGCTTCCTCAAAATATCGGTAATGAGGGTTTAAAGACGCCCTGGCCTCACAAATGGGCTGCAACCTTTCCAGTGTCAGGCCTACCAGCCCTTCCCCTACTTTTAAACGTACCTTATTAACGGCATCCGGGTTGAGTCCTATGGTTGCCTTGAGCACCAATTGGTCGGCCTGATTATCAAAAAGATAAATGGAACAGACATCCGCACTCAGATTTTGTGCAACCAACCGAACCGTTCTTTGCAGAAAAATTTCAATATCAACGCTTTCCGACAGCAAAGCAGCAAGATCTCCGATGTCGCACAGCAGGTTAAGCTGCCCTTTTCTTTTTCCCATATTGATGGTATCCGATTGTTATGGTTAGCCTGGTATTTTAAAATTCTATGTCACAAACCGCTTTGTCCGGTATCAGGACTGCTTTGATCTGGAAATTTACCGGATTCCGGGCTTTTTGTCGAGATGACGATCCCGGAAGATTTCTGATTATCGATTTCAAGTCATTTCAGATTAGAAAAAAAAAAGTATCAAGTCAAAGCCATTTTTTTGAATCATCATGAACAAATCCAATTAAAAAGATTGACTTCGATACCCTCCTTAAGATAATAGTATCGGGTTTTAGTGACAAAAAAAAATCGTAGCCTTTTTGGATCGAAAGATAAGAAATTTTTGTATTCCAGAACAAAAATACCAACATGAGAAAGGAGTGGGACTGTTGCCCGAGTTGCCATTTTCAGACAATCTTGAAAATATGAGAAGAACACACACATGCAGCGAGCTTGACTCGGGTGATGTGGGGAAAAAAGTGGTTCTTATGGGTTGGGTTCAACGGCGAAGAGATCATGGAGGAGTGATATTCATTGACCTCAGGGACCGTGAAGGAATCACCCAGGTGGTGTTCAACCCAGAAGTTCATCCGGAAGTTCATCAGAAAGCCCATGTGATCCGCAATGAATATGTGATTGCCATTGCCGGAGTGGTGGAAAATCGCCCCGGCGAAATGGAAAATCCCAACCTGAAAACTGGTAAAATCGAGGTAATGGTTCATAAATTAAAAATTCTGAACGCTGCAAAAACACCTCCTTTTCTGATTGAAGACCGCGCTGAAATTGCAGAAAACACCCGGTTACGATTTCGTCACCTGGATCTTCGACGGCCGATCCTTCAGAAAAATATTATCCTGAGACATCAAGCTTCCCAGTCTGTACGAAACTTTTTAAACAGCAACGGGTTTCTGGAAATTGAAACGCCGTTTTTGACCCGAAGCACACCTGAGGGGGCCCGGGACTACCTGGTACCCAGCCGTGTTAACCCAGGTAAATTTTTTGCCCTTCCCCAATCCCCCCAATTATTCAAACAGCTGTTAATGATCGCCGGATTTGACAAATATTACCAGATTGTCCGCTGTTTTCGCGATGAAGATTTAAGGGCCGACCGTCAGCCTGAATTCACCCAGATCGACATGGAAATGTCATTTGTGGGCGAAGAAGATGTTATGGCGATTGCAGAACAAATGATAGCCGCATTGTTTAAGGATGTTTTAGACATGGATCTGAAACCTCCCTTTGATCGCATGACCTATGATGAAGCCATGGCCCGTTATGGCCTTGACAGGCCGGATCTGCGATTCGGGCTCGAACTCAATGATGTTTCCGATATTGTAGGAAATTCCCAGTTTAAAACCTTTGCCTCAATTGTTCAAAACAAAGGGATCGTCAAGGCACTCAATGCAAAAGGCTGCATGGATTTTTCAAGAAAGGAAATTGACGATCTTACCGAATATGTCACCATTTTCAAAGCCAAAGGCATGGCCTGGATCAAGATTCGGGAAGACGGGTGGCAATCGCCCATTGCAAAATTTTTTTCCGATGATGAAAAAGCTGCTTTGAAAAAAAGGCTTGATCTACAGGAAGGCGACCTGGTCTTTTTTGTTGCCGACCAGCCTAAAATCGCCAATGACGCCCTCGGCAACCTGAGGAATCATCTGGGACGAAAACTGGGGCTGATTAATGATCAGGAGTTTAAATTTGTCTGGGTGACCCATTTTCCGCTTCTGGAATATGATGAAAATGATAACCGTTATAAAGCACTCCACCATCCATTTACTGCGCCGCTTGAAGAAGACGCTATTTATCTGGACAAAACAGAAGGGCAATTCAAGCCGGAAGCAGTGCGGTCCCGTGCCTATGACCTGGTACTCAATGGCTCGGAAATTGGGGGTGGAAGCATCCGTAATCATCGTATTGAAATTCAGGAAATGGTATTTGAAGCACTCGATATCGGCAAGGAAGAAGCCAAAGAAAAATTTGGTTTTCTCCTGGAGGCACTCCAATCCGGAGCCCCCCCTCATGGGGGTATCGCTTTCGGCTTTGACCGCCTGGTCATGCTTCTGACCGGTCAATCTTCCATCCGGGATGTCATCGCTTTTCCAAAAACACAAAAAGCATCGTGCCCCCTGACCAATGCACCTTCAGAAGCAACCAAAGCCCAATTGGATGAACTGTACATCAAATTGCGCCCGATCGCCAAAAGTTAACTATCTGTTGCGGAAAAGATTTTTGCCGGTATGCGAAATGCTTTCATCGCACAAATACAAAATGGGCATCTACAAGATGACGACAGCCGCCGGAACAAAACCTGCACCGGGCAAAAGAGTGTTTTACATGGTCTGTTTGCTTATGATTTGTCGTTATGGATTGCCGCGTGCCATACTATGGTCATTATACAGCTCACATTTAGCCGACGCATCGCGGCCATTGAATTGATCGCAGGAAACGGTTCTGGCGCCCGCATTTCTAACCACAAACCAGTATCCTAAGCTCATGGCAAATACCAGCGCGGAAGTCGCAAACATGTAATCGGGGGTAATTGTCTGAAAGTCAAGGATAATCACCTTTCTGGCGATGGCCATCAACGCCGTGGCCATCACAATTTGAACATGAATGATGTCATGCCTCAAATATATGGTGATATTGATAAAAATTTCAATGGCAATTAAAACGGCCATAAAAGCACCAAAAGTTGCCAGGATATCACTGATGGTGAGCATCATAAACGGAGAGGCCATGAGCTTGTTATAGATTTCCATTCCCACATCCCCTACCCCCCACAAAATCACCAGGGTCATCAAGATTGCCATGCAACGCACCCCAAACCGGATAATCATCCTCAATTTGCGTATGAGAGGTTCATTTGGATTATACATGGCATCCATGGTGGGCTAACCTCATGACCTGTTCATAAAAATTTCATATCCTCAATCTTTCTGAAAAGATAATTATCTTGAAGATACGATACTCATCACATCGGATTTTAAGTATTTACACACGGCTAGATCATTAACATAATGATTGAATTATGTTCGTCAATCCAATGATCAAGGCCAATCCATTTAAAAAAATTCCCTGCCCCTCTTCAATTTCCGAAGAAGGTCAGGGAAAGGATCGTCCTATAAAGCGTTTTTCGCTTTCAAAAATTTTTCACTGATGGCATGGGTTAAATCCGCGGCCTCCTTCAGCAAGCCGGCCACTTGCTCAAGTCCCAGCTCTTCGGCTTTTTTAGACCATTGGGTATAATTTTCAGCATGATCATTGTTGTGAGCTACCCAATGATCTAATAATTTGATCAGTTTTTCCTGATCCGACATCATGGGTTTCGGCTCCTGGCCGTGGTGATGATGGCTATGGTGGTGATTGTGATGAGGGTCATGGTGAGGGTCGCTATGATCGTGATGGTGGTGGTGATGACCGTGGTGGTCATGGTCATGGTCATGATGTGTCATTAATCAGCCTCCTTGGTTTCTGCTGTTGGTTGAATGCTCCCTGACAAAATTAAGACCGGATACTATAAAGATCGGCAAGGTTCGTCAATATCGTTGAGAGTGATTAATTTGACGGTCACCGAAAACGCATTGATGGTCAACAACCGTCTTACCCTTTTAGGATGATCAGCATGGCTCCGATGACCATAAAAAAAGCGCCTGCCAGTCGAACCATCATATTTTTTTCCCTAAATAGAAGCCATCCATAAATAACTCCAAAAAGAACGCTGAGACGTTTGACCGATATCATATAAGCTGCTGTGACCATGGAAACGGCAAAACCGTGCAATATAATATGGGCGAAAAGGAAACATCCCACCAAAAAACCTTTTGCAGGTTCCTGCAAAAAATTTTTCAGCCTGATTTTTCGGATGACCAAGAAAAAAAGAACCATCAGGATGTTGAACACAGAAAAAAATGACACTGAAAAAAACATGGGGGATGAATCCAGAATTGCCGCTTTACCGATCACAGCTGCAAAGGCATACAAAAATGCCACGATCAACATGATCCAGGAGCCGGTTTCTTTTAAAAAAGATCTAAACGGTCCCAACAGAGTCCTGTTTCCGGACCGCAAATTTAAAATATAGCTTCCGATACAAATGCAAACAATTCCCCCGATTCCGTAACTATTCGGAGTCTCATTCAAAAAAATGAACCCGGTGAAAATCATAAAAACAGGGGTGAAGGCCAGATAGGGAAGAGTCAAGGATAATGGGGACATTTTTATGGCCAGCATGTGAAGCAAAAAGGCGATACCATTTAACGGAACGCTTACCAGAAAAGCCCAAAAAAAAGTGACACTTAACGGCGGAACATGAACCCATGGAAGAACAATCCAGAAAAGTGGAAGGCTGTAAATCAGCTGATAGGCAGACATCTCATAAGGGCTGAGGTGTGAAAAGAATTTTTTTGCGAAAGCTTCCTGGGAAGAAACCGCCAATGCCGTAAGAATTGAAAATAGCAACCAAAGATGATTATCCGGTATCATAAATAAAATCTTAACACGGTTTGGTTCCAGGGTATTTATTTTTTTAAAAAAGGAGTATAGTAATTTTTAAATTTGCCGTCAAAGCCATGAAACAAACCATATCAAAAAATAAGTTAAATAAATGACACCCAAAACAAACCGGTTGATCATCATCTTTGCAATCGTCACCATCCTGATACCGATACCCTGTATTGCAGATCATCATCGCCATGATCAGGATCACTCCGAAAAAAACCTGTTTCTGTTTCCCATTCATTTCTTTAGAAAATATATATCCGGGGTCGATGGAGACCGTTGCCCCATGCATCCTTCATGTTCCACCTACAGCCTTGAAGCATTTAAAAAACACGGCGCACTAAAAGGATGGATCATGACATGCGATCGACTCATACGATGCGGAAGAGATGAAACCAGACTCAGTCCACCTGTTATTGCAAGAGGGAAAACAAGAACCCATGATCCGATAGAACAAAATGACTTTTGGCGGAATAGACCCGGAGAGCCATGAAAATTAAAATGTTCCATAAATTGCAGGTCTTGGGGATAATCATTTTTTTTCAGTTCACTTTTTGTGGGATACCGGCAGGATATGCCCATGAAAGAGATTCCGAGGATCTGGTGATCAATCCGGATCAGCAGTATCGGTTTGCCATGGATTATTTTGAGCAAAGCCAATATGGTAAAGCTGTCGCAGAATTTGAACGTTTTGTGTTTTTCTTTCCGGATCACCAATGGGTTGATGACGCGTGGTATTTTATCGGCCTGTCCAATTTTCAAAGCGGTATGTTCAAAGATGCCATCAGACCTTTTTCAGATATTATAGAAAAAAGTAACGATTCGAATCTTATCGTTAAAGCCCATTTTCGTCTGAGCGAGGTATTTGTCAGCCTGGAAGATCATCAGACCGCCGTCAGAGTGCTCGACCACCTGGCCGGAACAAACAGCAATCGTGTAATTATAGACGAAGCCCACTACAGGGCCGGATGGATTTATCTTCAATTGAATGATGTGGAAAATGCAAGACATCGTTTTCAAATGATCAGCCCGGAAAACCGGAATCTGTTCCGAATGGAAACCATCAATGAAGAACTGAGCCGAGAAAAATTGTTTCCTGAAAAAAACCCGCGATTGGCCGGTTTTTTATCGATCATACCGGGAGCAGGCTTTGCTTATTGTGAACGGTACCAGGATGCCCTGATTGCTTTTTTGCTCAATGCAGGCTTAATTTTAGCCGCTTATGAATCCTTTGACAGCGGAAACGAAGCCTTGGGAGGAGTCATCACCTTTGTCGGCACCGGCTTTTATGCGGGTAACATTTATGGAGCCGTATCAAGCGCCCACAAATACAACCGCACTTCTCACCAGCGTTTTCTGGAAAATCTCCGTAACAAAACACAGGTCACTCTTTCCGTAGCACCTGAACGTTCAGGGATTGTATTAGGGTTGAAGGTTGATTTTTAGCAACCTAATACAATTCATATTTCACCACCCGCCCATCCAAGCCGGCATTTTTCACAGGCTTTTTCCATGAGGGCCTGAGCCCGATATATTTAATCATCTCACGGTTTCCAAAATAGATCACCACCTGTGACCCCTTGCACTTTTGTTTTAAAAAATCCCCAAACCCTTTGTAAAACTGACCGATATCATCTTCTTTTTTTAATCGGATCCCATAGGGCGGATTGGATAAGATGGTTACATTTTCAAGTTCTGAAATATGGTTGAAATCTTTCTGAATGACCTGGATGTTTTCACCGCCGGGAAGGGTTCTGCAATTGGTTTTTGTCGCCCTTACAGCCCTCCGGTCAATGTCACTCCCTGAAATAAGGCCGGGTAACAGCTTCTTAACCTGACTATCCTCGGTGTGCTTTATTTTTTCCCAAAGTTGTTTTTGAAAATCGGGAAGGAAAAAAAAACCGAATTTTTTTCGGAAAAATCCTGCGGGAATCCGGCAAACGTGCATCAAGGCTTCACACAGAAGAGTCCCGGAACCGCACATGGGATCATAGAGCGGCATCTGGCCATGCCACCCGGAAAGGGCTATCATTGCGGCTGCAAGAGTCTCCTGCATGGGAGCCTCAACCGTTTCTTTCCGGTAACCTCGCCTGTGAAGGGAACCTCCGGAGGTATCCAGACTGACCGTTGCATGTTCTTTCCGAATATGAAGGTTGATCCATACATCGGGATTTAAAGAGTCCACATCAGGTCTTTTGCCATATCGGCTTCTGAAAAGGTCCGCAACAGAATCTTTCAAACAAAGTGCCGCAAATTTCGAGTGTCTTAGTTTTTCGTTGGAGGAAACATTGGCAACAATCCCAAAGGTATGGTCCGGAGAAAATATTGAAGGCCAATCAATTTTTTTTCCCTCCCGGTAAAGATCTTCACGATCCCGGCATTGAAAAGACACCAAAGGAGCCAACACATGGGAAACCAGTCGCGATTGATAATTGATCGAATACAAGACAGCCGGGTCGGCTGAAAAATAAAAACCCCGAAAACCGGGTTCGATTTTCCTTGCCCCGATATGGCTAAGCTCCATAGCAGCTATGGATTCAAATCCGGAGCCCACCTGGGCAAAAAATCGCCTGCTTTTCTGATAAACAAACATGATCGCTTTCTATCATCATTTTTTCCCCGGAAACATGCAGATAATGGGGATGGTCACAAGCGGCAAAAAGGAAAGACCCGTTAACACCGGGATTATGGAATAGATATCTGCCAGCTTGCCCACAACAGGTGAAACTGCTCCTCCCAACCCGTAGGCAAAACCCATCATGAGACTGGCGACCATGGAGCGTCCTCTGGGGGCAATTTTTTGTGCCATGACCACCCCCAGCGGCAATGAGGCCAAAACAGCTCCACCGGCAAGCATGGTACCCAAATATACCCATTTGCCATCCATGTTTAAAAAAATCAGAAGGATCGGAGTCATGATCGAATGGGTGAAAATAAAAACCGGTTTAAAACCGATCCGGTCTGAAATATGTCCGGCCACCAAACCACTGAAAGTTCCAGCGACGGTAAACAAAGAAAAAATAATCCCCGCAGATACCACAGAAAACCCTTTTTGCACATAAAGCACGGGCATAAAAGTCAAAAACGATTGTCCGACAACTGCCCGCAAAAACATCACGGTCCAGATCATGGCAATGATTTTCCATGCACTTCCGAGACTTTCTCTGATTGACCCTAAAAAGCCGAGATGCCGAAGTCCCTCGCTCTGTGGCGAGGGCACGACCACATAAAGATAGGCTGCCGACATCAGCCCGAGAGTCATTGTCAAAGGAAGAGCTTCCAGACCAAACCGGGCGGCGTACCAGGTGACAAACAATGGTCCGATCCCGAATGCAAAAGTACCCCCGGTATTGAAAACCGACATGGCAAAACCGGCTTTGGAACCGGAATAGACAGGAACCATGCCGGTCACCGACGGATGAAACATGGATGACCCTACAGAACCCAGCGCCGTGGCCAGAAGCAAAGTCCAAAATCCGATGCTGATTCCTGATAGGGGAACAAAAACCACCGGAAGAAGCAATCCCCAGAGGATAAAACTTCGGGTTTGATACCTGTCTGCAAGGTATCCGACAGAGGGCTGCACAATAAAAGCCAGAATCCGGCTTACCCCCGCGATAATACCCACTTGCGTAAGGGACAATCCCAACTTTTCAACAAAAAGGGGAAACAGCGGGCTTGTAAAAGAACTGTAGAAATCACCTGTAAAATGGACCAGAGTCAGGGCAAAAATAACCTTGATATTGGCTTTTGCTTGCAATTATCGATTCATCTCCGTCGCTTTCATCCTGAGAAAACCAACCTCTCCATCTACCAGTCGCCAATCTGTTTAACATGAAAATGGCCCTATATGACCGCAGGACCGAAAGATCTTTCGTACAGATTTTCGATGGCCTTACAGCCGTCTTCGGTTAGATTTCGGGTTCCGGTTCCCACAAAAGTATTGCCCTTGATGATTGGCAGCTCCGGAGTCCATTTGTTGTTTTGCCATCCAAACCACTGCTTTTGATTCTGATCATACACGCTGATCGGACGGTTAAAAATTTTGGCCAGTTCAACCGCCCAGCCGGTCCCGCCTTTGACAGTGTCATCCGGCTGAATCCAACCGATGGCGATGACATAAAAGCCATGATTGACCATATGAAAGATCGACTGAATAACCTTTCGGATCTTATCAACCTTTGAGAAATTCCGACCCATCCGGGTGGAGACAATCTCCATGCTTACATTTCCTTTATCTAGTTCTTCCGGACTCAAAACCTTAACCCCTCTTGTCCGCTCTAAATTGTGCCCTTCAAATGAAAAATTAACTTCGGAAATTCCCCATTTTTCAGCAAACCTTCCGAATTCCGACTCAGCTCCCCTGTGTCCTCCACTATATAAAGTAATCTGAGAACGATCCGTCATTTTCAATTTCTCCTTAAATTCTCTGCGCCTTACCGGCAATTTTTAACTATCACTCCAACAGATACCACAGAAAAAAATGGCCCGTTGCCATCAAGGACAACGGGCTCGATAATAATAAGCCGCTTTTTTTATATTGCAAGCTTGTTTACAAAATTTTCATCCATGATTTTTCACGCCAACTCCAATGGTCCGGAAGATTGATCATCATCAAACCATTTAATCTCGATTTCAAGACTGTGCTGGATACCCTTGCTCTTTTTGTCTTCGTCTTCCACCTGAATTTCAAGGATCAGATTATGGGGCAAATTCAAGGCGATTTGTTCGCCTGCCTGACGAAGAACAATCCGGCCTTCCTGAATCTTATCAGCGATCTGGTGAAAAAACTCGCTTACATCCGATCGATTCTTTCGCTCTTCACTTTTGAACAGTTTTATTTCCTTGCCCATGCTTAACTCCTTCCTGAAATCCTTATATGATTTACACCGCGGAATCACCGGCTCCTGTTAGATTGAGAACACTCCTTCATCTTTTCCAAATAAGATTTGAATCCGTTCATTCTTCTGTTGCCTCACCCTGACCGAAAAGCAAAATGTTCATACAATTTCGGGGTTCAGTACCTGCATGGCCTCATCACCCATTCCCATGATCAGGATGTTTTTCCTGGTGGCATATTGAATGATGTTCTGATCCACATACAAGGAGGCAAGAATCCCGATGATCCTTCGATTGCCGTATTCTGGAAAAAATTGACCAAATTCGTCGAGCCCTGCGATCAGTTCATCCACATCTCCGGGTCTGAGGCTGCTTTTTGTCTCATTAATCAAGACCACACCAGGGCAAACCAGCAATGCATCGAGTTCAAAGGTGTCCGGCCCTTTGCGCCTTTTTATCCGAACCCCGAACAACTCCGGTTCTTTACATCCGAATAATTCTTCAGCCACCTTTGGAAGACTTGGCGCCACCAGATCTTCAACCAATGTTCCCATTTTGTTGGCCAGCTCACCCCATTTTCGATTCATTTCCCTGCGGTCGCGTTGGGCTTCTTCCTTAAAATCGCGCATCTCATCCTTGAATCCACGCATCTCATCCTTGAATTCAAGCATTTCATCCTTGAATCCACACATCTCATCTTTGAATTCGAGCATCTCATCCTTGAATCCACGCATCTCATCCTTGAATTCGAGCATTTCATCCTTGAATCCACGCATCTCATCCTTGAATTCGCGCATTTCGTCCTTGAATTCGCGCATCTCAAGACTCAGGCGAGCAAGTTCCCGTTCAGTTTTCAAAGCCTGATAGCTCAGGTCTTTCATGTAATCTTCAAGGCTGTCCACCCTTTGTGCAAGCTGACCGGTTGTCATGTTTACCTCCATTCTTGCGGCGCAGGAAAGTCAGGATTAATTGATGGTATGTTTATTATAATAAGTCGTTTGGCTTTAAGCAATGGAAAACCAGCAATTCTCGGTAAATGATACTTTTAGAGCTTTAGTTTAAGTTCAGGAGAAGTAATGATTTTACACCATAAAAATGTCCAGATTGCCGGATTAGGTGTAGAATCGATTGAGTACCATCTTGGCGGAATGTTTCGGGGGAGCTATTAAACCCTGAACGATAACATCATCAATGGCCGGATCAGACGCATAGCAGGAGTCGTTGGGTGCAACAATGCCAGAAACCGGCACAATGAGGACCATATTCAGGTGGTCAAAGAACTGATCAAAAACGATGTCATCGTTTTAACCACAGGGTGCAATGGTATAGCTTGTGCCATGGAAGGCCTTTTAACCCCTGAAACTGCAGAAGCATTCTGCGGTCCCGGACTAAGCGAAGTCTGTGAAACGGTTGGCATTCCTCCTGTGCTCCACATGGGTTCATGTGCAGATACCAGCCGCATTTTGCTGGCGGCAACAGAAGTGGTCAAAGCCGGAGGACTCGGAAACGATATCAGTGACTTTCCCGTTGCAGGAAGCGCACCTGAATGGATGAGTGAAAAAGCAATCAGTATCGGGAATTATTTTGTGGCTTCAGGGGTTTATACGGTGTTTGGAGTCACACTTCCGGTATCCGGTGCGCCGGTTTTTCAAAAATATCTGGTTGAAGAATTTGAAAAAAAAAATGTATGGCGGCATGTGGGACCTGGAAGTTGATCCGGTGCTGCATGGACAAAAAATGATTGCTCACCTTTACAAAAAACGAAAAGCTCCTGGTATCGACAGGTCGAGAGAAAGGGTTTTGGTCGATATGGCCGACCGCCGCACCATTTAGAGCGATTTTGAGACCTCAGGGTTCTCCAGGCCAAAGAATCCTGAGGCATGGATAATTCAGTTTTCATTAGTTGAAATTGATCACATCTTTAACCGACTTCTGGACTGATCATTTGCCAAATTGTTATTTGGAGAGGTTCGGCCAGTATTTTATCGGCGATGGACTTGAAATGATTAAGATACGGCATTTCCAGATGGATATCCAGATCTTTCATTGAAACCCAGTTTTCATAAAGCATGAACTGAGTATTATCATCCGAGCACTGGTGCAAATCGTAATTGATACAACCGGGTTCACTCCTGGTTGGAGCGACCAGATTTAAAAGCTCTTGCCTGACTCTTTCCTCCTGGCCCGGCCTGGCTTTGAACATTGCCAAAACACTTACCTGTGTATCCGCCATGATCTTTCTCCTTTCAATATTTCGATTGATGGAAATGCCAAGGATTAAAGGGTATTTTCCACAAAGATAAGATGTAGCCTGTACTGGGATGTCTGAACCTATGGCATGAATCCTTATGGGTGTCAAGATAAAATCCGAATGCGATAATCCACACTCACCAAGTCCTCCGGATAGATGCAATATCCTCCCTGAACATGGCGATATTCTGGCAGACCATTAAGTGTCGAACCGTTCAGCTTGTTGACATTCAATCAGCCTATCCATAACTTCATGGCATCGCGAAACGTTGCTGAGCCCAATACGTACCGTTTCTTGTCATCAATTTTCGGGGCTTATTTTGGGGTGGTAATTCCCCAAAACACCTTCGGGGAATTCGTATGGTTACGGGCGATCCCATCGCGAATATGAGGTATGCTTATGGCAAATTCTATGTCATCCGAATCGGCGGAATCATCCTTGAAGCACAACAAGTCTGCTTTATTGTGGAATCAACTGATGAATGTCGAAAGTAGTGAATGGCGGCCGCTCATCTGGTCTTTCAGCTATTTTTTTGCTCTCCTCTGCGGATATTACATCATTCGCCCCATGCGCGATGAAATGGGAATTGCAGGAGGCGTGGAGCATCTTCAATGGATGTTCACCGGCACTTTCCTAGTGATGCTTTCCGTTGTCCCCCTTTTCGGATGGCTTGCAAGGCGATTTGCTCCACGAAAATTTCTTCCCTATGTTTATTATTTTTTCATCGTTAACCTTCTTGTATTTTACGGGCTATTTCGATCCGAACTAAACCATGTTTATGTAGCGCGCGCATTTTTTATCTGGGCGAGCGTTTTCAATCTGTTTATCGTTTCGGTATTCTGGAGCTTTATGGCAGACATATTTTCCAACGCACAAGCCAAAAGATTGTTCGGGATCATCGCTGCAGGAGGCACCACCGGGGCCTTGGTGGGTCCGGCATTGACCGCTTCACTGGTACTTCGGTTGGGGCCTACAAACCTTCTGTTGCTCTCGGCAGCTTTCATGGGCTGGGCTGTTTTTTGTATTCATCGCCTGGTTGCATGGCAGCGGTCCTTGTACACGACTTCTGAAAAGGCCAATATGTCTGGACCCACCAAAACAAATTTCCCTGATGATAATCCGGTGGGCGGAGGTGTGCTGGACGGAGTTCGCCTTGTTTTTCAATCTTCCTACCTGATCGGCATATGCCTTCTGATGCTTCTGTTTACCACCCTGGCCACTTTTTTATATTTTCAGCAAGCTTACATTATCCGGGAATACTTTGATGACCCTTCATTGCGAACTGCGCTTTTTGCCGCTATGGATTTTTCAGTCAACGGGCTGACTCTTGTCACCCAAATCTTTTTGACCAGTCGCCTTGTTCATCGCCTGGGTCTCGGATGGACCCTTGCCATCATACCCTTTTTGCTTGTTGCCGGGTTTCTGGCATTGGGCCTGATGCCTGCTCTTTGGGTAATCGTTGCCGTTCAGGTTCTGCGTCGGGCAGGAAATTATGCCATCATGCGGCCAAGTCGTGAAATGCTTTATGTGGTTTTAACCAAGAAGGAAAAATACAAAGCCAAAAATTTTATTGATACAGTGATTTATCGCGGAGGTGATGCTTTTAGCGCATGGGTTTATGCCGGAATGCTGGCCATCGGTCTTTCTGCGGCAGGCATTGCTCTGGCGGCCGTTCCCCTTGCATGCATCTGGGCATGGATTTCCTGGGGTCTCGGGAAACGACAGGAACAGATGGCCGCTTTAAACCCGAATCTTCACACGAAGCAAAGTGACAAGGAGGAAACCCTATGAACAATTATTCTATTGAGTTAACACGACGTGACTTTATTCTGGGTATGGGCGCTTTTTCTGCTGCCATGGTCCTATTCCCAAGGGATCTGATCGGCAAATCACATCAAGCGATTCAGCGTCCGATCCCTTCCTCTGGTGAGCTTCTTTCCGTCATGGGAATGGGAACCTCACGTACGTTCGATATCGAGGATGATCCGGTTGCCCAAAACCAACTAGCCGAGGTGGTAAGGATCTTTTTTGAAAAGGGTGGCAGGGTGATTGATTCGTCACCCATGTACGGACGTTCAGAATCGGTCGTGGGAGACCTGCTGAAAGCAACCGGCAAGAAGAATTCTGTATTTGCGGCAACAAAAGTCTGGACTGACGGCCGTCAAAACGGCATTGCACAGATGCAGGATTCTTTCAAGCGGATGGGGGTTGAGGTCATGGACCTGATGCAGATTCACAACCTGCGTGACTGGCAAACTCACCTTCAAGTCTTAAAAGAGTGGAAACAGAAGGGTCTTATCCGTTACATCGGCATTACGACCTCACACGGCCGTGACCATGAAGCACTTGAGGAGATCATGAAAAAAGAGGACCTGGATTTCGTTCAGTTCACCTACAACCTGGAAGATCGCATTGTTGAAAAAAGCCTTCTACCGCTGGCTTCTGACCGGGGCATCGCCACCCTCATTAATCGTCCTTTTCAACGTGGTGATTTGTTTCGGAAAATCAGAGGCAAAAACCTTCCGGATTGGAGCGCAGAATTTGATTGCACCAGCTGGGGCCAGTATTTCTTGAAATTTATCCTCGCCCACCCTGCAGTTACCTGTGTGATTCCCGCCACATCCAAAGTTCACCATATGAAAGATAATATGGGTGCGGGGTTCGGCCGTTTGCCGGATGAAGCAATGCGTCAGCGCATGATCGCACATTATGATTCGTTGTAGGAAAATATCGCGTTCACTTTCTAAGAGCACGACAGACAATTGGAAACAGGTCGGTTTTTCCGGATACCGGATCAAGTCCGCAATAAGGAAGATTTCTGGACTTTCAGGTTAACAGCACCAAGAATATAAAGCTCCGGTTCATCCACAAATGTTTGAATATCAAGTCCAAACGGTTGCAGCAGATTTTCAGCCTCGGATTTATCGGGGAACTCATCCAGAGGATAAGGAGCGGTCCGTTGTAATTTTTTTACAAATGATTTGCCTAATGGATGACTGATCACCAAGCGGCCACCGGTTTTCATCAACCTGGATATATTTTTAAATGCTCCTTCTTTGTCCGCAATATTGGGATAGCAAGCATTGACGAAAACAACGTCAATACTTGCTCCGGGCAAATTGAGATCTTTGATGTCCGTTCT
Organism: uncultured Desulfobacteraceae bacterium; assembly: GCA_964478625.1. Classification (GTDB taxonomy): domain Bacteria; phylum Desulfobacterota; class Desulfobacteria; order Desulfobacterales; family SKZT01; genus SKZT01. The sequence goes on from CAYZJH010000001.1 coordinate 20,250, forward strand.
GATAGTGATCACATCAGGATAGTTTTTATTGAGTTGCCCGAGCATTTTTTCTGAAAGATCGCATGCAAAAATGAGGGAGGGATTGTACTGTTGAATGATGGGTATAAGAATACCCGTTCCTGAGCCCACATCAAGCACGGTATTCTCCTGTTCAATTTTTCCCTCAGACACAATTTTTTCCAACCTCTCAGGAACCCCTTCGGGCAAAGGAGGTTCAAAGAGGTGAAACATCTTATTAAAATACTGCCGCTGTGTCAGGTTGATGCGGTTGATTTCATTCCTGGATGGCTTTTTAAATTTCATGGTCATTGTCTCACCATTTACCCCGTAAATTCTGTTAGTTAGTATCTGAACGAAACTCCCCTCCCATTGGGCTAATCATAATACACAACTGACATAAGGGTCTTTTTAACAGCTTGAATATGTTTGTATTTTTAAAAAGAGCATATTTCAATAATAAGAAATTTTAAATCTATTGGTCAAAATGAAAATTAGAATTTCGGCATGTTATGACCTTCTTCATTATCACGAGAATATCAGGTTTAGTATAGCGGGAGAAAAAGTAGGTATTGGCGTTAAGCAAAAGCTTATTGGAGAGGGAGAGGATCAGATAGTGCGTTGATATTCTTTTCCCACTCTGCCCCTCCCCCGCCAGGAGGCATAATAGACTTTTCCTTCAGGCAATAGTCAAACCAAGCAGTTGATTACTGATAAAATTTTTTTTTTCAAGGTGTAAAAAAATATTAATTATTCAGGTTTCATAAGGACGATATTTTTTCGGAATTTTTTTTCCACCAGTATTCACCGGTATTGTATTCGCGTTTTTTCTAATATCGAAAAGGTGGCATGAACTTTGTAAATAGCAATCTTCGAACTTTCCTGAATAAGGTGGTTGGAAAAAATCCTTTCAAAATGAAAGGGACATCCGCTCATACAAAAATTTAAATTTTCCCGGAAAATACATTTTCATAATCCGTAAACAACCGTCTTTTTAATAAGGAGGATACAACCGCAAACCATTTACATACTGTAAATTCCGATACTGACCAATACAAGTTTGAGAATAAGGAGAACCAATCATGACAAAAAAAATAAAAGTAATGATGGTAGACGACGAAACAAGATTTCGTGAAGTGACCTCAACACTGCTGAACAAGAAAGGATTTGAAACCACCATCGCCGCAAGCGGTGAGGAGGCGATCAGTATCATAGAGAAAAATCCCCAGGATGTTGTTGTTCTGGATGTAAAAATGGGGGGCATGGATGGACACGCAACCCTGGCAGAAATTAAAAAAATCGCTCCTGAAACTCAGGTGATCATGCTCACCGGGCATGGGAATCTCGAATCCGCCGTCAGTTCACGTGACCTGGCCGCATTTGATTATTTGAACAAACCCTGCGACATCGATCTTCTTGCCATAAAAATCAACGAAGCCTATGCCGTCAGGGAAAGCAAAGTGCATCGGCCTGAAAAAAAGGTTAAGGATATCATGACGGGCATCGAAAACTACTCGTCCGTATCCGTAAACACCACTGTACGGGAAGCTATCCTTCAGCTCATGAACTCTCTCACCGAGCTTGTTTCAAGCAGCCGGATCCGTGAAGCAGGGCACCGGTCGTTGCTTGTTTTCGATGAAAACAAAAATCTGCTCGGATTGCTGAGTATTAAGGACCTAATCAAAGGAGTGAGACCGTTTTATCTGGCACTTCCTCAATCCTCGATGGCTGAAAGCGTCCGTTTTTCCCATGTGATGACCGGGGGCTGGGACGGCCTCTTTACCATTCAGCTAAAGAACCTCGCTGATAAAAAGGTCGGAGAACTCACCCTGGAACCCACGCCAATGATCGATGAAAATGCAAATCTTATGGAGGTGGCTGAAATGCTCTTTAAAAACAGGCAGACACGCCTCATCGTCACCTCCGGGAAAAAAGCGGTCGGCATTTTGAGGGAGCAAGATCTTTTCTTTGAAATCGTCAATATTATCACCAGATAATTTTTCAGGAGGATGAAATGACTACAGATATAGATATTGCAAAACACGCGGAAGAGGGCGGAACAGAGCAAAGTCAGCAATACATTATTAAATGGCTTATCATATCACTTGCCGTGGGATTAATTATCTGGCTGCTTCCCACACCGGAAGGCTTAGGCACAAGGGGCCATGCCTTTCTGGCAATGCTGGCGACGGTGGTCATCCTCTGGACCACAGAAGCCCTTCCCATCGGTGTCACTTCCATCGGGGTCGGATGCGCATTGATCCTGTTCAACATCCAGTCAGCCAAGAATGCCTGGGAACCCTATGCCAACAGGTCCGTCGTCTTTGTATTTTTTATCATCATGCTGGGGGTGATACTTGGGCAGACCACTATTCCGCAAAGATTGATGAACTATATCCTGAAACTCGGCGGCCGGAGTGTCATTCGCCTCAGTTTTGTTCTCTGCATGGGAGCGACTTTTCTGGCGGCATGGACCCACGATGCCACCATTACCATTATTCTGCTCTACGCCATTTTGCCCATGTTCCTGAAAATGGGGATTACACCGGAAAAGAGCAATAATTTTGCCAAGCACTTCATGTTTGTCATACCGATGGGCTCAGCCTGCGGAGGAGGTGCGACATTTCTCGGAAGCGGCCGGTCTCCGGCGTCGGTGGAAATGCTTGCCCAGCTCACCGGATACACCATCGGCTTTAATGAGTACATGCTTTACCAGTTCGTACCTTCAATGTTCCTCGGTGTGGCCACATGGCTGACGTGTATGATTATTTATCCGCCCAAGATCAAGGAACTTCCGGGGGAAATAGCCATTGAAAAACTGCCTGACATGACAAGAAATGAAAAAATACTCTCCTGGCTCCTTACGGCGACATTTATTGTGTGGTTTTTGACGGATTGGACCGGAGTCCACATCACCGTCGCCGGCGGCCTGTTTATCGTCGTATGCATGGCTTTCAAGGTTGTGGACTGGAAACGATGCCTGGCGGAATATCCCTGGAACCCTATTATGGTCTTCGGTGCGGGATTTTCCCTGGGTGTGGCCATGCTGGATAGCGGCGCTGGGAAATGGCTTGCTTCCCAGATATTTCCCATCTTCGTCGGTTCCTCCTGGCCTGTGGTTGCCGCCGGAGCATCCTGGATCAGTGCGGTTATCACCAGTTTCATGGCCAATGCGGCAGCCACCACGCTGCTGGTTCCGGTGGTGGTCCCCATGGCGGATATGGCCGGAACTCCATCTGTACCCATCGCCATGTCCGTGCCTTTGGCCACCACCTTTGTCATGCTGGTCATCGGATGCCCTCCGACCCTGATCGCATACGGGTTTGGGTACTTCTCCCAATGGGAGGCTTTCAAACTTTTATTCGTCCGATCATTTCTGGGAATCATCATTCTCAGTATCTGCATGGCCGTATGGTATCCCCTGGTTGGAATGCCCGGAAACGTTGATATGATGAAAACGCCGGCGAAGTTAACCATGTCGGGTTATGAACTTGTGGTACCAAAATGACAACTGGATTTTCTCAAATAACCCGCACATAGATATCGCTGAGCATCAAAACAGATCCGGCCGGCCATTTTAAATGACCGGCCGGATTCAAATGAACCTTTCTTTTTTCCTACCACACCCCTGCCACAGGACGATCATTGGATGAGCCAAAAGGCTCTGCACAGATATCGGTTCCGCATCCATCCCAATCACCCACAAGCGGCAAGTCGCTTATTGAGCCAAATACGGCCTAGCATCCGCCAGCATTACATCCGCTCAGATATGCGATCTTCCTCGACACTGACAACAAGCCCGGAGGTCCCTAATATTGCCAACGCATGAATTCCAGCTTCAATGGCTACAAATGGAATTGTCGCAAACCGGCGAATCACCCGATACCGTATGTTGTCCAATTCTTTGAAAAGACGGTCCTGGGCATGTGTAATTCCTCTACGCTGGGAGGCAACAGCATCGGAGGTTTTCATTTCACCCTCCGGCTTGAAAGGTTCCCTGATATGAACGATCACACGCACGGTTCCTTCCACTTGAGCTTTCAAGAGCAATTCTTCAGAAATAACGGATTCCAAAGTATTTTGGGCAAAAATATTTGTCGCCCAGAAAATCCCCATGAATACCAGAATCATAATCCAATATAGACTGGCTGATCGCCTGGTCCTTCCCATCGAGAACTCCTTTCCTAAGGTGATTATGTGGAGGAAACGGTGCTGACTTTTACCTGATCCTAACCCTTTTCTAACAATTTCTGAATAAATGATGGAAGATCTCAAATTTATGGTCTATTATCAAAACTCTGATGTTAAATCAGATGGTCGCTATAGACCGCTTATTTGATATATATGACAAATGATTTGGTAAAATCAAAATAAAAACCGGTTAAATCGTTTTCAGACCGCAAATTGATTTTGAACCAGAGGATTGAATGGAAATTTATGTTTTTATAGTGGGTATCCTTTTTGTTTTTGCAACTGTTGATTTGATGGTCGGAGTCAGCAATGATGCTGTAAACTTTCTCAACTCATCCGTTGGATCACGCGTGGCACCTCGTCGTATTATCCTGATCGTTGCCAGCTTAGGCATTTTGGCAGGAGTTACATTTTCCAGCGGAATGATGGAAGTCGCCCGGAAAGGTATTTTCCATCCACGGTATTTCACCATGCCCGATCTTATGATCATCTTTCTTGCCGTAATGATCACTGATGTCCTTCTGCTGGATCTCTTCAATACTTTCGGACTTCCGACGTCCACAACCGTATCCATTGTTTTTGAACTACTCGGCGCGTCTGTAGCCATTTCCATAGCCACCATACTGCAGAGTCAACAAAGCCTCTTGTTGATTGCAGAATATATCAATACCGGCAAAGCACTCGCCATTATTTCAGGGATATTGCTATCCGTAGGGATCGCCTTTTTCTGCGGTGCTGTGGCCCAATTTGCCACCCGCTTGCTGTTTACCTTTCATTTTGAGGCAAGAATTCGCCGATGGGGGGGGTTATGGGGTGGATTGGCCCTTTCCATGATCGGCTATTTCATTCTGATCAAAGGAGCAACCGGTGCCTCGTTTTTAACACCCGAAACTGTGGGCTGGATCAAAACCCATACCTGGACCATAATTCTCAGCAGCTTTATTTTCTTCACTCTGTTTTTTCAGCTGTTACTGATTTTTAGCCGTATTAACATTTTAAAACCCATCGTTTTAACCGGCACCTTTGCACTGGCCATGTCCTTTGCAGCCAACGATCTTGTCAATTTTATCGGGGTACCCCTTGCCGGATTTCATGCTTTTTCTCTGGCACAGGCAACCGGAAACCCGTTAACCGCATCCATGGCACCACTTGAAAAATCCCTCCATACGAGTACTCTGTTTCTCCTTGCAGCCGGTGCCGTCATGGTCACCACTCTCTGGTTTTCTCGAAAAGCCCAAACCGTTACCCGGACAGAGGTTAACCTGGGGCGACAGAAAGAAGGGATAGAACGTTTCGATTCCTCCTCTCATTTGTCAAGAATCATTGTTCGCATGTTTTTAAGAATATTCGATATTTTTTATATGGTATGTCCCGATTCAATAAGACGTTGGGTTCGCAAAAGGCTCAATGCAGAAGGGTATCAGCCGGCCCCGGGGTTTGACGGGAAAGTACCCGAATTTGACCTGCTAAGAGCCAGTGTGAATCTGATGGTTGCCAGCGCTCTGGTCTCATGGGCAACCAGCATGAAACTTCCGTTATCCACAACCTATGTCACTTTTATGGTGGCCATGGGCACATCCCTTTCCGATCAGGCATGGGGTCTGGACAGTGCGGTGTATAGGGTCACCGGAGTTCTTGCAGTTGTGGGAGGATGGTTTTTTACCGCGTTTATGGCTTTTACGGTATCCCTTATCTGCGCATTTGCAATTTTCTATTTAAAGAGTGTTGCGATTGTCGCCTTGATGGGTATTGTTGTCCTGTTGATTATTCGTAATTTCAGAATTCATCAGAACCGGGAAAAAACCACCAAAGAACTGGAACTGCTGGATCTGAAGCGTGTCACAGATGCTCAATATGCGATCCGCACCTGTTTTGAACACAGTGGTCTTTTTCTATCCAAAGTTTTGGAAAATCTGAGTGAATGTTTTGAAGGCATCCTGACCCAGGATCGCCGGTTGCTGAAGCAGCTTCGCCGGGAAACAAGCAGCATGCAAAAATGGTCTAATGTTATCGTTGCCAATATATTCAAAACCCTACGGCTGTTGAGGCGAAGGGAATCCAAAGATGCCGATAAATATTCCTATGTGGTTTATGCCCTTCAGGAAATTTCCGAAAGTATGCGGGATTTGATTTTAAGATGCCATGTCCACACCTCGAATCAACACTCCGGGTTGCTTCCGGCTCAAAAGAAAGAACTTCAGCAGGTACGAAAATGCATGGAGGCTCTTCTTATTCAAACCGCAAGAATTCTCAAAAACCGCGAACCATTCGAGTATCGGGATGTGGCAGCCCATTATGTCGACCTTAAAAGTTTTATCGATCAATATGACCGCAGCCAAATTGAACGGATTCGAAGTGGTGAATCTAAAACGCGGCTGAGCATCCTGTTTTATGGTATCACCAATGCCTGCCTTAAAATCAGTGAACAAACTCTCCACCTGCTGAATATTTTTCAGGAAACTCTGAAACCGGAGACCGAAAATGAAAAATAAGATTCAAACCGTTCTGGACCTATTTCAACAAATCAGCGCGATTCCACGTTGCTCAAAAAAGGAAGAGCAAATTAGCTCATGGATCATCCAATGGGCCGATCAAAGAGGTTTTGATTTCAAGAAAGACCCGGCCGGCAATCTGCTCATACGCCTTCCGGCTTCATCCGGATATGAAAAAAGTCCTACCATAATCCTCCAAGGACACATGGACATGGTATGCGAAAAAACACCGGACTCAGGGCATGATTTTTCCAAAGATCCCATAGAACTGATTTTTGAGAATGACTGGTTGCGAGCCAGAAACACCAGTCTCGGCGCAGATAATGGTATCGGGCTCGCCCTGGCTTTGGCAGTTGCCTCTGACAGGTCTTTACAACATCCTCCTTTGGAACTTCTTTTCACTGTCGATGAAGAAACCGGATTAACCGGCGCAGGACTCCTTGAAAAAGGGTGGTTGAAAGGCAAGTTTCTTCTCAATATCGATTCCGAAGACGAAAACACGTTTACGGTCGGTTGTGCCGGAGGCCAGGATACCCGCATCCAATTACCCCTGAATTTTGAAAAGATCCCTGAAGAACTTGCACTCTATAAAGTAAAAATTTGCGGACTTCGGGGAGGTCACTCCGGCGTGGACATCCACGAGCAGCGGGCAAACGCTGTTAAAATCCTCGCTAGAGGACTTCATCTGATGTTGAAAAACTATCCGATCCATATTATTTCAATTCAGGGTGGAAATGCCCATAACGCAATTCCACGGGAAGCAGATAGCCTGTTGGCCGTAAATTCCGATATCTGCAATTCACTTGCCGGTTTCATCCGGGAATTTGAAAAAACCGTCCAGGAAGAATTCCAAACCATTGAGCCGGACTTGAAAGTTACCTTTGTTGAGTTGGCCGGTTATAAAAAGCTTTCCCAAAATATGATTTCCCAAAAACACGCTCTTGATACAGTTCGCCTTTTGTGTGGCATTCCGCATGGAGTTTATACGATGTCTCACCAGATTCCCGGACTTGTGGAAACATCGAGCAATCTTGCAACGGTTAACACAAAGGACTCGATGATAGAAATCATCACAAGCCAAAGAAGCAATATCATGTCGAGGCTTTCCGAAATTACGGACCAAATTAAAGCCATATCCGCTTTGGCTGGAGCCGAAACCGAGGATCAAAACTTATATCCTGCCTGGAAACCCCGAATGGATTCCACTCTTCTTTCACGGTGCGTAGAAATCTACACCAAACTTTTTGGTGTTAAACCTAAAATCGAAGCCATTCATGCCGGGCTAGAGTGCGGGGTTATCGGCTCAAAATATCCTGACATGGAGATGATCTCTTTCGGCCCTACCATAAAAGGGGCTCACTCACCCGACGAAAGGCTTTACATTCCGTCAGTTGAAAAAATTCTGATCTTTTTGACAGCATTGCTGAAATCATATAAATTAGATCCTGAATGAAAACTTCCCTCCTGGAATTTATGAGCCTGGAAGGGAAAGATCAACGGTAACATCATTTTGAAAACACCTGCCTTCATACCTACCACTTCTGCTGAAGTCCATCAATTGGGATGGAAAGGGCTGGATATTGTTATCGTCACCGGGGACACCTATATGGATTCTTCATATATCGGTGCCGCCGTCATAGGACGGGTTCTGCTTGAAGCCGGCTATCGTGTTGGAATTATTGCACAACCCGATAGCCGCAGCGACAAAGACATTGCCAGATTAGGGGAGCCGGAACTGTTTTGGGGGGTCACATCCGGAAGTGTCGACTCCATGGTGGCCAATTATACTGCTTCAGGGAAAAAACGTAAAACTGACGATCTTACTCCCGCCGGACTCAATACCCGACGGCCGGACAGAGCCGTCATTGTTTATGCCAATTTGATTCGCCGGTATTTTAAACACACCGTACCTATTGTACTGGGGGGAATAGAAGCGAGTTTACGCCGAGTTTCCCATTATGATGCATGGTCTGAATCCATTCGCCGTTCTATCCTCGTAGATGCCAAAGCCGATATTCTGGTTTACGGTATGGCTGAACGGACCATTCTTGAATTGGCTGAAAAGATCAAAAACAGGGAAAACACCGAATCCATCAGGGGAATTTGTTATATCAGTAAAGAAGTACCGGAGCTGTCGCCTGATTTTAACGGCCCTGATATTCAGCTTCCGGACCATGAAGTCGTTGCAAAAGACAATGATGAATTGGCCAGAATGTTTGGCGCATTTTATGAAAACTCTGATCCGATTACCGGCAAAAGGCTTTATCAACGGCAGGATACACGTTTTATCGTACAAAATCCTGCTCAATTTCCACTTTCTACCAATGAACTCGACAAGGTATATGAAATGCCGTTTGCCCGAGAGGTTCATCCCTTTTATGCCGAACAGGGATATGTGAAAGCGCTCGACACTATCCGGTTTTCCCTGACCACTCACAGGGGATGTTACGGAGAATGCCGGTTTTGCGCCATCACGGTTCATCAGGGGCGTTTTGTAACATCCCGGAGCAAGGCATCTGTTTTGCGGGAAGCCGCCACTTTCAGCTCATATCCTGATTTTAAAGGTATAATCTCTGATGTTGGCGGGCCCACTGCCAATATGTATGGATTTGAATGCCAAATAAAAAAAAGAAAAGGGGCATGCGCCAATAAGAGCTGCCTTTTCCCAAAGCCATGCAAGCATCTTCCGGTCACCCACCGCCCCCAGATCCGACTGCTCAAATCCCTTGAAAGCCTTGAGGGAATCCGTAAAGTCTTTGTTGCTTCAGGAATCCGCTATGACCTGATCTTGAAAGATCGAAACTTCGGCGAGGCATATCTGGATCAGCTCATTCGATCCCATATTTCAGGCCAGCTCAAAATCGCTCCCGAACATGTGAAAGAGCATGTCCTGGATCTCATGGGTAAACCCGACCGCAATTGCCTGGAAGCTTTTCTTGGGATGTTTGACCGATTGAACCGTAAAAACCGGTCAAAGGTTTTTTTGACCTACTACCTGATGGCAGCCCATCCTGGCTGTACCCTCTCCGATATGAGGCAGTTGAGAGAATTTGCCATAAAAACTCTCCGCTTACTCCCGGAACAGGTTCAGATTTTTACACCGACTCCCTCGACTTTTTCCACTTTAATGTATTGCACGGATAAAAATCCATTTACCGGTAAAAAAATATTTGTTGAGAAAAAAATCGACGGCAAAAAAAAACAAAAGGATATAATCATTCGAAGCCGGAATCGATAATTAGAAATCTGATCTTCGATTACCGGGATAGCTTATCCCACATTGCTTTTGCCTGGTCTTTCATGTCGCCTTTCGGCCTGCCTGAACTCTGGTGGCCGCTTTGGGGGGATTGAAAATTTCTTGTACCCCTGAGCCTTGCGATTCTTTCTTCCAAAGGCGGATGAGTAGAAAATAGACCCATGAGTCCTCCTCCGGTAAGCGGATTAACAATAAACATGTGGGCTGTTGATGGATTTGCATTCATGGGGAGCTTTTTGGAGTACGCTCCCAGCTTTTCAAGGGCTTTGGCAAGACCTTCCGAATGACCAGCGAACTTTGCCCCGGTAGAGTCGGCCATATATTCCCTGGATCGCGAAATAGCCATCTGGATAAGCATAGCCGCTATTGGAGCCAGAACGGACATTATAATCAGGCTGAATATTCCGGATCCGCCACCTTCGCCATCACGGTTAAAACCACCGAAAACGGCTCCCCAACGGGCCATGGAGGCAAGCATCATGACAGCTCCTGCCAGAGTAGCTGCGATGGTGCCGATAAGAATGTCACGGTTGTTAACATGGGCCAATTCGTGAGCCAAAACCCCCTTCAATTCTTCCGCGTTCATTATTCTGAGCAACCCTTCGGTCACGGCGACAACGGCATGCTCGGGATCTCTTCCGGTAGCAAAAGCATTGGGCGAGTCCTGGGGAATGATATAGACCTTCGGCATAGGAAGGCGTGCTTGCCCGGCCAGCTCACGAACCATACCGTATAGTTCCGGAGCATGATTTTCACTTACCTCCTGAGCGTTATACATTTTAAGCACGATCCGGTCCGAATACCAGTAACTGATCAGGTTCATGCCTCCTGCAAAAATCAATGCGATAACCATCCCCTGAGGTCCGCCTAAAAGATTTCCCACCCAAAGGATGAATGCAGTCAATACAGCTAAAAGAATCGTCGTTTTGAAATTGTTGCCCATTTGTAATTACTCCTTTATTGAATCCGTGTTAAACGATCATTTTAAAGAAACTAAGAAATCGATTCAGTGGATTCGCTATTTAGAATGGTTTTAATTTTTAATATTCATAATGATACCAATATAATATAATAGTTCACAAATTTCAAGATTAAGCCGTTTCGATTTGCCTGCGTCTAATTCTTTGCCCGGAAATTTTTATGAGCATTTGACTTTATCGGATTAATTCATATAAATTTTCAGAGAAAATTTGATTCTATAACTCTCAACTCAATAAAGTCTTTTCGGAGTGCAACAGTGAAAGATCTTTATAAAATTCTCGGAATTTCCAAGAGTGCATCTGAAGAACAGATCAAAAAAGCCTATCGTAAGCTGGCCAGAAAATGGCATCCGGATATTAATCCGGGGAACAAGGAGGCTGAGCAGAAATTTAAGGAAATCTCAATGGCATACGATGTGCTGGGAAAACCTGATAAACGGAAGCTCTATGATGAATTCGGCGAGGAGGGACTTCAAAGCGGTTTTGATTCTGAAAAAGCCCGAGAATACAAAAAATGGAGCGAGTTCAGTCAAGACCGGGGAAATTGGGAAAACAGGAGTGAGGGGTTTGGCCGCTACCAGAGCTACGAAGACATTTTCAAGGATGTCTATGGAGACGGGGAAAATTTTTATCATGAATATGGTAACATTTACGGTCAAAGACCTTTATCCGGCCGGGATATGGAATATGAATTGGAAATTGATCTTATTTCCGCATTAAAAGGTTTTGAAACGGAACTTTCAATGCAGAAGCAAAACTCCTGCCCCTCATGCGAAGGTATCGGCTCTGACATTCATGCCCAGGAGAGGCTTTGCCTCAAATGCGGCGGCACCGGCAAAATTAATGTTGCTCAGGGCCCCATGAAATTCACTCGCACCTGTCCGCAATGCGGCGGAAAGGGGAAAATCGGAATGCCTTGTCCCCGGTGTAATGGTGCAGGGTTTATAATGAATACGGAGCGTATCCGGGTCAATATTCCTCAAGGGGTAAAAGAAGGATCCCGCGTCCGGGTAGCAGGAAAAGGAGAGCCAGGTTTGGGAGGTGGCCGGCCGGGTGATCTCTATTTGATTATTCATGTCAAACCGCACCCCTTTTTAAAAAGGGAAGGGGATCATCTTTATATGGAAGTACCAATATCTGTGGCCGAGGCCATGGCTGGAGGTACAATCAAGATCCCAACACTTGACGGAGACGTTAACCTGAAAATCCCCCCTCAAAGCCAGAGCGGGCATACATTGAAACTGAAGGGAAAGGGTGCTGTCGATACAAAAACCAGGAAAAAAGGGGATCTTTTGGTAAAGCTGATTGTAAAAGTTCCAAAAACCAATAACAGCGAAGTTCTAGAAGCTGCAAAGAGAATGGAAAAATTTTACACGGAGGATATCAGAGAAGGATTGAAAATATAGTCCGGTTTTCAACGGCCCGTGGATTTTTTCATCAACTCCTGCATCTGACGGGCCATATCCATTAAAATATCATCAAATTGTTTTCTCATATCAAACATGTTGCGTCGCATATTAAGTATAATTTCCACACCTGGAAGATTGACATCCATTTCTTCCATCAGTATTTTGGCAAGACGTAATTTTTCAAGTTCCTCGGAAGAAAATAGTCTGTCAGACGGATTTTCAGCACATACGGAACAGACAATCTCTTCCTGCTCCAACCGTGATATAAATTGTTCATCCACTTGAAAAATCCGTGTCACTTCCTTAATTGTCCAGTATTTTTTACTCATGGAATCCCTCTTCAAAGCAGGTAAAATAGATTATTATCGGTATCCTGCTTGTTCATCATTCATCCTATTCATTATGTAACGATTCCGTAAACTCAATTTTTGCCTTTATCATATAACCTATTAACACCAAATACCAAAAATCTCAAATCAGGATTTGTACATACCGGTGTCCGGATGGATTTCTTTCGGAAAGGATAATTTTTGTGAAAAAACAATTAGATGGTTGATCTTTTGAACATAACTGTGAGATATCTACCAATCGATGGTCTATTAAACACCGCTTAATCAAATTGGAGATAAATGGCAATGAAGCTTCTTGATCTAATAGAGTCGGTATTGTTCAAGTCAAAAACGGTTTCAAAGGAAGTTCATATTGAGCTAAAAGAGATCATTTGTAAACGCAGAAAAAAAGATTTCATTGAAAAATTCAGAACCACTGCTGTAGGTACTGAATACAGCAATCCTGATGGAAGCCGCCGACAAGATGCTTTGCAGAAGTTAAAAGAGCAGGATAAAGTTCGGTTGGTTTGGTCACAAGGTCAGCCAGGGTCTAAAGATGTCGTCTACCTGGTTAAAGGGGGTTTGGGACGGGAACTGATCATGTCAAACTGTATTGGAAGACTGGATGATAAGACTGCTGCACAGGTTATCCATTGGCTAAACAAGGAAAATATAGTCACCGCAGCACGTGTTGTAAAAATTACGGGCGGAACACCAAAACAGCCTAAACTGGGCTGTATCCTGGAACTGGAAACTTACCAGGGACCCAAGCAAAAAGATTAAGGTCTCAGGAAAAAGGATCTTTTAAATCAGATTTTTTTTATGGTATGCTATTATCAGTGCCTGAAAAAAATCTATTATCCACTATCCCGCCCCCACCCGCGTGTGAGGGGAATTCAGGTTCAAGCACTACCTACCGGGTTTCCAATGATGGTAAATAAAAATGAAGGCAGCACAAAAAAAGCCGGTTCTGCTCAGCGGTATTCAACCGACCGGCAACCTGATGATCGGCAATTATATCGGTGCCATAAAGCACTGGGTCCAATTGCAGGATACCCATGACTGTCTTTTTGTTCTGGTCGATCTTCATGCCATCACCGTAAGGCAAAAACCTTCTGAACTGCTAAAACGATGTTACGACCTGGCGGCACTCTATATTGCATGCGGAATTGATCCGACGAAAAACATTATTTTCCTTCAATCTCATGTACCTGCTCATACCCAGCTTTTCTGGGTGCTCAGCTGTTTTGTCCACATGGGTGAACTTTCCAGGATGACCCAGTTTAAAGATAAAGCCCATCGTCACAGGGAAAGCATCCATGTAGGACTGTTCGGGTACCCGGTACTAATGGCGGCCGATATTCTCCTTTACCAAACCGACTTGGTACCGGTGGGTAACGATCAAAAACAACATCTTGAATTTACCCGGAATATCGCCCGAAGATTCAACCGATTATACGGAAAAATTTTTAACATCCCCAATCCTTTTATATCGGATACAGGATCCCGGATCATGGGGCTCAGGCACCCTCTGGCAAAAATGTCCAAATCGGATAAAAATCCTGATAACTATATTGCTTTGCTGGATACCCCGGATGCTGTCCGGAAAAAAATCAGACAGGCTGTAACCGATCCGGGAAAAGAAATTCGATATGGCCCGTCAAAACCCGGCATTTCCAACCTGATGACCCTTTATTCCGTTATAAGCGGCTTATCCATTGAAACCATTCAGACCCGGTATGTGGGAAAGGGATATGCTGTATTTAAAAACGACCTTGCTGAACTTGTCGTAGATTTTCTCAATCCCATTCAGAAAAAATATACCCAGGTCTCTTTCGACCAGGAAACCCTCAGAACAGTTTTAAAACAGGGTGCCAATGCTGCAAGCAGGCGTGCAGAGGTTACCCTTAAAAACGTTTATGAAGCAGTGGGATTTGTTCCTTTTTTAACCGGATCCCCATAATTTGAACAAATTCAGAACATGGTGAAAAAAATGGGAAAAAATGTGACACAAAAACTCATTAAGAGCCATTTGGTTTCGGGCCGTATGGAAGCAGAAAGTGAAATCGGCATAAAAATCGATCAAACATTAACCCAGGATGCCACCGGCACGATGGTCATGCTGGAATTCGAGGCCATGGAAATTCCAAAGGTTAAAACCGAGTTATCAGCGCAATATGTTGATCACAATCTGCTTCAGACTGATTTTAAAAACGCGGATGACCATCTGTTTCTGCTTTCCGCATGCCAAAAATTCGGACTTTGGTACAGCAGACCCGGAAACGGGGTAAGCCATCCGGTTCATATGGAGCGCTTTGGTATCCCCGGAAAATCCCTCTTGGGTTCCGACAGTCATACTCCGGCTGCTGCTTCATTGGGTATGCTGGCAATGGGTGCCGGCGGACTTGAAGTAGCCATGGCCATGGCCGGCGAACCTTTCTTTCTGAGGATGCCCCGGACCCTGGGAGTTAAACTGACCGGCCGATTGCCTGATTGGGTAAGTGCCAAGGATGTTATCCTGGAAATGCTTCGCCGCCATGGAGTCGATGGCGGAAGAGGAAAAATCATTGAATACTATGGGCCGGGACTAAAGAGCCTCACCGCAATGGACCGCCATGTAATCGCTAATATGGGAGCGGAATTGGGAGCCACAACCACGGTATTTCCATCGGATGAAGCCGTCAGAAAATTTCTGAAAACCCAGGAGCGGGAAAGTGATTGGACAGAAATTCTTGCGGATGCAGACTCGACATATGATGAATATGATGAAATCGACCTTTCATTAGTGGAACCGCTGATTGCCCTCCCCAGCAGTCCCGGGAATGTAGTGCCGGTTCGGGAAGTGGCCGGACTGGAAATATATCAATCCTACATCGGCTCTTCAGCTAATCCCGGATTTCGGGATTTTGCCATTTCGGCACTCATTGTTGATGGCAATTACGTACCGGAAAAAATTTCTTTTGACATCAACCCCACTTCACGACAAATCCTCGAAAATCTCATCGCATTTGGATATTTGGAAAAGTTAATTCAGGCCGGAGCGCGCATTCACCAACCAGGCTGCAACGGATGCATCGGAATGGGCCAGGCTCCGGCAACTGGTAAAATCAGTCTTCGAACGGTTCCAAGAAATTTTCCGGGAAGGTCAGGAACCCAGGGGGACCAGGTCTATTTGTGCAGCCCGGAAACCGCAGCAGCTTCAGCTCTCACCGGAGTCATCACCGACCCGAGAACATTAAAGATGGAATACCCCAAATTTACAGAACCGGAAGTTATCAGGATCAATACACGAATGCTTGTAGAACCCCCGGCCGACGGTTCCGGTGTTTCTCTTGAAAAAGGGCCCAATATTCAACCGCTGCCTACATTTGAGCCATTGCCCGATAGCCTGAAAGGGCCGGTGTTGCTGAAAATGGAAGATAATGTTTCGACCGATGAAATCATGCCTGCAGGATCACGGATTTTACCATTTCGAAGTAATATTCCGGAAATCAGTAAATTCAGTTTCAGCCGCATAGACAATACCTACTACGAAAGAGCCGTACACCATGAAAAAAAGGAATCCTTTGTTGTCGGCGGTAAAAACTATGGTCAGGGATCAAGTCGTGAACATGCCGTCATTGGCCCCAGATACTTAGGGCTGAGAGCTGTTCTTGCTATCAGTTTTGCCAGAATTCACCATCAGAATCTCGTCAATTTTGGAATTTTGCCTTTTACATTCTCCAATTCAGAGGATTATTCAAAAATTGACCAGGGAGACATATTATTGCTGGAAGATCTTCGAAAAGTAATCCAAAAAGGTCAAAAGATCAACGTCTCCAATTTATCCAAATCGGAGACCTATGAACTGGAGCATACCATGAGTGACAGACAAATTGAAATGGTTCTGGAGGGAAGTCTGATTAACGTGGTTCGCAAAAAACACCAAAAAAAATGACCATTTCAGGAGCCGGAAGAAACAATAAAGCCTTGTAATCCAAAACAGGATTGAGAAAATTCCCAATCCTGTTGAATACCTGAAAAATTAACAACAGCGACACGGGTTAATGTAACATCCGCAAGGATCTACATAACATCCACATGGATCCACTACATAACAACATGCCTGATCCGGTGCGGTAATTTCTTTTTTTTCTTCTTCCACCTTTGTGCTGTCGTCGCTTGTTTTCTTTTCCTCCATTCAAATCACCTCCCTATGATTCAGGCAGGATGATTTCATATGTGCCTGACATTTTGATCTTATCTATCATAACCATCTGGTCGGAGCCAAAACGATCCGATTTCATATAACAAATTTCAAATGCTGGATGTTTTACACGGCCCCAGAGTAATGGTATGAACTTTTTATGATGTGTCAATTTTGAAGCAACCGCTAAAACCATGGTCTCTGTGTCAAGGGATGTCCGCAAAAAATCCTGTCCACAGCACTGATTAACAAGAAGATGCTTTCCGTGAGAAACCAATCCCATATCGGGAAACATCATTTCATCCTAAAACGATATCCTGACTTTTTCAATGCATCAGCGACTTCATCTAGATGGCCGGGGCCCCGGGTTTCGATTTCGAGATCCACTCGTGTTCGGTAGATGGCAAGATCTCTTAAATTTCGGTCATGGTAAATATGAAGAACATTAGCCTTCATTGAAGCTACCCGAGTCAGCAGCTTTGAAAGGGATCCGGGCATATCATCGAGGGTGACTTCAAATCGCATGATACGACCGTTTTTCATTAAGCCTTTTCGCAATATCCGCCCAAGCAGAGGGCTGTCGACATTTCCTCCACTGATCAGAAGAATTATCTTGGCATTGGAAGGTATACGAACCGATCCATTCAACAAGGCTGCAAGCCCCACGGCTCCGGAACCTTCGGCCAATATTTTTTTTTGTTCAAGAAGCATCAGCATTGCAGCAGCGATTTCCTCTTCGTCGACAAGCACAATATCATCAACAAGCTCCTGGATAATCTCAAAATTCCGGTAACCGATCTGCTTGACGCTGATACCATCTGCGATTGATTGTCTTGACGCTACAGTAACCGGCTTCCCTTTTTTGAGGGAAACTTTTGCCGATGGGCACGCCGCCGCCTGTACTCCAATGATTTTTATACCTGGCCGGACTGCTTTGAGGGCTGAAGCAATGCCTGAAATCAGCCCTCCCCCTCCTATGGGGACCAGAATTATATCTGCATCTTTCAGCTCTTCAAGAATTTCCAATCCGATGGTACCCTGACCAGCAATAATGTCCGGATCATCAAAGGGATGGATAAACATTTTTTCATTTCCGGCGATCTCCATGGCTTTGGAAAGACTTTCGGCAAGGTTTTGTCCGTAGCAAACAACCTCGCCCCCATATCCCCTTGTCGCTTCCTGCTTGGAAATGGACGACCATTCAGGCATCACAATTGTGGAAACAAGGCCCGCATTTTTTGCGGCAAGCGCCACCCCCTGGGCATGGTTTCCTGCAGATGCCGCCACCACCGAGGATATAGCATCTGTTTTTTTGACGGACAATAACTTATAAGTAGCGCCCCGTATCTTGAATGACCCTGTTTTCTGAAGATTTTCCATCTTGAGGAAGATATTGGCATCAAACCGGCGGCTCAGCGACGGTGAAAAAATAAGCGGCGTTCGAATGATTTGGTCCTGAATCAGTTTTGCGGCGTTTTTAATTGTATCTAATGAAATCATAAAACTAGGCTTAAAAGGTCTGAGGTGTCACCCATCTTTCAGGGGAAAATCAACTTTTCTTCAAGCACTCGACTTCGGCATTCAAAACACTACCGGCATCGAGCACCAGTGAATCACATTGCACCCTTCCGGAACAAATTCCTGTGGACATGATGACCACTTCTTTCGTCTCCCGAATCGAACCATCAAACTTTCCGGCAATGGAAATGTGGGTTGCAGTGGCATCTGCAAAAACTTCCCCGTCTTTGGCGATAACAACATGTTCACCGATCAGTTTGCCCTTTACAGTTCCGTTGATGATCAATTTCCCCCTGGACCAGACAATACCATCGATGGTAAGATTTTTATCGATTAGAGAAAAATCTTTAAATATTTTAATCACTTCATTTCTCCAAAATCATCGAATCAAATTTTTATCGGAAATTCCTGTTTGAACCGTATTTTTCCGTTTTTGTTGAATACAAGGATATCCGCTGTAAAATATTTACCGAGGTTTTCATGATACTGAACCGTAAATTTGATGTTTTTAAAACGGGAGATTTTAAAGGCATGTCCAGATCCATAATTTGAAGGAATGCCGTCACGATCAAGAAATTTTTCAGGAAGGATGATCCACGAGTCAGGGGATTCTTTTTTATTTTTTAGTATCATAAAGAGATATCCCGAAACGGTTCGGTTGGAAATATTGCTCAATTTGAACTTGACATCCAACCTGTCATGTTCTGATTGGTGGGTCACGGTAACATCAGTTACGGCAACAAGTCCAGGTTTTTCAGGTCTTTTGTCAAAAAATGACGCTTCGGTTACAGTCCCTTGTTTTTCTCCATGGGAATATTCAATCTCTCTTTTTGGCCCCTGAGTATTACCCGTGCCAATTGGTGAGCGTTTCTCCGGTTCAGCCTCTCCACCTGAAGGATTGTTCTTTTCATTATTTCTTTCCGGATTCAGGTCAATTCCCCCCATGACAAGTCGTGCCACCAGCATTTCATTTTCTTTTTTGAGATCATCAACGGCCTTTTCAAGTTCAAGCATGGATTCCGCCAGGATTTTGTTTTTCCGGTGGCTATCCTGAAAAAGCCTGAAAAGCCAAAATGCCGATGCAATCGATAGGCATAATAATAGAAGCATTAAAACGGCACAAAATTTATAACGCGGAAAATGGATCACTTTTCCGTTATCTCCGATGATCACCATATGCCAATTCACCCTGCGTTTTTTGGGTTTAGGTGACTTTATGGCAAATTTTTGACCGGTCATAACTTCAATTTTTCCACAACTTCAGAGAGATCGATTGGATTTAATCGATTTTGGCACCTGTTGAATTCATCTTACCTGATTCACATATCATTGGAATAAAAAATCCGCCAGCTTAAAAAATGCCTGATCAAATCTGAACGAAAATTCTCATTCAAGAAAGGAGGGGCTGTGAGAGGGATTAAAGGGTTTTTTCCATTCAGTCCATCATAGAAGCAAAGCTAGGACTTTTCCATGGTGATAGCGACCGAATCTCCCTTTCGGGCTTCGAGAACCTGGCTTGCGTTTCCGCAGTTTACAGCAATTTCCAAATATCCTCTGCTTCCAATGATGATGAGGGCTTTTTTGGGGGCAACACTGGAATAATTAACGGAAAGTCCTTTGATAAAATGATTACCGATACGCAAAACAGGCAATTTTTCTGGATATTGTTGACACATCTGAAGAACTTTACCTTCTTCTATATTTGTCATCAAATTTCCAAAATGATCAACCCAGATCACCGTCCCGGTAATAGAATGTTCCGAAGATATTTTCGAATTCGGAATTTTAATTGTTTCCAGGTCCAATGGGGTAACCGGTGGTCCCAAATTTTGGATAGGAATTTTTGTGGATAACCAGGCAGCTACAGGGGCAAAAATATCTCTTCCATGAAATGTTCGGCTGATGCTGCGAAGAAAATATCGGGCGTTGTTGACCCATACCCCGTCTTCGATCGGATTATTTTGCCAAAGAAGTGATAAAACCCCATTATCTGGAGCTAGAAATAATTGCCCATCAATTTTTAGTGCCACAATTTTTCTGTCGGTCCCCACCCCTGGGTCTACAACGACAACATGGATGGTGTCTTGGGGAAAATAGGGATATGATGCTTTGAGTAAATAAGCTGCCTGGGTAACATCCTGGGGATCAACTCTATGGGTAAGATCGATTATACCGACGTTAGGATTAATGGAATAGATAACACCTTTCATTACCCCGACATATTCATCGGATTGACCAAAATCGGTGAGTAACGTAATGAGAGCCATTAATAGGACACCTTCAAAATTCCGCCGCCCATTTTCCCGGAATAAAACGCCAGGATGCTAATAATTCAACGGATATCATACTTTCATAAATATTTTTATCCTGGTTATTCTCTTGCCGTTAATTTGATTTTCCCGGCCGGAATGAGGTAAAGGAAACCATCAGGGCAGTTTTTTCGAATCGTCAAAGATTTTATAAAAACATCCTCTTTTGGACCGGTAAACCAAGATGTTCGTATGAACTTTCCGAGGCTCTTCTTCCCGAAGAAGTCCTGGTAATCATTCCTATTTTTAGAAGATACGGTTCGACCACATCGACAAGAGTATCGGTTTCTTCCTGAAGCGTAGCGGCAATGGCTTCAATTCCTACAGGTCCACCTTTATAATATTCTATGATGGTCATCAGATACCTGCGGTCAAGCAGGGTCAACCCTTTGCTATCCACCCCTTCAAGAGCAAGTGCTGCCTGAACGGTATTTTTTCTGATAATTCCATCGGACCTGACCTGGGCATAGTCTCGAACCCTTTTAAGCAATCGGTTAACAATTCTCGGCGTGCCTCTTGATCTTCTGGCCAATTCGTCTGCTCCTTCATTATCGATCTCAATGTTGAGAATTGCCGCGGATCGTTTACCGATTGTAACAAGTTCTTCGATACTATAAAAATCAAGGCTTCGGAATATTCCAAAGCGGTCTCTTAGAGGAGCCGATAATAGTCCAACCCGTGTGGTGGCGCCAACGAGTGTGAAATGGTTAAGGCGAAACCGATGGCTGCGGGCATGGGCGCCTTTGTCAAAAATAAAATCCACGGCAAAATCCTCCATGGCTGGATAGAGAAATTCCTCAACCGGTTTTGGAGTTCGGTGGATTTCATCGATAAAGAGCAGATCATTCTCTTGAAGGTGTGTCAGTATTCCGATAAGATCGCCGCCTTTTTCCAGGGCCGGTCCCGAGGAAACCGTCAATGAACCGCCCATCTCATTGGCAATAATATGAGCCAGAGTTGTTTTACCCAGGCCAGGAGGGCCGTGAAACAACACATGATCCAGAGGCTCATTTCTCTTTTTGGCCGCCTCGATAGCGATTTTGAACGTCTCCACGATCTCATTCTGCCCAACATACTCAGAAAGCAATCTAGGCCGCAATGAGAGGTTTTCAGGTTCCCGATCCTCCGGAATCCTTGCACCGGATACAATACCATGGGTTTTTGATGCATATGTCCATATACTGTCGGTCATGGAACAACCGTGCCTCTGTAGACTTCATCAAACAGTTCTTCTGGAGTTGAAATGCTCTTGTTTCTTTGCAATGCTTCATTGATCATTTTTTTGGCATCAGAGGATTTGTGCCCCAACTGGGTGATCAGAACATCAAGCACAGGAAAAACAAAATCCTCAACCGTGCTCACGCCGTTTTTTTCATCAGGGGAGCGGTATTTAACATACTTGGCCATCTTACCGTTGAGGGTGGCAATGATTTTCTGGGCGGTTCTTCCGCCAATTCCTTTCAGGCTTTTTAATTTATGAATATCTTTTGTCTCAATAGCCTCGGCAATCTCACTTACCGGGATGCTCAGGGCTTTTACAGCCTTCAAGGGACCGATATCTTCCGCAGTGATGAACGACTGAAAAAAGTCACGCTCCAAATCGGTGTTAAAACCGATCAAGACAGGTTTGGGTTGACGTTCACTTTGCTGATAGTAAATAAAAAGAGCCACTTCATCACCAACGACTTTATCTTGAAGTCTGGTCATAACCACTGCGGGTACCACCACTTCGTAACCGACCTGGTTAGCCAAAACCAAAATGCGGTCTTCCTCTTTCTTTAATAATTTTCCTTCAACATACCCAATCATAACAAGATATTTTGTTAAGGATCCATTTGTTTTTATAGCATCTATCCGATGGAAGACCATCGACTACGGTATAGACCGATTAATGCAAGGGCTAAAGCATCAGATGCATGATCAGGTCGAATGGGAACAGTTGCTCCCAATTGATTCCGGACAGCTCTTTCCAACTGGGCTTTGCCGGCTTTTCCGTTTCCGGTCAATACCTGTTTAACTTCCCTTACCGATATTTCCGCTACCGGAACCTGTGCTTTACAACAGGCCAGCAGAATAACACCTGCTACTTTGCCTAAGGTGATTCCGGACTGAGGGTACTCTTTTAAGGAAAAAATATCTTCTAAAACAAGAAGGTGCGGCTTTTCAAGTTTTAGAACCGTGAGAATTTCTGAAAAAATACGATCCAGGCGCAAAGGCAATACCATTTTTTTTGATGTTCGAATACTTCCGTAGGAGTAACCGGTAACCTTTAACTCAGAACCTGTAACAATGCCGATACCCGTCGTAGCGAGTCCTGGATCGATTCCAATAATTTTTTCCATCCTGTCCGGTTTATTTTGGCATTAAAATCATTGTCGATTTAAATTTCGGATAATTTCTTTTTGGCAACAGCCGCTTCGTTTGAACCCGGATATTTGTCCGAGAGTTCTTTTAACACCAGACGGGCATTTGCTTTATCGCCAAGGTTTAAAAAGGCAAAGCCCTGTTTCAGCAAAGCCGCAGGCACTTTGCTGTCTTTTGGATAATTATCAATGACCTTTTGATATTCTAGAATAGCCTTTTCATACCATTTTTCCTGATAATAGGTTTCTCCGAGCCAAAATTGTGCATTATTAGCTCTGGGTGAGGTCGGATATTTCTGGAGTAACTCTTCGAATCCTCGACGTGCCGAGTCAAAATCCCCCTGATCAAAAGCCTTTTTTGCAGCCACATAAAGATCGGTATCTGACAGATCTTTTCCGGGATCATCCTGGACTGTCGGTTTTTCAGGCGTGGTATCGGCGGTTCGCGAAGGCCCTGATGGTTTCCTGTCCATAGCCTCAAGATTTAAATATTTTTCCAACCGCACCATGCGTTCATTGAGATGGGCAACCGTTTCCTGAAGCTGAACCACATTTTTCTCAACCCCACCTGCCCCTTGGTTCAGCTGGTGCTGAACCTCTTCAAGCCGACCATTGAGCGACTGGAGTTCTTCTCTCATGCTGTCAATTTTGACATTAAGTGCGGCCGATTGACTTCTGATATCCAGTTCTTCCTCTCCGGATTTAGCAAGCTTGGTTTCGATTTCTTCGGTGGTTCTGGTCAGAATGTTTTCTAATTTCGCACTGCTGATCTCCACTCGTGAGAGACGGTTATCCAAATTAATGACATCCTGTTGGGCTGCACAACCAATTAATAGCACCGGGTAAAAAATGATCAAAAAATATTTTTTCATATTTTCAGGCCCTAAGTACCTTTGAAAATTCCGATTCAATTTTTGGAATCGATTATGACTATTTTATCTGCCATTTTTAGGGCAAATAGTGAACAAAAGCCGGCGGATGCACCTAAACCGCCGGCTTGACTTACCTTACCGAAATGAATCTCTTATATATCTACTGAAGGACAAAATGTGCCCGGCGGTTTCTTGCCCAAGCTTCTTCGTTGCTGCGAGGATCTACTGGTCGTTCTTCACCATAGCTTATTGTTGACAAACGGGAACTCGAAATACCCAGGTTCATCAAAAAAGCCTTTGCTGCCAATGCTCGACGTTCTCCCAAAGCAAGGTTGTATTCCGCGGTTCCCCTTTCATCACAATGGCCTTCGATAACAACGGAGATCCCGGGATTCTCCCGCAAAAATTCAGCTTTTTTCCTTAAAACTTCCTGTGCATCAGGGCGGATCACTGCTTGATCAAAATCAAAATAAATGTCTTCATCAATGAGATGTTGTCTCTGCAACATGGCTTGCCGTTGTTGTTCTTCCGTAAGACGCTGTTCTTCCAGTGCCCTGCGTCTGGCTTCCTCTTCTTCAGCCAAGGCTCTCTGACGCGCCGCATCATACTGATCGGCATCAGTCCCGATGAGCGATACATCAGGTTGCACCTGCTTTTTTGAACACCCTGTTGTCATGATCAGGGCCGGCATTACAATCATTAGAACCAAACCCATCCAAATCCTTTTCGTCATTTTTTCCTCCTCAGTTGTTATTAAAAAATCAGTTCCCACTATCTCCAACGCTGGGGGACCATTTAGGATTGCTTTGCTCTCCCGGCAAACTGAGCAACCTCCGTTGATCAGTTCCGAAAGCAGTCATCACATAAATCCTCGATGATCCCTCTCGAGTTGAGCCAAAAACAATCATGCTTCCGTCAGGAGACCATGAAGGCGACTCATTATCCCTGCTGTTGTGGGTTAATCTCACAGGTCCGGACCCATCGACTCCCATCACGGAAATATTTATACCGGCACGATCCATTGAAGAGTATGCAATTTTATCCCCCAATGGCGACCATGAAGGTTGCGTGTTATAGTTACCCTGGAAAGTCAGGCGACGCACATTTCCGGAATCGATATTCTTGATGTATATCTGCGGGCTTCCGGCACGCCTTGAAACAAAGGCCATTTGCCTTCCATCAGGCGACCACGAAGGTGAGACATCGATTCCTGCATTATTGGTAAGTTGTTTGATGATTTTACCCTCGCCACTCAACAGGTAAATTTCCTGATCCCCTGAAAAGGAAAGGGTTGCCGCCAGTTCAAACCTGCCCGGAACCCATGATGGAAAACTGTTTATCCCTTCCCGAGCAACAACAAAACCCCTTTTTTGGTTCACATGTTGAATGTATAGGTCAGGTTTTCCTTTTGCATATGATGTATATGCGATCCACTGGGTATCACTGGACCATGCCGGAAAAAGGGTTATGGATTTGTGATTGGTAAACTGTTTCACATCCTTGCCGTCAAAATCGCAAATATAAATTTCCTTTTTTCCGGTCCCTGTGGAAACAAAGGCAATTTTGCTGTCAAATATTCCACGATTGCCGGTCAGATAGAAAATGATTTCACCGGCAAAGCGAAGCATAATTTTCCTGAGATCCTGAGGGGTTCCTGTATATTTTTTCCCCACAAGCAATTTTTGTTGAAATGTATCAAAAAGCCTAAGTTCTATGTGTAAGATACCATCCTGGAGGACCACACCGGAAGTAACTAAAAGTTCAGCCCCGAGAACAGTCCAGTTTTTAAAATTGATCCCTGTACCGGTAAGTTCTGCATCCTGCGGATCCACCAGGAAAGCCTTTCGATCAAGCATTGAAAAATAGCCGGTAAAATCGAGTGTGTCAGAAAGGATATCCGCTCCTTTTTGACTGATTTCAATCTCTTGCCCTGTTCGATTAATGGCTTTAAAAACAGGAATGGCTGTGGGAATTTTTCGAAGGGATGGTTTTGTGATGTCAATGTAGTCATATTGGGCGTAAGTACGAGGTGCAATCGCCACCACCCCCAATACCAGCAAGCCTATACCAAAGAAAAATTTCTTTACCAGATCACATGCAGATGAATTCAATTTCATTATTTTTAGATATCCAAGCCTTTGGGTGTAAATCTGAGTCCGACCTTATAATCGTAGGGTCCAATTTCCTTTGGTAAAGGCGGCAGCGGATTCGACTTTTTAACTGCCCTGATAGCGGACTCATCCAAATATTGATTTCCCGATTTTTTGTCAATCCATACATCTTGTATTTCGCCATTGGGCAGAATTTTTATCCCAACCAGGGTCTCCAAATTGCCCTGTCCCCTGGCCAGTTGTTCTGAAAATGCCCAATTTTTTTGAATGTGATATACGATTAGCCCGTCGTATACTTCTTTGGCAGACCCAACACCAACCCCACCAAACCCCCGACCGGTGCCGGTTCCCCTCGTTCCTGCTCCACTGCCCCCATCCCCTCCGCCTCCGGATTGACTCCCCTGAGCTGAGCCGCCCCTGGAAGGCGCGTTTGCAACTTCCTTTTCAAGGCGTGCCAGAGCATCTCTGAGAGATTGCGGCCTGCCGCTTTCAGGCTGCTTTTCTAGTTGTTCAATGGCACCCTGAACCACCTTGGAAGGCTGGAATGTTTCTTTTTTCAGGGATGTTTTTACCTTCGGGGGTTCAGTCGGTTTTTCTTTAGGGGTTTCCTTGGGGGCCAGGGATACCTCGGGTTGTTTAACCTCCGGTATGGGAGCCGCAACAGGTTTCTTTTCTACCGTAACTTTTTTTTCAGGCACGGAAACCGCCACTTCCGGTTCAGGCACCTTAGGTGACGCCACTTCAGGACTAGGCTCCGCCTTTTCTGCCGACGGCTTGCTGGTTTCAGGCGGCATTTGCACACCAGGAACCTTCGGGGATGAACCTTCAGGCCTGAGATCTCCCAAAGAAACCATGCGAACGCTGACAATGGTCGGGGTATAAGACTTTTTAAAAGATAATGGCGGAACAAAGATTAACGCGGCAATGACGATCAAATGGCCGACAAAAGCGAAAAAAAACGCTTGTAAAACCTGTTCGGAACTGCCTTCACCATTTCCCATTTCAGGGTAAGGATATGAAATGCCGTGATTATTCTCATCAGCTTTTAGCTTTTTTAATATTTTCTTCATCCGAATATTGCGGTTCTGTGACCATCCCGAGCCGTTCTACACCGGCGTCTTTAATTTCCGACATTACCCTGACCACCACTCCGTATGGAATTTCCTTGTCTGCTTTGAGATAGACTTCTCTGTCAGATTGACCTTTAATGATCAAATCCAGCTTTTCTCTTAATTCTGTAAGCTGAACCTGGTAATCATTGAGAAAAATCTCCCCATTTTGATTCAAAGAAACAATCAACTGTTCCTGTTCGGTTGCCAAAGGTTGCGATGTCGCCTGAGGAAGAGACACTTCAACCCCTTCAATCATCATGGGTGCGGCCACCATAAAAACAATCAACAGCACCAACATGACATCCACAAAAGGCGTTACATTAATATCGGACATGAGACGGTCGGTATTACCGGTATGGCTCATTTGCCGCTCCTTACATTTTGAAATATGTCGCGTTCAATAATATTAATAAAATCTGCGGAAAAACTGTGCAATTCAGACTCAATTGTTCGGATTTTTTGGGTAAAGTGATTAAAAAAGATCACTGAAGGAATCGCCACAGCCAAACCTGCGGCCGTTGCGATCAAAGCTTCCGCAATACCCGGCGCTACAACGGCAAGGTTTGCTGAACCTCTGACACCGATTCCATGAAATGAATTCATGATACCCCAAACAGTTCCGAAAAGACCAATAAAGGGTGAGGTATTGCCCGTGGTGGCCAAAAACGGCACCAGTTGAGTCATCCGGGTAATTTCGGATGTAATGGCTCGTCGAAGCGCTCTTTGAACATTATCGCTGCCTGAAATACGACTGCTCATGCCATCATCTTCGGGTTTTTCTCTCACCCCGGATATTCCGGCTCGCCGAAACGCTCTTTGAACATTATCGCTGCCTGAAATACGATTGCCCACAATATCATCGTCGGGCTTTTCTTTTGCCCCGGCCCCTCCGGCCCGGCTTATCCTTTTTAACTCCAAGTATCCAATACGAAAAACCCGGGCAACCGGACTAATATCAAATTGTTTTGCCCTGGCAAAAGCACCTGATAAATCCCGACTTTTCCAAAAAAAATCAGTAAAATCAGCTGATTCCAAAAAGGCTTTCCTGAGGTATCTGAACTTGATGAATATAATGGCCCATGAGGCCACTGAGAACAACAAAAGCACCAGCAATACAAACTGGACAACCAGACTGGCATTGGCAATTAATTGAAAATAATTAATTTCTACGGGAAGCATTTAAACTCCGAATTAAAAAATTGAAATAAATTGTTTTTCATATCTTCTAAACATTTGTTTATACAAAAAATTTGTTTAAATTTCAATATCATTTCACTGATTGTCTATATGAATTCAGATGGGGTGTCAAGTCTTAGCCTTTTATTTTAACCGATTGATTTATTTAATTATAGTATTAATTTATGTCCCATCTTATTGTTTTTCGTTTGGATTTGAATTTTACCGAACAATGATATAAGTATTTTATTTTAAACAAAGATGATTATTCTCTTTGCCATTGACCAATCAAATATTCTCCTGAAAAGGATTACAATGGGAATTAAAAGTATAGCCGACTTTCTTTTTGAAGGCCGTCTATTAAAAAAGATCCCCCGATCAGGCTTTCAATTTCTGGGCGACGGGAAAGAATCGGTAGCAGAACATTGTTTTTTAACCACTCTGATTGCTTATGTCATCTCACAACTTGAGCCTGATGTAAACGCTGAAAAACTGATTTCCATGTGCATAGTACATGACCTGGCTGAATCCAGGGTCGGAGATTTAAACTATGTCCAAAAAATGTATGTGGTGGCCGATGAGAACAAAGCTGTTTCGCACATGACCCGTCATTTACCCTTTGGAGAACATTTGACTAGACTTATCGACGAATTCAATCAACAATCATCTAAAGAAGCCCAGCTTGCCCACGATGCCGACCAGCTTGCATTGATCCTAGAACTGAAAAACCTATCTGATTTGGGCAAGACTCATGCGGACAAATGGCTTGTGCAGGTGATCCGGCGGTTGACAACCAACACCGGCAAAACCCTTGCCGATGCCATATTGAATTGTGAACAGGATTCATGGTGGATGAAAGATTACAACGAAAATTGGAGAAATAAATCATCCCATGATAAAAAGTAGGGTTTGGGGTGAAAAAAACCTTGACAAATTTCAAATCAAGCGAGTATCTTTTTGACCTGACTGAGCGCTCGTTCGATGATTTCCGAAGTCAGTTTGCCAGCCTCCACCAAGTGTTGTGCTCATCATCAAAGATGACTTCCTGAAAATTCGGATGCGCTGAATAAAAATATTGACAGGAGGATAATATGAACTGGTTTACCAAGACCCTGGGGGCTTCCATCGGGAAAAAACTGATGATGGCCATCACAGGCCTGTCCTTTGTTGGTTTCCTTATGGCTCATCTGGCAGGCAACCTAACCATCTATGGTGGAGAAGCTGCATTCAATGCCTACGCACAAAAGCTTCACAGTCTGGGACCGCTTTTAAAGTTTCTTGAAATCGGCCTATTGGTATTTGCACTTACCCACGTGATTACCGGTGGTTTGCTGTTTTATCAAAATTACAATGCCAGACCCCAGAAATATGCTGTCAAAACAAGCGGCGGAGGCCGAACAATCGGCTCAAGAACCATGCCGTATACAGGTCTTTTTTTGTTCTTTTTTGTTATTTTACATCTAAACAATTTCACCTTTGCCGACAAATCCCAAACGACCATATATGAAATCGTTTCAAATACTTTTGCCAATCCGTTTTATGTCATATTTTATGTTGTTGCCATGGTGGTTGCAGCCATACATGTCAGCCATGGATTCTGGAGCGCATTTCAAAGCCTTGGCCTCAACCATTCAAAGTATATGCCAATCCTAATGGTGCTCAGCATCGTTTTTGCGGTTGTGGTCGGAATCGGTTTTGGTTTTTTACCGATTTATCTTTCGTTTAAAGCTTAGATGAATCTAGAAAGGATCAATTATGATACTTGATGGAAAAGTACCGGGGGGACCTTTATCGCAAAAATGGGAAAAACACCGTTTTGACCTCAAACTGGTCAATCCTGCCAACAAAAGAAAATACACCATTATTGTAGTCGGTACCGGTTTAGCCGGAGGCAGTGCCTCGGCAAGCCTTGCAGAATTAGGGTATGAAGTCAAAACGTTTTGTATCCAGGACAGCCCCCGAAGAGCCCATAGCATTGCTGCTCAGGGTGGAATCAACGCCGCAAAAAATTATCCGAATGACGGTGACAGCATATGGCGTCTTTTTTACGATACCATAAAAGGAGGAGACTTTCGGGCCAGAGAAGCCAATGTGTACCGCCTGGCTCAAGTGAGCAACAACATTATCGACCAATGTGTTGCACAAGGTATCCCTTTTGCCAGGGACTACGGCGGACTTCTTCTCAATCGAAGTTTTGGAGGTGCCCAGGTTTCCCGGACCTTTTATGCCAGAGGCCAGACAGGTCAACAGCTTTTGCTCGGTGCCTACAGTGCGTTAATGCGACAGGTCGGCAAAGGTAAGGTGACTCTTTTTCCCCGACGGGAAATGCTGGATCTGGTAGTTATCAACCAAAAGGCTCGCGGAATTGTTGTTCGAAACATAATCAATGGAAGAATCGAGCGTCATGAGGCTGATGCTGTGGTGCTTTGTACGGGAGGATACGGCAATGTATTCTTTTTGTCCACCAATGCCATGGCCTGCAACGTATCCGCCGCCTATCGATGCTACAAAAAAGGTGCATTTTTTGCCAATCCTTGTTTTACTCAGATTCATCCCACCTGTATACCGGTTCATGGAGATTTTCAATCGAAACTGACTCTCATGAGTGAAAGTTTGAGAAATGACGGTCGGGTTTGGGTACCTAAAGACCCTAATGACAAGCGAAATCCGACTGATATTCCAGAGGTGGACCGAGATTACTATTTAGAACGAAAATATCCCAGCTTTGGCAATCTGGTACCCCGTGATGTGGCATCGCGAAATGCAAAATCCGTCTGCGACGAAGGAAAAGGCGTGGGGGAAACCGGTCTTGCAGTTTACCTGGATTTTTCCGATGCCATCAAACGTGACGGAAAGGAAACCATCGAGAAAAAATACGGAAATCTTTTTGCCATGTATGAAAAAATTACCGCAGACAACCCTTATGAAACGCCCATGATGATTTATCCGGCTACGCACTATACTATGGGCGGTCTTTGGGTGGATTACAACCTGATGAGTACCATTGACGGTCTGTTTGTCCTTGGGGAAGCCAATTTTTCAGACCATGGAGCCAACCGCCTGGGAGCCAGCGCTCTCATGCAGGGACTTGCCGATGGATATTTTATCATTCCCTACACCATCGGCGGATATCTGGCGACCACATCTTTTGAGAAAATCGATACTGAGCATCAAGCGTTCGATGAAAGCGAGAATAACACCCGGGAAAAAATCGAAAAGTTGCTGACCATCAATGGAAGACGCACCGTAGACGACTTTCACCGTGATCTCGGCCATATCATGTGGGATTACTGCGGCATGTCTCGTAACGATGACGGATTGAAAAAAGCACAAAGCATGATTCAGGAGCTTAGAGCCGAATTTTGGGAAAATGTATTGGTACCGGGTAAAAACGAAGATTTCAACCAAAGCCTTGAAAAAGCCGGAAGAGTGGCCGACTTCCTTGAGTTCTCTGAACTGATGATCATTGATGCCTTAGAAAGAAGGGAGTCATGCGGATGCCATTTTAACGAGGCGTATCAGACCGAAGAAAATGAGGCCAAACGAGATGATGAAAATTACCGCCATGTGGCCGCTTGGGAATTCACAGGTCAGGACAAAGCGCCGGTTTTTCACAAAGAACCCCTTGAATTTGAAAATGTTGAATTAACGCAAAGGAGTTACAAGTGACCAAGACCATTAACATCACACTCAAGGTTTGGCGTCAAAATGGCCCTCAGGTCAAAGGCCGCCTTGAAACGTATCATGCAAACAACATTTCCACTGATATGTCTTTTTTGGAAATGCTTGATGTCGTTAATGAGAAATTGACTCTGGACCATAGGGAACCAATCGCATTTGACCATGATTGCCGTGAAGGAATTTGCGGGATGTGCGGAGCAGTTGTCAATGGCCGGCCTCATGGCCATCAAAAAGGGACGACTCTTTGTCAGTTGCACATGCGGCAATTTAAAGATGGCGACACTATCATTGTTGAACCCTGGCGTGCAAGAGCCTTTCCTGTTATCAAAGATCTGGCTGTAGACCGAAGTGCATTGGACAAAATCATCCAGGCCGGCGGCTTTATATCGGTTAATACGGGGTCTGCACAAGATGCCAACAACATCGCCATCGCTCAGGAAATTGCCGAAAAGGCAATGGATGCTGCAGCGTGTATTGGCTGTGGCGCATGTGTGGCAGCATGCCCAAATGCTTCGGCCATGTTGTTTACAGGTGCAAAAATATCTCACCTGGCTCTTTTACCTCAGGGAAAGCCTGAAGCCGCCAGAAGAGCTACTTATATGCTCAGAACTATGGATGAACTTGGCTTTGGTAATTGCAGCAATGAACGCGAATGCGAAGCCGAATGTCCAAAGGAAATATCAATTGTCAATATCGCACGAATGAATCGAGAATTTATCAAAGCGGGTTTTGTTTCTACGGTTGAGTAAGTTATTTTGCCCAGGTCGGTGCCGAATAAAAACGATAAGGCACCGACCTTTTCTCAGTAATTTTTCAGAGATTAAATTGACTTCGCAACAATTTTTTTCATCAGCCATGCCATGTTCTCGCCAAGAATTTTCATGGTCTCCATGCCCTCCTGATCGGACATTACCTCCCCTTTGTCCAGTCCAAATCCCATGTTCCAATAGGAAGAACCTGGAATGATCATCTGACCGATGGTAAAAAAATGATTCATGGTATCGAAAGCATGGATTGATCCGGCCCTTCGGACAGCAACCACCGCTGCTCCTATTTTTCGCTTGAACATGTAATCATTGGCAATGGCTACCATGCCAGCACGGTCAATCAGTGCCTTCATTTCAGTGCTGACATCTGCAAAATAGGTAGGAGATCCGAGAATAATCCCATCTGCCTCGCACATTTTCCCGATACATAGATTCATGTCGTCATCTTTGACTGCACAGCGCTGATCTTTTTTTTCAAAGCATTTCATGCAGGCAGTGCATCCCTTGAGGTTTTCTCCGGAAAGCCGGACCAACTCCGTCCGGATATCTTCCTTTTCCAGTTCTTCAAATACTCGCCGGATCATGGCTTCAGTATTGCCTTTTTTACGTGGGCTTCCATTAAATGCAACAACTTTCACAAGATAACTCCTTATTCAGTTTAAGCGATTCAATCAAATTTCAATTTTATAATTCAAAGACTCGATTTCAACATATTACTATGTTGAAATTATCAGTCTTTTGAAATACCGGCAATAAAATTTCTTGATTATGAAAATATGCAAGTGTATTTTAATTATTTTTAACCTGAATAAATTAATTTAACCGGTGGATTGCCTTATGAAACTGACAATTGACGAAGTTGCCCGATGCCTTGACGTACCCTTGACTACTGTGGAAAGATGGATTCGCCAGGGACGTATACCTGTGGGAAAATCAGGGGGTGAATGTGTTTTTCAAAAACCGATCCTTGAAATATGGGCGAAAAAACACAACCTGGCTTTCAGGCTTCCGGATGATACCGTCAAAAAGAGTAAGGAGGATAAACCTGTAACTCTTTCTCATTCAATGGCATTCGGAGGCGTTTATTTTGGTATTGAAGGAAACAGTGTTTTTGAAGTCTTAAAATCCGCGGTAAAAAACATTGCTTTTTTGGATGAGGACGACCAGGAAATGCTCCTGGGGAAATTACTGGAACGTGAAGAAATGGCATCCACCGGAATCGGCAGAGGAATTGCAATACCACACCCACGAACGCCTTTAGATGAAAGCATGGAAGAACCCGTCATTATTACCTGTTTTCTGGATAAACCGGTTGATTTTAATGCTGTGGACGGTTTACCTGTTTTTGTCCTTTTCATTTTATTGAGCCCAACAGTTAAAATTCATTTGCACCTGTTGTCAAGGCTGGCATTTTGTGTCAGGGATTCTTCATTTGTGGATTTTTTAAAACAAATTCCTGATCATACAAAGCTTTTGGAAAAAATTAAAGATCTCGAAGCCGCCTTATAACAGAACAAAATGATATCATCAGATATTTGCCTATGAAACCTTGGAGATATCCGGCCCGATGGGCATTATTTAAAATGGATGACCGGCTGTTGATGATGTTCATCGGAGCTATCGTAGGAACATGCAGCGGGTTTGCGGCCGTAGTTCTGAACCGCTCATTGTTGTTTCTGCTTGAATGGCTCTCCCGGTTTCATCACAATTGGTGGGCTTTCATCCTTCCGGCTATCGGGGCTGCGTTGTCTTCTCTATTTTTGGAAAAAGTGGTTAAAGAAGGAGCCGGCCACGGGGTTCCCGAGGTAATCTACAGTGTTTCAAGGTATGGTGGCCTTATTCGCCTTAGATCCACTTTTTCCAGGTTGGTTTCGAGCTGTTTGACCATTGGAAGCGGCGGAAGTGCCGGACCGGAAGCTCCCGTGGTGATGAGCGGATCGGCAATAGGTTCTAATATCGCCCGGTTTTTTTCCCTGAATGACCGGCAGAGAGTCACCTTGGTGGGATGCGGAGCCGCCGGTGCCATTTCATCTATTTTCAATGCTCCAATTGCCGGTATTGTTTTCACAATCGAGGTCATCCTGGGAGAATGGACTGCATTAAACATCATCCCTATCGCTATCGCCGCAGTAGCGGGTACTGAAATCAGCCGCGTGCTTCAAGGCAATCAGATTGTGTTCAGCCATAAAGTATTTGCCATTGATATGGGTGATATCGTTGCGGCCATAGGGGTTGCCGTTTTTGCTGCAACAGCTTCTATTTTATTGACACGTGGATTGCGTACAATGCATAAGATATCCGGAAAAGTCCGGGTTCCCTTGTGGCTGAGGGCTGCCATAGGCGGTTCCATGGTCGGAATCATCGGCCTTCACCTTCCGGTAGTTCTTGGAGAAGGCTACCACTCCGTGCATACCATGATCGAAGGAAACTTTTCTCCCGGACTGGCATTTGTGGCCTTAGCCTGTTTAGCAAAGATTCTGGCAACTTCCCTGACACTCGGATGGGGAGGTTCCGGAGGAATTTTTGCGCCATGCCTGGTAATCGGTAGCCTGGTGGGATTGACATACCATCGCGCACTTACCGCTCTATGGCCCTCAGCAGATTGGGTAAACGAAGGATGTTTTGCTCTTTTGGGTATGGCCGGTTTAATCAGCGGGATGCTTCAGGCACCACTGACCGGAATTTTTTTAATCGTCGAAATTACAGGCGGATATGCAGTGATCCTTCCGCTGATTATTGTTTCCGCCATTTCCGCTACCCTGTGTTATTACATAGAACCGGCTTCTTTTTATTTGAAGGAGCTTGTCGATCGAGGGCATCTTCTCAGGCCAGGCACTGATGCCAGGGTATTATCGGATTTAAGTATCAAAGAACTGCTGGAAACCGATTGTGTTTCTGTTTCCCAGAATATGGCACTCAGGGATTTTGTCAAAATCGTGGAAACCTCAAAGCGTAATTATTTTCCGGTTGAAAATGATGAAACCGGTGCGTTTGTCGGCATGTTGCATTTGGATGACATCCGGCCCTATTTATTCAATCGAATGCTATACGATGCCGTTCTGATCGGACAGATCATGAACCCGAATGTGGAAACCGTTTCTCCGGATGAAGATTTAACAGAGGTTCTGCAAAAGATGGATTCAAAACGCCTTTTTAGCATGCCTGTCGTGGTCAACAACCGTTTTGTCGGAATGATATCAAAGGCGACACTTTTGGATAAATATCGTAAAGAATTAATGGTACAAACAACTTTTTAAACACGATTCAGATAAACCTTAATTATGACAAAACCTTTTCTTCCGATATAGCCAAAGACTTGACCTTTACAGAAAAAGACAAAGACTGATTCAAGGAACTCATTGATGATCTCCAGGCTTTTACACATTTTTCAAAACACACCCTTGGGGCGTGAAACCTTGCTTCAAGCCGCATATTTTTCAAAACAGCTTCGGGCTTCTTTAACCATATATATTCCAAAACATATTAAGTTTCTGATGTATTTCGATAATGAGGTTCTTCAGGTCGATTTGGATCAAAGCTACCTGATTTCACCTGAGACCGCTCAGACTCGGGCCATTGAAATTGCCAAAGAAGCCGGGGTAGAACCTTCATTTATTGAGCCCAAACATTTCACGGCTTCATCTTTACCGGATATCCCCACTGATTTTGATTTTATGGTTTGCCCCAGAAGCATCAACAACTTGTCCTCAAAAATCGGCATCGGGCATGTAGGCCCAAAAGTTCGCAGCATAGTTAATGCTGCCAATTTCCCGGTTCTGATTGCCAGTCATGTTTATAAGCCATGGAAAAATATCATGGTTTTTTTCGGCGGATCGACAAATGCCCTCAATGCCTTAAAACTTGGACTCAGAATTCAAAGTATCACCAACTTTCCTCTCAGACTTTTTACCTTTGCCGAAACAGCACCGGAAGTTTATCAAAAAGAGATTATCGACTATGGCCTTGAAAATGAGTTAAATCAAAGGATCGAAAACTGGCAGCTTTTTGAATCCGGAAACTTGACAGACTATCTTTACAGCGTGCCCCATGACGCACTGGTCATTTTAGGCGCTTTCAGCCATGGATTAATCAAGGATGTTATGTTCGGAAGCAAAATGGAAAAAATTCAAACCTCAATTTCCAACAACCTGTTAATTGTCGGTTCTAGATATTCAACCTCGATATAGAAACGAATGTCAGTTAAAAAACTTTTAATAATCCACCCCGGAGCCCTGGGTGATGTGGTTACCAGTTTTACTTCTCTTATGCTTCTCAGAGAAACCTATTCCCACATCGACATGGTATGCCGGCAATCCATTGGTCGCTTGGCGGCGAGCCTAAAGGTGATCAAGCAAGGTTTCAACCTGGAAACAGCATTCTTTTCAGGCCTTTTTGGACAAAATCCCCTTAAATTCAATGATGACCTTCTCAAATTTATTTCATCATATGATGATATGGTTTTATTCTCCTTCTCGGAGTACCTGGCTGAAAATATCCAAATGGTTTTCGGCAAAAAAGTTTTTCAAATTCCTCCACGCCCAGGATCCTCTAAAACTATTCAGGTCAGTCGACACCTGATATCATGTCTGATCGATGCGCAACTTCTCCGAAAGGAAAGCATCAACAATTTTTTCTATCTTTATAAAGATTTTCGTGATTCAGATTTCAATGATAGAAAAATTTTGATTCATCCCGGTTCGGGGAGTCTTTTAAAAAACTGGCCGCTGCGTCATTTTTTGAATCTTGAAAAGTTTTTATCAGATAGCGGGTATGAAACCGTTTTTATTCTCGGTCCGGCAGAAGAAGGGATGGTAGAAATTATTTTAAGAGAGGGCCTTGCCCATGAACAGGTTTTAGTGGTTTCAGATCCTCTGGAACTGGTCAATATTTTGAAAACCGGCGGTGCTTTTATCGGAAACGACTCAGGGGTATCTCATGTGGCGGCATTTATCGGACTTCCTTCACTGATTATTTTCGGCCCGACAGATCCGTTGCGGTGGTGTCCCATGGGAAGAAAGGTTGAATCCCTGAAATGCCCATCAGATTGTGTTCCCTGTTTTGAAAGCTCAAAGAAAGGTTGTGAAACCAGGGATTGCCTTGCCAAAATTTCTCCTGAACAGGTCTACCAAAAATTTAAACTATTCATGGAATTGCCGGCTCCAGGGTAAGGTTCTTTCTGAAAAGAATTTTTGACATTTTTTTGACCTGGGTATTTAAATCGGAAACAAAAAAACGCACTATTCCATTTCGGATTAATTTTTGATCCAGATCAGGATGGTTTTTTAAAAAATCTATAAAATATTCTGCGAGAGCCAACGATGAATCAATCACCTGGATACGTTTTCCAGCTTTACGCCTGATGGTTTCATACAGCGGAAAATAATATGAACAAGCGGCGATCAGAGTGTCAATTTGACGATTTTTTAATGGTTGAATATATTTTTTTAAGATCATATTGGTTTCCCGTTTTTTAACCCACCCTTCCTCTGCAAGGGGCAACAATAGCGGGCAAGAATTTGTATATACCTTCGATTCCGGTCGAAGAGCCTTTATTTTTTTTTCATAAATACCACTATCAATGGTGGTCCGTGTTCCTATAACCCCTATTCTTAAAAACCTTGAAACTTCCAAGGATCGTTCCACAGAGGCCGTCACCGCATCAATAAGTTCTACAGGAAAATTTTCGGCTATCGCCTGAGAAGCTGTGCTTGAGATATCATGGCAGGTAACCAGAATCAATCGGGCCCCTTTTTCAAACAAAAATCGGGCGCCTTCAAGAGCAAAAGATCTGATCACATCCGGACTATTATAATCAAACGGCCCCCTGGCCGTATCCCCGAAATATATCAGATCGTAATCGACAAGAACATCCGATAAAACCCTTGCCAAAACCAGTCCTCCAACACCAGAATCCAATATACCGATCATGTTGCCGCCCGAGTTTTAAAAATGGAGTTCAGTTGCATATCCCAACAGAATGTTTTAGTGTGTATCATAACTAAGGTGTACCAGAAGTTTGTAACAAATATAAAATTAAGGAGAATTGAAATGGAATCAGGTCATCAAACCCCATCAAGAGATCAAAAAATCTTTAACCTAAACCTTTCGACAGAAACCATCTCTTTGTATCTTTTGTGCTGTGGGATTAAGGATGCCGGAATTACCCTGACAACAAAAAACATACTAGAACGATGGAATGGTACCGAAGAAGGCTTTCAAAAAGCGATGAAAGAACTAGAAGATAGAAACATCATTTCAAAAATAATGACAGATGGAAATCAGCACGACGCATTTCATCTAA
Source organism: uncultured Desulfobacteraceae bacterium (assembly GCA_964478625.1). GTDB lineage: Bacteria > Desulfobacterota > Desulfobacteria > Desulfobacterales > SKZT01 > SKZT01. The sequence continues at coordinate 59,300 of CAYZJH010000001.1, forward strand.
AGGATGTTCACGGCTGGCGTTAAGTTAACCTCTAATGGTGGTTATTTGCAAAAGAAAATACATACTATTTTTTTCTCTCAGCAATCACTTTGCTAACACATGAAATGATCACCCGATCCGGAAAATTCGTCCGGATTCCGGGGCATACATTTGACATGATACGCCAGTTGGTGACATCTTTAACGACTGCTTCGATAAAAGGCCAATCTTTGCACATATGGGGTTTTACCGGATGTATTAAACATCTCTGATCCCAGAAAACACAATACCCATTATCTTTCTGGGCCAAAACTGTCCCAATCCGGGTTATCTGACAGTATTTTTCTATAAACAACGCCGGATCAACGTTCAAATATCCGGAAATGGCTAATATTTCCTCTTCTGTCACATAGGTACCGCCGAAGCCTTTACAGCAATCCCCGCACATATCGCAATGAAAGATATCGTCAGGGCCGATTTCACATTTTTTTTTAAATTGCATGGCGGCACTCCATGGCTTTTTTAATGGTTACCTGATCCACATATTTCAGATCACCACCTATGGGAACTCCGGAAGCAATCCGCATGACTTTTACGGAATATTTTCCTAAAATTTCAGACAGATAACAAGCAGTAGACTCTCCTTCCACATTTGTCCCTGTAGCAATGACCACTTCATCGATTCGGCCACCCGCTATTTTTGCTTCAAGCTCCTTGATTCGGATATTTTCAGGACCAATACCGTCCATGGGAGACAAGACTCCATGAAGGACATGATACAACCCCTTAAATGCACCTGACTTTTCAATGGCCACCAAATCCGCTGGTTGTTCCACAAGGCACAAAATATTTTGTTCCCGGCTCGGATCATTGCATATCTTGCAGATTTCATCATCGCTCAGACCAAAACACTTCGAGCAAAGACGAACTTTTTCCCTGACATTCAAAATACTTTTGGCCAAATGTTCCATTTCGTTTAATGGAGCCTGGAGAATATACATGGAAAGGCGTTCAGCGGTCTTTTCACCGATACCGGGAAGCCTTGAGAGGTTTTTAATTAAAGCAACTAAAGTTGCGGGGTAATGGGTTGCCATTTAAAGTCCTTAATATAAGATTTCAAGGGAAAGCATCTTACCCCCGAATAAACCGAGGCATTTTTGCATTACATTAGTCCAGGGATCTTTAAGCCTCCCGTTAATTTACCCATTTCACCTGATACCATTTCCTGGGATTTTGCCAAAGCGTCATTGATGGCGGCCAACACCAGGTCTTCGAGCATTTCTACATCTTCGGGATCAACAACTTCCTTTTCTATTTTAATGGAGACGATTTGTTGTTTGCCATTGGCGACCACTTTAACCATTCCTCCACCGGCAGTGGTTTCTACTGTTTTCTCAGCCAACTCCTCCTGAAGTTTGATCATTTTTGCCTGAAGCTTCTGAGCCTGTTTCATCATGTCTCCCATGCCTTTCATGAATAATCCTCCTTAAGAATTGTAACGTCTATTACTTGACCTTTGAATATTTCAACAGCTTCGGCCACAATCGGATGGTTTAGAGCCTCGTGTTTCGACAGGTTCTCCTGATCGGTTCTATTTTGATGATATACTTGGGCATTTTCATTGGTTTTTAGTATAATTTCAGGTGCCTTGCCAATTAATTTACCACAAGCTTTTTTGATTTTATCGATATTTTTACTGATCCGATTAAATTGAAGTCCGTTGTCATGGCATTCAATCTCAATACGGTTTTCAGAGATATTTAACAACCTGGCTTTAGAAAGCATTGAACCAAGAAAACCATGTTTTTCAGAAATCGCTTCAACAATTTTTTCCCAGATCATTTCAGGTGGCCGGTTCCAATCAAAATTTATTTCTCCGACAGCCATTGGGGAAATGTCTTTTTCAAATCCGGTATTGCATCCCGGCATGTTTTCTTCTTCAATGGGCGGTGTTTCCACTTTTTCAAGGCATTTTTCCTGCCCGGTTTTGTCTTCATCAGTCGAGGTATTCTTGAGAGGCATCACCGGAAAAACCGATCCGGTATCAACAGCAGTCTTAAGAAAACCGAGCTTTTCAATAATCTCATCGATTGACAGAACCGGCTTTATCTGACACATCCGTATCAAAGCCATTTCCAAGGCGATTTTAGGCTGAGAAGAATATCTTATGGCCGGTTCTTCCCTAAAGAGGATATCAAAGAGCTGAACGACGTGGGAAACAGAAATACGATGCACCTGGTCAGCCATCATTTTTAGCTCATGTTTCGGTACATCCACCAATTTTTCACAATTTTTTGCCTGTTTGACAACCAAAAGATTACGAAAATGTTCCAAAAGATCGGAGTAAAGCTTTCTCATGTCCTGCCCGCGATCATGGATTTCATCCAAAACCAGAAGGATTTCAGGCACATTAGCGGTCAAGATTGCATTCGTCATATCGAAAATCAATTTCCTGTCGATCACTCCCATGACATTAAGAATCTGGTCACGAGCCAATCCTTCCTGAGAACAGGTCATGACCTGATCAAGAAGACTCAGTGCATCGCGCATACACCCTCCGGCTTCCCGGGCAATTAAATGGAGATTTTCTCTTTCGATATCGAAATTTTCTTTGGTGCAAATATGTTCCAGGTGCTCTGTAATGGCATCCATAGATATTCGCCTGAAATCATGCCTTCGGCATCTGGACAGTATCGTGAGTGGAATTTTATGAGGTTCCGTGGTGGCAAATATGAACAAAATATGGGCCGGCGGCTCTTCAAGGGTTTTCAGTAAAGCATTGAATGCCGCGGTGCTCAGCATATGGACTTCATCGATAATATAGATTTTGTAGCGGCTGTGAGCAGGCATGTATTTTATGTTGTCTCGCAATTCCCTTATTTGCTCCACCCCGTTATTGGAAGCCCCGTCAATTTCATAAACATCCACGGATCCTGATGAAGTAATATCATGGCAGGATTTACAAGTGTTGCAAGGCTCGGGTGCCGGACCTTTTTCGCAGTTCATAGCCTTTGCCAGGATTCGCGCTACGGTAGTTTTGCCCGTTCCTCTCGGCCCTGAAAAAAGCACTGCATGAGCAACCCGATTTGATGCAATAGCATTTTTCAGTGTCAGCGTCACATGATCCTGTTTGACTACATCCTCAAAAGTCTGAGGCCGGTATTTGCGTGCTAAAACAAGATATGCCATATTTTTTTGAAATTTTCAGAGGGATATTAATAAATTCGATCGCTACGGGGAAATTATGGCGGAGAGAGAGGGATTCGAACCCTCGGTACCACTTTTGGCAGTACACACGATTTCCAGTCGTGCTCCTTCAGCCAACTCGGACATCTCTCCGCATTTGATCAGCCTATTAAAGATCTGCCTCAAACTACCAATATTTGAAAACCTTCTGATGATCCAATAATGTTTCCGGAAAAAATTCGTTGAATTATCGATTCATCAAAACTTATCCCACACTCAAGGGTTAAACCCAGGGGGTATCTGCTGGCGGAGAGGGTGGGATTCGAACCCACGATCCCGTTATTCACAGGATACCGCTTTTCGAGAGCGGGGCCTTCAGCCGCTCGGCCACCTCTCCTGCTCTCCCCTGGCGGATACAAGCGTAGTTATTTATATGAATTATAATGAAATGTCAAGATGTTGGTTTCCTTTTTATCAATCGTTCCGTTCACAACTGTTATGGAGAGTTCAAAAAAGGACAATAACCGAATCATGCCAAAATTGGAATCAGCCATATCCCTGTAATTAATACTTGAACATCCCGTGGATTTTTTGTATCAGGGATTTTTCACTGAAATCAAACCGATATGAAAGAGGTATTCAACATGGCACAAATCATCCCTTTCAGGGGAATTTTGTATAATCCTGAAAAAATCAAAGATTTTTCAGATGTGGTCGCTCCACCATACGACGTTATTTCACCGCAACAGCAGGAACAACTTTACCAACGCCATCCTAACAACGTAATCAGGCTGATTTTGGGTAAAATCGGCAATGACGATACTGACCAAAATAATCGGTATACAAGGGCGGCTGCATTTTTAAAAACCTGGATGGAAGAAAAAATTTTAGTACGCGATCCGGTGCCTGCTCTTTATCTTTCTTCGGTGGAATTTCCTATTGGAAACCGTATGGTCACTCGTTTCGGGTTGGTGGCCTTGGTGCGGTTGGAACCCTTTGAAAAAGGGGTGGTACTTCCTCATGAAAAAACCTTTTCAAAGGTAAAATCAGAGAGGCTTGAACTGATGAAAGCCTGCCACGCTAATTTTAGTCCGATTTTTTCCCTTTATTCCGACCATAACGGTATATTAAAAACTTTACAGAAAGCGACACTGGACCGCAGTCCGGACATGCGGCTGTATGACAGCAACGGTTTTTTACAAAAGATTTGGAGAATTACGGACAAATCAATTCACAAAAGCATCTCAATAGCTATGGCTGATAAAACAATTTTTATTGCTGATGGCCATCATCGGTATGAAACGGCGCTGAACTATCGAGATTGGGTTGCCAGCCATACCTCAAATTTTTCAGATGACCACCCCGCCAATTTTTTATTGATGTCTTTGAGCAGCATGGAAGATCCCGGCCTTGTTATTCTGCCTGCCCATCGAATTCTCAGTCATGTCGGGGCTGAAGCTTTGGAAGTATTTGATCGAAAGGTTGAACCTTTCTTTGAAACTTTAACTTTTGATTTCACTCACCGGAATATGGATACAGTCCGGGAAGAATTTATTAAAGCGCTTCATTCAAATAGCCATAGAAACAGCATCGGAGTATACATAAAAAATCGCCAGAACTTTACTCTGTTGATCCTTAAACAAGGTGTGATGGAAAAATTATTTTCAAATGAAATCCCCGAATCATTGTTGAATTTGGATGTCACCGTACTCACCCGATTAATATTTATGGACCTACTCGGTTTCGACCAGAATCGTTTGGACAATGAAAAACTGATTACCTATTCAAGCACAGCCAAGCAAGCCATAGAGATAGTTTTAAATGAAGATTACGATGTTACTTTCATTCTGAACCCGACAAAAATCGAGCAGGTTCAGCAGGTCGCCAGTGAAGGTTTAATTATGCCGCGAAAGTCAACTTTTTTCTATCCCAAAGTCATCTCCGGCCATGTGCTCAACAGTCTTGTTCCTTAAAATTCAACATCTGTTTAATTTCAGGAGTAAAAGACCCATCTTTCCCATGCACAATTAAAGGCGGGCCGATAGTCATGCTTTCCCGGCCATGCTTAACGGCCTTGACAATGACCCGGTCGGCATTTGCATTGAATCGTGGATGAACAGTCCGAAGCCACCTTGGCTCCAGTTCTGCCATTCGAAGAGCATACAGAAGCTCTGGAATTCGTTGGGTGGGATATATGATGAAAAGATCACCCAATACCCTAAGCACTCGTTTGGAAAAATCGATGACATCTGAGAGTGTGGCATAAACTTCATGTTTTGCTACATTTTTTTCAAAATTATCACTGCACCGGCAATGACCGGATTTACCAAACGGAGGGTTGACTACCACCAGATCCATAAATCCTCCTATGTCTTTGGCTTGCAAAAATTTCATGTCCGAACAAACAATCTCAATTTGTTTTTCCATCCTGTTTTCCAAAACATTGCTATAGGCCAATTGGGCCATGGCTTCCTGTATCTCAATTCCATAAATTTTAACGTGGGGAAATTTCCGGGCGATTATTAATGCAATGATGCCGCAGCCTGTGCCAAGATCGGCGATCCTTTGTTTTTCTTTTGGATCGACGTGGTGAGCCAAAATTAGAGAGTCTGTGGAAAATCGATACCCGTTTTCATTTTGCCTTACTGAAAAACCTTTTCGTGTCCTCCTTTTTGACAAGGTTAAACCGGTTTCATCCGCATTACAATTTGAAACAGATATGGCATTTTCCTCACTTTCCATGAATACTAAGAACCTATTCTGAACCTAATATCATCCACCACGTTTTGCCCTAACGCTGAATTAAGTTTTTCAATAATTTCCTGTTTTAAATACTGCAACTGATGGATCCATGGAGAGCTGGTTACATTGACATACAAAAGCCGCCCTTTAAAAATCACCGGCCGTGCATTTTGGGCAATGGTTTCACCAACGGTTTCATCCCAAAAACGCCATACAAGCGCCATGTTCCCATTGGCTTTTTCATGAAATCCCCTCAAAATATGGTTTAAAACGCTTCCGATATGCACCAGTTCCTCGCGTTTTTCATTTGGTTTCGTCATGGCTGCACCTAAAACGGTCATTTAGATTCATTCAAATTATCCTGGATCCCATTCAATTGATTGGTTTTTCCTTGACTTGAAAATGCTTGTTGTTTACATTATTTTGAATTTGATTTTCATTTTATGAAAAAATTGGATTTTTTGATCAAGGTGTTATTCATTTATCAATTTTTGATTTTATTCGCAATGATTAATAGCTAAAGCAATAAGGCAGAGACATGAATCAGCATAAATTCTTATTAGGATGTATTTAAAATGAGTTGGGATTGGGAAAAACTAAAACAACAGCAGCAAAGAATGGGCTCGACCCCGCCCCAAATGGATGAAATCATCAAAAAGTTTAAAAATTTCAGATTACCGGGGGGCCCTATTTTAATTGTCATTGTCATTCTCGCATTTTTGGCTTCATCTTCATTTTATACGATTAATGTCGATGAAGTCGGAATGGTTCAACGTTTTGGAAAATATGTAAGGACAACGCAACCCGGTTTGAACTTTAAATTACCTATAGGTATTGAAAAAGTTACCAAAGTTAGAGTACGCCATGTGTTTAAGGAAGAATTCGGAGCCCAGACGGTTCCCGGGATTAACAGAGCCCGATTTGGAAGTGATTCTGATGAAAGCACCGAAACGCTGATGCTTACAGGTGATTTAAATGTAGCGGTTGTTCCATGGATTGTACAATATCGGATCGATAACCCGTTTGATTTTCTCTTTAAAGTTAGAGATGTCCGCAGATTGTTGGTTGACATGTCCGAAGCCACGATGAGGCTTGTCGTTGGAGACCGAAGCATCAACGAAGTCATCAGTAAACGTGATGAAATCGCCACAGAAGCCAAAAATCAGCTTCAGAAGGAATTAGATAATGCCCAGTCAGGTATTTTCATTGTAACTATCGAGATGAAAAGAACCAATGTTCCAAGGACGGTGCAACCGTCTTTTAATGAAGTCAACCAGGCAACTCAGGAAAAAGAAAAATTAATCTACGAAGCCAGGGAAGAATACAATAAGGCCATACCATCGGCAAGAGGTGAAGCTGAAAGAATTGTCAGAGCAGCTGAGGGATATGCTCTGGATAGAGTCAACAGGGCAATGGGTGATGCTACGAGATTTAAAGCAATCTATGAAGAATATGCAAAAGCTCAGGATGTCACCAAAAGGAGAATATATCTGGAAACATTAAGAGAGCTTTTTCCCAAGCTGGGACCCAAATATATTATTGATGAGAATCATCAAAACCTACTCCCTCTTTTGAATCTTGGAAAAGAAAGCGGACTGTCAAAATGAAACCTAAAGGATTAATTATAATTGTTTTTGTTGCAATTGCATCGCTTGTTTTGTTTGCATCTGCGTTTATTGTTGATGAAACAGAACAGGTTGTCGTTACTCAGTTCGGACGAGTTGTCGGAGAACCTATCACAGAACCGGGCTTAAAATTTAGAATACCCTTTATCCAGCATGCAAACTACTTTCCTAAAAACCTTTTGCAATGGGATGGAAGCCCCGGTCAAATTCCCACCAGAGACAAAACCTTCATATGGGTGGAACCATTTGCGCGATGGAAAATTGTGGATCCTGTAAAATTTTTTCAAACCGTCAACAATGTCGTCGGTGCAATCTCACGACTGGAGGATATCATTGATCCGTCTGTCCGGAACTTCATCACTTCCTATCCGCTGATCGAAGCGGTTCGGCTGACCAACCGTGAATTGGATCTTCTGGAAGAAGGTCTTGATGTTGAAGATATCCAGCAAGATCCGAAAGTTTTATCTCGGATAACCACAGGCAGGCAAAAAATCACAGAGGGGATCCTTAGCCAGGCTCAACCCAAACTGGATCAATTCGGCATCGAGCTTGTAGATGTTAAAATCAAGCGCATCAATTATGTAGAGGAAGTCCAAAAAACCGTTTTTGATCGTATGATTGCGGAGAGAAGGCAAATCGCTGAAAAATTCCGTTCGGAAGGTCGAGGAGAAGCGCAGAAAATTCTCGGAGACAAAGAAAGAGATCTGAAGGAAATTATTTCGGATGCTTATAAAAGAAGTGAAGAAATCAAGGGTAACGCTGATGCAGAAGCAACGATTATTTATGCAAGTGCCCATGGGCTTGATCCGGAGTTTTATTCCTTTTTGAAAACCCTAGAAATTTATACCCAAGCCCTGGATGATAAAAATTCACTCATTTTATCAACTGAATCAGAATTTTTTAAATATCTGAAAGATTTTAATTAAAATTCTTTCCCCCAAAAAAGCACCGGAATAATCCGGTGCTTTTTGCCGACCAAAAGGTTGATTAACATTGGAAATTCCATTGAAATTATTTACCTTTTCGTCTTTGATGGCGGGTTCTTGCTAAAAGTTTTCGATGTTTATGTTTTCTCATTTTCTTTCTTCGTTTTTTAACTACGCTTCCCAACTAATCACCTCCTTATTATTATGATCCATTCGGAACCTATTCGGTTTTATTGATAGAATCTATATTTTTGTTTTATTAAACCTTTTAAATATATTATATTTTTTCATATTTTTCAACCTAATAATCCGATTGATATTATCCTGCGTGCCATGATATTTAATTATAACAAAATTTTTTAAAAACAAGTAGCCGAGTCATAAAAAAAGAATATGGTCTCATTGGCATTGGCAAAATTTAACGATAATCAAATTAAAATTATCAACAGTTCCGTTGCATTGGCTGAAGAGCTTGTAAGTGAGCATTACAAAATGTCCGCCAGTCAATGGTTACGTGGCCGCTATGATGTCAAAACTCTTGCAGACCTGACAAAAGATGAGATCGTTCATGGACCGTTTGCACAAATTATCCGATACGAGGCTCAAAAAAAAAACAGCTCTCTTGGTTCTTCGACCTACGATTTTTATAAAATATGCCTTCAGGACCATTCAATATTGGCAACATTAGCGCGAACACCACAAATAATGCTCTTTCCTTTTTCACTATATATCCTTGCTCATGAACTGATTCATATTGTCAGATTTGGGCGTTTTCTTCAAAATTTCAATGCTACTGAAGATGAAAAAATGGAAGAAGAAACCCGGGTACATGAACAGACCTACCAAGTTTTAAAAACAGTTCGAGTATCTGGAATCAATGAAGTTTTTCATTTCTATGCCGATTGGCGAAACGGCAGAAAAAACCTATAATCCATCGGTCAGTTGTTCTTATTTTGTCCTAAAAACATCCCAAATGATTCTTGACAACAAGTCAACATGATCTATATTAGTTCAAAATTTCAGCAACTCAATAGATCATCATCAACCATTTAGATACTATTAAGGAGGCGAAAGTCTATGCCCATCTATGAGTATGAGTGTGAACGTTGCGGACGTATTGAAGAAATCCTACAGAAAATTTCAGATGCTCCGCTTTGCACATGCAACCATTGTACGGGAAAACTTCACAAACTTGTATCCCATAGTAGTTTTCATTTAAAAGGGAGCGGTTGGTATGTTACGGATTACGCTAAAAAATCCGTAGATAAAACTGAGGGCTCCTCCTCAAGGGAAAACAAAGGAAATGTTGATTCCAAAACTGAATCCAATACCAGTAGCGATTCGACCGTTAAAAAATCAACACCGGAATAAATACGTTTCCTTATTCCTTGGATAACTCCAAAATCCAATTACTTTAACATCATTAATAAATTTCCTCAAAAAACCTTTACATTGGAAAAAGGGTGATTATTGTTTGTCCTCTGAATGAATATTCATGACACTTTATTCTTCATAATTTAACATTAAATTCAATATATTAAATTATTCTACCGAGAAATTATTTCATTAAAAGAGTCTTTGCCAGACGTTATGGACACTTTTGAAGAAACAAAAATTTTTATAGATGATCACGTTACTATGACCTCAAGGCTAAGGGATTATCGAAATTCACTATAGCTTTGGGGAGTTAACTCAAATTTTGAAACAAAAGGAGAACCAGGAAGATGAAACTTAGACCACTTCAGGATCGGATCTTAGTTAAACGTGTCGAACAGGAAAATATGACCAAGGGAGGAATTATTATACCGGACTCAGCAAAAGAAAAACCGGCCGAAGGAAAAGTTGTTGCTGTCGGCAATGGAAAGATGGGAGAGGACGGCAAAAGAATTACTCCTGACATCAAAGAGGGTGACCGTATTCTTTTCGGAAAATATTCCGGAACTGAGGTTAAAATAGATGGTGAGGAATACCTGATTATGCGTGAGGATGATGTCCTTGGTATTATTGAGTAACCACAGACTCTTAAATGAAATCAACTTAACCTAAAGACTTTTTGGAGGGACATATAATATGGCGAAACAAATAAAATATGACACAAAAGCCAGAGAAGCAATGCTCAAAGGAGTTCGAACACTGGCTGACGCGGTTGTAGTAACTCTCGGCCCCAAAGGCCGGAATGTGGTTATTGATAAATCATGGGGTTCTCCCACGATCACGAAGGATGGTGTGACGGTTGCCAAAGAGATTGAACTTGAAGACAAGTTCGAAAACATGGGAGCCCAAATGGTGAAAGAAGTGGCGAGTAAAACCAGCGATATGGCGGGTGATGGAACCACCACTGCTACGGTTCTGGCAAGAGCCATATATGAAGAAGGTCAGAAATTGGTTGCCGCAGGAAATAACCCCATGGCTATCAAAAGAGGCATTGATAAGGCCGTTGAAATAGCTGTCAAAGAACTTCACAATATCAGTAAGCCCACCAAAGACCAGCGTGAAATCGCTCAGGTCGGAACCATTTCCGCCAACAACGACGAAACTATCGGAAACATTATTGCCGAAGCCATGAACAAGGTAGGTAAAGAGGGTGTCATCACCGTCGAAGAAGCCAAAAGCATGGAAACCACTCTGGAAGTCGTCGAAGGCATGCAGTTTGATCGGGGTTATCTCTCTCCTTATTTTGTAACAGATTCTGAGAAGATGGTCGTGTCTTTGGATGAACCTTTTATTCTGATTCATGAAAAGAAAATCAGCAGCATGAAAGACCTTCTTCCTGTTCTGGAACAAATCGCCAAAATGAACAAACCGTTGTTGATTATTGCAGAAGATATAGAAGGCGAAGCCTTGGCCACATTGGTTGTCAACAAGTTAAGAGGAACGCTTCAGGTAGCTGCTGTAAAAGCACCCGGCTTTGGTGACAGAAGAAAGGCAATGCTTGAAGACATTGCCATATTGACCGGCGGTCAGGTAGTTTCCGAAGATCTGGGGGTCAAGCTGGAAAGCATTACAGTTCAGGATCTTGGAAAAGCCAAAAGAATTACCATTGATAAAGACAATACTACAATTGTCGATGGTGCCGGGTCCAGAAGTGCTCTTGAAGGTCGGGTCAAACAGATTCGCGCACAAATTGATGATACCACATCCGACTATGACCGTGAAAAACTTCAGGAACGACTTGCCAAACTCATTGGTGGTGTTGCCGTAATCAATGTGGGGGCTGCCACGGAAACAGAAATGAAAGAAAAGAAAGCCCGAGTGGAAGATGCATTGAATGCAACACGAGCTGCGGTTGAAGAAGGTATCGTTCCCGGTGGCGGAGTAGCATTGGTAAGAACTCTTTCCGCTCTTGAAAAAATCAATATCAAAACCGATGAAAAGCTCGGGGTAAAAGTTATCATGCGAGCCATTGAAGAACCTCTGCGTCAAATTGCCAACAACTCGGGTTTTGAAGGTTCCGTGGTAATCGATAAGGTCAAAAATGGTGAAGGCGCATTCGGATACAATGCCGAAACCAATAATTATGAAGATCTTATTGAAGCAGGTGTCATAGACCCGACCAAGGTCGTTCGTCTGGCCATTCAGAATGCAGCAAGTGTTGCATCCTTGATGCTCACCACCGAAGCAATGATCGCCGAAAAACCGGAGGACAAAGATATTGCAGGTATGCCTCCAATGGGCGGCGGCGGCATGGGTGGCATGGGCGGCATGGGTGGTATGGGCGGCATGATGTAACAGCCTGAGCTGCCTTTAAAAATTCTGATTTTTTCTACGATGAAAAACCCTCCTGCTTTAAAAGCCAGGAGGGTTTTTTCTTTTTCGGAATCACTCGTGTCTTTAAATATTATTGGTTTCCAAATCCGTTTTGTTCACCGCAGTCCGGGCACTGCCATGTAATCGCATTGCAGGACATTCCCCACAGATTCTCATGCATGCACTCCTGGCAAATTGAAAAACCACATCTGCAATGCCAGCAAAAACGGAATTGTTTCCTGCAGCAATAGCATTCAAAACTTTTTAGCCTTTTTCTTGGTTTTCTTTTATAATGTAAATTATTCATAAAATGGATTCATCTCATGTTTTAGTTGAACTATTCTTAAGAGCCTCTTGTGATTTTATATTGTTCCTGATAAATTCGGTTTTCAATGGCATTTGATTCTTTTAACTTACCGAAATATTTTAGAATTTATTTTAATTCCTCATGGCGTCACTGTCAAGATGCACTATTTTCAGAGGAAAGGCAATAGACTAGTGATAAAAATATCTGAAAGAAATACTAAAGATACTATCTACTTAGTGGATGGAAGCAGCTACATTTATCGAGCTTATCATGCTATTCAAAAGTTGTCTAATTCTCAGGGACTTCCAACTAATGCCGTATTTGGCTTTACAAGAATGTTGATCAAGCTTTTAGAAGATCGAAAACCTCAATATTTGGTGATGCTCTTCGATTCCAAAGGCCCGACATTTCGACACGAAATTTATGAAAAATATAAGGCAAACAGGCCGCCCATGCCTGAAGACTTGAGCATTCAAATTCCTTATATTAAAGAGGTCACCCAAGGATTCAATATTCCTGTGTTGGAACTTGAAGGCTATGAGGCTGACGATTTAATCGGAACTTTGGCGGCAAAAGCCGAAAAATCCGGATTTTCCGTGGTTATGGTCACGGGCGATAAGGACTTTATGCAGCTTGTTACTGCAAATACCTGTATCTGGGATCCAATGAAAGACAAGACCATAACCATTGAGACCATTCGGGAATCCTTCGGTTTAGAACCTTCCCAGATTATTGAAGTCATGGGTCTTTCAGGAGATACATCCGACAATATCCCAGGGGTACCAGGAATTGGTCCCAAAACCGCTCTTTCTTTAATTCAAACCTATGAAAACATTGATGACCTCTATCAGAAAATTGATCATGTCACGCAGAAAAAGCAGAAGGAAAATTTAATTAAATTCAAAGACCAAGCCTATCTGAGCCGGAAGTTGGTAAAAATAGACAATCACGCCCCTCTGGACTTTAAACCCGAAACTTTTTTGCTCAGAAAAGCGGATCATGAAAAACTTTCAAGACTCTTCCAGTTGCTTGAATTTCGTCAATTACAGCAACACTACCCTGCCCGGTCAACCTTAAGTGGTAAAAATTATCAGGGAATACAAAATTTAACAGCATTAAAAAACTTGGTGATCCAGTTGAAAAAATCAGACCGGTTGTCCATGGATACGGAAACCACCTCTCAGGATCCCATGAAAGCCAGGCTTGTGGGCTTATCCTTTTCTGTTCGTGCAGGAGAGGCCTTTTATATTCCATGTGGACACACATCTGAAAAAGCTGTTGTACAACTTGATCCCGAATTGGTTCTGGAACAACTTCGACCGGTCCTGGAAAATCCAGACATAAAGAAAATCGGGCAGAATATCAAATACGATTGGATTGTTTTAAATCGCTATGGAATTTCACTCAAGGGAGTTTTTTTTGACACAATGGTTGCTTCCTATTTGATAAACCCGTCAAAAAGAGCCCATAATTTAGACCAGATTGCCTTAGACTTTCTGGGCCATAAAACCATTTCCTATGAAGATGTTACAGGTAAAGGGAAAGATTGCCTCAGATTCGACCAGGTCCCTTTAGAAAAGGCATTGCCGTATGCATGCGAAGATGCCGACATAGCTCTTATGGCAACTGATGTGCTCAAACCTCGCCTTGAAGAAATCGGGGTCATGGAACTGTTTGAAAAAGTGGAACTTCCCCTAATTCCGGTTCTAATGCGAATGGAGCAAAGAGGTATTTTTGTAGATACCCAACGGCTTCATGACCTGTCAAAATCATTCGGACTTCAACTGGAGCGGCTCGAACAGGAAATATATACTCTTGCCGGCGAAGAATTTAACATTAACTCATCACAACAACTGGGACAAATTCTGTTTGAAAAATTAAATCTGCCGGTTCAGAAAAAAACCAAAAAAAGAACCGGATACTCGACAGATGTCAGTGTCCTCACAACCCTTTCCGGTATTCATCCTTTGCCGGCACATATTCTAAGGCACCGTACTTTAAGTAAACTTAAAAGCACCTATGCCGATGCTCTATTGGATCTGGTCAACTCTGAAACAGGGCGAATTCATACCTCATATAATCAAACCGTTACCTCCACCGGAAGATTGAGTAGTTCTGATCCAAATCTTCAAAATATTCCTATTCGAACTGAAGAGGGAAAAGAAATTCGCAGCGCTTTTATACCTCAGAAAGGATGGCTGCTCATGTCTGCCGACTATTCCCAAATTGAACTTCGTATTTTGGCCCATTATTCCAGTGATGAAATTCTAATAGATTCCTTTCTAAAAGATGAGGATATCCATAACAGGACGGCTTCTGAAATATTCAATATATTTCCCGAAATGATGGATTCGGAACTGAGAAGACAGGCCAAGATCATAAATTTTGGTATTATTTACGGCATGGGACCTTTCAGGTTGTCAAATGAACTGGGAATCAGCCAGAAAATGGCCAAAACTTATATCAATAATTACTTTAGCAGATATCGAGGAGTAAAAGCCTTTATTGATCAAACAATTGAAAAGGCAAAATCAACAGGCAAAACCAGTACGCTGTTGGGAAGAATCCGGCTGCTTCCGGAAATCAATAGCACAAATAAAATCGTCAGCCAGGCTGCTGAACGCACCGCGATCAACACTCCCATTCAAGGAACGGCTGCCGATCTTATCAAGGTAGCGATGATTAATATCGATAAAGCGTTAAGCGAAAAAGGACTTCGTACGGCTATGCTCCTGACCGTTCATGACGAACTTGTTTTTGAAGTTCCTCCAGAAGAAATTCATGAAGCCACCCAATTGGTGAAAGAAATCATGGAAAATGTATGGGAACTGAAAGTACCCCTGAAAGTCAATATTCAAAGTGGCAAAAATTGGGCTGAGGTTCACTAAAAAATTTACCTATGAGGCTCGAAACCCGTTCTGCCGGGTCATAACGTTTTTTTCTCTTCCTGAACCACAATAATGGTCAAATTGCAATATAAATACCTCTATTTTTGCGTTTAATTTTCTCAAGTTTATTTAAACGAAAAACAATATTGCGAATTTTTTTTTCACCAAAACCCGTTTTATCCTGGATTTCTGAAAAACTAGCTCCCTCATCACCCATTTCTTTGATAATTTCAAGGACCGTATCCGACGCGGTCATCCCGGGTCTGCCAGACGGCAACCTTCCTTTCACATCACGTACTCCCACACCAGCCGTTTTGGTTTTGACTGTCGTGTCTTTTACCATCGTTTCCAAACGTTCCAACTTAGTCATAAGTCTTTCTACATCTCTTCTGGTCGGGATATTATAATGCTTCATAAAAAACTTTACCATGGCATCGAAACTAACCGACTTTTTTTTTGGCATACCCCATCCTCCTTACAAGAATTCGTTCAGGTAACTTCGATAATATCTCTAAAGGACAAGTAAAAAAAGTCCTCTTAAAACCGATTGCGAAAATTACGACCCCTTTGCCCCTGGAGGGTAATTTGGAAGGCTATTATTTTAATCTTATTCCACAATGTAAACTACCATAAATAGTAAACTAATAAAAGTCAAGTTTGGTTATCATCTTCATCTTATTTTTAGACAAATTGATATTTTAATGACTTTTGATCAACTATTACACATTTTCAATCTTAATAATGGCCCTTAATCATAACCTATAAAGATCGTTTGAATTTTTTTGATTAAAATGGTAAGCAAGTTTTATTTCATTTTAAATAAGACAGGATACTTTTTTGTCTAGCACTTTACCAACAGAGGGTTGACATGAACCAACCAGATATTGAGATCGCTCTTGAAGAAAGTGAATTTTTCAAACAACTCGAAAAAGAGGCAATTCAAAAAATTGCAAAATTGTGCAAACTGACTCAATATGAAGCCGGGGATTATGTGTTTCAACAAGGAGATTTCGGAGATCATCTTTATGTAATTGCAGATGGCCAGGTTTTTCTTGAAAGGTTGCTTGACATGGGAACTCGAAAAGCAAATGTGGTTATTGAAACTCTTGGCAAAGGGAGAGTTTTCGGATGCTGGTCCACCTTGCTGGATGATCCCCACATTCTGATGTCATCGGCTTGTTGCCAGAAACCAACCAGGATTATTTCCTTAAAGGGAACCGACCTCAGGAGTATGATGAAACAGGACAGAAAGATTGGCTTTCATATACTGGAAAGATTGTGTTTTCTTTTAAGAGACAGGATTCAGGCTGCCTACGGAGCCCTGGAAAAAATTTAAATTTATCTTATAGTAGGGATATTGAGCATTGGAGATGTTAAGGAGAACCAAATGGATGTGGTTTTGACAGATGAGGACAGGGTTATCATCAAAAAGCTGAGTTCTCGTCTGACCCAATATGAAAAAAACAAAAAAAATCTTATACCCATATTGCAGATGATTCAGGAGGAATTAAAATTCCTACCCCCTGAAGTGATTAAAATGGTGGCCCGATATCTTGAAATACCTGGCAGTGAAGTTTATGGTGTTGCAACCTTTTACAATCAATTCAAATTTAATCCTCCAGGTAAAAATCCTATAAAAGTATGCCTCGGAACCGCATGCCATGTAAAGGCAGGAGATATCATCCTTGAGAATTTTGAAAGAAAACTGGGCATTTCAGAGGGACAAACAACTGAAGATCGGGAGTTCAGTATCGAACGTGTCGCATGTGTAGGATGCTGCGCATTGGCACCGGTTGCAATTATGGGCGACACGGTTCATGGGCATATGGCACCAAGCAAAGTTGAAGGCTTGATTTTGCGAGTCCATGTTGAAAAAGAAAAAGCAGAAAGAGAAAGGCAAAAAATTGAGTCCGATCGACAATAAGATCATTGACGAAAAATTTGGAGTCATTTTAGCCGAAGCTCAACGTCGTAAAAATGATCGACAAAATATTTCCATACCCAGAATTCACATCGGTTTATCCACTTGTGGTATTGCAGCCGGTGCCATGGAAACGAAAACAGCCTTCGAAGAAACGCTGTTATCAAGGGGAATTGAAGCTCATATTCATTGCGTAGGGTGTATTGGGCATTGCTATGCGGAACCTTGGGTTATCATTGAAAATCCTCAAATGGGATTTCCTCCGATTTTTTATCCTCAAGTCACAGCAGGAAAAGCCAAAATGCTCACCAAGCTTTAT
This sequence comes from uncultured Desulfobacteraceae bacterium, assembly GCA_964478625.1. Lineage (GTDB taxonomy): Bacteria > Desulfobacterota > Desulfobacteria > Desulfobacterales > SKZT01 > SKZT01. The sequence continues at coordinate 76,940 of CAYZJH010000001.1, forward strand.
TTAGAGGAAGGAGATCCCAGGCTGGAACATATTCTCGGAGCCATGGAAGAAAACGAGATGATTCCCTCGGTATGGGAGTTTTCAAGATTTAGCCAGGAAAAGCGAATTGTGATGGAGCTTTGCGGTAAAATTGATCCAGATGATATCTACGAATATATTGCTGAGAAAGGATATTCATCATGGTCCAATGCTTTGAAAAGCCAGCCTGGTGAAGTTTTAAAACAAATTAAAGATTCCGGACTAAGGGGCAGAGGCGGGGCTGGTTTTCCCACAGGAAAAAAGTGGGAACTAGCGCTAAAACAAACCCATTCGGAAAAAATCGTCATCTGCAATGCCGATGAAGGTGATCCCGGAGCCTACATGGACAGGACTATTCTGGAAAGTAACCCTCATCAGGTGTTGGAAGGTCTTGCCCTTTGCGCTTATGCAATCGGAGCACATAAAGCGATTTTTTATGTTCGGGCTGAATATCCCCTTGCAGTTAAGACAATTCAGAAAGCTATTTTACAGGCCAGAGAACTGGGTATTGTCGGCGAGAATATTTTGGGTAGTGGATTTAACCTTGAAATTGACGTTTTTCAAGGTTCAGGAGCTTTCGTTTGCGGGGAGGAAACAGCACTGATCCTTTCCATGGAAGGATTACGGGGCATGCCTTATCATCGTCCGCCATACCCTGCGGAAAAGGGTTTCCAGGGGCTATCCACAGTCATTAACAATGTTAAAACCCTGGCAGCAGTGCCTCCTATTATTAAAAACGGTGCTCCATGGTATCGCCGGATTGGAACCAAAAACAGTCCCGGGACCGCTATTTTTTCTGTTGTCGGAAATGTCACTCATCCCGGCCTGGTGGAAATTCCGATGGGAGTGACACTCAGGTCTTTAATATTCGATATCTGCGGTGGCATTCCAAATAAGAAAAGGTTTAAAGCAGCGCAAATCGGGGGACCTTCCGGAGGATGTTTACCCGAAGAATTTCTAGATACACCTATCGATTTTGATTCTTTGACGCAAGCAGGTGCTATGATGGGATCCGGAGGCATGGTAGTCCTGGACGAAGACACCTGCATGGTCGATGTCGCCAAATATTTTTTAGATTTTACACAAAAGGAATCCTGCGGCAAGTGTACATTCTGCAGAATCGGTACCTGGCATCTGCTTTCTATCCTGAAGCGTCTGACCATAGGAGAGGGTAAAGAAGGAGATATTGAAACGTTAGAACAGCTCGGCCAAGCAATTAAGGATGGCTCCTTGTGTGGATTAGGAAAAACTGCCCCCAACCCTGTTCTGACGTCACTGAAATATTTTCGCGAAGAATATGAAGCCCACATCAATGAGGGCCGATGCCCTGCGGCATCCTGTCGTGCCCTTTCAGCTTTTTATATTGATCTAGAAAAATGCGCTCGAGGCTGTGATGCCTGTATAGGTTGTTGCCCTGTTGATGCTGTATTTACGACCCTCAGCCGAAAGAAGGGTATTGATCAGCAACTTTGCGTAAAATGCGGCGAATGTAAAGTACATTGCCCACCGGATTACAATGCAATTTTAAGAATTTCACCGGCTCACCTTGCCCCCGTAATCGAAAGACCCAAAGAAGAAAATTAATCATGACAATTTGCTGAAGGAAATAAAGCCATGGTGAAAATCCTGGTCGATGATAAAATGATTGAAGCTGCAGATGGAGCAAACTTGCTTCAAACCTGCCTAGAAAATAACATTTACATTCCGAACCTGTGTTATCTAAAAGATATGGAGCATCCATTCGCCGCCTGCCGCCTATGTTTTGTTGAAATTGACGGTAAGCTTGTTGCTGCATGCACCCAAAAAATAGCCGAAGGTTTGCAGGTTCAAACCAACACTCCTGCTGTTCGGGAGTTGCAAAAACTATCCTTTCGACTTTTGCTTTCAGTCCATGAAATTAAATGTAAAGAATGCCCTGCCAATATGCAGTGTGAACTTCAACGAATTGCAAAATTTCTGAAAGTGGGACTAAAGCCGAAAGGTTTTGGAATGCGCCTTAAGGATCCGGGATTGGATTTCAGTCATCCTTATTTAGTGGTTGATCAAAATCGATGTGTACTGTGTGGGAAATGCATTCATATCTGTCGTCAAAAACATGGCCATAGTTACCTGACATTTGCTAAACGCGGGTTTGATACGGTAATCAGCGCATATACCGAACCTGATGAAATACCCTTAAATTTTTCTGGCTGTACCGCATGTATTGAAATTTGCCCTGTTATGGCTATTTCACTCAAAGGAGATAAAAAACCTTAGAAGCATTTTTTAAGTTACAAAACTTTTTTTCACGGATCAATCATGTTTTTTTGCTCATTTTATATTCTCTGGCGATTTTAACCAGAGCTTGAGCCCACTCAGGAGTTCCAAGAGCATGGATATGAGTGTAAGTGGCAAGAACATTTTTATAAACAAATCCGTCTTTATGATCCCTGATTCCTGAACCGCGTTTCATAGAAAAAACCAGATCGCTTTTTCCTTTGGGGCATTTGAGAACACTGGAATAATGGAATTCATGGCCTTTTAATTCGGTTCCTACACTGTAATACGGGTTTTTTCTTTCCACGGTGATAACCGTATATCCATGGCCCTGAGGTTTCTTACAGAGGCCGAATTTCAGTGGAAGAACCCCGGCCATGGGGTAGGATTTATCCTGCAAAACAAGCTCTTCTCCCAAATACATCAATCCTCCGCATTCCGCGTAAACAGGCAACCCACTTTCCGCAAGAAATTTCAATCTCTTCCGAAAATCTTCCTTTTCAGCCAAAATTTCAGCGTGGGTTTCCGGAAAGCCCCCTCCGATGTAAAGAGCGTCAACCTCTGGAAAATCATTATCTTCAAAAGGACTGATAAATATCACAGATGCACCAGCAGCTTTTAACGCCTCGATATTATCCGGATAATAAAATTGAAATGCCGAATCCCTGATGACACCTATCGTTGGACTGTCTTTGGCAGTTTGTATGTTATCACCAGGAAATCCTTCCCCAACCAAATGTTCGGTAATTTCTAAGGGGCATGCTTTTTGCGCAATATCCAAAACAGCATTTAAATCTATATGGTTCGATACAATATCCCTAATGGCCTTCACAGAATCAATGCCGCGATTGTGTTCAGGGGTAGGAATCAACCCCATATGCCGTTCAGGAAAATTTTGTTCTTTGAGTTTCGGCACAGCTCCGACCACAGGAATTCCGCAGTGATATTCGATATTTTGGCGAATATTTTTCTGGTGCCGCAACCCTGCTACATGGTTTAAAATAACACCCTTAAGTTGAACATCAGGATCAAACCTGAGACATCCCAAAACAATGGCCGCTAATGTCCGGGTTGATTTAGTGCAATCAAGGCATAATATGACCGGTGTGTTTAATAGTTTGGCCAATTCGGCGGTGCTGGTTTTTCCGAAAGTATCAATACCGTCATATAAACCGCGATTTCCTTCTATTACGGAAATGTCAGTATACTGGGAATGCCGGAGGAAAGAATGTAGGATTTTTTGATTTGAGATGAGAAAATTGTCCAGATTATAGCAAGGCCGGCCTGCGGAAAGCGCAAGCCAGCCCGCATCAATGTAATCCGGACCTTTTTTAAAAGGTGCGATAGTTTTTCCCTGTTTTGCCAAAGCCGCGATGATTCCAACAGTGATCACCGTTTTTCCGGAGCCTCCCCGTAAGGCAGCAATTAAAATTCTTGGGAGATCGGAAAGCAACATTGGCGTATGAGAAAATAACCTAAAAAATCATTCCGAATGGTAATGCCTGAAAACGAAAAACACCGATTAGTCTTCATGCTCAGCATGGGCCTGTTTTCCAGTACCTTTCAGGCCATACATGGATGTACTTCCACTTGACCAATACTCAAGTACTCCATCCTGAACCAACTGATTGATCAGTTTTTTAGCTTCCCTGGGTTTTAAATCAATCAATTTAGCCAAATCGTTGAAATAAAATTTGGACTTCACCTTCTGTTTTTTGGTAAGCCCATCAACGATCAACTGTTTTGCTTCTTCGTATTCCATACTTCACCCCTTTTTTTATAATTACGGGGAGCACCAGCGATGGGACTCCCCGTAGTGGGTTTTTAATTAGAACTTGAATTGTGAAGTCTGGCGCCAGGTAAAGTAAGCCGGATCACGGAAATCATCGATGAGGTGATGCGAAAATTCCAGTTCGCATTTCTCGAAGAATCTTTCCCATCCGATTCGTTCGGCCCATTCGCCAAGACGTTCATATTTTCTGGCATCGGCGGCATAAACTTCAACCATTTTCTTAATGACATCACAAGTTGATGGCCATCTCGGTGCTTCGTTGGGAATAAAAGCCACAACAACTTTTGAGAACTTGGGTGCGCTGATACGGTTGGATACTTTTCCACCAGCCATGATTACGATACCATCACCTTCCTTGTCAGCAAGCGGCAAGGAGGGACACATGGTATAGCAGTTCCCGCAGAACATGCAACGCTCATTGTTAATGGCCACGCTATTGACCTTGGTACCATTAGGCAATTCCACTTTTGCAGGCTTAATGGCAGCGGTGGGGCATGCTGCAATGGCCAATGGAATTTCACACATTTTGTCAAGGTATTCATGGTCAAGTAGAGGCGGTTTTCGGTGGTAACCCAAAATAGCGATATCTGAACAGTGAACCGCGCCGCACATATTCAAACAACATGCCAAAGACACCCGGACATGAGCCGGCATTCTGTGATTTTTGAATTCGTCGAAAAGAACATCCATAACCGCTTTTACCGGGCCAGAAGCATCCGTGGCCGGGGTATGGCAATGAATCCATCCCTGGGTATGAACGATATTGCTGATCCCTGCGCCGGTACCACCCACCGGAAACTTGAAACTTCCAGCAGCAAATTTTCGGCTTTCAAGATCATCAATCAACGGCTGAACTTTGTCTTTGCTGTCAACCATAAATTCGATGTTATTTCGTGTAGTAAAACGCAAATACCCGCCACAATGTTTATCGGCGATTTCACAAATTTCACGAATGTGTGTAACCGACATTAAACGGGCTCCGCCGCAACGAACCGTGTAGACTTCATCACCTGATTCTGCGACATGCACCAGAACGCCGGGCTTCAGATATTCGTGATATAACCATTTGCCCTTATTTTTAGCGATGACCGGAGGGTAAAATTCATCATATTTCCGAGGACCAATATCAGTGATCCTATCCTCCATCGGTTTATCCGGATTATATCCTGAAGAAATAAATGCCATGATTCCCCCTTTTTATCTCTGATGGTATTTTCTGAATTCGTTGATGTCGCGATCCCAACCACCTTCGACTTCTTCTTCTTTCCAGAAGATGTAGGGGTTGGTACGAGGTTCTTGGACCATCCGCGGATCAGGGTCAAGACCAGCCACTTCAAGAAGCTTCTGAAGGCCCTGACGTTTCATCAACTCTCCAAGACGCTCCCGGTTTTTGCCCTCTTCCATCCACCAGTCCCAAATCGGTTCGATCACGTTTTCCTTAATTTCGGTGTAGGGAGCCTCAGCCTTGATAAAAGGCACGATCAGCGTACCCAGTTGAGCACCATCAAGAATCGGAGCTTTCGCGCCTGCAAAAATCGATAAGCCTCGATCGTCGCCGATTCGCAAGGCTCTGGGCATAACATTGATACAATGCATGCAGCGAGTACATTCCCTGTTGTCAATTTTCAATGTCTTGCCATCCATCCACATACATTCCGTGGGGCACAACCCGATGACTTCTTTTTGGATGTCAAATTTACCCCAATCACGTCCGCTGTGGGCACCGGCATTAGGCACAAATTCACCACCGATATAAGCTTGAACAGCTTCCTGATCGATTTTGATATCATCTTTCCAGGTTCCGATAAAAGACATGTCCGCACGCGCAATCGATGCAACACAACCATTCGGGCACCCGTCAAACTTAAATTTGAATTTATACGGGAAGGCTGGACGATGAAGTTCATCCTGATATTCCATTGTCAGGTCGTAACAAAGATCCTGTGTATCGTAACAGGCGTACTCACAACGGGCTTGACCGATACAATCTGCAGGGGTTCTCAGGTTGGAGCCTGAACCGCCCAGGTCCTGCCCGATATTGTGTGTCAACTCATAGAAAATTTCTTCGAGCTGCTTGGTGGTGGTGCCAAGGAAAATAATATCGCCGGTAGAACCGTGCATATTGGTGATTCCACTGCCCCTAAAATCCCATAAATCAACAATTTTTCTAAGGTGTTCAGTTGTGTAGAATTTTCCACCAGGTTGGGCAACTCGCATGGTGTGAAAATGTGCAACGCCAGGAAACATTTCCGGCTGATCGCAATATCGGCCGATAACGCCACCACCATAGCCAAATACGCCAACAATACCGCCATGTTTCCAGTGGGTCCGACCATGCTTAAAGGAAAGCTCAAGGACACCCAAAATGTCTTCGACCACATCGACCGGGATCTGATATTCGATACCATCTGGGTTTTTGGCCCGTCTCTCGGCCTCTTGCTTCAAGTCGGACACGAAGCTGGGCCAGGGTCCGGATTCTAACTGGTCCAACATTGGGATTTCATGTTTCATCGTGTTACCTCCATTAATGTTAATAATTCGCTACTCAAAATAAACCGATTTTAAAGCTATGGTTTCTGAGTCACCTCCTCTCAGCTATGAATATTTTTTAATCTGTCATTTCACTGATGTTTGAATTCAAATTTAATCTTACATGTTTTTAACAACCCATAATAATCATATGTATATTTTAAACTCATCTCCTATATTACGGCCCTGGTTCCATGTCAAGGGCCATTATATATTAAGTGATTAATCACCGATTTAAAGGGGCAGATATAGTATCAATGCAGCTCTTTGTCAATAAAAAATAAATTTTCAGTGATTGTTTTAAAATCCCCTGCTCATGGATGCGTCGCGGCAGCAGAAAAAAAGTGTCGTGCAAAACGATAAAATATCGAAGCATGAGTATCAATCCTGGGTTTAATCAACGGCAATTCAGGGGACTCCTGAGGATATGTTGCAAGAATGTCGTCAAAAAGGTTTCTAATTGAAGATTCCGAATGGTAAGATAAGTAAGCACCAAAATGATCGACCAAATTTGGGGAAATGATATTTCTCAGGGCTTTTTGCACCAACCCTTTGAAAAAACCATCGATGGTTGCCATCACAAAAATATCACTGGCCCAGACTAGATCCCCAACCCCTTTAATGCGATCGATACGATTTTTTACACTCAGATCCGACAGAAACACCAGTGCCGCCTCCAACAATGATTCAATATCATTTTCATCATTGTATACCAAGGGATAATATCCCCTGGCAGTCACAAGCTTTACCTGAACCTGGTCACCATCGATCTTTACAACAAAATCGCCGGCAGCATGATGCCAGGGATGAATCCGTTCAGATGTTTTCAAATTAAGATAGCAGGTATGGATTAAGGCCGTCTGGCGATATATTTCATAGGCCAGTTTTTCAGAAAGGAAATGATTGCCCGTTTTCTGATCCCAAACCTCAACACGACAATTTCCGCCATGGTCGATTGAATGAATATGAAACTCATTAAAATCTGAGAACCATTGCCCCAGAAACATTTGAAAATCACAGGAGCCTGCAGCATTGGAGATCTGTCCATATTCATAAACGGAGGGGATATACTCGTATGGGAATTCTCGTCGAAGCTTTCCAAGAAGCTCAAACTCCTTTTTGGCAATACTGAGCCCTGCTCTACTAACCGCAACGTTTAGAGCAAACTTCCACTCATGCGTTGCCGTTGTCACTTCAACTTTTGAAGGATGATAATATTCTCCGTGTTTTTCAAGAAAAACTGAAATATTATTAATTTTATCCTGAGAAATCAAAATGTTGGATTGCTGAAAAATCGATGAGATAATCCTTTGGAAACCATTTTCTGATATAAATGCTTCAGTCGCTTTAAAATAATCACCATATTTAACATCCCTGCCTGCCTCCGGCGTTCCTTTCATTCGACCAACAAGAAGCCTCTCACCCCATAAAGGATCGGTTTCTTGAATGGAATCGGGTAGATCAGATAAGAAAAAATTAAATTTATTCAACGGCGATAACTTCTGTTTTCAGCTCAAAACAATCATCCAAGGAAGGTAGCTTGTAAATGAATTAAAGGGTACAAGGACCAAAATTCAAATCATTCGATTCCTTTTCAACAGGATCGACACTTATAACTTACAGAATCAAGTTCATCATCATCGTTGACTGCGATACTCCTCGATTTCCTTCAAAATATTCTCGGCAACCTCATAGCCCAACTCTATAGCTTTTTCACAGTGCCTAGCTGCCAAATCGTGCAATCCCTTTTCAAGGTATGCTATGGCAAGATTATTATGAGCAACGGCAAAGTTAGGCTCAATTTCAAGGGCTTTCAGGTTGGCTTCGATACTTTCATCCAGTTGACCATTCATTAAATAGGCGTTGGCAAGATTTGAATAAGCCTGCACAAAGTTTGGATTCCACCGAACAGCTTTTTCCAAGTTATAAATCGCATCTTCGATTTTCCCCTGCTGCAGGTATACAAATCCGATGTTTCCATAACCCTCAGAAAAACCAGCCCTTGAGTGGATTGCATCCTTATTGTATTTCAAACAGCCTTCCAAATCCCCCTTGTTTAAACAAAGGCCTCCAAGAAGCACATAAGCTTCAGCCAGGTTTGGGCTGCAATGAACAGCAGCCTTTAGTGAAGCTTCGGCTTCTTCATAGCGTTTTTGCCCGATAAGCGCAACAGCAAGGTTATAGTGGGAAGCCCCGCAATCCGGGTTTGAGGCGATTGCCTCTCTAGCTTTGGCGATAAATTCATCCGCATTTTTGGCTTGAACCATGATAATATCCCTAATGATCTTTTATGAATTGATAATATTTTTATAACCTGTTAATCAGTTAATCCATTATATTCAGCTCATTGTTAAACCTCAAAAAAAGTAAGTATACGCTAATTCATTCTATAATGAAACCCAAAATTCACCTCGGATTTTTCATTTTTCCGAAATGTTTTCAGTTTCTCATCTCAAGAATTTTTTCTAAGACTTTTTTTCTTGACATGGTACCCTCATTTCTTTACCTTTCAGATATTTTTAACGTATCTTTCATTTACGCATTGCCGCCGACGACCAACATGTAGGTTATTCAACTTTTCAATTTTCTGATAGCAAGGGGGATATTATGCTCACAGGATGTTTTACCGCACTGGTGACACCATATTCAGGTGAAGCGGTCGATTATGAAGGTCTGGAAAAGCTCGCCCAATTTCAGATTAAAAACGGTATCACTGGAATTCTATCAGTGGGGACTACCGGTGAAAGTCCGGCATTAACATGGGAAGAACATCTGAATGTTGTTGAAAAAATCGCCGAGCAAACTCGTGGGAAATGCCTTTGCATTGCCGGTACCGGAAGCAACAATACCAAAGAATCGTTAGAAGCCACCCGGCATGCGGCTAAAGCCAAAGTCGATGCTGTACTTTTGGTTGACCCATATTACAACGGTCCCAGCTCAATTGAAATTCGAAAAGAGTATATCGGCCCCTTGGCTTCGTCCTTTCCTGAACTGGAAATGATTCCTTACATTATTCCCGGACGTACAGGCACACAACTGTTGCCTGAAGACCTTGCACTTTTAAATAAAGCCTTCAAAAACGTCAATACCGTTAAAGAAGCCACCGGAAGCATTGAGAATATGCGCCGCACCCGTGAGTGTTGCGGCCCTGATTTTACAATCCTTTCCGGCGACGACGGAATGACTTTCGAGATGATGACCGACCCTGGAGTTAAAGGTGCGGGAGTTATTTCGGTTGTTTCCAATGTTGCTCCGCAAGCGGTTAGTCAAATGGTTTCATTTCTCAATGAAGGAAGGAAAACAGAAGCAAAACAGCTTATGGATTCGCTTACACCGCTGTTCGGACTTGTTATGATTAAAACGCAGGAGCAAACACCTTATGGAGAGGTAGTATGCAAAGCTAGAAATCCTATCGGAATCAAGTTATTGATGACGATTTTGGGTATGCCTTCAGGAGGTTGCCGCCAGCCATTGGGTAAAGCCACACAAAACGCTTTAAAAAAGGTTCTTGATGCAGCACAAACGGTCTGGAAAAATAATCCGGATATTTTGAGACCTGTACAGGAATTTTTTAATGTAGATATCACTTCCCGTCTGAATGACCCTGCAAACTGGCGTGGTCTGGCTTACGAAAAATATGAATAAAATCATTTTTTAAAATTAAAAAATTCGGTGTCAGGTTTTTGCATCACCTGACACCGCTTAAAAACCGGATTTCTAAAAACAAACAATAAATTATCCTATTGTTTCCCCTGGACTCCAAGACCATCTTTTAATTTAAAACCACCATCGGAACTTCCTTGGAACAAAACGGATTTCAGCCATTTTACGGCAAATTTCAACAGCTCGACCTCGTTTTCTTTTATTTTATTTATCGTTTCAGAATCAATATCATAACGGTTTAAAAAAGAACTGTTAAAGATGAAATCCCTGAATTTGTCGATATCGTAACTGGCCATAAAAAACATATCCTTGGCCTTTTGAGTCAGCTGGATATTTTTCGGAAAGGATCGTTTTCTCACAACAAGATCGGTCCAACCTGCGTTAATTTCATCATGGATGTCCACCCCCTGATCCTTTCGCCATTGGCGAACCGTCCATTCAGTATCTTCTTCAAACCCCTTACAATGAGGTTCATGGACAAAAAAATAGAATTCACTTCCATCCGAATCTTCCTTGTGAGAAAGAGATGCAACGCCTATAGGATAGTACCTGCACGTGGTTGGTCTGTCTTTATACACCAGACATCCGTCTTCACGGACAAATGGGCATGATTGCTGATCATCGTCCAAAAGTCTTAAAGTGACCATGGGAAGGTCTGTTTTTTCCAGAATTTCGGGCTTTGTGTAGATAGCCAGAAATTTTTCAGAACTCAGATTCAATCGATTTTTCAACCGTATAATATCGTAAGGCGTCAAAATGATATTGATACCCCGGCAACATTGCGTAAAACATGAAACACCTTTATGGCATTTGAATTTGAAACGGCTATCAGAAGATAACCTGACTGGTTCTATGCCCGCCATGGATTCGGCTATACCCATATTCTTGATTTCCTTTCATATATATTTTGGCAAAGGGGATAAAATGTTTGATATGATAAAGATCATTGAATAAAATGTCAAACAGTAAACTCCGGTAAACTCCGGTGATATGATCGGAGGTCAACAGGTTCGATTGAAATTAAATCTTGATTTAAAATACGCTTATGCTATTTGATTTTGCACATGATGAGTGATCATTTTTCAACCTATAGCCCTGGTCGCATTTTTATAGGCAATCTACCCACAGGAGAAGATATTATCCGTGCAGTAGAGTCTTTCTGCCATAAAAATGCCATTCAACAAGCTCTTTTTTCCATAAGTGGTGCCGTATCATTATTCACAATAGGCGTTTTTGATCAGAAACAGCATGTTCATGTTACTTCAAGAAATGAATTTCCAATGGAAATTATTTTCTGCTCTGGTAATATCACTTTAAATGGTGGAAATGCCCATGTACAAGCTCAAATTATTCTAGCGGATCAGTCCGGAAACACTTCCGGGGGATCTCTTTTTTCAGATACCCTTTTGTTAAGCGGTGAATTACAGCTTATCGAGTTGTTAGGCTCTCCCGCAATCAGAGAGTATGACCAGAATTCAGGCCGGATGCAATGGGTTAAAAAAACATGATACCATAATAGGTTTTGAAATACATTCTCATACTGTGCACATCTTATGAATTCAACAATTCTATTTTTATTTTAGGGAATTGAGGAGGCGACATGGAACTGACCATAAAAATTGCAGATCACTTAAAACAAAAGCCGGATGACTCGGACCTGACTTTCGGCACCATTTTTACAGATCACATGTTCAATATGGATTATCATCCTGACAAGGGATGGTACAACCCTCGCATTGAACCGTATAAAGCTTTCGAAATGGATCCGGCTACGATGGTATTGCATTATGGTCAGGCAATTTTCGAAGGGCTGAAAGCCTTTAGAACACCCACCGGGAAAATTCAACTTTTCAGACCCATGGATAATATCCGGCGAATGAACCGTTCCGCCCGGGCCCTCTGCATGAAAGAAATCGATGAAAACCTCTTTCTTGATTGTTTAATACAACTGCTCTTAACAGAAAAGAGCTGGGTACCGAGTGCTCCGGGAACATCCCTTTATATTCGCCCTACCTGCATTGCCACTGATCCCTATCTGGGTGTCAGATCATCACATACATTCCGCTTTTTTATCATTTTGTGTCCCGTAGGGGCCTATTACAAGGAAGGCTTTAATCCGATTAAAATATGGGTAACCAAGGATCATGTGCGAGCGGTACGCGGTGGGCTTGGTGAAGCCAAAACACCAGGAAATTACGCGGCAAGTCTTTTGGCTGCAGAAGAAGCTCACAGAGCCGGTTATACTCAGGTCTTGTGGCTGGATGGTGTGGAATTGAAATATGTCGAAGAAGTTGGTTCAATGAATATCTTTTTTGTTATCGATGATGAAATTATTACCCCAATGCTAAACGGAAGCATACTACCGGGTATAACCCGTGATTCGGTGATTGCCTTAGGTAAAAAATGGGGCATGAAAGTGACGGAGAGAAGAATAAGCATTGATGAAGTGATGGATGCATTTCATTCCGGAAAACTGCAGGAAATATTCGGTTCAGGAACCGCAGCGGTTATTTCACCTGTAGGGGAGCTCAAATACGGTGACAAGGTGATCAAAATCGGTGATGGCAAAGTGGGACCTGTTGCCCATAAATTATTCGACGCCATTACGGATATTCAATACGGTAAAGTCGAAGACTCTATGGGGTGGATCATGCCTGTTCAATAGATCAAAATCAAATCCTGCACGAGATTTCTTCAATAACATATGAGGATCTGAAATGTATACAAACCAGGATTCATCTAACAAAATTTTGTCCAACCACTTGGATTCCTTTATTAAAAAAATGCAAAATGATGGACTCGATTCGCATACTATCGATTCATTTGCCTATTATTATCAAAAAGTGGTCAACAATGAAAAAGGGTTCATTTATAACAAGGATATCATTCCGGTAACGCATGAGGAAATACCCGATTTAAAAGACCTGGAAAATTATGCGGAATCCGGAAAAAAAGTGATGAACAAAACAGTAATGATTGTGCTCAATGGTGGCCTTGGCACCAGCATGGGGCTGACTGGGCCCAAATCCCTGATTAAAATAAAGCATGGAAAAACATTTTTGGAATTTAAAATGGAACATGCCAAAAACCTGGGAATCAACCTGGTGCTTATGAATAGTTTTCGTACCCATGAAAAAACACTTACAAGCCTGCGCGAAATGGATATCAAAAATCCATCTGATTTTCCCTTGAGCTTTCTTCAATATAAGTTCCCTAAAATTAACAGGCACGACCTGTCTCCTGCCGTGTGGCCCAAAGACCCATCCCTGGAGTGGAATCCTCCGGGGCACGGCGATATTTATTCTGCACTTTTTTCTTCTCAAATGATGCAAAAGCTTTTGGACCAGAATATACGCTATGCATTTATCTGTAATTCCGACAATTTGGGTGCCAGAGTCAATGAACCCCTGCTGGGGTATTTTTCAAAAAATGCAATTCCCTTTTTAATGGAAGTAACCCAGAGACGACCTTTAGATGCTAAAGGCGGTCATTTAGCAAAGCAAAAAAACGGAAGACTCATCTTAAGAGAGATTGCCCAATGCCCTGAAGAAGAGATTGAGGCATTTCAGGATATACAAAAATATCGTTTTTTTAACACCAACAATCTCTGGATAGATCTGGTTTTCTTAAAAGATTATTTCTCAAAATATAAAAAATTTTATCTCCCTTTAATCTTAAAGCCCGGCAAGCTTGATCCGCGAGATGATTTAAGTCCGGATATTTTTCAGGTAGAAACTGCGATGGGCGCTGCAATTTCAATGTTTGAAGGAGCTTCGGCCATCAAAGTCTCCAAAGCAAGGTTTATGCCGGTCAAAGGCCACAACGATCTGTTGGCTGTTTGGTCTGATTGCTATGTAGTCCAGAAAAATAAAGGAATCGTTTCCAATCCCGACCGTGATGGGATGGTTCCGATCACAATATCCCTTGATCCTGAATTTTATCGAAAAATAGACATGTTTTTTGACAGGTTCAAGGATGGCCCGCCATCCTTGGTGCAATGCGATTCTCTAACTGTCAAAGGCAATGTTTTTTTTGGAAAAGATATTAAGGTTAAGGGAAGAGTTCATATCGAAAACACCAAGAAAACGCCGGCGTTTATTCCTGACGGAACTGTTCTAAACCACGACGTTTTGTTTTTTTAAAAATTAAATCATGTCAAATTTAAACGGTTTTACAGCCACCATTTTGAGTCGAGAATTAAAAATTCTACCCATGTAAACCCTAAAGCATAATTTTTAAGGAGGTATCATTGATTTTACAAAGTTTTACAATTTACGATATTTATAAAAGAAATGCCATGCTCTTCGGCAGCAATACAGCTCTTGTAAGTGGTGAAAAACGACTCACACACAAACAGCTTTTTGACCAGGTCAACTCTCTTGCCGCAGGATTTGCTAAAAAAGGTGTTCGCCGGGGAGATCGCATAGGCATTTTAAGTTTGAACCACGAAAATTTTTTCCATATATTCGGCGCAGCAGCAGCCCTCGGGGCAATTGTTTCACCTGTCAACTGGCGGCTGTCCAATGAAGAAATTCAATATATTCTGCAAGATTCTTCGCCTTCCGTTATCGTTGTGGACAAAAAACACGGAGCAAAAATACAAGAACTGATCAGCAACAGCTCAGCCGATGTAACGATGGACAATATTTTTTGTTTTGACAAGGACTGCCCGAACATCAGTCCTTTGGACACCCTTATGGCGAAAGATTCTTTTCAGCCCTTGGATATTACTTCAGATGATGCGTTCTGTATTATTTACACCGCAGCTGTTGACGGCAAACCTCGCGGAGCCGTATTAAGCCATCAGAACATTATTGCTGCCAATATGCAATTTATGGCTGCCTGGCATCTTACCTGCCATGATGCTTATCTGAATATGTTGCCAATGTTTCACATAACAGGACTTAATCTGTGTATGGCAGCCATGCATGCCGGCGGAAAAAATGTTGTGATGGACAAATTTGATCAAAAAATGGCGATGGAATTAACCCAAAAGGAAAAAATCACCATGTTGGGCAGTTTTGCCCCCATTATGTCCAGATTGTTGGATGAATTCGAAACAGGTAACTACGACACATCTTCTCTGAGAAACCTGACAGGTTTGGAGGCCCCGGACACTATTGCGGTATTTGAGAAAAAAACCAAAAGCACATTTTGGCCATTATATGGACAATCTGAAACATCCGGAACCATAACCCTGGCTCCATTTTCCGAACGACCCGGGTCGGCTGGAAAACCGGCTTTTCTGTCTGAAATTTGTATGGTGGATGAACATGACCATCCGGTTCCTATCGGGGAAAAAGGAGAAATCGTCGTTCGAGGACCACTTGTCTTTAAGGGATATTGGAAACAGGCGGAATTGAATCAAAAGACATTCAGAAACAACTGGCACCATACCGGAGATCTTGGAAGATTTGACGAGGGGGGGTATTTATGGTTTGCAGGAAGAAAACCTGAAAAAGAACTGATCAAACCCGGAGGAGAAAATGTATATCCGGCTGAAGTGGAGGATGTGATCATGGGAAATCCAAAAATACAGGAGGTTTCTGTGATCGGTGTGCCTGATCGGGATTTTGGTGAAGCGATAAAAGCAGTTTGCGTGTTAAAACAAGGAGAGTCGATAGAAGCTAAAGAATTGGTCGATTTTGTGGCCCAGCGTATTGCCCGATATAAAAAGCCCAAATATGTGGAATTTGTGGAAGAGCTTCCCAAAACTGCAAGTGGTAATATTGACCGTGAAAAAGTAAAAGAATCTTACGGTAAAATTTAATTTTTACATAAAAAACCATAAAAAAAGGTGCAATCTCCTTTTCAAAAGGAACTTGCACCTTTTTTATTTCTTCAGTTCATCAATTTTGATAACTTAACATATTTTTCTGTTCAAGCCGCATGATTCTTGGTGTCAGAAATATTAAGAGTTCTTCTTTTCTGCTAAAGTTTCCATCCTTTTTGAATAGCCATTTTAGGACGGGTAATTTACCAAGTACCGGAACAGAATCAGTAGATTCTTGCTCAGAGGATAGTAAAATACCACCGATCACAATGGTTTCGCCATCATTCACCAATAGTTCTGTTTCCGCTCTTTTTGTCGAAAGTGAGGGGATACCGTCAACGGAGAATTCGGCAACTTCATCTTTTGCAACCAGGACATTTAGGGTTACCCTGTCATCCGGCGTCACAACGGGTGTGACTTCCAAACGAAGGTCAACTTCCTTAAACTGTGTTTGAACCATACCATCAGAACCAATTACAGAGTATGGAATTTCACGCCCTTGTTTAATCACCGCTTTTTTATTGTTTAAGGTCATTATTTTTGGAGAGGAAACAATTTTACCTTCACCCTTGCTTTCCAATGCAGATAACCTGGCATCTATTACCAATGGAGATCCGAAAATTCGAGAAAATTGAAATCCTATGGAACCGGCGGGATTTAATACAGGGAGGTTAACTGCTGTATCGTATCCCCACTGCCCCCCTAATCTTGAACTATCAATTCTTTCTCCCGAGGAAAAATTCCTTTGAATTGTCGGATCTGGTTGATTACGTCTCCAATCAATGGCATGTGATCCAGGTACTCCATATTGCAGCGGATTGCTAGCACCCATCCACGGACCACGAATCACTCTTCCCTGCTCTGATGCCATATCCCATTGGATACCTATTTCCTTGGAAAAATCGCTGGTGACTTCGACAATTCTGGCTTCAATAATCACTTGAGGAGTAACCATATCCAACCGCTGAATGATTTCTCTGGCATGTTTAATTTTATCTGCCGTGTCCGTCATAATCACCATATTGGTGCGGGTATCCACAGTAATAATTCCCCGGTCCCTGGTGGAAATAAGTTGCAATTTGGGCAGGATGTCTCTTTCAGCTTCTGAATAATTAATTGGAAAATATTCAGTCACCAAAGGCTCTACAGCTTTTTCTTCTTCAAGGAGTTTGGCTCGAGCGGCAATCTGATCCTGGCGGTCTTTTTGTTCTTTGGTAATGGTTTCCATCCTGGCAATACGAATAACATCAGCTTCTTCCACTTTACCCAACTGGTTCATTTTTAAAATAAGATCCAGTATTTGATCCCAGGGAACCGGCTTTTCCAAGGTCAAAGTCACAGTTCCGGTGACATCCCTGTCAATTGCGAAATTTTTACCACTGACTTCCCTAAGAATCCTGAAAACATTTCTGATATCTGTTTCAAAAAAATCAAGGGCGATTTTTTCACCAGTATATGTCTTGCCAGACCCGACTGTTTCCATTCCCAAAATTGCATCCGGTATTTCTGTTTCCTGCACCATATTTTTTGCAATTGGAGAAAGTCTTGTTCCAGCGGACATTTGGGCTGATGGGGAAATTGGATCTTCCAAAGGTTCTGATATCATCCGTTGCCAGGAAGGCAACCCTGCCTCATCTAAAGACTTCGGAGAAATTGAGGAAGCTTCAAAATGGATTTGTAACAAATTATCAGTCTGTTGTGGCTGGAACCCGACTTTCTCCCTAAGTTCTATAGTTATGATTGCATCTTTCATGGAAGTCGTTTGAATCGGTAAGATTTTGTCAACAGCACTGTCAAACCGATTTGTAATCAGAGGCCTTTTGTGCTGTTCAGGTAAACGCGTATCCAAAAGTTGGAGGATTACCTTTTTATCCGACATTTCTTTGAGTTCATATCGAATTGGCCGAGTTGTCCCTACAGTGATAACGGATCGTCCTTCCGGTAATCCTGAGAATTCAATGCGATTAACCAAGGCAGATTCTTTATGAGCAGGATTTGTTTGATCTCCTGACTTCTGATTTCCGGAGATCAACACTGTTTCTTCAGCCATCAACGCCTCTTCCGTCAACAATGGCTCAGGCTCGGCTACAGCAGTCTTTTCTTTTTCTACCAATGTTGAATCCGTCATCAAAGGGACTTCCGATGCTTTCCCCTCCTCCGGCGAAGTTGTTTGAATTCCGGCACATCCACTTACAATAATTACAATCGCACAAAGTAAAAGCGAAATCGCATGGGCAAAAAACATAGATATGTTTTTGGTTTTGCGCTTCATATCAATTTTCTCCAAAAGGTTTTTGAAGTTTGAGTTCCCTTTTCTGGAGGGTCAATTTACCTAAAACATCATCGACTTCTTCTTCTACAATGACCCGGTCCTTGGATATTTCAACAACTCTGCCTCCGTTTGTTCCCATATAGGTCCCTGTCGATATGATATATCCTTTTCCCGACGCCTCCTCAACCAAACCTTTATTTCCACCAGGCGCCTGAATAATACCCACCAGTTTTAACTGGCTAAGATCAATTCTTTCAAGAGGAGTCCGGGGTATCCGTTTTTCTCGTTCAACTTTTTGGGAAACCTCCACCTCAGACTTTGGCCCTTCCCTGAATAAAGGCATAAAAGGATCAATCTTGTTATCAGGGTTATAAAGTTCCGGTATTCCTGAGGTCTCTATTTCCATGATCAAGTCATCTGCAGGTAAATTTAATTCGTCTGAAATTACAGTATCGCCATCATCTTTCATGACGATTTTTCCCTGATCCAATGCCAGCCCCTGATCACTTTCTTTGGCGATATCATCTTCAGGAGAAACCGGTTGCTCAGTTTTGGCAGAACCCATTTCAATTTTCTGGCCTACCACTTTGGGCTTTGGGGGCTGTTCTGTTTGATTATTGCAAGCAATCCCCATACACAGAAATGCTATCCCCAATGAAATGATCCCAACTTTTTTAACCATACGCTGAATATACATAATTATTGGCTACTTTTTTGTTTTTTTCTTTATATTAAGGCTTTGGTTCGATTTCACGCTCCAAAAATCGATAGGTTACAGCCGTACATCTTGTCATGAGGTTTCCTGACTCATCTGATGCTGCGATATCAATATCTTTTATGTTCACAATTCTGGAAAGTCTTGAAACTCTGTCGAAAAACAATGCAAGATTATGGTACCCCCCTTTGACCTGAATTAAAACCGGTATCTCTGAATAAAAACCGGTTGCCTTATCCGGATTGGGTTGAAAGAGCAAAAATTCCAACCCCGAGTCCTGTCCCGACTTTGAAATACTGGTCAGAAGACTGGGAATTTCTTTTGTTTCCGGAAGCGCTTGCGATGCAATTTTAAATTGATCTTCGGCATTCTTCATCTCTTGCTGGAATTTTTTTAACTGACTCGCATTGATTTTGGCTGTATCAAGTTCACTTTTTAATTTTTTATATCGGGTGTCTAATGTATCAATTTGTTTGAATTTGGGATAATAAAAGAAATATACAAATCCTGAAATCAAAACCAAAAAAGCGGCGGCACAAATTAAAATTCTCTGCGCTTTAGTCAGTTGGCCGATTTTATCAAACATCGGAGCCAAGGAATTTGAAGAAATGGTTACCTTTTTCATTGATTCACAAATTTAATCCATCAGGTGTTAACAAGCCTATTTTATAAAGCCTGAGCATCCATCCGCCCGATCTGCATCTTATTCAGATTTACCTCAAACTCCATCAGGTTTAATCCTTTAATGGTTACTTGCCTGAGAGTCTTTAAATTGACATTGTTAAATAAAGGCGAATCTTCCAGCCGGGTCATAAAATCAGCTACTGTTTTACTGTCTAACGCAACTCCTTTAATTGTAATAACAGCCTTTTTGGGTTCCTGAAGAGGTAAATCTTTGGAAATCTCAGGCTGCTTTTTAGTCTGCTTTCCTTTTGCCGGCGCCAGCTGCGGCTGGGCCTGAATTTCTTCGGTCACCTTAAAACTTGTAAACCACATACGATTACCAACAATGATTTCAGTCATGGCCTGAAGAATTTCAACCGGTTCTCTGCGTTTCGCTTCAAGATTTTCCATGACTTCCGTCTTGCTTTGCAGCACTTGCAGATTTTTTTTGATTTCTGCGATTTCTTTGTTAATTTTATTATAGGTTTCCAGCTCTCTTTCCGTATCTGTAATAGCCATTTTTAATTTATTGGTTTTATTGGTTAAGCTCATGTTATAAAAAACCAATAGTGCCGATATAAAAAATAATATCAGGAAAAAAATGGAAACCTGTTTTCGAATATTCTCTTTTTTTCTTGCTGCTCTAAAAGGCAGTAGGTTTATTCGAATCATTTATCGTCTACTCTTCTAGTTGCCAATCCCATGCAAATTGCTGCCTGAGGAGCAATTTGCTTGGTATATGATATATCAAACTTGTTTTTATCCACATAAAACGCCTTAAAAGGATCAATGGTCTCAACCTTGGCTGTTGTTTCAGCTGCCAGTAATTGTCTAAATTTCTTAATATTTCCTCCACCTCCACTAAGAAGTATCGTCTTGATTTGGTCATCGGGATAGGTAGAGTAAAAAAATTCCAGGGCCCTTTGAATCTCATTGCACCAGTCTGCGACAACTGTCGTGACAATCTCTGTGAGATCCTCAGAGGATATCCGATCCGAATCTTCGGAAAACTTGATCTGTTCTGCTTCATCGTTAGTACAATCAACAAGATTGACAATCTTTTGATTGATCTGGTCGCATCCAAGCGAAACATCCCTCATAAATACGGAATCTTTGCCTTTCAGGATATTCAGTGAGGTTTTACTAGCGCCGATATCAATCAGGGCAACGTTATCATCTTTGGGTTTGTAATTGATCTCAAAAATATTTTGAAGTGCAAAAGCATCGACATCAATGATACAAGGATTCAGGCTTGCCATCTCCAACAGGCTGATATAACCGTCTATCATTTCCTTTTTGGCCGCCACCAGGAGCACATTCATGCGTTGGGTATTTTCATTATCTCCCAAGATCTGAAAATCAAGGTTGACATCGTTTATGTCGAAGGGGATATATTGCTCAGCCTCGAATTGAATGGTTTCATGAAGCTGTTCTTCGGTCATGGATTGGACGTTGATTTTTTTTACGATTACGGAATATCCGCCTATGGATACAGCCACATTCTGCTCGCGGATATCATAGGTCTTAAACAACTGCTTGATGGCTTCGGCGATTTCCTCGGGTTTTTTGATGTTGCCTTCTTCAATGGAACCTCGTGGAATATCGATAATACCGAACTTTTTCAAGGTCAGCCTGTCACCCTTTTTAAGACCACCGATTTCAGCAGCCTTTATACTTCGTGAACCAATATCCAACCCCACAAGACGATTTTTTTTTGTAAAAAGCATGATGGAAAATTAATCCTCAAATACTTTGTTTTTCTCCTCTAAATTATATCCCAATGCCAATAGAATCTTGCGTTTTGTTTCCATTCTGCAAGGCATGCCTTTTTCTATCCGGGTTATGGTTATAGGGGAAATATTAGCTCTTCGAGAAAGCTCAGCCTTGCTGATCATTAAAGATTCTCTAACTTGCTTCAATAAGTTTTTGCTCATTGCTTAATGGACCTTATCTCATTTGATTTTATGGTCATTAATGAGCTAGCTAATTATCAGTAACGGGGAAAAGTATTCGAATTGCACTTGGCAAAAAAACCCTAACCTGTTTACTCGCTTGATTTTTTGTGAAAGTCAAGTAAAATATGCATAATTATTTAAATTTTCATGACAATTGTATTATATTGTAATTAAAAATCAGAGAGTTGCACATATTGTATTTTTCAATTCCAACAATTAATGCTGTCTTATTATCTGAATTTGAGGAGGTTATCTTTTGGACAACAGTTTGAAACATGAGATTATTTCCTGGTATTTCGACAAGACCGAATATGCGAGTCAGCGGGTTATTTGCGAAGAACCCCTTTCCATCCGTATTCAGGGAAAACCCTACTCTGTGGTCATGAGAACTCCGGGCGATGAGAAAGCTCATGCAGCAGGTTTTTGCCTCGCCGAAGGCATTGTTGATCAGCCGGAGGATATTTTAGCATTGGGCTTTTGTGATGGGGAAAATACCAACGTTGTGACGGTTACCCTAACTCCCGAGAGACAAAAAATAGCCGGAAAACATCTGGACCGGAGGGAATACATCAGCCAGACCAGTTGCGGGATATGCGGGAAATATATTGTGGAAGAACTCCAGCAGTTACTTTTGCCGATTAAAAAAAAAACAGTGATCAATGCCCAAAAAGGATTGGACTGCCTTGAAGATCTTAACAAATACCAGCCATTGAGAGACAAAACCCGAGCAGCCCATGCAGCCGTTTTGTTTGACAATAATTACACTATGATTTCAGTTGCAGAGGATGTCGGACGTCATAATGCGCTCGATAAAGCTGTCGGTAAATTGTTTTTAGAAAAAAAACTTGAAAGTGCGGCCTTTCTGGTTTTATCTTCTCGGATCAGTTACGAACTTGTGCAAAAAGCTGCAAGAGCGCGAATTCCAATTATCCTTGCAATGTCCCGACCCACAGCACTTGCCGTTTCTCTGGCCTCCGCCCTGAACATCACTCTGGCATGCCGGGCACCTGAAAAAGGCCTTTTTATATATTGCGGAGCCAAACGGCTTCTCATGGATACAAATTGAAAATATTTTCAGGGAAACGCAATAAAGGATCCTGGTCAGTTTAAAAATATCTGTCAAATCGCGCAAGACTTATTCGCATAGTTCAAAGAGAGCAGCTGCACCCATCCCACCCCCAATACACATGGATTCGATTCCATACTTTGAACCCGACTGAACCATATTCGCCAAAAGAGTTGAGCAGAGTTTGGCCCCGGTGCAGCCAAGGGGATGGCCCAATGCAATAGCCCCTCCATGAATATTGACTCTTTGAATATCCAGATTAAGTTCCTGGATACAATAAAGTACCTGACATGCGAAAGCCTCGTTGATTTCAAAAATACCAATATCGTTCATATCAAGCCCGGCAATTTTCAAAACCCTTGGGATGGCATATTTGGGACCGATACCCATTTCTTCAGGCTTGCATCCCACTGTTGCATAAGCTTTAAGCTTTGCAACCGGTTTCAAATCAAGCTCTTTTATCTTCTCCTCACACATGATAATGGATACGGCGGCTCCATCGGTTGTCTGAGATGAATTTCCGGCAGTAACAGTTCCACGTGCGGCGAATGCAGGTTTGAGTTTTTCCAAAGCCTCGAGGCTGGTATCCTCTCTGATTCCGTCATCGAAATCCTGTAAAAAACTTTCTTTCTGATATGTGCCATTTTGACTCATAACATAACGGGTCGCCGGTGTGGAGACCAATTCCGTAAATAAATTATTTTTTCGCGCTTCAGCCGCTTTCATGTGGGAATAAAATGCAAATTCATCCTGTGCCTTTCTGGGGATATTATACTTCCTCGCAACATTTTCAGCTGTTAAACCCATAGCGATATATAACTCCGGATGTGCCCGCGTATATGCAGGATGCGGACGAGGCATATTACCTCCCATGGGTATCATGGACATGGATTCAACGCCCCCTCCGATCGTAACCTCCGCCCATCCGGCCATAACCCTCAAAGCAGCCTGACAGATAGCTTCGAGCCCGGATGAACAAAAACGGTTGACTGTTGCACCGGTGACTTCCACCGGAAAACCAGCCATTTGCCCTGCTATTCTTCCAATATTGAGCCCCTGTTCAGCTTCAGGAAAACAACAACCAATCATGATATCATCCACATCCTTTTTGGAAAGATTCGGTGTTTTGTCTATGGCGGCATTTAATATGAAGGTCAGAAG
The DNA here is from genome assembly GCA_964478625.1 of uncultured Desulfobacteraceae bacterium. Lineage (GTDB taxonomy): Bacteria > Desulfobacterota > Desulfobacteria > Desulfobacterales > SKZT01 > SKZT01. The sequence continues at coordinate 100,803 of CAYZJH010000001.1, forward strand.
GTCCTCTGGTCTTGTATCCTTGAAAGCTCCTTTACCCATCTTGCAACCTGGAGTTCGAACAGATGTGACAATATAAGCATCTCGCATGATCTCATCTCCTTAAATATCTATAAATTGATTCGACATCAATTTCTCAGCGGCTTACCGGTTTTAAGCATGTGTTCAGCCCTGGCCTGAGTTTTTTGTTCTTTCCAGAAATCCACAAACGCATCCCGTTCGAGTTTTAAGATGACTTCCTCGTCGATTTCACTACCGACCCTGACATCGCCGCCACTGATCACGTAGCCGATGCGACTGGCCAAAAACGCATCATATTCACTGATCAATCCAGCCGAAAGCATATTGTTCAACTCCATGTTTATTACACCTTGTGCGGCATCACCAAATACTCTTACCGGTCTCTTTACAGGAGGTGAATATCCTGCATCAACCATGTTCAACACCTCCTTTTTAGCTTCTCCAATAAGATAATCCATATTGAACACAATGCGGTCTTCAGGGCCCAAAAAGCCTAAAGATCGAGCCTGAGCTGCTGATGTCGATACTTTTGCAGTGGCAATATTTCTAAAAACCGGTGAAAAAAATTTAGCAAGATCCACCCCCTGGACAACTTCGGGTACCTGGCGAATAAACTTTTTCCAGAGATTTAAACACCCGCCGCCAGCCGGCAATAGACCCACCCCGATTTCCACAAGTCCCATATACAATTCAGCATGAGCCACCATTTTATCCGCAGCGCCCAAACAAATTTCACACCCCCCGCCAAGAACCAGCCCATAAGGAGCGGCCACCACGGGAAAAGGTGAATATTTTGCTTTTTGCATAATTCCTTGGACCTTTTTAATAAATTGTTCAATTTCGTCAAACTTTCCCCGGCGAACCATTTCTCCCATTAACCGAAGATCGCCGCCTGCTGAGAATGCTCCTGGCATTCCTGTCGTCTGATTTCCGATCACCAAACCTGCCCCGTATTTATCGGTAAAATCCAAGCTCTCTTCCAAAAAATCAACAATCTCTTGGTTTATAGCGTTCATTTTTGTATGAAACTCACAACAGAACACATGATCACCGAGATCCACAAGGGAAGCCGACTTACATGTCTTAACCGTTTTATTCATATTTTTTAACGCCGGCAGTAAGATGATACTTTGGCTCACTTTCTGTTCACGATACTTATGGGTATTTAAATCGTAATAAAACTTTTTTCCGTTTTCCATTTTATAAAAAGACCTGTTGCCATATTGAAGCATTTTTCGGACATTCTCGGGAATGGAAAACCCTTCTTGTTCCATTTTGGCAACCGATTCTTCAAGACCTATTGCATCCCATGTCTCAAAGGGACCCAGTTGAAAATTGTATCCCCATTTCATGGCATTATCGATTTCAATTATGGTTTGAGCGATTTCAGGGATTCTGGATGCTGCATAAATCAGGCTTGTGGCAACAACTTTCCAGGCGAACCTGGCCCCCTTGTCTTTTCCATAAACCACTGCCCTGATTTTTTCAGGCAATGTTTCAGCATTCATCGCCTGGGCTAAACATTCAAATTGGCTTTTCGGAACCTCCTTGTACTCAAAATCGCTCAAATCCAATACTTTCAAGACCTTTTGACCGTCCTTCCATTCCGATTTGTAAAATCCGGCCCCCGATTTATCGCCAAGAAGCTTTTTTTCGATCATCTTATTAATATAAAGCGGCAGTTTAAAAGACTGTCTGAGTTCGTCATTTTTCACCAATTCATAGGTATTATTTGCCACATGAGCCAGTGTATCCAGACCAACCAGGTCGCATGTCTTAAACAATGCTGTCTTAGGTCTTCCGAGAACAGGTCCGAAAAGGGAGTCTACCTCTGCAATACTGAGTTTTTGATCCTGCATGGCTTGCATTGCCATTACGATTTGTTGAACCCCGATTCTATTTCCGATAAAATTGGGAGTATCCTTTGCCAACACAATTCCTTTCCCAAGAATACGTTCCCCAAAATCACATATAAACTCAATAATATCAGTTGATGTCTCTTCTCCGGGTATGATCTCCAAAAGTCGCATATAACGAACAGGATTGAAAAAGTGGGTTCCCAGAAAATTTTTTTTGAATTGAAGGCTTAAGTCCTTAGAAAGCTCTCTAATAGGTAACCCTGATGTATTTGTGGAAACAATAGCATCCGGTTTTCGAACCTTCTCGATTTTTTGAAAAAGGTCTTTTTTGATTTCAAGCTTTTCTATTACCACTTCCACGATCCAGTCACATTCGGCAAGCTTCCCAAAGTCATCTTCAAGATTTCCCAGTGAAATCAGATCAGCGTCTTTTGGATCCATCAGCAAAAAAGGTTTTGATTTTAAAATAGCCTCAAAACCGTTCATGACTATTCTGTTTCTTTCTTTAGGATCTCCTTTCTTGTTTTGGTCAAGATTCGGCGGCACAATGTCCAGAAGCAGTGTTTTGATACCGGCGCTTGCCAGGAGTGCAGCAATACCACCTCCCATGACACCGGAACCAATGACTGCACTTTTTCGGATTTTTCTGACCATAGAAGACCTCCTGATGGTTGGAGTTTAAATGAATGAATATTCATTCATTTAACAGGAGGGGGTTGGCTTGTCAAGAAAAATCCTATTGAGTTCATTATTAACGGGTCAATTGAAAAATGGTCTACGATTTTCTTGTATGATGACCACTAACCTGGTATTATTCAAAAAGTCGCTTATCAAGTCGCACCATTTTAAGAATTTTCTTCATTTAATTGGAAAATCCTGATAAAAATAGAGCATGATTTACTTTTATCCCCAAAATTCGGAACTGAGAAGCAAGAATTCTCATGCATGCCTTTCCTGCGGAACCCGTATAAATTTAAACAGGCGACGATATTGTTCGTCAGATTGCAGACAACAATTAAAAGATTACCTAAACAGGCGCACCGGCCTTTTGGTTGCATTAAATACCCGATATGCCACCTTTTATTTCACAAAATTCACTATTTTCATGGACATTTTGCCTTACGGTACAAATCAGATTTTCAGTTTTATCATTTCCAGAAAACCAGGAAACAAGCCTGTATTCGATTTTTGCGATATGGTTCAAGCCTTGGGAAGTTTATGGTGGTCTGAAAAAAAGAGAACGCGTAAAAGATACAGGGCTAATTTACAGGTATTCGAAATGGCTGAAATGGTTGATTCAGAACTAAGCCGGATTGTTCCCACACGAGTTACGGTGCCAAGAGTCAGAAAAAAAGATCTGAGCATTCTATGCCTTAACAAAACCGATCTCTTATCAGATGAATGCGAAGGTAAATTAAAATGTGCGTATCGGCGACAAGCCAAAAAACACCATCCTGATCATGGCGGTGACGCCTCAAAATTTCGTCACCTCCAAAATGCTTATGAAAATGTAAATCGGTGGTTAAAAAATCCCACCTTTCTTCGGATGAATGGTTTTCCGGACAAATGGCTTTATGAGGGAAGCACAAACCGGTGGATTCAACCCTCAAGCATCTAATAAAAAATTTTTGGGGTTCTTAATCTTTAATGTTTAGGTAATATTTTGACGGTGGTTCGGGTTTTTGCTCCCGAGGATTTTTTATAAGGAATCGTTCGGACAATTTCCAGCCGCTTTTCTGCAAACAACTGAATACATTTCGGATAGAGCTGCCACTCAATTTCTAGTCCTTTTTTGCGAATGTCATCCAAAGTCTCATCCGGAAAAATCTCAAATGATTTTTGACCGATAATGGGACCGGTATCTTCACCGTAATCGACAAAATGAACCGTGCATCCTCCAACTTTACATCCGTAATTATAGGTTGCTTCGTATCCGTCAGCACCGGGAAATGCCGGCAGGAGTGCGGGGTGGATATTCATGATACGAGGTTTGGCGGAATCGGTATTGACTCTATCAATAAAATAGGGGCTGAGGATCCTCATAAAGCCGGCCAGAACCAGCAGATCGAAAGGGTAAGAATTCATTTTTTTCAGAAGCAGACTTTCGGCTGTGGCTCGAACTTCAAAAAATCGCCGAATTTGATCTCGGGGAGTTTTGGAAGGAAAAAGATTCTGTTTTGAAAAAATTTCCTCAAAATCAAAATCAGATGGAAGGCATATGCTCTCACCATCTTGCTGAAAACCATGAAAAATTGACCGGTAATCTACAACGAAGTGTGGAATATTATGTTTTTTGGCCCGTTGCAATCCATTTGATTTAGGATTGTCCGATCCGACAAAACATATTTGTCCATCAATATCATTTTTTTCGCATGCGTCAATAATCGCCTGGAGATTAGAACCACCACCCGAAATCAATACCCCTATTTTGATTTGATTTTCCATTTGTCTTAAACTATCGGATCAATCGTTTTTTTTAATTGGTTCCCCGTTTTCTTCATCCTCATATGGATTTTTACGGGCAAAAATCCGAGCACCAATAATGCTGACTTCATAAAGAATCATCAAAGGAAAAGCCATCATGATCTGGGTGATCACATCAGGCGGGGTCAAAACGGCTGCCCCGACAAAAAACAACAAAAGTGCATATTTACGGTTTTTCTTTAAAAACTCAACTGAAACCAAGCCTAACCTGGAAAAGAGTGTGATAATCAATGGCAGTTCAAATACGACTCCAAAAGCAATCAGCAATTTGGATGCAAACGAAAAGTACTCTTTCATGGACGGAAGCGGTCGGATGAATTCAGTGGCAAAACCGAGAAAAAATTTAAAACCGAATGGAAAAACAATAAAATAACCAAAAAGGGCACCACCAATGAAAAAGAAAGAGCACAGAAATACCACGGGCAAAAGGATCATACGTTCTTTCTTATAGAGACCCGGGGCCACAAACTTCCAGAACTCATAAAGAATCACCGGAGATGCTGCCATGATTCCTGCAAGAAACGCCGTTTTCAGATAAACAAAAAAGGCTTCGGGAAGGTTTGTAAAAATCAGCTGATCACCTTCACCCATGACATCTGTGAGTGGTTTCATCAAAATTTCAAAAAGTTTTTCCTTGAAAAAATAGGCAACAAAAAAACATACACCAACAGCCACGAAACTGACGATCAATCTGCTTCGGAGTTCTTCCAGATGGGCGGTAAAGGGAGCTTTATCTTCCTCTTTCATATTTTGTTAAACCTTGGTCCGGTTTTCCGTCTTTTCATCTTTTGGTTCACTTAAATTTTCTTCCACCTCCTTTTCCGAAACAACCTGGGATTCCTGGTTTCCTTTCTCCGGCGGCTCGATATATGATTCTTTTTTTTCCCCGTGGTGCTCGTGTGAAACCGGCCCTCCTGAACCAATTTCATTTAACTGACGTTTTTCATCTCCCAAATTTTGTGATCCACCTTTGTTTAAATCCTTGTTCAGGTTGTCAAATGACCTCTTGACATCTGAAAGCGGCTTATCGATCTCCAGCGAATCTTTTAGTTCGGATGTGGCCTTTTTAAACTCTCCCAATGCCTTTCCCAAGGCTTTAGCTAAATCAGGAAGCTTTTTCGGCCCGATGACAATCAGCGCAATGGCCATAATCAATAAAAACTCAGGCATACCAATGCCAAACATGGAAATACTCTCCGTTATGTTTCCAAATTTATTCTGTGCCGCAACCGATGCAGGTAAAAACGGCTGTATTTTTTAGTACTTGGTTTCATAAAAAGTGTCAACCGCATCCAGAAAAGCTCAGGACAAAGACACTATTGGATTTGCCGGATTTTACCTGTTGTCAATGGGAATATAATCCCTTTTAACAGGACCGATATATATCTGCCTGGGACGTGCAATGCGCCAGTCAGGATCATTCACACTCTCTCTCCATTGGGAAATCCATCCGGGCAAACGGCCTATGGCAAACATGACAGTAAACATATTGGTGGGAATTCCAATAGCCCTCAAAACAATCCCACTGTAAAAATCAATATTAGGATAAAGATGCTTTTCAATAAAATAATCATCATTCAAGGCTATTTCCTCGAGTTCCATGGCAATATCCAGAAGGGGATCTTTGATTTTATATTTTTTCAAAACCTTATGGCACATTTCTTTCATGATTTTGGCCCTTGGATCATAGGTTTTGTAAACTCGATGTCCAAAACCCATGAGTCTAAATGGATTCTCTTTATCCTTTGCCATTTCCACAATTTTTTTGATGCTTTCCCCTTTTGAGTGAATCTGCTCTAACATTTCAATGACCTTTTGGTTCGCACCCCCATGAAGAGGCCCCCAAAGCGCCGCGATACCTGCGGATATTGATGCATACAAATTGACTCTTCCACTTCCTACAACCCTGACAGCTGAAGTGGAACAGTTTTGTTCATGATCTGCATGCAGAATCCAAAATACGCTCAGCGCCTGTACAAGATCTTCATCGATTTCATAGGGCCTAACAGGTGTATCAAACATCATGTTTAGAAAGTTGGCGCAATAGGATAAGTCCGGGCGAGGATATACAACTTTGTGGCCCAAAGAAATCTTATAGGACATGGCCGCCATCGTTCTGATCTTGGACAACAATCTCGTTACCATAATATTGATTTCTTCTTCGGCCGTTTGCAACGCAGGATAAAAACTCCTTAACGCATTGACCATCGAGGATAGGATACCCATGGGATGAGATGCTCTCGGAAAATTTTGATAAAATATTTGCATATCCTCATGAACGAGCGAGTGATCGTTTAACAGTACGGAAAACCGATTCAACTCTTTTCTTGAAGGAAGCTCACCGTTAATTAATAGATATGCTGTTTCTTTAAAAGTGGAGTGTTCCGCAAGTTGTTCAACAGGAATACCTCTGTACCGAAGAATACCTTCTTCGCCATCCATAAATGTAATTGAGCTGGTGCAGCTTCCTGTATTGGCAAACCCGGGGTCCATTGTTATAAAACCAGTCTTTTGACGCAATCTGGTAATGTCAATGGCTTTTTCACCTTCTGTGCCGCAAATCACGGGAAATTCATATTCTTTTCCCTCAATAATCATTTTAACAAATTCAGTCATATTTCCTCCAGTTGGGTATTACTTTTCCTCATTTCAGTCCGCAAATGATTTCATGTGCTAAAAGGAAAGTGGTCGTTTGAGCAGGACAAAAAAATGCACCAACATTTTCGGTTCCAAAGGCCTGTCAATTTCTGATATTGTGCAGTATAAGTTGCGTTTCATACACTAAAAAAGCCTTGCGGTCAACTGGAACATCAGTATATAGATAATATCCATATCCCATGAGTGTCAGTGTTTTTTAAAAGACTCAAATTGTTTGCATAATTCTTTTCGACCATTGTCTAATGCTGATTCGGGCTGGTTCGGGCTGGCTTTGTTCAATCTTAAACATCTTTTATCTGTTGTTAAACAGCACAATCCATGGGACAGGAGGTAAAAATGTCATTTAAAGAAAATTTGTTAAAAAAAATCAAAATTGACAGACTAGTCGAGCACATAATTTCTACAATAGGCCCTATCGAAAGTGATAAAAAGGTAGACAAGCATGCCATGCGGGAACTACTTGAACTGGGGCCCTATGAAATGCGAAAAGAAAGAGATCTCGAACTTTATATCAGACAAAATGATCCGGAAGATAAAAAACGGATTTTAGTTTTGGACAACGATCTTTCCATTTATCATACCCATGTGGAAGATGTAGCTTTGAGAAAAAGCCCAACCGTCAAAGAGATGGTAAGCATCAGAAACATCATTAAGATTTTAAATGATAAAGATGTGGTTAAAAGTAAAAAAGAAGAGTCTGTGAAGATCATTCAAAAAGAGTGCATTGGACTGCTTAATCTTGATTATACGAAATCGGATATAGATCAAATCAAAGATGATGGGAAAGCGGCATTGGATTGGGATGACAAAGAGGGTGTAGAAGAAGCCCTGGAACTTTTTGCAGAACTTTTGGAATTTGTCCCCCCGCCAAAGGTTTTTAGAATTCCTGATTTTAAATTACTTGGAAAACTTCATGAAGGTGAAAAGGGTGAAAAATTATATGGGCCCATTATCTTATACAATCCCATTAGAAAAGAACTGAAACTAATCGAAAAAAGAATTGGAAGTTATGACAAAGCAGGTATTGAAATGCTTCATCAAATTGCACAGGGAAATGAAAAGGCCGGTAAAGAAAAATTCGAGGTTTTTGATTATCTGAGTGCGCAGGTTTTCAAAAAACAAGGCCAAAATTATGGCAATATCATCTAATGAGCACCGGACGTTGAGGATTTTTTTGGAAACTGAATGCAGAACGTACTTCCTTTGCCGACCCTGCTTTCGACAGTTACTTTTCCATTATGGGCTTGAATAATATGTTTTACGATCGCAAGCCCAAGACCGGTTCCACCCAATTTCCTGCTTCTGGCTTTATCGACTCGATAAAAACGTTCGAACAGACGCGGAAGATGCTCCTCTTCAATACCATACCCGTGATCTCGAATACTAATTTGTACTACACCCGATTTCTCTTCGGCCTCAATTTCAATGCTGCTGCCCGGAGTACTGTATTTGATTGCATTGTCCAGTAAATTCACCACAGCCTGTTCCATAAGAGGAGAATCCATATCTGCGGAGAGTGAATCATCACAATTATACTCAATCCGTATTTTTTTTTCTTCGGCTTTTGTCTCCAGCACCTGAAGAGCAGTTCGAATGACATCGCCCACAAAAACATTCACCATTGAAATCTCTTTGCGATCGCTATCTCTTTCAATCCTCGAAAGATTCAGAAGGTCCTCAATGATCGCTACCAAGCGATGCACATGCCGGTCAATAATAGATAGAAACCTTCTTGTGTCTTCAGGGGTTTTATCGGCATCTTGAAGAAGGGTTTCAACAAAGCCGAGGATTGCCGTCAAGGGAGTTTTAATTTCATGGGAAACATTAGCCACGAAATCCTGTCTCATATTTTCAAGACGTCTGAGGCGGGTCACATCATTTAATACGACCAAAATTCCAATACGCACCTCTTTTGCATCCCGCAAAGGGGTACTGTGGACATTTAAAACCCTTTCTTTATCCTGATAAAAAATTATATCGCATTCCAGGGCCTCACCGTTTCTCAAGGCTTTTTTAGTAAACTTTTGAAGTTCCGAATTTCTGATTGCCTCCTGAATGCTTCTGTTTTCCATCTCCCACGGATCTTTGTTAAACATCGCTGCAGCAACTTGGTTTATTCTCAAGATACGTTCCTCGAGATCAAAGGCGATAACCCCCTCTTTCATACTTGACAGCACTGCTTCCAGTTCATTTCGATGTTTAATAACGCTTTTCATCCTTTCATCGAGCTGTGTGGCCATTTGGTTCAGGGCAATTGCCAGGCTTGCCATTTCCTTGGTTTTCGGAATATACAAACGATGGCTTAGATCTCCTTTTGCAAAACGTTGCGCACCTTGCGTCATCTTCTCCAGCGGCATGCTGAGGCGACGCGAGACAAAAAAACTGATTCCGGCAGCCAAAAACGTTACAAAAACACCGGCCATTATAATTTTAAATGTAATGGATTCAAAAGTTTTATCAATGACTGCCAAAGACATGGCAGTTCGAATTACGGCAATGATAGAATTTTCCTGTTTTACCGGAATAGCCACATACAGCATGCGCTCCTGCAAGGTAGTGCTGTGTCGGATTGCATCTCCCAAATGCCCACTTAACGCACTGAAAACCTCAGGGCGCTTTCCATGATTTTCCATCTTGTCAGGGTCTTCACCCGAGTCCCCTATTACTTTTCCTGATGGAATAATCACGGTAATTCGAATGTCCGAATGGGTACCGATCTTTTTACAAAACTCGTTTATTTCATGAGGTTTTTCAAGGGAGAACTGGTTGGTGAGTATTTCTCTGAAAATTATTGCACGAGCTTGCAGTTCTTCTATTTTTTGATTGAGAAAAAAATCTTTCATGGCCATGGAGAAATACCAGCTCACCGAGAGAAGGGCAAAAAGCGTTATAAAGAGATAAGAAGGATAAAGTCGCCATAAAAGCCGTTTCAGAGGTCTTTTCATTTTTTTATTTCAAGATCTTTCTTTGAAGCGATAACCCACGCCTCTGACCGTTTCGATATATTTGCCTGCATCGCCCAACTTTTTCCTGAGCCCTACAATTTGAACATCCACACTTCGGTCGGTGACAGCATAATTATCGCCTTTTGCCGCATCAACAATTTGTGACCGTGTAAAAACCCAACCCGGACGCTTGGCAAGAAAATGAAGAACCTGGAATTCCGTAAAAGTGAGTTCCACCGGAATTGCATTAACGGTGACTTCACGACGTTGAGGGTCAATCACGAAAGAATGAACACTCAGAGGCATACTTTCATCAGAAATTTCTTCAGATTTTCTTCGTAAAACAGCTCTGATCCGTGCAATCAATATCTTTGGGCTGAAAGGTTTTGTTACATAATCATCGGCTCCAAGTTCGAGCCCTGAAACAATATCCGACTCGTCTCCCCTGGCGGAAAGCATGATAATGGGTATTGTCTTTGTTTTATCCTGTGATTTTAAAGCCCTCGTCACCTCAAGGCCGTCGATTCCCGGAAGCATGAGGTCCAAAATAATCATATCCGGTATTTCAGATTTAGCAACTTTAAGGGCTTTTTCACCGTTATTTGCTGTGAAAACCTTATATCCTTCACGGGAAAGGTTAAAAGTTATCAGCTCTAAAATGTCTTCCTCATCATCAACAACAAGAATCTTTTCATTGGCCATGGGCTAAGCAACCTCTGCGGATAAAAAAAATAATCGATAATGTTTGGGATGAAAAAAGCTTTGGATAAACGATTATCTTTTTTTACAGGAATTTCCCCCTAAAGTCAAAGATTCTGGAAATAATCAAAAATCAGGGAACATATTCATCACATCATGTCCCGTCTTTGGTTACAAATGGAATCCCAAGTGTCCAGCCGGTTTTCTTCTTGATAAAATGATTGATTTTCTATAGATTATTGTCCATGGGATATGTTTTTGATTTTAATGATGCCGTGGTTTGTGAAAAATGGCTATCAAATTTACACAACCGAGCCATCGCAGATTCACAATACCGGTTGATGCTGGATATGCTTAAAGCTCATCCGGGCCAATCCTTATTGGATATAGGCTGCGGAATCGGCAATGGACTGGTTTTCTGTCATGAAAAAGGACTTCAAGTTACCGGGATTGATCCATCGCCTTACATGCTGGATATAGCAGGAAAATACGTTGGCCATGGAGTCGAACTCTACCGAGGAAAAGCCGAAGACCTCCCTTTTGACGACAATTCGTTTAACTATGCAAGCCTAATAACCTGCCTCGAATTTGCAGATGACCCGCGAAAAGCACTGGAAGAAGCTTGCCGAGTAGCGAAAGACAAAGTTTTTATCGGCATTATCAACCGGTACGCATTAAGCAGAGTTAAAATACGAATCAAAGGACTTTTTACAGATACGGCTTATAATCATGGACATTTCTTAAGTATTTGGGATTTAAAAAAAATTGTTATTGATCTTCTTGGAGATGTTCCTTTTGAATGGAAAAGCACTCCCTTACACCCTGTGACAGCTGGTAAAATCAGAAATTATTGGAGAAATCTGAATGTGGTCAAAAAATGTCCTTTTGGCGCCTATATCATCATGACCGTCACCCTGTTACCTCGATTCAGAACCCGTCCTCTTGAACTGAAAATTTGTCCCAAACGAAGCACCGGAGTGGTACCCGGATTAACTTCGGATAAAAGCGGTACATAATAGCTCTTTAATCGCTACATGAATAAAAAATTGGCGCATCCCTTAATGCATGATCTGTAATCCAAAGGACACGCCCATTTTTTCAAATTTAAAAATACCGCAAACCAATTTATGGAATTTTATGAAGCACTTGTTGACTTGAACGGTCTTAAATTCACCGCCTGCTTTCCCTTCGATGTTTCTCTGATTTCAAAAACAACACGGTCATTGGACTGGAGTCCGAAATATCCGAATTCTTTTATCCCGGAATTATGAAGAAAAATATCTCCGAATTCTTCAGTAGTTACAAATCCATAACCTTTCTTTTCACTATACCATTTGATATGACCTTCCACCAGTAACTTTTCCTTTCCGTTGTTTTTTACAAATGCTCAACACACCAACCGGATACTGAATCAAAAATAATGGCATATGACAGATTTATCAGGTGAGCCGTGAAGAAACAGTGTAAAATTAATCCCTAAAAAATTTAAATTATTCCTTTTTTGGTGAAATGTCAAACATGGAAAAAATTTCAACCATAATATTCATTTAAGATGGTTCCAGAGCCTCCATGTTTAAAAAATTGTTCCGATAAAAACCGGCTTTAGAGATTCGCTACATGGCATCCTTATCACTTGCTTCAATGGCTTTATCTATTTCCGCTTTTAACTGAGGCGGCAAATCGGGAATATCCAGATTAAGAAATCCTTGTATGATTGTGGATACGGCCTCGTCTTCAGTCAGTCCTCGGGACATGAGATAAAGAATTTCTTCTTGGGCAATTTTTCCCACCGCAGCTTCATGAGACATTTCAACACCATCGGTATGCCCCTCCAACTCAGGTATGGCATGAATCTTACCACCGTTTAAAATAAGCCCTTTACATTCCAGATGAGCCTTCACTCCCGGAACCTCACCGACCAGGTGACCCCGGGCAATAATATTTCCGCCATTACTAATTGTTCGGGCAATAATTTCAGCCCGTGTACCCGGTTTTTTCAGAAAAACCCTGCCTCCGATGTCATATTCACTGTCCGGTGCGCCGACGATTATGCTGTAGAATCGGGCTATAGAATTTTCTCCAACCAGGTGGGTCGTTGGATACATTTGTAGTGATTTCACCGGTTTCATGCAAATATAATTATTAAGAAAAAGTCCCCCTTCTTCAACCCGGGCTACGCTTCGCGGACGAACCAGCATGTCTTCGGCCCAGTTATGAATCATTGTAAATGACACCTTTGCGTTTTTTTTGATGAAAAATTCCGAAATACCGATATGGAGGCCTTTCATCAGGTGGGGAGAAGTCGCACAACCGGTGATGATATGCAATTCCGAGTCTTCTTCTGCGATAATAATATTATGGACAACCTGTTGCAGGCCCTCCTTGTCAATATAAAGGCAGGCCTGGATCGGGTAAATACTTTTTTTTCCGGGAAGTGCGCGGATTACATAACCATCCTGGAGATTCAACTCTGCAGTCGCCGTGTATTTGTCGGTATCCACAGAGGCCAGTTTCCAGTAATAATCCTCGATCCAATCGTATTTTTCAAGGGCTTTCCTTATGGGGATAACTTCTATACCATCCTGTTTTGTTTTACAGTGAATAACCTGACTATCTTTTTGAAAAAATGTCCCTCCGCGGTCCTTTTCCGTTAAATCCAATCCGGACATGATCAATCGCTCTTGTTCTTCCTTGGGAATCGACAGGAGTTCATTATCCGACAAATATTTGTGGGGTATATCGGATGTGTCGAAGTCTTCCAGATGAATATCCGGTCCTAAAACCGCCGATTTTTTTATTGCTTCTTTTGCTTTTTTTTTTAATTCCTCCCGATTACGCATCTCACACACTCCTTGTATCCCATTTGGCCTATGCATTCTAAAATTTCACGAGGGTTGGTCGTGCAGCTTAATACTCCATCATAAAGAACCTGACCTTTATCGGCGGTAACATAATCAAGAATATACCCCGTATGAGTAATAATCAGTCCCATTTTGGTACGAGCCTGCTTTTGTTTAATTACCGGTTTATAATTTTCAGGATGAATTTGCTTTTCCAGAAGATCTGCTATGCTGTTGCCAACAAGAGAAATATTTTCAAGATCCACGCCCGATTCAGGTTCATCGAACAGCATCAAATCGGCATTTTGTGCCATAAGCTGCAAAAGCTCGGACCGTTTTATTTCACCGCCGGAAAATCCGGCATTCACATCTCTGTCCAGAAAATTCAGAAAATCAACTCGATCGGCCAATTCTTCAACCTTAACTTCTTTTCCGGCGCAGATATTGACCATTTGACGGGTTTTTAACCCGTTAATGGTCGGAGGTCTCTGGTAAGACATACCGATTCCCAGCCTGGCGCGTTCATTGATGGGCATATGGGTGATTTCTTCACCCTTAAAGTACATTTTACCACCAATCACCTTGTATTGAGGATATCCCATGATCGTCATCAAAAGTGAGGTTTTACCCGAACCATTGGGGCCGAACAAAACATGGGTTTCACCAGGTTTTATTTCCAGATCAATGTGTTTAAGGATGACATTACCCTCCAACTCCACCTGCAGATCTTCAATTTGCAGCATAAACTCCTCCTGTGCGAATTCACTTTAAGATCGCACTGATAAATGATGTTCTCTTAACCATCTTATCCCTTTAATTTCACGGTTCTCATATTTCCAGGCTAAAAATCTAACCATCACCTTCACATATTCAAGCTCCCAAAACAGATTCTTCTTACCTAACCCTTCAGCAGACATCAACCATTCACCAGATTGACACCCAAACTTAAAGTCAGGGTTAAAAGGTGCTTCAGATCCGTCGCTATTTAGGCTCGGTAGGATACCTTGATCGATGCCACTCGTGCCAACCTCCTTTCAAAGCGTACACTTTTTCAAAACCCCTGTCATTCATTTGCTTCGCCACCCAGGCGGAGGTTCCTTCGCCAGGTCAGGCGCAATACAGAATATAAGTTTTTCCAACATCATAATTATCTATCCAATCTTTCAAATTAGCCGGGTCTTCGTGGACAGCACCGCTGATTTTTATATCACTTGCCCTCCAGTCACTGCCTGACCTCACATCTAAAAAAATTACATCCGGATTATCCATCATCTCCCGAGCTTCCTCCTTGGTCATACGAGGAATTTCTTTTGCCCATATTTCCTGTGATGCCGTGATCACAGCCACCATCACCAACAGCGGCAAGATGATCAAAGCTTTTATCCTGATAATGCTCATATCATTTTCCTTTCTTTCTTGGTTACACGATATTTCGATCGCCCTGGCATCAACATCCTGATCTCAAAAAGATCGTTCTGAAAGCCGACAATACAATAAAAACGAAAACTAAAATCAACGCTATCAGCATATCAGGATCGGTAACCAATAGAACAACCGTCCCTGACATAAAAGTCGCTGCTGCAACAATTCCAGGCAGCACCAACCCCCTGTTTTCCATTTTAACCGAACCTGAAATTTGCCGAATTACATAAAGATTTAAAATTCCATGTGAAATAAGCCAAAGATAAAAAGCACTCCGACAGAGTGTTTCAGTGAAATTTTTACCCGCCATCCCCGCGATCAGCATGCTCAGAATACCAATGGACAAAATAACCATGATCATATTTCCCTGTAAAACTTTTTTGGTCAACATGGAAAAAATTTGTCCGGACCTGGCCTTGGAAACTACAACAGAGGAAACACCCATCAATAGAGTGTTGACGGAAGCAAAGCTTCCGGCAAGGATTGCTATTCCCATTATCTTACGGCCAGTTTCACCTGAGATAGCACGGGCAACGACAGAATGAGGAACAGTGCTGTCTGAAAGACGTTGTGAAGACGCAAAGTTCATGGAAACATTTCCCCAAAACCAAAAAACAGCTACGACCGCAATAATTGCCGTTATGATGGAAATCAATACAAAGGATGATCGCTTCTGGTAGGCTGCGTCATAATAATAGGCCAGATCAGCAGCCATAAAAAGCCAGAAAAGCAATGCCATTGACCTCCAATCCACATAAGTTGGTTGCACCACCTCATGAATTTCAGAAACCTGATTTGCACGGTTCAAAAACCCCAAAGCTATTAATATGAGCATCGACACGACGAAAACAACAACTGCCCATTTCTGAATGTGCCTTGAGGCATCAGGAATCAAAAAATTCAAAGCAACGATGAATATGAGAAAACATATGGAAAAAAGTAGATTCGGAAACCAATAAAAAAAAATTTCATTCAGGGCATATCCAGCCATGGCCAGGATAAGAGTCGATGCACCAATGCAAAAGGGAATCAGGGAGGAAAACTGCAATGTCGTAAAAAACCATCGTAAATCGACTTTATTGATCGTAATTTTCTCATTGAAATCTGGTGAATTCAAAAACCAGAAATATAAGTATGCAGTCCACAAGTGGATCACGGCAATACAGGGAAGCGCCCACAGAAACCATTTCCCTAAATTCCCCGCACTGTTGCCCAAAATTACAAGAGACAAAGGAGATATCATAAACCCTATGGCTATGCTTGTTGTCGTAAAAAAACTGGTTTGAGGCATATTGGGCTCGTTCATTGGAATCAATACCTTCGATTGTCAGTTTCCCTCCAGGATCCAGGCATGTCTTTTTAATCAAACGATATCTTTACATTTGGACTTGATCCTCTGGTTGTCAAGCTGACCCTTTGTTTTCATTTTTTTTCAATAATACGAAGATATCTCCTTCAACAGGTTTGTCGTTTTCTTTTCTCAACACAACAGGGCTATGATGGATGATTTGGAATCCTTTTTTTTCAGAAAGAACCCTGATGTATTTGCCTGCGTGAGCAAAGCGCCCTGTAGAACGTAAGCGATAGCCTTCCTCGCGGAATCGTTCCGTTGAAAATACAAAACACCCCCCATGAGTTATTCTGTTTTTGAGGTTTGAAAATAATGGTTCCAAGTCACCCATATACACGAGAACATCTGCTGCAATCACCAAGTCAAATGTTTCACTGCTTTCCCCTAAAAATTCATTAATTTCTGAAACATGTAATTGGTTGTAAATATTTTTTTGTTGTGCGACACCAATCATGTCCGGCGAAATATCCACACCCACCATATATCCAGCGATATCATGAAAAACTTTTCCAGCCAAACCGGTCCCGCATCCCAAATCCAGAACATGTTTAAATTTCATATCCTTTCCGACAGATTGATCCAAAGCCTTTCGGAGAAGCTGCGGTGTCTGGTAGGAAAGTTTGCAGGTCAAATGGTTTTCAAATCGTTTTGAATATTGGTTAAAAAGCTCTTTGACATATTCCGGCGGTGCGTTTTTGGGGTTTTCTCCCGCCAATGCGGCTGCCATGTATTTGGCGGAGTGATTGCCTGGATCAAGCTGAGCAGCTTTTTGAAGCGCCGACAAAGCTTGACTTGTCTGTCCCATTTCAATCAATGTGGTCCCGATATTGTGATAGGCATCGGCATATCCTGGAAAAAGTTTGGCTGCCTGGTTAAAAGCTATAAGAGCCTCCTGAAGTCTTCCCCGGGTTTTAAACAAGATACCGATATTCTGAAATACATGGGGGTTGTTTGGTTCCAGAGATATTGCCGTTTGATAGGACTTGAAAGCCTCTTGATTTTTTCCGGTTGCGCTTAAAGCGACCCCGAGGTTGTTATGGGTTTGGGGATGTTTCGGGTCTATTTCAATGGCCTTTTTATAAGCTTCAATGGCTTCTTCGATCCGGCCTTCGCTTTTCAGGGCAATTCCCAGGCTGTTATAGGCCTCTGCAAATGCAGGTTTTTTTTCAATGGCTTTTTCAAACTCTTCAATAGCCTCCGCCATTTTTTTATTGGCAAGCAGGTAGTTTCCATAACGATGATGAGCTTCGGCCGAATCCCTCGCCAAAAGTACGGCTTTTTGAAACGCCGCAGCAGCTTCGGCTTGTTTACCTGCCGACTCAAAAGCAGCACCTAAATTTTGATAAGCTTGAACATTTTCAGGATCTGTTTGAATGCATTTTCTAAACTCTTCAACAGCCTCTTGAATTTTTCCCAGAAAAAGGAGTGCTTTTCCCAACCGGTTGCGGGTTTCCACCATGTCCGGTTTTTTATCCAAAAATTGTCTGAGTACTAAAATGGCCTCTCCCGGTTGATCATGCTTCAACAATATCCCGCTCAGGTTATGGCAAGCCTCGATATTTTCGGAATCTAAATCAAATGCTTTTTGAAATGCGTCGATGGCCTCGGAAATTTTACCCGTTTTACTGAGCACTTTTCCCATCATGTTGTAGGTTTCCGGATTTTTGGGATTCAGAGCAAGAGCTGTTTGAAAAGCATCTAATGCATCAGCGGCATCACCCATGGCACAGAGCGCAAGGCCCAGATGATTGTAAAAATAATCTCTTTCCGGTGCGCTGTGAATGGCTCGGGAAATCAATTCAGCTGCTAAACCGGGATTCTTGTTTCGGTAATAAATGCCGCCGAGCAGGTAAAGGGCATCAGGATTTTCCGGATCAAGGTCTAACAATTTTTCATAAAGAAATTGAGCTTCAGTGAATTTTCCATCCTGATTCGCAGCAATTGCCTTATCCAGCAACTCTTGTATTTTCATCTCTTTTTGTTCCATGTCCTTCTTTTTCAAAATTCACTTCTCCATCAATGTTTAAAAAATCCTTTTCCCGGCGGAGCATAGTTCCTTTGAATGATTTTCCGGTAATCATCCTGTTCTTTTTCCCATCGTTCGTCATCCCAACCCAAAGTATGCTCGCAAAGACTTCGGATTCGCTGCATGTGATTTTTTGCTCCGCCCGGTAAAATAAGTCCGATCCGCACTCTTCGAAGAAGCAAATCTGCAAGGTGGCGAACGTGTTCATATTTGGAAGCATAAGGCAACTCCGCCCATATTGTGGGCGTATCCGGTATCAGTTCCAAATCTTCAGGTGACGCTTCCCGGACAAGTTTTTCAGCACCATTTCCATACCTGCCCAATAAACGACGCTTGGTTTTTTCCGAAAGGTTTACATTTGTGGAAAATTCGCCGACAGCATTTGAAAATAAAGGGTTTTGGGTATGGAGGGAAGGAATAAAGGAAATGTAAGATCGGCACAAATTGAGAACATCCCACGCAATTTTTCTGAATGTTGTCAGTTTTCCTCCTGCAACAGAGATTAGGCCCTTGTCAGTTCGCAAAAAGTGTTCTCTTGACTCTGAAGACGGATCCTTTTGGGTTTTACTGAATACGGTTCGAACACCTGCAAAAGTTGAAATGCAGTCATCGCAGGTAATTTTTAAGGAAGGGAAAAAAGCCTGTACGCCCCTGATCAGATAGCTTATTTCCTTTTCAGTAATTTTTGGAGAATCGACCTGAGTTTTCGGATGCTCCAGGTCGGTTGTGCCGAACAAAACAACACCTTCCCAGGGAATCGTAAATACAAACCTTCCGTCTTCAGGGTGCAGGCAACTGATGGCGTGTGAAACCGGAAGTCTTTTTGATGGAAATACCAAGTGGCTCCCTCTGAGCAAACGGACATGGAAATCAGTTCCATCAAGCGGATGAAGGTGATCGGTCCACGGGCCTGTGGCATTTACGACAACGGAACTCCAAAAATTGTCCGAATCCGAAATTTCAACATCCTCGGCACCAACTCCCACAACATTTCCTTGACGATTCCGATGGATTTTTTTAACCCGGACATAATTGGCCGCTGCTCCGCCATTGGCGATACCTTCCTGAATGAGCCTCAATACCAGCCTGGAATCATCAACCTGAGCGTCATTGAAACGAAATCCCCCGATAAGTCCTTTTGAACAAAGATAAGGTTCTGAATGTATAATTTCTTTCGAACTATAAAACCGATGCTGGTTTTTGAGCGCCATAAGGTCATAAACCATCATCCCCAGTCCTAACATCCACTTACCGGGGGTCTGATTTTTAAACACCGGCAAAAAGAATCCCAATGGTTCCACAAGCCCCGGAGCTTCTCTGAGGAGTCTTTGCCGATGAACCACTGAGGTCCGGGTCAACCCCAATCTGCCTTGCCCGAGATATCGGAATCCGCCATGGACCAGTTTGGAAGATCGGCTCGACGTACCCCAGGCAAAATCATTTTGCTCCAAAAGAAGTGTTTTCAGGCCAAGCTTTGTGGCTTCGTGGAATATCCCTGCTCCAGAAATACCTCCCCCAATAACAATTATATCCCATTGTTTAGGAATATCTCTTCCTTTAAAGTGTATCATGGATTGATTGTCTTTCCGTATTATCACGATTTCGGTAAAATATTAATCTGTCAATTTTCCGGGATTCATTTGTTTTTCAGGATCCACATAAGAATATAGGGTTCGAATCAGATCAATGCCCAGCTTTCCTTTTTCTGCAGAAAGGTATGGGAGATGATCCACACCGATTCCATGCTGGTGGCTGATCGTGCCATGGGAATGAAGAATTTCCAGGCTTGCAGCTTTTTTCAAGATCTTCCATCGAGACAGCGTTTGTTCAGGTGTATCAGCCAAGCGAAACAAAAATGTCGTGTATATATTTGAACCTGTGGGATATACGTGAGAGAGGTGCGAAAAAGTGAATACTTTTTCACCGCATGAAGAAAGCCCTCGCTTGAGAGCTGTTTGGATATTTTCCATTGTGGAAGTAACCTTGTCCCAATTAACAGCTGTCTCAAGGGTATCCACGGCATACCCCATGTCCCATAAAGTATTTCTGAGATAGGGGGCTAAAAAACGATTTTTTTTCCATGCTTCACCCATGATTTTTCCTGCCCAGACTCCCCTGAATTTTCGGATTTGTGAAGACACCTCCTTAATACTTTGTGAAACCATTCCTGAAGACCCGGCAAAACCAATAAGCGCCATACAAATACCTTGATTAGGAAACCCCCGGATTTTGAGATACTTGTTTAAAATCCAAACCCAGGGTTTGTGACCGGCTAAAGACATATTTGTTTCAGTCTCCCGGGGATTGCTGAGCCGCATCATGGAAATGGGAATTCCTTTGCCCATAATTTCTCTTACAAATTCCAAAGCATTTTCCCAAAAAGGGAAAAAAACTCCATAGACAACATCTCTTTGGGGCAATCCAGAAACCTTAACCGTAACGTGGGTTAATATCCCCATCCTTGCCTCGGAACCCAAGACCAGATGTTTAATATCCGGACCGGCAGCGGAAGACGGTATCGGATGAATATCGATTTTTCCCCTTGGCGTAATCACCTGACCTCCCGCAAAGAGCCCGCCAATACTCCCATACTTTAAAGATTGCTGTCCGCTGGAGCGTGTCACGACCCACCCACCAAGAGTCGAAAATTCAAAAGATTGTGGGAAGTGTCCCAAGGTAAACCCCCTTGGATTCAAATGTCTTTCGATTTCAGGTCCTCTTATACCTGCCTCAAATGTTGCAAGTCTCGTGTAGGGATTAAATGCAACCATACGATTAAAGCGTTCGAGAGAAATGATTAAGACGGGTCTTTTGCCGCCGGGAACGGTCAAGTGACCGACAACGGAAGTTCCACCTCCATATGGGATTATAACTACCCCGTGCTTTTTTGCATAACACAGCAGGTCTCTGATCTGTTGAATATTTTCGGGAAATGCAACACCATCCGGAAATCGGTTAAGCATCCCACCACGCAATCCAATCCAGTCAGGAAGGCTCTGTCCATGAGCGTGATAGAGTCTTTGTCGTGGTGAAGTATCGATCAAGAAATTGGCTTCAAGCCGAGATGGTGGGACTTTGGATAGATATTTGTCCAAAGAATAGTCTTTCTGACTTTTTCCGGGTCCGATTGCATCGGAAAGCATAGATTTTGCTTCTACCGGAATATCAACACTAACATTTTCATATCCCCATCCGTTCCAACGCAGCTTTTCAATTTCATCCCTCATCTGTTTTCGCAATCCTTTCCAAGGCCGATTTCGCATCTACTTAAACCCATCCAGCCACAGCACCTTGTCTTCGAACAGTGATTACCCTTGTGTTGTCTAACAGAAAATATCATCTTTGAGATGTGATACACCTTTTTTGCATAAAAAAAGGGCCTTTTAGGTAAAAAGCCCTTTTTTTCTGATCCAGTCGTTTAACTCTTCACAGTTGACTCATAATTTTTTTAGCAGCTGCCTGAACGTCCAAATCGGGGTCTGCATACATTGCAGCAATTTTTTTCTTAAAGTTGATTATCCGAGTCTTATCAGCCTCTGCAATACATTCCAACGCAAGAAGTCTAATCCGTGAATCTTCATCTTTGAGGCAACCGATATATGCGTCCAGGTGCTCCTCGGGTTCGGTTAATGCCTTCAGTAATACAAGGGCATCATATCGAAGTTCGGGATTGGAATCATTTAAATAAGTTAGATACACATCTATGACTTCATCTTGTTTTGAAGTCAAATGCCACAGGTTAAAAAGAATACATCTTTTCTGCTCCAGAGCCCCATATTTCAATCGATCAGATAGTATCGTAAAAACGCGGTCATCTCCAAGGTCGGTCAATGCGTTCACAGCTGCCTGCATCACATCCAAATCCGAATCAAACAAAAGGGAGATCAATGGTATTGCCGCTTGAAAATTACCATTCCAACCCAGGGCACTTGCAGCGTACATGCGCAACTCGGCGTCATTACTTTCTAAATCTATTAAAAGTTGGTCAATCAGAGCTTGGGTTTTTTTTAGCGTGGGAAAAATTACCCGAAGCTGTATCGCGGCAATGTATCTTATTTCTTCATTTTCCTCGCTATCGGATAGCATTCTGTAAAGCGGCCAGGCAATTTCCTCTTTAGCTGAGCTTCCTAACATTAAAATGATTTTCTGCTTAATGGCGTTGTCTGCATATTTCAAGGCATTGAGCAGTAACGGAATTGCAGCTTCCCGATCTTCTAAAAACAATTCTTTGGATTCAAGAAACTTATCCACTTTACTGAGAACACGCTCCCCGGGATTAAACGGAATTACATTGATTTGTTTCATGATTTTTTCGTATTTGTTTTTATTTCAAATTCAGGCATTCTCAGGAAACATTAATAAACATTCTTTTCAAAATTTTAAATCATGATTTTTTATACAACAAATTTATAAATTATCGCAAGATTAAAAAAATTGATTACAATCAGGTTTGGGCAACCTAAACAGAATGGTTCTTACTGGTTTATATGGCAAATACAATCCCCAAAAAAGCCGCAGCTATGATTTACTCGGCTTTTAGACTTTTGAGGAATAAAATAGTATGCGAATGCGTTGGAAATTTTTAATCGTCTTGCTGGGCATTTCATTAGTTCCCATGTTCATCATGCGTATCAATGGTCAACAAACGATGCGTTCATTGGGCCAGGATTTGGCCACCCACTCCAAAAACGCCTTAATCATTGAAACCAAAATTGCTCTGAAACGCCTGGTGGAAGATCATGCCCGCGTCCTGAAACGCGAGCGGGAGTTGCTGGAAATGACACTTTCCCTGCTTTCATCGGAAATCCAGAAAAGACTTTATTACCTTGAAGACAACTCTTTTATTGAAACGGAAATCTTTTTCTCATCCGGAACAATTGCATTACAAGAACATCATGAAAAGGAGATGTATTGTGTTCTAAAACATCAAAATCAATGCCTTCCCATGAAAGTAGATTTTAAAAAACAAGGCATTTATGACCTCACCTTGACTGAGGGAAAAAATGAGGATCAAGATATTTCACACAGGCTTGCCTCATTGCTTTCTTTAAACTTTGCCATCAAAAACAAACATCCTGAATTAATTCTTTGGCAATATGTCATTATGGAAACCGGTACTGAAATGATCTATCCTTTTCCGGGCCATGAATACAGACATCGCATGAGGAGCATGTCCCCATTGCCGGATTGGTATCTTGCAGCAAAAGAAAAAAGACATATCAACTGGTCGCACCCAACTCTGGATCCAATAACCGGCGGAATTGTGTTTTTTGTATCCGCGCCTTTTTATGACCTGGAAGGAAATTTTACGGGCGCATCGGCTCTTGCAGTTCCTCTGACTGTTTTTCTTCATGAAAACAAACACATACGGATGCTCTCTGATCATGTAATCTCCCTGCTGGTCGAACCTGAACACTCTGCAGAACGGCCCATAAGAATCATTGCACAGGAATCGGCTCATGAAAAAAGACATAGGCACTGGTTTGCAGCAGCTTCTCCCCAATGGCTGAAATCACCCGACCTTGCTCAGTTACAGGAAATGGCCGAAGATCTCAAAAATTATCATTCCGATGTCCGCGAAATAGAATATGGAGGCATTTCAAACCTGATGGCTTATCAATCTTTTGATGAGCACGGTACGGCACTTCTCTTAATAGTGCCTAAGGAAGATATTTTAAAAGATGCCAACCTCATTGAAAAATATGTTCATGATAAAATCGATGAACAAATCGTTTTTACCGGCATCATTTTACTCACTATTTTTATCGTGATTATCGTTTTGTCGTTTATATTGTCCCGATCATTTACAATTAACATTTCCAGGTTGGCAGAAGCTGTCGCGCGTGTTGCCTCCGGAGACTTTCATGCACGGGTAGATTTAAAAACCCGTGATGAATTGGGGCAACTCGGAAAAGCTTTCAATGGGATGATTCCCGCCCTTGAGGAACGAGTTCACATGAAACAATCTCTGGATTTGGCCGTTGAAGTTCAGCAGAGTTTGTTCCCATCAAAGACCCCAAAAATTGAAGGCATTTCTATCGCCGCAAACAGCCTTTACTGCCAGGAAACAGGTGGTGATTTTTATGATTTTATAGACATTTATCGGAATGACACAACTGGCACTGCGGTTGTTGTTGGTGATGTGACCGGCCATGGCCTGTCCGCTGCATTACTCATGGCGACCTCCAGAGCATTTTTAAGATCACGCCTCACACAACCAGGCTCCATGGGACAAATTATCACCGATATCAACCGCCTGATATCCGAAGATACCATTGAAACCTCCCAGTTTGTAACATTATTTTATCTGGAAATTGACCATGACCACAAAAGTTACCGATGGATCAGAGCAGGCCATGATCCGGCAATCATTTATGATCCTGTAATGGATAGGTTTTCGAACCTTGACGGTAAAGGTCCCGCTTTAGGGATAATGAGTGATTTTAAATATGAGGAAACGCCGGCTGTTAAATTTCTGTCAGGCCAGATTCTTCTTATAGGAACAGACGGCATCTGGGAAACACGAAATCCAGAGGGTGAAATGTATAATAAACAGAGAATCAAAACCATCATCCGAAACAACCGTCAAAATTCTGCTGAGCAGATCCTGGAAGCCGTCACCAGCGCTCTTCTGCATTTCAGGGGAAACCGGCGCCAGGATGATGATGTTACAATGGTGATCATTAAAATGGATTAACAACGCAATCCCCTAAAGCCAATCCTGGAGGTTGAAGAACTCAGGTACCTGAATTTTCAACAAATAAAAGCCAATTAAATCGTGCCAGAATGCTTTGGAATTCAGTGCTTACGGGGGCTGAAATTTCAACCACCGAGCCATTTATCGGATGCAGGAAGCTTAAAGCAACAGCATTAAGCAGCAGGCACCTGCAGTTAAAATGATGCCTGAAAAATTGGTTATGGGCGGTCACGCCATATTTCGTATCACCAATAATAGGATGTCTGATATGTTTCATGTGCCGACGCAGCTGATGCCTTCGCCCTGTTTCAGGAAACAGGGCCACCAGAGAATAACGGCTGGTAGGATACTTATCGACTTCAAAATTGATTTCAATGGTAGCAAGCCGCAAGTATCGACTGATGCTATAGCATTGGTCAGCTGTCGAAAAATCCATGCCCGGCACCCCTTTATATCTGATATCCTTAATATCGTATTGAATCGTTCCATGCTCCGGAGTATAACCCCGCACGATAGCCATATACTTTTTCGTTACCTGACCTGACTGAAATAATTCTGCGGTTTTTTTTGCCGTTTCGGAATTCAGGGCAAACAACAATACTCCTGCAGTGGGCCTGTCTAACCTATGAACCGGAAAAACATGACGACCGATTTGATTGCGGACGATTTGAAGGGCAAATTCTTTTTCATTTCGGTCAATCGGACTGCGATGCACCAATAATCCGGCTGGCTTGTTGACAGCAATCAGATAGGGGTCTTGATAGAGTATTTCCAATTGTTGTAGTATGGGCATCAGCTATTTTTGATAATTTTTCCGGAGGCTTTTCAGCACAACAAACATTTAAAAGGTTCGCACTCTTCTGCATAAAACTCAGAACTACTGCGCAGGATAGAGATCCGTGCAAGATGAATCACTTTATTAACCATTTTGGCCGCTGTCCACAACCATAAAATATAGATAAAAAGCCGTTACTCTGATAATAACAAAACAATTTAAAGAATTTCGAGGGCAACAATATGGCGCAGGAAACCAAATGTTTTCCCGCAAACAGCGAAGAAATTTTTTCATTAATCAAAAAGATTTTTGAAGAACTTATGCCTTTTGACAGATTATTGGGAGTTAAAATTATCGAGATAGGATTCGATGATGTTTGCGTGCGGGTGGACATGAAAACGGAATTTGTGGGAAATTTTGCAAAAGGGATTCTTCATGGTGGTGTTATTTCATCCGTGTTGGATTTAACAGGCGGTTTAATTGCTTATGTCGGTGTCATTAAAAGAATATATGGACAAAGCCTTGATGAAATCATGCATCGTTTTTCACGTATGGGGACTATCGATTTGCGGGTGGATTATCTTCGCGCCGGTAAAGGAAAATACTTCCTTACCCGAGGATCCATTTTAAGGATCGGTAATAAAGTGGCTGTGGTTCGCACAGAGTTTAAAAATGATGAGTCTGTTTTGATCGCCGCAGGCACTGGCACCTATCTTGTCGGGTAAATAGAGACGGTCTTTTTTTTACAATTTTTCTCTTCTGATTTCAATCAAAATTATTGCAAACAGGAAACGCCATGATCAACTACACGGGAATCAATCATTTGGCAATGGTAACCGGCGATATGAACAAGACTATCAGATTCTGGCGAGACCTTCTCGGAATGAGATTAGTGGCCGGTTTAGGGCACCCGGGATATCGTCACTATTTTTTTGAAATATCCAAACATGATATGATCGCTTTTTTTGAATGGGATGGCATTGAAAAAGGAAAACTGAAGGACCACGGAGTTCCTGTTAAAGGACCTTATACTTTTGACCATGTCTCCATTGAAGTGGAATCTGATGAAGACCTATGGAAATTGAAAGATACCTTTGAAGCTGCGGATATCTGGGTTTCAGAAATTATCGATCATGGATTTATTCACTCCATCTACGCATTTGATCCAAACAATATTCCCATTGAATTCAGCGCACCGGTAAAAGAATTCGATATCAGAAAATCTCCCCGAATGGCGGATAAAAGCCCATGTGAAACTGCACTGGAAGGCCCTGAACCTCGGTCGGGACACTGGCCTCCGGTTATCCGTGATACCCCTGAGAACGAACGAACCATTTATCCCGGCGAGGGAACTATTTTGAAAAAAGCCGATTTTAAAATTAAATCAGAATGACCCTTGCAATCGAATAAAATAAACATTAGAGTCAATAGTTATAGAGATGAGCCTCTTTTGAATGAGTGTAAATTCAGCTCAGCAAAAGGAGGCTTTCATATTTTAAGAATAAATTAAACACCGATCGACCGTAATTCCGCAAATACGGGCCAAATTTTCGGCAACTGTCAAAAATCGGTCATCAAATCCAATTTTTAAAAAATTAAGGAGCGTTTAAATGAGGTCATTTTTGAGAAGTGCTTTAGTGATTTTATGTTTTTGCAGTTTTTTTGTCTTTCCATCTTTTGCAGAGGAAAATGCCGCCTCGGGTGAAAATCAAATAGCCGCTTCCGTAAATGGAACAGCGATTACAAAGGTCGAATTGGAACGTGAAATTCTCAATCTCAGTCACCGGTATGCCATTCAAATGCAAGATTCTGATATTCCGGATGATATTGAAACAAAAGCTTTAGATAATTTAATCACCAAACAACTGCTTTATGAGGCAAGCCAAAAAGCTCAAATAAAAGTCACGGATTCGGAAGTCGATAAAAATCTTCAGCAGGCAATCGATAGGTTTCCTAACAAAGAGGCCTTTGAAGCCGTTCTTGAACGTGAAAATGTCACCGAAGAAGAACTGAAATCCGAAATTCGATATGGTCTTGCCATCCAAACGTATGTTGAAGATAATTATGTTTCCAAAACCAGTGTTTCAGATGAAGAATTAAAGAATTATTATGAATCCAACCCTGATTTGTTCAAACATCCGGAAATGGTCAAGGCAAGCCATATCCTGATTAGATTCGATGAGCAGGCAGATGAAGCTCAGAAAATGGAAGCACGGAAAAAAATTGACGATATAGCAAAACAATTAAAGGATGGAAAAGATTTCGCGGAGCTTGCTAAAACCTATTCCGAGTGCCCCAGCAGCAGTAATGGAGGTGATCTTGGTTCGTTTAGGCGAGGACAGATGGTCAAACCATTTGAAGATGCAGCGTTCTCGTTGAATGCCGGAGAAATAAGCCCAGTGGTTGAAACACGTTTTGGCTATCATATTATCAAAGTTTTTGAAAAACAGTCTGAAGGATCGTTTCCCTTAGATCAGGTAAAACCGCAAATTCAGCAAGTCCTTACAAGGGAAAAGGTTCAAAAACTTATGGAAAAAGACATTGAAACTCTCAAATCAAAAGCCGATATTAAAACTTTTGTGACCCTGGATGAAAACACCAAAAAATAGGTAATCCTTTACTTCATGAATAATTCGGCGGGGTTAATATTCAATACCCCGCCGAGTTTGGTTTTGATAGATATGCCCCCGAAGGGGGAATGGATTGTCTGTTCAGGTTTGCTGTCAGCTTTAACCCGCTTTTTGCCACTGGTGGATAAGATAATCAAATAGCAGTTTTTCCAGCATGTAAAATCCTCTGTTGTCAACTACCTTTATGCTCTTATCCTTATAAGAAAAATCCTCGCAATAAGCATACATTTCCGGGTGTTCCTGTATTATTGCCTCCCATACCATTTCCGGTTTATCGGTTGTGCATAAAGCACTGATGATATCCATAACCGACACCTTACCATCCGGCGTAAACCGGATTTGATCCTGGTCAAGAGTGAACATTAAACTTTTTATCATTTTATTCATACTAACATTCCCATGTAATCAAAATAGTGGTACCTTTTTCCAGTGATGATTCGATAGAAAAAAAACCTCCCGACAGTTCAGTTCGTTCTTTCATGCCGATGATTCCCCAACCTTTTTCAGAATTTTTGGGAGATAAGGCATTGATAATTTCAAAACCGGAACCATTGTCTTCTATGCTGAAAACCAATGTATTTTTATCCTTTTTGATGGCCAGCTTTACCTGATCAGCACCGCTGTGCTTGGCAACATTATTCAAAGATTCCTGCAAGATGCGGTAAATGATAAGCTTCAAGGAATTCGGTATATCTTTTTCTTCTATCCCGAAATCTTGGACTATTGAAATTTCAGGAAATTTCTTTTTAAACTGACGGCAATGCCAGTTGATCGTGGCTAAAATCCCCAAGTCATCAATACAGGGAGGCCTCAAGTCCGTAATGATTCTTCTGACCTCACGAATGCTTCGATCAGCCATTTCAAGAGCCGGTTGAAGAGTCTTCTGTGATAAATACTGTTGGTTTTCCATGGACTCAATTTTGTGACTTAAGTAAAATTTGATTCCAGCAAGATTTTGAGCGATGGTATCATGAAGCTCCCTGGCGATCCTTTTTCGCTCGTTTTCATGTGCTATCAACAATTGGGCCGAAAGAAACCGAAGAATTTTCTCAGATTTTTTGAGTCTGGATTCCATATTTTTTCGCTCGGAAATTTCTACGGAATTTCCAAGGATCGCAGGGTTACCATTATAGTTAATCAGAGAATTCCTGCGAATGGTCCAGATAATCTGCCCGTCTTTTCTTATTCCTCGTACCTCATACTCCGAGGGAGTAGCTGTTCCCTGTAATCGTTTTTCCCTTAAAGCTGCAATTGTTGTCCGGTCCTGGGCCGGAACCAGGTCAAGAGAATCTTTGCCGATCAGTTCTTCCCGTTCATACCCGTACATATCAGCAAATCGCTGATTGCAAAATACGATCCTACCCTCTTGAACAATAAAAATGCCCGTCAAAGAATTTTCAACCACGAGACTGTAAAGCCATTGCCGATCTTCGTTCGCCTGTAATGTTTTGATGCAGTCTTCGTACTTTTCTATTTTGCCTCTCAGCTGGTGATTTTCCTCTGATAGGACATTTAATTCAGTGTCGGTCTCCATATTAACTTTCGGTATATTGATTTTTTTTAAGGATTCGTATTTTCGCGGCGCCTTTTTTTTTGGCCAATTGAGATATCCCCGCCTGGCCACCACCCAATGATAATGGTATCAATCCAAAATTTTAGGGCCCTATTTTATCACAAAAGCCTTAAAACACACAATCTAATTTTTACTGCATAGGAATGGTTCCAAATATTTTAAAAGAGTTTCCGGTTTTAATAATTTTGTCAAATATCATTTTACGCTGAAAATAGTATTTGTGAATCTTTCAAAAAAAATAACAAAATGGAAGTCATTATAATCAAAATGAAAACCTATTCAAAAACTCCCTTGACAGTATAATTTTATGATTTATTTTTCCGTCTGAAAGATGGTTAACATTCTGATATAATAGAATTTAAATTCATTACAAAACAATATTTACAAAACGGATACAGGTGATTTTCATTAATTTTTTTTAATTAGTGTAGATTTACCGACTGATTGTTTTTTGCATTACTTTTTACTTATTTTTTAGTCAAAAACAAAATCATATATCAACACGGAAAATTCGTAAAATTAAACGTCATATTGATCGAGGAGGTGAAACCATGGCAATGATCAGGCTGAAACAACCGGCATATCCGGGGGCGGGGTTCGTAGGAGGGCGTTTCGGAAAAAATGTCAATATCTTTGAAAATGAAATGAATCGCCTGTTCAATCAATTTTTTGGAAATGATCTGTCCACTGCATATTCAAGCGCATTCCCAGCGATAAATATTTATCAGGATCAGGACAACATTTACCTGACAGCTGAACTTCCGGGAATGGATACCTCTGAGGTCATCATTGACATCGAGCAGGATAGTATTCAGATACGAGGGGAACGGAAAATCGAAAACGAAGGTGAAAACTTATGTTATCACAGGCGCGAAAGAGAGGGTGGAACCTTTTCCCGGAAACTGACCTTCAGGAATAAGATCGACCCAAACAAAGTCACTGCAGGACTAAAAGACGGTATTCTGAAGGTAACCATGCCAAAAGCGAAGGAATTTCAACCGAAAAAAATTGTTGTTAAAACAGAATAACCTTTCCAGAATCAAGGGTGGACTAATATCAATTGAAGGAGGATACGATGGAACCTAAAGACATTCAGGTACAGGAAAAAAAAGAGATTGAATCTCAGGGTGAAATGACTCAGGAAGGCCCGTTTTTTGTACCGAACGTTGATATATTCGAAGATGATGACAATATAGTCCTGCTTGCGGATATGCCTGGAGTCAGCAAGGACAATGTTGATATGCGCTTAGAGGACGGCCAGTTACGAATACGAGGAAAAGTATCCAAAGAGGTGCCTGGAGATTATGTCCTTTCAGAATATTCCATAGGAGATTATTTTAGCAATTTCGCCTTATCCACAGCTATAAACCAGGCCGCAATTCAGGCTTCCATGAAAAACGGAGTTCTGAGAGTTGTTTTGCCGAAATCGGATCAATCAAAACCCAGAAAGATTTCCATAAAGTCAAATTAAAAAAAATCAATTAACAAGGAGGAATTTACAATGTTACCGAAAAGATTTCTTGATTTTCCGGATTGGAATGTGGGTAATCCTTTTTTAGACTTCGAGCGTATGAGGCGTGAAATGAACAGACTTGCCGAGGGCTTCAGAAGTGGGTTACCTTCTTTTACAACCGCTGGGGTTTTCCCTCTGACCAACGTGACCGAGGACAATGACCACTACTATGTCAGAGCTGAACTTCCAGGTATGAATACCCAGGATATCGAAATTTCGGCAACTGACAGCAGCCTTTCCATTTCAGGTCAAAGAATCATCCCCAAAGAAGGAGACAATGTCCGGTATCATCGTCGGGAGAGAGAAGCGGGAAAATTCAGCAGAATGATAAGCCTTCCCGGTACCGTTGACACGGATAAGGTAGAAGCAAGCTTTACAGACGGCATCCTTAAAATTGTTCTTCCGAAATCCGAGGCTATGAAACCAAAACAGATCGAAGTCAAATAAACCATAGAATGTTATTCACAGAGGGGAGGGATTGCAAATGACTGAAATGAATACTAAAGAGATTCAGGCTAGAGAAAAAAAAGATGTGTCTGCCGTACCTGAACAGACAAAGCCCGGACTTCTTTTTACACCGGCTGTAGATATCTTCGAAAATGATCAGGAGCTGACCGTCATTGCCGACCTGCCAGGGGTAAAGCCTAATAATCTCGAAATCGACCTAAGAAAAGATACACTCAGTATTATCGGTGATGTGGAACCTCCTGAAAATTCAGGTGAAATTGATCATATCAGGGAATTTAGAACCGGTCGGTTTTTCAGACAATTTACTTTGTCGGAAGTTATTGACCAAAATAAGATAGAGGCATCCTTAAAGAATGGCGTTTTACGATTGAGGCTTCCTAAAGTAGAAAAAGCCGTACCTCGAAAAATCACGGTACAAGAAGGATAGCATTATATTTAACCACGCTCTAGTCACGAAGGAAACATTCCAAACACGGAACATGTTTCATGTGTTGGTATTGAAAGGCCGATCGGTTATCTTATTCCGAACCGGCCTTTTTACTTTATTGAGCAAAATAGTCTTGGCCCTCGGGTCGAATCTTTTAAAAAGGCTCAGTGAAGATGGCACTAAAAAATTATTACATTATATTGGGAATTTCTCCAAATACGAGCGCTGAAGGCATCCGTGGCGCTTTTCGTCAATTAGCAAAAAAATTTCATCCGGATAAGGCAGGGGGGGAAAAAACGGCTTTTTTTCAAGATATTACAGAGGCTTATGAAGTTCTTTCCGACCCTGAAAAACGCAAGCTATATAACCAAAAGCTGACCAGCGAAACAAAACGTTTTCAAGACATTCCTGTACGTCAGGCTCCAGAGCCATTTAAAAGGAAAGAAAAAGATTTAAGTTCAAAACAGAAATATCAGCCCCACAGAAAACATGAATCTCCGATAAATAATAAGGATAAAAACCGTCCGGAAAATGTTTATCAAAGACATGGATGGAGTGAATTTAACAGAAATATTCTAGAAATGGATGCATTCTTGACACCTCAGGAGGCCTTCTCAGGATGCACCGTAGATCTGACGCTTTCTTTTCCGGTTCAATGCATGGCATGCGCCGGCACGGGGCGTGATTTTGTCTTTAATTGTATCCGATGCGGTGGAAGGGGCTATAGAATTATGAAGGTTCCCGTTGAAATCGATCTGCCGTCAAGATTAACCGATGGTGACAATATCAAAACCACTGTTGCTTTATCCCAAGAAAATTATTTGCATCTTTTAATTCATGTATATATTATCTGAGGAGTTTATGTGTGAAAAATTCCGGAACCGTATGCAAATGGTTGTCAGTTTAAGCATAATTTTCGGATTTATCACACAATCAATCCTTATCGCCGGCCTTTGTCCGATCAGGACTTAGGCTTAATTAGACCAAACTCACCATAACAGAAAGGATAAATAAATATGCCGCTTTTTATGGGTGCACGCAGAAAAACAACGCTAAAATACCATTTGTTACTGACCTTATTAGCCGGGGCATTGGTCTTTACAAGTGTTTTTTCAGCCGAAGCAAAAACTGTTCCCCCGCCAATGGTACCCCAGAGTTTCACGGAATTGGCTGAGAGTGTCAGTCCAGCAGTTGTCAACATCAGAACGGTAAAAACCATCAGAGGTGGTGGTCCGGTATTCAGACATTTCCAACGGGAGCCGTTTGGCCAGAATGACCCTTTCAGAGACTTTTTTGAGCGATTTTTTGGTGAAGAACAGCAACGGGAATACAAGCAAAGAAGCTTGGGCTCCGGCTTTATCATAGATCCCGAGGGATATATCGTAACGAACAATCATGTGATTGAAGGTGCTGATGAAATCGTTGTCAAATTAAAAAACGGAAAAGAATTCGATGCCGAGATTGTAGGCAGGGATCCTAATACTGATTTGGCATTGTTAAAAGTGAAATCTCCTGAAAATTTTCAAGCCTTAAAATTAGGGGATTCTGATCAGTTGAAGGTTGGTCAATGGGTAGTGGCAATTGGGAGCCCTTTCGGTCTGGAACAAACAGTTACAGCTGGAATCGTTAGTGCAAAAGGCCGAGTCATCGGTTCCGGTCCCTATGATGATTTTATTCAGACAGATGCATCCATAAACCCAGGAAACAGCGGGGGCCCACTTACCAACATGGAAGGTGAGGTTATCGGAATCAATACAGCTATAGTTGCTAGCGGACAAGGGATTGGATTTGCCATTCCGATTAATTTAGCCAAAGGCATTATTGAACAGCTAAAAGCCACCGGGGAGGTAACCCGCGGATGGCTGGGTGTGGCAATTCAGGATCTCACCCAAGAGATGGCAGACTATTATAACCTTAAGGATCGTAAAGGGGTACTGGTAGCTAAGGTTTTTGAAAACGATCCCGCTGATAAAGCCGGGATAAAAGCGCAGGATATCATCATTTCAGTTAACGGAAAAAAAATAGAGACCAGTAGGGAACTGACCTCAATGATTGCAGGCCTGGTTGTTGGAGAAAAAGCCAAAGTTACAGTGCTTCGCAATGGAAAAGAGAAAACCTTTACAGTCGATATTGCCAAACGCGATGAAGATAAACTGGCATCCGGTAAACCATCGAGAAGCGAGGAAGCCGGAGAACTGGGTGTTCAGGTTTCTGATATTACACCAGAGATTGCCGATCGACTTAATATTACAGAAACCGAAGGGGTGGTGGTAATAGGAGTTGACCCCGCAAGTAAAAGCGCTGTAGCAGGAATACAAACAGGAGATGTCATACGAGAAATTAACCGTAATCGGGTCAAAAACGTTGAAGATTTTAAAAATATCCTCCTCACCATCAAGCAGGGGGAACCTATCAGCATGTTCATTCACAGGGTAAATGTAGGGTTTGTTGTAGTGAGAATGGTCAAATAGGAAGGTCTTTTATGTTTTCATAAAAGAGGGCGATTAAATAATCGCCCTCTTTTATTACCATTTTACAATCAGGTAGTGGATTATTTACTTATTCCAAAATCATTTCTATCCATTAATACATATCTTCGTCATAGGCGGGAGTTCTATTACCTTTTTTCTTTTTTTCGGGTTTTTCAGCAATCATTGCCTCCGTGGTCAGCATGAGGCCGGATACTGATGCCGCATTCTGAAGTGCAAACCGTACCACTTTTGCGGGATCGATAACCCCAGCCGCCAAAAGATTTTCAAACTTGTCTTCGGACACGTTAAAACCGTAGTCATCCTTACCTTCCAATACCTTATTCAAAATCGGGGATCCCTCATATCCGGCATTTTCGACAATTTGTCGAAGAGGTTCTTCCAAGGCTCTTTTCAAAATATTTAAACCATGTTTTTCATCTCCTGACAGCTCCAGTTTGTCTAAAGCAGCAGCGCATCTGATAAGGGCAACACCTCCACCCGGTACAATACCTTCCTCTACAGCCGCTCGTGTGGCATTAAGGGCATCCTCCACTCTGGCTTTCTTTTCTTTCATTTCAGCTTCAGAGGCAGCTCCGATGCTGATAAGGGCAACACCTCCGGTGAGCTTGGCAAGGCGTTCCTGAAGCTTCTCTCGGTCATAATCTGAGGTTGTATCTTCGATTTGACTCCTGATTTGGCGCATACGATCTTCAATTTTTTTAATATCACCTGCACCATCTATAATTGTCGTATTATCTTTATCGATTTTGACAGTTTTACATGATCCAAGATCATTAATGCCAACCTTTTCAAGCTTAACTCCAACATCTTCGGAAATAACGGTGCCTCCTGTGAGAATCGCTATATCTTCCAACATGGCCTTTCGCCTGTCACCGAACCCGGGAGCTTTAACAGCAGCTGCGTTTAAAGTACCTCTGAGCTTATTAACAATCAGAGTCGCCAAAGCTTCTCCTTCAACATCCTCTGCAATAATCAACAAAGGCTTTCCGGACCGGGCAACCGATTCTAGAAGAGGAAGCAAATCTTTCATGTTGGATATTTTTTTTTCATGAAGAAGAATCAGAGGATTTTCGAGGACTACTTCCATCTTCTCAGCATTCGTGACAAAGTAGGGGGATAGGTAGCCACGGTCAAATTGCATCCCTTCAACAAACTCCAGAGCTGTTTCCATACCTTTGGCTTCTTCCACAGTAATAACACCTTCTTTGCCGACCTTATCCATAGCCTCTGAAATCAACTTTCCGATGGTTTCATCATTGTTGGAAGCGATGGTTCCCACCTGGACAATTTCGGATTTATCGTTGACCGGTTTGGATATTTTGTTAACCAGCTCATCTACAACGACTTCAACCGCTTTATCGATGCCGCGTTTCAGAGCCATGGGATTTGCCCCGGCAGCTACAAGTTTTTGACCTTCTGTGTAGATTGCTTGTGCTAGCACCGTCGCCGTGGTTGTACCATCTCCTGCGACATCATTTGTTTTGCTGGCCACCTCCTTGACCATCTGGGCACCCATATTTTCGAATTTCTCCTGCAGGTCGATTTCTTTAGCAACAGTCACACCATCTTTTGTGACAGACGGAGATCCGAACGATTTTTCAAAAACCACATTTCTTCCTTTGGGGCCCAGTGTTACTTTTACTGCATCGGCCAGGGTATTCACACCTTTTAGCATGTGTTCCCTGGCTTTTGCCCCATATACGATCATTTTTGCAGCCATTTTATAGTCCTCCTATGCTGAAATTATTCCATAACACCTAATATGTCATCTTCTCTCATGAATAAATGCTCGACACCATCAATTTTTATTTCAGTGCCCGCATATTTGGAAAAAAGAATACGATCACCGACTTTTACATCCATAGCGGTTCGTTTGCCATCTTCTCCCATCCTGCCCGGCCCTACTGCTACAATTTTACCCTGATGCGGTTTCTCTTTGGCAGAATCAGGGATTATTATCCCGCCAGGAGTTTTATTTTCTTGTTCTTCTCTCAACACCAGAATTCGGTCACCTAAAGGTCTGATCTTCATATTTCTTTATCCTCCTTTTTTTGTTTTTATCTGATTATAGCACTACGGTTCAGGTTCGATAAGACCTGGGAACCGCTTGATTTATTTGTCTGCAGGAAAGGTGGCTTTAGGGAAAACAGCCGCGGTTTAGGAAAGAAACATAAGTGGAGGTCGAATTGATTAATTTAACATAAAAAAATGCCGATCTTTTCATTCGATTCTTGCTCCTCATTCGATTCTGATCAATCACAGGGCCTGTCACCTGGCATAACCAAACATTAAATCAGGTACTGGAAAACCTTACAACATCTGATTACCATATCTGCTGTAATTTCAAAATGTTAAAACGATATAAGCCTGTTTTTAACGTAAATAAATAATCACCATTTTTACCCTGTCAAGGCATTTGACACGCTTTTTTATGGTTTTTAAATGCTGAGTCTCACCCTCTTTATGGACAAGCATCAAGGTTGAGCCAGTGTCCCATTTTCAGCTTCTTGCATTCAAGATAGCACCTGTTAAATTCATTCGGTTCTATTTCAATCGGGACTTGTTCAACAATAGTGAGTCCATAACCCTGCAACCCAATAATCTTTTTTGGATTATTGGTCATTAACCGTATTTTTCTGACTCCCAAGTCTACCAGTACTTGAGCGCCGATTCCATAATTTCTGAGATCCGGTTTAAAACCAAGCTTCTGATTGGCTTCGACAGTATCCAGACCTTTATCCTGAAGGCAATACGCCTTAAGTTTGTTCACCAGACCGATGCCCCTTCCTTCCTGGCGAACATACAACAATACGCCGGAACCCGCGTCATCCATCATTCTCATGGCTTTCTCAAGCTGATCACCGCAATCGCATCTGAGAGACCTGATAATATCTCCTGTGAAACATTCTGAGTGGACTCTGACCAAAACGGGTTCTTCAGGGACTATTTCTCCTTTTACTAGTGCAATATGTTGAAAATCTTCGACATCATTATCATAAATGATAATTTTGAACTCCCCGGCATGGGCTGTGGGAATAACAGATTCCACCGCCCTGTGAACAAAGGATTCCTTCTGCATCCGATATTCGATCAAATCCTGAATAGTGCATATATTTATGCCGTGTTTTTTGCTGAATTCTTCCAAAGAAGGCATTCTTGCCATATTTCCGTCCTCATCCATGATTTCACAAATTACTCCTGAAGGATTCAGACCTGCTAATCTCGCCAGATCTACAGAACCTTCGGTCTGTCCTGCCCTGACAATGACACCGCCGGTTTTGGCTCTTAGCGGAAAAATATGGCCAGGCCTTACCAAATCAGTGGGTCTGGCTCCATCTGCAATCGCTGTAAGAATCGTTCTGGCACGGTCTTGCGCCGATGCCCCGGATGTCACGCCACATCGGGCATCAATTGAAACAGTAAAACCTGTTTGAAAAGGTGAGGTGTTGTCCACCACCATAAGGGGCAATTCCAGAGACTCAACCTTTTCTTTTGTTAAAGAAAGACAAATAAGGCCTCGTCCATATTTGGCCATAAAGTTTATGACCTCCGGGGTAACCTTTTCTGCAGCAATCGTTAAGTCCCCTTCATTTTCTCGGTCTTCATCATCGACAAGAATAACCATCCGGCCATCGGCAATATCTTGAATGGCCTCTTCTATTGAAACAATTGGCATGAAAAATCTCCTATTTTTTTACTTTAAAGCATTTACAATCACCAACACATTTTCTCTCATCATCCCGATGTATGTCGCCCCTGCGGTACCGACTTCCCCCATGGAATCAGAATATAGTTCTCCACCAACGACCACACCTGTCTCACGGGCAATTTCACGAATCATTTTTGGGTTGACACTAGTTTCCAGAAAAATCGCCGGTGCTTGATAACTTTTGATCGAGTCAATGACATTCTTAAGTCTCTGAGGCGTTATTCCGGCTCCCACCTCACTACCGGTCGACCATCCAACCGGCGCAAGACTTAAATAATTATGCTCGGCATTGAAACGATATTCTCTGCAAAAGTAGTTGAACGCATCATGACTTGAAACCAGAATTCGTTTTTGCGGAGCAATTTGATTCACCTGCTCCCGGATCCAGATATCCAACACTCTCAATTGTTCCAGATATAGTTTGGCCCGAGCCTGGTATTCATCACTGTGATCCGGGTCTATCCCGATGACCGCCCTTGTGATATTGTTGACATATACAGCCGCATTCCTAGGCGAAAACCATGCATGAGGGTCCAGGATCTTTTCCCCCTCCTGTTCAATTTCCAGTGGCCGGATACCCTCCGTGCAAGTCACCAAGGGTTTGCCTGCATCTTTGGCCAAAACAGCCATCCAGTTTTTGCCTTCGAGATATAATCCATTTTGAAGTGCCAAATCGGCGGCCATAACCATTCGGGCATCCTGTGGGGTCGGCATGTAGGTATGCGGATCTGCACCGGGAGCTAAAATGCATTTCACAATACATCGATCACCCACAATTTGTGATGCAAAATCAGCAATTTGGGTTGTAGAAGCGACTAATACCGGACGATCACCAGTTTTTTTACACATACCGGTTTCTGAATTGATAAAAAAACTAAAAACCAGAACTAAAGAAATCAAAAGCACTCGGTGCATATATTTTACCCAAACTGATCGATTTGGCAGGGAAGTATCCGTCATACCGGCGATAGCCGGAATCCAAGAGATTAACCACCGGACTAGAAACCGGCCTTCGCCGGTATGGTGTCATTAGATTCTCCCAAATAAAATCGCTAATTTTAGATTTTGATATGTTCAATCAGGTTATCCTGATCATGGTTTAAACAAAACCTATAAAATGCATTTTCCAAACAAACGGGGATGATCTAATACAGGTTTTGTGCTCCAATATCAAACTTGGCTTAATATCGGCAAATGGATTTTATAAAAACTGAAACATTCTTTCGTTTAAGCTTCAAGTTAAATTTGTATCTTAAACTTTAAGATACATCTTTTCAACCCTGATCATTGATATGGGTTACTTATTCATCTTTCATTTGACATAAACCAGCAGGACTGATAATCATACTACAATTATTACATCTACAGTTAGCAACCCTCTTCGGTTATGCCTTTTTAAAAATTTAAATACATTCTAATGGTGAAATGTTTATCTTATCCATATGTTAAGGAGAGGTTATGTTGGAAGATTATCCCAAAGAGGTAACTTTACAAGATGGGTTAAAATTTACGCTAAGGCCGATGACCAAATATGATTTTGACGGGCTTTATCGGTTCTTCGTTTCCCTGGCAGAATATGACAGAAAGTATTTGAGAAATGACACACAAAGTCGTGTTCTCATTGAAAAATGGTGCCGCGAGCTTGATCATGACAAGGTTTTACCTATCTTGGCTGAAATTGACGGTAAAATTATCGCCAATGCGACACTTCACCGGGAAACGCATGGTTGGTCAAAACATATTGGGGAAATTCGGATGACCATTTCGCCAAGGTATCAGCAGAAAGGTTTAGGGTCTCTTCTGGTTAATGAAATTGTGAAATTAGCAGAAAAAGCCGGATTGGAAAAAATAATGGCTTGGGTGGTAACATCACGGGACTATGTCATCAAGCTTTTCACCCAAAACGACTTTGTGCCTGTTTCAACCCTAAAAAATTATGTAAAAACCATTCATGATGGCAGTTACCAGGATGTTGTTATTTTGGTAAAAGATTTAAAACCTCTATCGGCATAATCAGCATTTTGAGGAGATAAGACATGAGGGAAGTAGTGATTGCAGGTGCTGTGCGTACGCCCATTGGCGTCTTTGGAGGGTCATTGAGGGATACGACCGCAGTTGAACTCGGCGGTCTGGTCATAAATGAAGTATTAAAACGAGTTAAAATCAGGCCTGAGAAAGTGGACGAAGTCATCATGGGGAATGTGCTTCAAGCAGGATTGGGCCAGAATCCGGCCAGACAAGCTGCAATTCGTGCAGGAATCAGCCAGCATATCCCATCTTTTACAATCAATAAAGTTTGCGGTTCCGGGATGAAAGCAGTCACTTTGGCGGCTCAGGCGATAAAGGCCGGTGATGCCGATATCATTGTTGCAGGGGGTATGGAAAACATGAGTGAGGCCCCATACGTGCTGCCTCATTCTCGTTGGGGACACCGAATGGGCCATGACCAGTTGATCGATGTTGTGATTCAAGATGGCCTCTGGTGCTCTTTCGGCCACACACACATGGGAATCACTGCTGAAAACATTGCTGACAAATTTGGTTTCAGTCGCCAGGATCAGGATGAATTTGCTGCAAAAAGCCAGCAAAAAGCAGAAGCCGCAATC
This sequence comes from uncultured Desulfobacteraceae bacterium, assembly GCA_964478625.1. GTDB lineage: Bacteria > Desulfobacterota > Desulfobacteria > Desulfobacterales > SKZT01 > SKZT01. The sequence continues at coordinate 141,995 of CAYZJH010000001.1, forward strand.
AAATCAGGGCGGTTCAAAGATGAAATTGTTCCCGTAATCATTCCTCAGCGAAGAGGAGAACCGATTCTGTTTGATACGGACGAATTTCCCAGATTCGGTACGACTGTTGAAAAATTGAGCAAACTGAAACCGGCTTTCAGAGAAGACGGAACCATTACAGCAGGAAACAGTAGCGGCATTAACGATGGCGGTGCCGCACTGCTGTTGATGAGTGCCGAAAAAGCATACAAAATGGGTATAAGGCCCTTGGCAAAGATTGTGGCTTATGATTACCAGGGATGTGAACCTGAACTGATGGGGACAGGGCCTATTTACGCTGTTCGCAGTGCCATCAATAAAGTTCGGGAAAAACTGAAAAAAGATATTGATCTGGTGGAACTTAACGAAGCCTTTGCGGCTCAAGCGATGGCCTGTCTGCTTGATCTTAATCTTGACCCATCAATTGTAAACGTAAATGGAGGAGCTATTGCCCTTGGCCATCCTATCGGTTGCAGCGGTGCAAGAATACTCACCACTCTAGTGCATGAAATGGTAAAAAGAGATGCCAAAGTAGGCCTCGCGGGACTTTGTATCGGAGGGGGTCAGGGGATCGCAACCATCGTTGAAAGATCCTGGTATTATTAGGACTCAATTCAGCATTCATGCGGAGCTATAAAATGAATCCTAACGAATATCCCAAACATGTCCGCTTAAAAGATGGAACCGAACTATTAATGAGACCATTGAGAAAAGAGGATGAAAAGGAGCTTCATAATTATTTTTTAAGGCTTCCACACAAAGAAGTCGCCAGATTAAAACATGATGTTACCGATGCTGAACTCGTCAGCAAATGGATTTATGACCTTGATTACGACATTGTTTTCCCTTTGCTGGCCATGGATAATGATCGTATCGTTGCCAACGGCACCTTGAAATTTAATTTGGTCGGATGGAGAAAACACCAAGGAGAAATCCGGACAACAGTAGATCCTGAATATAGAGGAAAGGGACTTTCAACTGTATTGATAGAAAATATGATTGAAATAGCCAAAGCCATGGGGATAGAACAGCTAACCGCGGAACTGGCCCCTACTCTGGATGAAGCTTACTTTTTATTCGAAAAGATAGGGTTTAAGGAAGTTGCAGTGCTTAGAAATTTCATCAAAGACCAAGAGGGCAAATACGAAGACCTGGTAGTGATGATTCTTGATTTAGCCGATGCTTGATAATAAATTTCTGTAACAGCTTCAATTATATTATTATTTTTACTTTCTCTCCACTGATTTGACCCCGATATTGCATTGGAATTGACTCAAAACAATTGGTTTACCGAATCCATCTCCCCATGACCACACCCAGAGGGAATACTTTTTAATCATGCATTTGATCTGCTTCTTCGAATTGACGGCGCTTACAAATGGCCCCCTTGGCATCACAGCCTTTTCATATCTTTTCTTTACAAACCCATGCCAGAATGGTAAATTTTTAAAATTACAGTAGTGAACTAAGAAATAGTATTCCCTAAAATTTTTAAAACAGGAGCCAGGAAGATGGAATACATCAAAATACGATTTGGGGATGAATTTGATAAAATTGGTTCTAGATTCGAAGAGACTCTAGAGGATATGTTTCGTTCGATGGGCCCCATTTTCAGCCTTGCGGACCGCACCTGGAGACCTTCCATGGACATTTATGAATCCGAAGATGACATCATTGTCCTTGCGGAAGTAGCAGGTGTCAGCAAGGACTGTCTTGATATTGAAGTTAACAGCAAAGCGATCAAAATATCCGGAAATCGAATTGAAGTTCCTAAAAGGGACAGCTGTAAATACCGTCTGGCAGAAATTCAGTATGGATTTTTTGAACGAATCCTGATCCTGCCTGCCTATATTGATCCGGATAATGTGGATGCTTCTTTCCAAGATGGCTTTTTAAAAATTCGATTAATCAAAAAGCCAATTGAAAGAACAATCCAGATCCCCATTGCGGATGAATAAAATTGCCCACTCTCTTCAATCGGCCTTTTACGCTTACATCAAAATTCATTATGGAGGTTTGAATGACTGACAAAGAAGCTCCTGAAAGTGAAATTCATAAGACAGACATGTCTGAAATACTATCTATATTGCCACTTTTTGATGCTACCCTTTTTCCTAAAATGGTGTTACCGCTAGTTGTGATGCAGGGTGAATCCATTCAACTCATTGATGAAGCCATGAGCAAAAATCGACTTATCGGTCTTCTTGTTTCTAAAGAAAAAGAAATGAAATCGAGTTATACCCGTGAAGACCTTTATGATGTGGGCACCAGCGCTTTAATCCTAAAAATGGCCAAAACAGACGATAATAAAGCCCAATTGCTTGTGCAAGGATTGAGCCGGTTCAGAGTTAAGGAAATTATAGAAGAGCAGCCTTATTTAAAAGTTCGGGTGGAACTTATTAAGGAAAAGGAAGAAAAAGATAAAGAAATTGAAGCTCTTATGAGCAATTTGGTAGGACTTTTTGCAAGGGTGGTAGAACTTTCACCCGGGCTTCAACCTGAAATCGCAGGCATGGCAAGATCCATCAAGGAAGCAGGTACCTTGGCGGATATGATAACTTCTTCAATCAATTCCACTTCGGAAGAAAAGCAGAAAATTCTTGAAACTATCGACATAAAAGAACGTCTTAAAGAAGTTACCCGGTTAACCAATTACCAACTGGAAATACTTGAACTCGGCAGCAAAATTCAGACCCAGGTCAAAGGTGATATGGACAAAAAGCAACGGGAGTATTACCTGCGACAGCAGCTGAAAGCAATCCAGGAAGAATTGGGAGAAAAAGAAGAAGGAACCATAGAAGTTGACGAATACCGCGCCAAAATCGAGGAGAGAAACCTTCCCGAAGAAGCTAAAAAAGAAGCCGAACGTGAACTGGACAGACTATCAAAAATGCATCCTTCATCGGCCGAATACACCGTTGTTTCCACCTACCTGGACTGGATCACCAGCCTACCCTGGAATGAAACTACCCAGGATAACCTCGATATTAAAAAAGCCGAAAAAATTCTTGATGAAGATCACTTTGGTCTTGAAAAACCCAAAAAACGAATCATTGAATATCTTGCAGTAAAAAAACTAAAACCTGAATCAAAGGGACCCATATTATGCTTTGTGGGGCCTCCTGGAACCGGAAAAACATCTCTCGGACAATCCATCGCCAGGGCCCTTGGTCGTAAATTTGTGCGCATTTCCCTGGGTGGTGTCAGAGATGAGGCCGAAATTAGGGGGCACCGAAGAACCTATGTGGGAGCCTTGCCAGGTCGAATCATCCAGAGTTTGCGCCGTGCCGAGTCTAAAAATCCAATTTTTATGCTCGATGAAATCGATAAGGTTGGAAGTGATTTTCGTGGTGACCCGTCATCCGCGCTTTTAGAGGTACTCGATCCCGAACAGAATTACTCCTTTCAGGATCATTATCTGGATGTCCCTTTTGATTTGTCCAATGTGATGTTTATTACTACAGCCAATATCCTGGATACGATCCCGCCAGCTTTAAGGGACAGGATGGAAGTACTTCAGCTTCTTGGATATACCGAGGATGAAAAAATAAAAATCGCTCAACGCTATCTTATTCCAAGACAGCGGGAAGCACACGGTTTGAAGGCCGGGCAAATCAAATTTACGAAAGGTGCCGTGAAAAGAATTATTAGTGGATACACCCGAGAAGCAGGGCTGAGAAATCTGGAAAGAGAAATTGCCACCATATGCAGAGGTGTTGCCGCAAAAATTGCTTCGGGAGATGCTGAATCTGTTGAAATCAAAGTTGTCAATGTCTCCAAATATTTAGGTTCGATCAAAATCACTTCCGAGGCCAAAGCCAGAACCATGACGCCCGGTGTCACCATGGGCCTTGCATGGACACCTACAGGAGGGGATCTCCTTTTTGTTGAAGCTACCTCTATGAAAGGTAAAAAAGGACTGACATTGACCGGTCAGCTGGGCGATGTCATGAAAGAGTCTGCTACGGCTGCTCTCAGTTTTATCAGAGCGAATGTATCCTCCCTGGGAATTGATGAAGACTATTTTGAAACCCACGATATTCATATCCATGTTCCAGCAGGTGCAATTCCCAAGGATGGTCCATCAGCCGGTGTAACCATGCTCACGGCTCTGGCATCGTTATTAACGAATAAACCTGTTAAAAAAGATTTGGCAATGACCGGCGAAATTACGCTTCGCGGCCAGGTGCTCCCGGTTGGCGGAATCAAGGAAAAGGTCCTGGCTGCGCACCGAGCCGGTATCAAGACACTGATTCTTCCAAAGTTCAACGCAAAAGACTTGGAAGATATTCCCAAAAAAGTTCAAAAAGATATTGAATTCCATTTTGTGGACAAAATGCGGGATGTTTTAAAATTGGCTCTGGAAAAGTAGTCAATGATGTTAAACATTTTCGCCGATATTTTAGGGTAAAACTATTTTTTTATGATCATTATGAAAATATTATACACAAACCGCATCATTGCTGTTCTAATTTTTGTTATTTTCCTTAGTCTTTCCTTAAATGGATGTTCTTCTAAAAATTCCGTAGGTCCTGTGCCTTTTCCCGAAGGAACCCCAAAACCATACCGGGTAGGCCAGGAATGGTATCAACCCCTTGCCAGTGTCAGGGAATTTAAGGAACAAGGGGTGGCTTCCTGGTATGGAGAAGATTTTCATGGCAAAAAGACATCGTCTGGTGAAATTTATGACATGTATGCCATGACTGCCGCTCATAAGATTCTTCCATTGGGAACCTATGTTCGGGTTAAGAATCTGGAAAACAATCGGACGATCGATGTGCGTATCAATGACCGGGGACCTTTTGTCCGCGGTCGTATTATCGATCTTTCCTATACCGCCGCAAAAAAACTTGAAATTGTCGGACCTGGAACCGCAAAGGTAGAAGTTGTTGCACTAGGAACACGTAATGATTCAAAATTCAAAACCTCTGAGCAAATTGTATATAGTCCAATTGATTTTTTTTCAGGAACTTTCAGTGTTCAGGTGGGTGCTTTTCAGGATCGAAATAATGCGGAACGGCTCAGAAACAATTTGTCATCGATTTACAAGGATACATACATTAGTCCATTTTACAACGGAAATGATACGTTTTACCGCGTAAGGGTAGGTCGATTCAGTTCAGTGGATCAGGTTATGAATACTGAAAGGATCTTGGTTGAAAATGGATATTCAGGAGCTTTTAGTGTTGCAGACTAGCCTTTTCCAATAAAATTTCTCCAATTCCGGAAATTAAACTTGCTTAAAAAAGTCGTTTTTATAGATCGGGATGGGGTAATCAATTATGACTCATCAAACTACATCAAAAGTCTTGATGAATTTATTCTGATTCCCGGAAGTCTCTCGGCAATTTCCAAACTATCTCAATATGGATATACAGTATTTGTCATAACCAATCAATCTGCTATTGCCAGAAAATTTGCAGATATTAACACTATCAACACCATGCACCAATATTTGAGGGAGTCCGTTCATAATGCCGGTGGCCATATTCACAAAATCTATTTTTGCCCTCATCATCCCAATGAAAATTGCCGGTGCCGAAAGCCCCAAACAGGCATGATTGATCAAGCTAAAGCGGAAAACGATATCGATATAAGCTCTTCGGTCATGATTGGGGATAAACCCAGTGATATAGAATGTGCCAAAAGAGCGGGATGCAAAGGGTCTTATCTTGTCATGACCGGTCTTAAGAACCCATTGAAAGATGATAAAATGAACCTGTTTCATGGTTTTTATCAAATAGCTAAAACCCTTTTTCATGCGGTAGATTTACTAATCTATGAGGACAAAACAAAAAACAAATATCCTTACTGTTCTTGAGGGGGAACTTGAGAAAATCACATATCATAACCAACAAACCCATTACACTATTGCACGCGTGAAAACACCTGCAGTTGCCCGACCCGTGACAATAGTTGGCTTTTTGGGTGGTATACAACCTGGAGAGACTTTGAAAATCACGGGTGTTTGGGAGACACACCCAAAATATGGACAACAGCTTCGGGTCAAATCCTACGAAGTAAAATTACCCGCAACCATTCAGGGAATTAGAAAATATTTTAAATCCGGTATAATTAAGGGGGTAGGCCCTCAGCTGGCCGACCGTCTGGTCGATCATTTCGGTGACAAAACCCTTCAAATTATAGAGCATGATTCCCATAGACTAATGGAAATCGATGGAATTGGAAAGCGCAAGGCTGCTTTTATAATAGACGCATGGAACAAACACCATATCATGAGAGGGCTCATGCGTTTTTTGCAGGATATGGGTATAAAAACAGCTCACGGCGCAAAAATTTTTCATACCTACGGGGATCTTTCCCTTAAAATACTTCAGGAAAATCCATATCGACTTGCCGACGACATTCCTGACATTGGTTTCCAAATTGCCGATACCATTGCCCGAAAAATGGGAACTGCGGATGATGACCCAGTGCGTGTCAAAGCCTGTATACTGCATGGTCTTGATAAATATGCCGATGAGGGTCACACGTTTGCTTTTAAACACCATCTAACAATTCGTTGCGAGCATCTGTTTAAACTATATCAGGACGCGATAAAAGATGGAATCCAAAGTCTTTCGGAAACCGGTGAGCTTGTCCTGGATAAAATCGTTCCGGAAAAGGAAGATATTCGACATTGCGAAGGAATTGATGATACTGCCGTTTACAAGAATTTTATTTACAAGGCCGAATCCGGTATTGCAACAAGAATTGCAGCACTTCTGTCTGCTCCCATTGATTCAAAAGAGGTAGAGATTGACTTTATTCAAACTCAAATTCACAATCAACTATCCATTAATTTATCCCCGGAACAACTGGAAATTTTAAATGATTTGTTTTCTCAAAAGGTTGCGATTATAACCGGTGGTCCCGGAACCGGAAAAACCACTTTGATACGTTCGATAGCAGCAATATTTAAGGCCATGAACAAAATTGTCCGCTTGGGGGCACCTACTGGAAGAGCCGCCAAAAAACTTGCAGAAGTCACCCATGAAAAAGCAGCCACCATTCACAGACTTTTAGGCTATACTTTATCTAATGCAAAGCCTGAACAATCCTTTGTGGGAAGAGATCGAGACAATCCGCTTGAAGCCGATGTCATTATTATTGATGAAGCGTCCATGATTGATACCCTACTGATGTATCATCTTTTAAATGCGATTTCACCTTCCTCACAGTTGGTTCTAGTGGGTGATGTTTTTCAGCTTCCTTCAGTTGGACCCGGTACCGTATTATCAGATATGATTCGGTCTCAGGCAATCCGGGTTTATTATCTTAATACAATTTTCCGGCAGTCCCAAAAAAGTCAGATTGTCGTCAATGCCCACAAGGTGCGCAATGGGGAGTCTTTTCAACTGACTCCTTTTGATGAAAATGAACCCATCACCGACTTTTATTTTCTTGAGAAAGAAACACCCAAAAGTATCGCTGAATCCATTGTATCCTTATGTACTCAAATTCTGCCTTCTCGTTTTTCTCTCAATCCGGTTTCAGACATTCAGGTACTCACACCGATGCATAAAGGAGATGCCGGTACCATCAATCTAAATTTAATGCTTCAGGAAAAAATTAATCAATCATCCATTCAGATGGAAACATTGGGAAATACTTTCAAACTTGGTGACAAAGTAATGCACCTCAAAAATAATTACCAAAAAGAAGTTTTTAACGGAGATATAGGAACTATTCATTCAATGGATTTGGACAGAAAAAGACTTTCAGTGGACTATGACGAACGAATCGTAGAATATGAATATGCCGAAACAGATGAGCTGTCTCTGGCATACGCCATATCTATTCATAAATCGCAAGGATCCGAATATCCCGCTGTAATCTTACCGCTGATGACTCAGCACTATATGCTTTTGCAGCGAAATGTTCTTTATACAGCAATAACAAGGGCTATAAACCTAGTAATTATAGTCGGAACTCAAAAAGCATTGCATATCGCTCTCAGCAATGATAACCCGCAGAAAAGACTCTCTGGTCTATCTTTTCGAATTAGTCAAAATGTGAAATGTTTATTGTCATAAAAGGATTCAGTTATGCCTAACTCAATTATCACTGCCACCGGCAGTTATATTCCACCACGAAAAATAAGCAACGACTATTTCCTAAAGCACGATTTTTACGGTGACGATGGAAATAAACTTGAAAGAACCAACACGGAGATCATAAAAAAACTTCTCGAAATAACCGGAATTAAAGAACGGCGCTATGTTACCGATGATCAGACTACATCGGATATTGCAAGCCTTGCCGCGGAGAAGGCATTGGAAAGTTATGACAGGGAAAGCCTTGATTACATTATTGTCGCACAAAATTTGGGAGAAGTTAGAGCCGAAAATAATCGGGTGGACATTGTCCCCACCATTGCATCCAGAGTTAAACATAAACTTGGAATCAAAAATCCCTATACCGTATGCTTTGATCTTCCGTTCGGATGCCCCGGATGGCTCCAGGGAGCAATTGTGGCCGATTATTTCATCAAATCAGGTGATGCAAAAAGGATCCTTGTCATAGGGGCAGAAGTTCTATCGAGAGTTTCAGACCCTCACGATATTGACAGCATGATATTTGCTGATGGTGCCGGCGCAACTCTAATTGAAGCCACCGATGATCCATCAGGAATCATGTGCCATGTCACACGCTCTGATACCTCTAAAGAAGCCTACCTGTTGCGAATGGGATCCTCATATAACCCAGATCGCAACGGGAATGATCTTTTCATAAAAATGGATGGCCATCTCATATACAAATATGCTGTTCGCACAGTACCCATTGTTATCAAAAAAAGCCTGGATAAAGCAGGAATTGATCTGAAAGATGTTAATAAGTTTTTAATTCACCAGGCAAACGAGAAAATGGATTTGGCTATTGTTAAAAGACTTTTCAAATTATACGACATAGAAGAAATAGATCCAGATATTATGCCCATGATTATATGCTGGTCAGGAAACAGTTCAGTGGCGACACTTCCTACCCTTTTAGATTTAATTCAAAGAGGAAAGCTTAAAAATCACAGGTTAAATTCAGGAGATATTATTGTTTTTGCATCGGTGGGTGCAGGGATGAATGTTAATTCGATGATTTATCGTGTTCCCTGATCTTTTTAAGTATATGAGCGGTGTTGTCTTAAACCGTGGCGACCAGAAATTACCTATTTGATTGGAATTCCTTTGATTTTAAAAGCCAAAAAGGCTTTGTTGCCATTTTAGTTTTAGTAAATCCGGCAAGCAAAGCCTTTTTAACAAATGTTTCTATACCCTACGCAGCTGCATCCTTGTTATAACAAATCCTGCAACAGGCCAGACATCGTTGAGCTTCCCGCAAAGCGTCATCTTCCTGAAGTACCAAATCGGCCTCATCAAAAGTTTTTATCCGTTCATAAACTGGTAACTCAGGCATTTCTGCGCGTTTCTTCTTTTCAACACCAGGAACTTTTTCAAACAGAGATTCCTGGATATGCTTTTTGAAAAGTGCAGTTTCAGGCGCTTTAACCTCTTCGCCCGATAAATACTGATGTATCGACCTGGCGGCTCTTCGCCCTCCCCCAATAGCTTCAACTACAAGGGAGGCACCGGTAGCAGCATCTCCTGCAGTGAAAATATAGGGAATGTTTGTCTGAAGTGTGATCGGATCAACCGCATCAATCGTACTCCAGCGGGTAATGGAAAGTTCCTGAATTCTTTTTGTGTCAGCATTAATGAAAGAGACATCCGGACCTTGTCCGATGGCTGTTATCAGCATATCGCATTCCATAAGGGTTTCAGAGCCTTCCACAGGTACAGGTCGCCTTCTGCCGCTGGCATCTGGTTCTCCCAGTTCCATTTTTAAATATTCGAGGTGGGTCACATGCCCGTTTTCATCTCCGATAACTCTGGTGGGGGCTGCAAGAAATGTAAATTTTACGCCTTCATGTTCTGCTGCCACAATTTCAACCTCATTGGCAGGCATTTCTTTCCGGGTACGGCGGTAGACTATATTGACTTCTTCTGCTCCCAATCTTACCAGAGTTCTGACACAGTCGATGGCTGTATTTCCGCCCCCGATAACAATGCATTTTTTTCCAATGGGAATTTGCTCATGGCTTTTTCCCTGCTGGGCCGTAGCAAATCGGGTCAGAAAATTAATGCCAGTATAGCATCCTTTGAGATCTTCACCCTCAACTTTCAAATTATAGTCTTTCCAGGCACCCACTCCGAGAAATATGGCATCATAGCCGGCAGCCACCAGAGACCCTATGGTAAAATCTTTTCCAAGTTTAACGTTGGTTTTGGAATTGATACCCAAATTGAGTATACCATCAATTTCCCATTTCAACACCTTTTTGGGCAAACGATATTCGGGTATTCCGTAACGGATCATACCTCCCAATTCAGGGTTGTCGTCAAAAATGGTCACCGAATGACCAAGCCTTCGAAGGAAAAACGCACACGTCAGACCCGCAGGGCCACCTCCAATAACAGCCACTTTTTTTCCGGTATCCGGAGCAACCGATATGTGCAGTCTCTTTCCCGTATTCATTTCATAATCAGCAACAAAGCGTTTCAGCTGATTAATTGAAACTGCTTCATCCTCAATACCCCTCCGACAAAAGTCTTCACAGGGATGCGGGCATACTCTTCCACAGGATAAAAGCAAAGGATTTCTTTCTCTGATGGTGTGTACAGCCCCTTCGTAATCTCCTTCTCTGATCTGTGAAATATACCTTGGGATATCAATTTCGGCAGGGCAGGTCTGTTGGCACGGGCCAAGGGCATCCCCTTCCTTGTTGAGTTCAAGGAGCCGTTCCGACATGGTTCTGATTTTAATGATGCTTTTTGGGCATACTTTCTGGCATGCTCCACATCCGACACACTTTTCCTCAATGACAACAGGGAATCCCTCCGCCCCCATTTCAATGGCATCAAAAGCACAAGCCCTAATACAGTCGCCCATTCCCAAACAACCAATGGAACAGACCCTTTTCCCATCGTATAAGGCTGCCATTGCACTGCAGCTTTTAACACCCATGTAGTAGAACTTGTCATCAGCCCTAAAGCCACCCGTACAAGTATTCATAGACCGAAGCGGCTCTGCAGTTCCGGGATCAAGTCCCATAACCGCTGCGACATTGGCGGCACCTTCGGGTCCTGCAACAATGCATACGCTCGGGGGAGCCTCACCTTTGACAACGGCAGCGGCAGCCTGTGAACACCCGGCATAGCCGCACCCACCACAATTTGCTCCGGCCATTTTGTCTTCAACTTCGGCAATTCTGGGATCTTCATACACATAGAATGCCTTGCTGGCGGCGCTAAGAACGCTACCGCAAGATACCCCCAATCCCAACATAAATAGAACGGCTTCTATCACAACGACCTCCTTAAAAATTAAGCCATGCCTTTAAATGCGAAAAATGTCAGGGATAGTACACCCGCGGTCACAAGACCTATGGATGTGTCCTGAAGCGGTTTTGGAACTCTTCCAAGTATAACACGTTCCCGGACTCCTGCAAAGAGAATCAGTGCAAAGCCAAAACCTGTTGCATAGGACATTGCGGAAATCAGAGCCTGAATAAACCCGTATTCTTCATTGATATTGATCAGGCATACACCCAGTACCGCACAGTTGGTCGTGATTAGAGGGAGAAAAATTCCCAGACCTGCATACAATGCAGGGATGCTCTTTTTAAGAAACATTTCTACAAACTGGACCAGAGAGGCAATAACCAGAATAAACGCTATGGTTCTCAAATATTGCAAGCCGAATTTGGTCAAGAAGAAAGTATTAACAACCCAGGTAATCATCCCGGCCATCGTCAAAACGAATACAACAGCAAATGCCATACCTATGGCAGTTTCCATTTTTTTGGTCGTTCCGAGGAAAGGACATGCACCTAAATATTGTCCCAGAATAATGTTGTTGATAAAGATACAGCTGATGATAAGGACAATGTAATCGCCCATGATACTCTCCTATTTTTTCCCAATGAAATTCATAACACAGAGCATAAGGCCAAGTCCGATAAATGCTCCGGGAGCTTCAACCATAAACGTAAACGGTTCGAAGGAAGGTCCGGTAACATCGATTCCCAGTATCGTACCGTTGCCCAACAACTCTCTTACTGCGCCCAATGAACCCAGGGCTAACGTAAAACCGATACCAATACCAAGACCATCGGCTATTGAGGGTACGACACTTCTCTTAAATGCGAAAGCTTCGCTCCTCCCGAGCACGATACAGTTAACCACGATAAGCGGTATGAAAATACCCAGCGCGAGAAACAGCGGATAGGCAAATGCCTGCATCAGCAATTCCACTACTGTAACAAATGTAGCAATGATGACAATAAAACAGGCAATTCTGACTTTAGCAGGTATGATATTTCTCATCAAAGACACCAGGGTATTGGCGCAAACCAGCACGAAGGTGGTGGCAATACCCATACCGAGCCCATTTTCAACCGATTTGGTTACAGCAAGAGTGGGGCACAGACCCAGAACGAGCCTGAACGGTGGTATCTCTTCCCACAACCCTTTAACAAATTCCTGAGTTAATGTTTTAGCCATATTTCTCTCCCTGGAATAGTTATCGCCTTTAGAAGGTTTTTATTTTATCTAAAATCTGGTCCTTATTATCCATATATATTTTGGCGGCCTCATTTGCGGCATTGCACACAGCCCGAGAGGTAATCGTCGATCCGCTGATGGTGTTGATCGACCCGCCATCATTTGTGACCTTTATCGGACTGTCAATACTCTTGCCCTTAAACTGTGAAACAAAAGAGGGATCTTCTTTGGCTTTGGCTCCCATTCCGGGAGTTTCCGCGTGGGTGGTGACCGAAACACCATAGATCGTATCATTTTCCACATTAATCGCCACCATCACCCCGACATCACCACCATACCCTTTTCCAAACCCTTCCAAAGCTACCGTTTTGGCCGTGCCATCGAACTTACCGATAAAAAAATCCATTTCGGTTTCACCAATGGCCATTTTAAATCGGTCGGCCACAGGGTCATTGGAAGTACCCACCAGAATTTCTTTAATGGCCGGACCTTTTACAAAATTAAGCTGTGCTACTTCTATTCTCTCTTTGGTCCCGTTTCGGATTGCAGCCAGAAGACCACCGGAAAATGAAGCCAGCACTGTCAAGACAATAACCATTTTCATCATGTCACGCATATCAATCCACCTTTCCAAGTGCTTTGGGTCTAATTCTTTCAAAAATCGGGCCCAGCAAATTTATGAGCAGAATCGCAAACAAAACACCATCCACATACGCTCCGATGTTTCGGATCAATACGGTCATAAATCCTCCTACCAGACCGTAAATCAGCATGGGAATAAAGTTGACAGGCGAAGACGAATCCTCAGGGGCCAAGAAAAAAGCACCAATGAGTGTGTATCCGGTAAGCAGATGGATCATGGGCCCGGCATATTGCTCAGGAGCAACAATATTGAAAATCAATGCGGTGATAAAAATACCGGCGAGGAAAGACACAGAAATTTCCCATCTGATAATGCCTCTGATGATCAGGTAGATTCCACCGACAATAAGTCCGAACCCGAAGGTTGACCCTATGCCGCCGGTTTGTTTTGCCATGAGCAGATCACCCGGGGTAAATCCCTGGACACCTGAGACACCGAATGATTTCAGTGCGGTCAGCGGATAAATGGCATCAAATCCAAAATCATAATTGACCAACGCGACATTAAAATCAAAATAATCTCTCCAACCGACGAAAAGAACCAGTGCACCAAGAACAACAGGATTAAAGGGATTGCTTCCGATGCCGCCGAATATTTGTTGTCCCACAATCACGGCAAAAAATGTACCAGTAATGACAAACCACCATGGAACAGTCGCCGGAAGTAGCATGGCAAAAATCAAACCAATAACGGCCGCGTTTCCATCTCCGATGGTTTTTTCACTTTTCCGAAGAACATTAATTGCCAGTTCCCACAAAATGGCTGACGACACTGACAGGGCTACCACACCGACCGCCGGAATTCCATACTGGTAAAGCCCCATGAGCACAGCCGGCAATGCTGCCAGCAAAATGTTATAATTTCGACTGGGAACCCGACTGCCGTCATGAATAAATGGAGCATGTGAGACGATAAGTTTTTTCTGACTATACATACTCTGCCTCCGCTAATCTTATCCGATCGAGTTCATATTTCGCCAATCTAATATATTGAAAGATCGGAATCCTGGCTACACAAACAAAACTGCAAAGACCACAATCGATGCAGGAATTTAAATCATAATTGCTTTCCGCCTCTTCATAGTGACCTGGTTCCAAAAGCCGAACAAGCATGTTGACCTGCATTTTTGCCGGACAGATCCTGACACATTCTCCACAGTTAACACAGGGATAATCGGATACAAATGGAACATTGTCCTTGTCCTGAACCATGATCGCATTGGTCTCGGGAAGAATCGGATGATCTTCGGAATAAATCGCCGACCCGGTCAATGGTCCTCCAAAAATCACCTGATCCTGATCGTTAATCGTGATATCGCATGCTTTAAATACCTCAGCAACAGGCGTTCCGATTTTAACTGATATCAAAGCAGTGCTTCCATCTTTTTTAATCAGCGTCAGGATTTTATCCGCGGGAATTTTACCCGTGCTGATTGCAGTTCCGATTGAAGCTACCGCTTCTGCAGATATAAAACAGTATCCCAAATTCTCGGTTTTTTTGCCGGCCGGGACTACATTTCCAAACAAATTTTTAAGAATCATTTTAGGATTTGCAGCAGGATAACTGCTGCCGACTGTTTTTACCTCAATACCGGCTGCAGCGGCGACCGCCGCAAGCCTTTCGGGTGCCACCAATACGATCGAATTAATACCTGTAAACTTGCCAATAGCCGCAATACCTGATTTGAGCGCCTTCAATCGAGATTGTACAACATACTGGTTTGTCGTAATCCATATATCTTCATCCATGCCGTTAACAACGATTGTGTGGATGTCGAATTCGGGGTTTTTGAAATTTTTAAGCGGGGGGCAACCCGGCACACATGACAGGTACTTGATCGCATTTTCCAGCGAGATTTCCTTGGCAATTTCGGAAAACTCCTCATCGAGCTCTTCCTCCTTTGCCGTATCCATCGTAATCGCGGTGTAGTTTCGGCCAAAATCCCCTGCCCAACCGGACAAGTCGGAGACTGTGCCGGTTACCGGGGAGGCTGCATATACATCTTTAGCGGTAGAAACCAATTGCCCGGTTTTTATCTGATCCCCCTTTTTCAGTTCGTCAATGCCTTTCTGCCCGGGGCTTGCCAGCAGCAATTTCACCCGGCTGGGCTTGGAAACTTCTACCAGGGCTGGATCTAAATCTGTAAGGACAGTATAATCAATCCGGGGCTTAACCAGACCAATGAAAGATTTTTTAATCATAGCCTAACCTTTTTGTTGTTTCGCCGAATCAGGTTAAAAGTCTTAAAATCTGAAGTCCAAAGATTATTTCAGATGGCATCCACTACAATCCTGAGGACCGGCTTCGTTTTCCGTATGGCATCCGATGCACTGTCCATGAAACGCATCTGTCTGCATCATTGCCGACATTTCATCCACGTTATCGTGACAATCGTGGCAACTCTCTGCTGCATAATAGCGTATGCCATTTTTAGTCTCGACTTCGAGCCCTTCATGATCTTCATACTCGTGACAGCTCAAGCAGGATTCTGCAAATCCTCCTTCCACATTGATGTGACATTCTGCACAAGATGATGTTTCTCCACCATGATGGTGGCAACTATAGCAATCTATGCTGTAACCGGCTTCTGACATGTGGGTTTTGTGCGTAAACAAAACATTTCCCGCCACACCTTCATACGCAATCCTCAAGGGTTCATCAGGTGCCTTGGCGGAAAAAGCCGTATAGCTTATCACACCCACAAGGAACAGAATGATTGCCACACCATAGGCCATCTGTAGTTCTTTTTTTGAAGTCATTTTTAACGAATTCCTTTCAGTAGACGATCATTAAAAAAGTGGGCGCTCCAAAAATTAAAGGAGTGACTTAGCATAATGGTTTATTGCTTGCAAGTTTTTTTTTCAGGATTGTTTTGGGAGCTCTTTTGGAATAGGGGTCTGGAAGTTGCCCTTTTTATCAAGGGCAAAGGCTTTTTGTTCTTAACCGAAAATCGGATTTATCCGGCTCTTCACGTAGACCATTCGGCGATGTTATCTCTGATCACAGACTCCGCACATGGAACAGGACCCATGATTCGGGCAAGGTGGCGACGTTTTTTCATTCAATGCCCGACGATATTCTTTTAGAAGAAAAGATTTATCAATTCCATGATCAATAAAATCCCAGGGGAATAGTTCATCATCATACCGTTTTCTGAGCGTATAGAAATCGGGATTTAAAGATGATTCCTTGAAGGTTTTCGGCCAATTTCCGTCATTTTCCACGGCTTGGGCAATCAATACGGATATTTTGCGGTCTCCTCTGGAAAATAATCCCTGTATAAATGCCCATCGTGGTATGTCGGAATGTATCTTAATATTTGAAACCTTCCTTAGCCCATTTTTAACGATTCTAATTTTTTTCTTTAAGGTCGCAACAGTGTCCATGGCGACCCATTGAAATGGTGTTGCCGGTTTAGGAACAAATGAATTCAAGCTGACCGTGATCTCTCCGATACGCTTTTTGGGCCTGCTGAATTTTAAAAAAATATGCTTAATTTTTTTGCACATATTTACAATGGCTTCTACATCCTCCATGGTTTCATTCGGAAGTCCTACCATGAAATACAGTTTTAAATTGGGGATTCCCGCAGCCACAAGAGTTTCAACAGAAGAATAGATTTGGTCTGAAGAGATCCCTTTGTTAATAATATTGAGCATTCTTTCTGAACCTGCGTCTGGGGCGATGGTCGCCGTTTTTATACGGCTTTTTCTCAAAAATCGAATAAGTCCGTCAGAGAGTGAATCCACCCTGAGCGAACTAAATGACAATTGCAAATTTTTCTCACCGGCAAGAGCACAAAGTTTTTCAATGTCAGGATGGTCGGAGATCGCAGCTCCCATAAGCCCAACTTGTTTGGAAACACAAGCGCCGGTTGCCATATCTTCAGCCAAAAGATTAAAAGGCCTAAACCGCGGGGGTCTGTATAAAAATCCTGCGCTACAAAACCGGCAACCGCGGGCACATCCTCTGGACACTTCTATTAAAAAGGATTCCGCGAAAGTCGTATCACGGGTCAATAATGTGGTGGTTGTCGAAAATTCAGAAAGATCATTAATGCGGATCTTTGGTACTTTTTTGGGAACATCTTCTATCGGATAAAATTCGGAAAGCGTTCCATTGTCATGATAGCCGACTTTGTAAAAGGCCGGAACATAGATTCCCGGAACATATCGACCTATTTTAATCATGCACTCATGCCGACTTTCTGCCGGATCATAGAATTTAAAAAATTCATCCAGCATTCCTTCGGATTCGCCCAGGAAAAAAAGGTCGAAAAAGGGGGCGATCGGCTCAGGATTTGAAAAACATGCTACACCGCCCCCGACAATGAGAGGATGGTTATCGGACCTGTGGTCCGATAACCAGGGAATCCCGCTAGAACGAAGAATAGTTAAAATATTTGGAAAATCATTTTCAAAAGATATGGAAAAGGCAACAATATCAAAGTCTTTGAAAATTCTTCCCGACTCCGCCGACACTGGTTTTCTGGGTCTTAAGGAATGTTCGGGTAAAAAACCTCTTTCACATACCACATGGTCCATCCGGTTAAGTTGCGCATAAACCGTCTGAAAACCCAGATTACTCATTCCCAAATGATATGAGTTGGGATAAACAAGGCAGACCGAGATCCGATTTGTCCAGGCCTTCCTGATTGCGCCGGTTTCGGAAGAATTATGATTTCGAATCTTAGTCAGCTCTTCTTCTCAAAAACGTCGGAATGTCCAGGTCGTTATTGTCGATGACAAGACCTTTGTAATTTTTATATGGTGAACCTTCTGAACCCTCCGCACCCCTTTGATTGCGGACAAATGTCGGTACATCATAATTAACCGCCCTTTCCAGGTCTGCAGGTGTAAGGTCACGAACTTTACCTCTAATTTTTCTGTCTCTGAATCTTTCGGGCATGGCTGAATCCGCATCCGTTCCAATACCCGTGGCAATAACCGTCACACGAATTTCATCACCCATGGAATCATCCACAGCCGTACCCCATATGATATCCGCATCCTCACCCACTTCCCGGTAAATGCGGTCGGATGCCTGGGTCATCTCTTCCATTGTCAGTGAACTTGACGAAGTAATATTCATCAGAACGCCTTTGGCTCCGGCAACAGAAATGTCTTCAAGAAGCGGATGTGAAATCGCACGTTCAGCCGCCTCAATAGCCCTGTTTTCTCCAGTAGCCACACCGATCCCCATCAAAGCGAGCCCTGCTTTCGACATGGTCTCTTTGACATCGGCAAAATCCAGATTAATTTGTCCGGGGAGCATTATTAAGTCAGTGATCCCCTTAACCGAGTGAAGCAAAATTTCATCGGCTTTCTTAAACATGGCCAACATAGTGGAATCTTTTTCAGAAATTCCGCGAAGCCGGTCATTTGGAATGGTAATTACGGTATCAGCCACTTCCTTGAGAGCATAAATTCCATCCTCAGCCTGGCGCGACCTTTTTTTGCCCTCAAACGTAAAGGGTTTGGTCACTACCGCCACTGTGAGGATTTTTAATTCTCTGCAAATTTCAGCAATAACAGGCGCAGCACCCGTACCAGTACCCCCACCAAAACCTGCTGCGATGAAAACCATATGGCTCCCTGACAGAGCATTTCTTATGGCTTCTTCATTTTCCAAAGCTGACTCACGACCTTTAGCAGGATTATTTCCAGCCCCCAAGCCCTCGGTCAGCCTCTCCCCCAACTGTATCTTCATTGGAGCTCTTGACTTTTGCAGCGCTTGCGCATCGGTATTTGCGGCGATAAAGTCAACACCTCTTAGGTCACTGTCAATCATATTGTCGATTGCGTTTCCACCACCTCCGCCGACCCCGATAACCTTGATTCGGGCTTGGACATCCCTTTGCCGTGTATGAGCACCAACATACGTAAAAGATGACATATCCCCCCCTCCATTGTCGTTAATTGTCATAGTTCCCTCCTCCTTGGTTTGTTGCATCCCATTGTTCATTCTATTTTAATAGGGTTTAAATAATTTCCCTGAACCATTTTTTCATTCTCGCCACCAACCTCGAAAAAATGTTTGCATCCCTGATTCTGAATTTCTGGGGATTATGATTTTTAGCCCCATACAAAAGTAACCCGACACCCGTTGCATACATGGGGTTATTCACCACATCCACTAGTCCGTTAATTCCCCGTGGCTGCCCCAGCCTTGCCGGTAAGTGAAAAACCGATTCCGCAACATCGGTAATTCCGTCTAACAGTGCAGAACCGCCCGTGATCACAACACCCGATGGAATCAGGTTTTCAACCCCCGCCCGATATATCTCTCTTCTTATCAGAGAAAATATCTCTTCGACTCTGGGTTCCATTATTTCTCCTAGAATTTGTCTAGGCAGCTTCCGGGGAGGTCTTCCACCCATACCTGGGACCTCGATGTTTTCATCGCCTTTTATCTTCGATGCAAGGGCAGTACCATATTCCTTTTTGATCTTTTCAGCCTCTGCAATGGGTGCACGAAGTCCGATTGCAATATCATTGGTTAAATTATGCCCCCCCAAAGATAATACAAATGTATGATGGATATTTTTCCCTGAGAATATGGCCAGATCACTGGTGCCTCCACCCACATCAATCAGGGCCGTACCTAATTCTTTTTCTTCTTCCGTAAGAACCGCATCACCTGATGCCAGGGACTCTAGCACAATGTCACAGACATCAAGTCCGGCACGGTTGGCACATTTTACAATATTATGGGCCGATGTTACCGCCCCTGTTACGATATGAATTTTGGCTTCCAGCCGCACTCCGGCCATCCCGATTGGATTGTTGATGCCGGCTTGATCATCCACTATGAATTCCTGGGGCAACACATGAATCAATTCACGATCCATTGGAATCGCAACAGCACGCGCGGCTTCAATGACACGGTCAACATCCTGCTGGGTCACTTCACGCCCTTTGATAGCGATAATACCGTGGCTGTTAAAACCTGTGATATGTCCGCCGGCAATTCCGGCATAAACCGATGATATTTCACATCCGGCCATCAATTCGGCTTCTTCAACGGCCTTCTTGATAGAATCTACTGTTGCTTCAATATTGACCACTACCCCTTTTCTCAATCCTATGGATGGATGAGTTCCAATGCCGATAATGTTGATATCACTTGGACTGACTTCACCCACAACCGCACAGATTTTTGTGGTACCTATATCAAGGCCGACGATGATATTTTCTTGTCCCTTCAACTTTACGCCTCCCCCTTTTGATTGGCTTCAAGCTCGTTCTTAACCGGGTAAACCACGATGCGATCGGGGTTTATTAAGTCGATATAATTAAAATCATAGAAACTATACTGCTCTTTTAGTTGAGCAATCACTTTTTTCAGCTGTACATATTTTGCGGAATAATTTTCAAATCCAAGTTTGATCAATTTTTCCTGATCTGAAGTGTGTAATGAAATTCCTATTTGACGATCTACAGCTATGCGTCTTATCTCCTGATTGGGAACCACGCTTTCAGGTTCCTCTCCCAGTCTGAGCACCTCCATTACCGAATTAAATCTGACACTTCCGGCATTCTGTTTCGTCCTGACGTCCGCATATGAAAGACCTGATACCACCGGAATATTTTGATGATCATCAGGTTCCAGTCTTTTAAAAATTATTCCTTCGGTATTCAAGATAAATTTATCTCCCAAATCCAGAATCGCCAGCGGCTTATGTTCGGTTATTCTAACCGTGATGGTATCGGGAAATACAAGTCCGACCCTGGCTTCTTGAATCCATGGATTCGCCAAAAGTTTTTTCCTTGCAGTAAAGATATTAAAAGACAGTATATTCATTTTGTCCCGGATCTCCGCCTGATCCCGGACTTGCTGAGCTGAAAGCGTCTCTGCTCCCTCAATAATAACCTGTTTACATTCAAAATAGCCTGACTGGGTCATCAGGTCATGCCCGAAAATAAAAACCGCGCTCATTGCAGGCACAGAAACAATGCAAAAAATTATTTTAGAAAACAGAATGAAACGGCGTATCCTTCTGGCCCTAATGACCTCAGGGCTTTCTTTCCGCTGGTTTTTTCTGAACCTTTTGTTTCGCAACCTCAATCTCCGATTATCCTGACTTCAGGCTCTAAAAGGATACCAAATTTTTTCCAAATGACTTCCTGAATCATTTTCATCAAATCTAAAATGTCGGCAGCGGAAGCATTTTCCCGATTGATAATAAAATTGCCGTGCTTGGTAGATATTTGCGCACCTCCAAAGGTTTTGCCTTTTAATCCGGCAATATCGATCAACTCTCCGGCTGTTTTTCCTGAAACCGGATTTTTAAAAAAACATCCCGCACTTGGATACCATGTCGGTTGACGCTGTTTTCGTCCTAATATAATTTTTCGTGCTTCTTTCCTGATTTTTGATGGATCATCAGGTACTAAAGTAAAGGAGCCGCTCACGATAACTGGATCAGAAGCTTTAATACCCACTGGGTTATCTACCCATGCCAGTTGCCGGTATGAAAACCGCAATTTTTCTTTTAAAATATTTCTGATCTGACCATCGGGGAAAATGACCGTAACTTTTCTTAAAATATTTCCCATATCCCCAAGAAAAGTGCCTGCGTTGGTCACAATCCCTCCACCGGCAGTTCCGGGAATGCCAAGAGCAAAGTTCATTCCCGAAAGACCATTTTTTATTGCGAAACGGCACAGCCGGCTCAACGGGGTTCCGGCCATGGCCCGGACAATTCCATCGTTTGAATACTCTATAATGTGGTTGAGTTCCCCTTTTAGCACAATTATTACTCCACGAAAACCAAAATCTTTCACTAATAAATTGGTACCGTGGCCAATGATCAAAAATTTCAATCCTCGTTGCCCGAGCCCCTGAATCAATCCAACCAGTTCATTAAGGTTCCGGGAAACTACAAAAGCATCAGCAGGACCTCCCACACGAAATGATGTATGACGCGACATGGGTTCATTAAAACGGACGGAATCCTTTAAAAAACTTTGAAGCCATTTCTTTGCATCTTCATCAATTCCGGTCAAGGGTTTTTAACACCTCCGTTCCCAACAAATGAACATCGCCTGCTCCCAGAGTCAGAATCAGATCCCCGTTTCGCAGATTGGCCTGCAAATATTGCACTGCGCTGTTAAAATCCTCCTTATAAACAACCTCACGATGGCCATGAGCCAAAATGGATTCATAAAGCCTGTAACTGTCTATATTCTCAATTTTTTTCTCGCCTGCAGCATAGATAGGCAGCACCATCACGACATCCGATTCATAAAAAGATCGTGTGAACTCTTCAAAAAGCGCCTTAGTGCGTGTATAGCGATGAGGCTGAAAAATCACGATTAACCGTTTTTCAGGCCAACACTTTTTGGCCGCCACCAGAGTTGCCTTAATTTCAGTTGGATGATGCCCATAATCATCAACAACAGTAATGCCGTTTTTCTCTCCTTTGATTTCTAACCGACGTTGAACCCCCTGATGATTTTCCAATGCATCCTTAATTACATCAAATGATATACCCAGTTCCAACCCTACAGCCACCGCAGCCAGTGAATTCGAAACATTGTGCATACCCGGCAGATTCAGCAGGACTTTCCCCAGCATCTTGCCCATGTGGAACACCGAAAAAGTGCTTTGAAGTCCCTTAAAATCGATATTTCTTGCCTGGAAATCAGCCTGGCTGCTCATTCCATATGTTGTAAACCTTTTGCCTATTTCGGGAATAAGGGATTGCACGTGCTCGTTGTCCAGACACAATACGGCGAGTCCATAAAATGGTATCCGATGAATGAACCTTAAAAAAACATTGCGGATATCTGTTAATCCTTCATAATAATCCAAATGTTCCCGGTCAATATTAGTCACTACTGCAATGGTCGGTGACATTTTTAAAAAAGAACCATCGCTTTCATCGGCTTCGGCCACAATATAGTCTCCTTTTCCCAATACCGCATTGGAGCCGATGCTTTTCAATTTGCCTCCGATAACTACGGTCGGATCAAGACCGCCTTTTTCAAGCACTGAAGCCACAATAGAAGTTGTGGAAGTTTTTCCATGGGCACCGGCAATAGCAACGCTATATTTGAGCCGCATCAACTCAGCGAGCATCTCGGCACGAGGAATAACAGGAACCGATGATCTCCGTGCCGCATACACCTCGGGATTTTCAACCTCTATTGCGGATGATACGACAACGACATCGGCACCTTCAACATGCTTTTCATCATGCCCTATCTCAATCTTTCCTCCGAGTTTCTTCAACCGATCGGTTATATCCGAAGCCTTAATGTCAGAACCGGAGACCTGATACCCTAAGTTCAGGAGCAGTTCTGCAATACCGCTCATTCCGATTCCCCCTATCCCGACAAAGTGAATATGATATTTTTTAAAATACATCGCCCCGTTTAATTATCCTTTTTGATCAATCGATTCCGAAAAATCAGGTTGGTTACCCACTGTTTTATTTGCTGATATATCCCTTTTTTATTTTTGACCACCTCACAACATTCATTGACAATGTTCCAGGCGGCATTCGGATGGCCAAGAGAGGCTGAAATCAAGGCCATCTTTTCGAGCTGTCCTCGATTTGTTGCCAGGTTCAATATTTTTTCTGACAAAATTTCACCCGTTAAATCTTTTTCAGGTATCAATTCCGCAGCTCCGGCATTGAAAAGACTCCGGGCATTTAAAACCTGATGATTATCGGCAGCATGAGGAAACGGAATAAAAATGGCCGGTTTTCCCAATGCAGAGACTTCGGCAACAGTGGTGGCGCCAGCCCTGCAAACCACCAAATCGGCTTGTGCATAAATTTTGGCCATATCTCTAAAAAAGGCTTTGACTTGGCTGGGTATTCGGTTTTTTAAATATGCAGTCCTTACCATATCTTCGTCAGGTTCACCGGTTTGATGAATGAAAAAAATGTTTTTGACTTCTCTTAACAATTCAAGAGCGTCCATAACAGCCAAATTGATTCCATGGGCCCCTTGACTTCCACCCAAAATCAAAACAGTGAAAAATCCATCCGGATCCTTTTTGTCAGCATCCAATATATCTTTGCGAACCGGATTTCCGGTAAATCTGATTTTTGATTTGGGCAGATTTCCTAACGTATCTTTAAAGGATACACACACCCGATCAGCAATTCTGGATAAAAGTCGATTGGCGATTCCCGGTAAAACGTTCTGTTCACAAAGCACCACCGGGATCCACCTCAACCATGCAGCCAGAACCACCGGTGCAGAAGAGTAACTTCCCATTCCTACCACCAGGTCGGGTTTTTCCAATTTCAAAATTCCCATTGACTGGATAATCCCTCGAAACATTACCAGAATGGCTCGGATCTGCCGAAAAAGGCCCCGCCCTTTGAAACCTTCTGCGAATATCTTTTCTGAAACAAACCCATATTCGGACAAAACCGAAACCTCTAAAGGCTTGCCGGTACCAACAAAAACAATCCGACTTGCGGAATTACGGTTCATGAATTCCTGGGCAACGGCAATAGCCGGAAAAAGATGACCACCGGTTCCACCCGCCGCAAAAACGATTTTCAACGGGGTTTCCTCCGTCATTTTTTTGAGCCTCCGATATTCATTAAGATACCAATGGCAGCCATATTGAGCAAAAGTGATGTCCCCCCGTAACTTAAAAAAGGAAGAGTCAAGCCTTTTGTCGGCAACAGGCCTAATGCCACTCCCATATTGATGCATACCTGGAGTGCAAAAGATGTCGTGATCCCGGCTGCAACCAGAGATCCGAAATAATTCTCAGCATTTCTGGCAATCATCAGCCCTCGCCAAATAATTAAACCGTACATGACAATGATAACGACCACGCCTAGTAACCCAATTTCTTCTCCAATGACTGAAAATATAAAATCCGTGTGGGCTTCCGGAAGGTAAAACAATTTTTGATACCCCTGACCGATTCCGGCACCAAAAAGCCCCCCGGAACCAAATGCCATCAAAGAATGGATCACCTGATATCCTCCTTCCTGGGGGTACTGCCAGGGATCCCAAAAGGTCATAAGCCTGTCAAGCCGATAGGATGCCTTGATCATAATATAGCCCAGCAGTGGTACGACAAAAATTAGTGGCGTAGCCAGATGCAGCAGCTTTACCCCACCTATAAACATCATGATCCATGCAATCACCGAAAAAATAAGTATGGTTCCAAAATCAGGCTGAAAATGAAATAGAATGCCAAATATCCCCAATACCAGTATATGAGGAACAAAACCGATATAAAAATCACGGATTTTTTCTTGCTTTTTGCACAAGGAATAGGCCATGAAAAAAATCAAAGCAAGCCTTGCGAATTCAGAAGGCTGAAAGGTGAAAGTTCCGATCCGAATCCAACGGCTGGCTCCTCCAGCCTTATAGCCTATACCGGGAATATGGACCACAACCAGCAAAATCATGGACAAAATCAGAATAGGATAGGTTAAATGCCAATAAAGCTTAAAGGGGATGTACCGAAAAACGACTAGTGCAAAAATTCCGGCCACTGCAAATAAAGCCTGCTTACGAAGGAAAAAAAAATCACTTCCGAACTTATTCAAAGCCACAGCCGAGCTTGCACTGTAAACCATTACCATCCCGATTCCCACTAAAAAAAGGACCGGAAACAAAAGGTGCCTGTTATCCCTAAAATCACCCGAACCGCAATGGCATGGATCTTGTAATGCAATTTTCGAAATCCTGATTCCCTTTCTCATGGCAATCTCCGAGATTCAATCAGTTTCACCGCTCCACAAAAATCCTCACCTCTTTCCTTATAGTTTTTGTACATGTCAAAACTGGCACATCCGGGAACCAAAAGAACCACATCTCCCGGAACTGACACCTCAAAAGCTTTGAATACCGCATCTTTCATTGAAATGGCAAATTCAGTGTTCACAATATCCGACACAACGTCCCGGATTTTTTCGGCAGTTTCACCCAGCAAAATCATATGTTTGACGTGCCGGCGTACAGCAGGCCTCAGTCTCTGAAAATCAGTGTCCTTATCGCTCCCTCCCATAATAACAATCTGAGGCTGTTCAAATGTTTCCATCGCTTTTACAGCAGCATCGGTATTGGTTGCTTTGGAATCATTTATAAAGTCAACTCCGTTAATGGTAGCAACTTTTTCAAGTCGGTGCGCAAGACCTTGGAAGCTATTAAGTGCCAAATTAATCCCTTCTGGTGTACCACCTGCTGCCAAAGCGGCCAAAATAGCGGCAGAAGCATTTTCAAGATTATGCACGCCCGCCGGTTTGAATGCGGTAAGATCCGGAGCCCAATCCCCCAGTTTACCCGTGTGAACCGATATTTTAGGTTTGGACAAGGCAGTCCCTTTCTCGATTACCGCATAATCCTTAGACCTGACCAAAACCTTTTCCTGTTGAGCGAAAAAGACTTTTTGAGCCTTTATTTGGGATGATATGGTTTCAATAGCAGGGTCGACACCATTTAATACGGCGATGTCCTTAGAAGTTTGATTCTCAAAAATCCGGGCTTTGGAATCCACATAGGATTTGAAATCGGGATACCGGTCCATGTGGTCATCCGTGATATTCAACAGTACCGCCACATCAGGTCTAAAATGTTCGATGGTGTCGAGTTGAAAACTGCTCAGTTCAACCACAAGGCAATCTGCTTTTTGATTTGAATCCACATAACCGATTAAAGGATTGCCGATATTTCCGCCCACAAAGACTTTCTTTCCTGATTTAGCCAGCATTTCTCCCAAAAGAGTTGTTGTCGTGGTCTTGCCATTGGTGCCCGTAACGGCAATAATCGGTTCTGAAATAAACCGGCAGGCCAATTCGATTTCACCCAGTACCGGGATTCCTCTGTAACGGGCTTCATTAAAATGGGGCAACGTGTGGGGCACTCCAGGGCTTATCACGATTAAATCGGTATCATAAAAAAGTCTGGGGTTGTGTTCCTCGAGTTTGACCACAGCCCCCATGGTTTTAAGTTTTTCGGCCGCTTTTTTAACCTCTTCTCCGAAACCACTGTCCGTAACAGTCACAATGGCTCCTCTATTGATCAAAAAACGAGCAACAGACTGTCCGGTTATTCCAAGTCCGACCACCGTGATGCTTTTTTTTAAATCCATGTCCACCGTTTCTGTGATAATTACCTAAGCTTTAATGTACTCAATGAAATCAGGGCCAGTGTTATTGAAATAATCCAGAACCGTACACAAACCTTCGGCTCCTCCCAGCCTTTGAGTTCGAAATGGTGATGAAGAGGGGCCATTCTAAAAATACGCCTTCCATGAGTCATCTTGAAAAACCCAACCTGAAAAATAACCGACAAAGCCTCAATGACAAAAAGACCGCCCACGATCACCAGAAGAATTTCCTGTTTTGTGATCACTGCAACAGCTCCCAGCGCAGCTCCTAAAGAAAGGGACCCCGTATCACCCATAAACATTTGAGCCGGGTATGAATTAAACCATAGAAAACCCAAACCGGCACCGGCCAGCGTGGCGCAGAAAACAGTGATCTCCCCGGAGCCTGGGACATATTGGACCTGAAGATATTCAGCAATTTTGATATGGCCAGCCACATAAGCAAACAGCATATATGTGCCCGCCGCCACTATCACGGGACCAATCGCCAGGCCGTCCAGGCCGTCGGTCAAATTGACCGCATTTGAAGTGCCTACAATCACCAACATGGCAAAAGGGATATAGGCCAGTCCCAGGTCCGGTTGAATGTTTTTAAAAAACGGTATGGTAACATGTGTGGAAAAGTCTGGAATCATATAGACAAAAACTGCTGTCAGCAATGCCACTAGAATTTGAAATGTGAATTTGCTTCGAACACCGAATCCCAGATTACGCTTCTTGACCTGTTTTAAATAATCGTCAATAAAACCGATCACACAAAACCCCAGCGTGCAAAAAAGAACGATCCACACATACGGATTTGTCAATTGGGTCCATAGAAGCGTGGAAACCATTACGGAAAAAATAACCAAAGAACCACCCATGGTCGGCGTTCCTGCCTTTTTGTGATGATTTGCCGGACCGTCCTCGCGAATGTATTGACCCACTTGCATTTCCTGGAGTTTTCTAATCACCCATGGTCCTAAAAAAAAACAGATCAAAAGGGCCGTTAAACCAGCATAGATGGTTCTGAAAGTAATATACCGAAAGACATTAAACGCTGTAAAAGTTGCAGCAAGAGGATAGAAAATATGATAAATCATAACCTGCCTTCACTTTGCTTGAGGCCTTTAACAATCTGTTCCATTCCCATTCCTCTGGAACCTTTGATCAGCACCCAGTCACCTGCCTTTAACCAATTCTTGAGGTCAGATAGGATTTCTTCTTTCGTGCCCAAAAAGATATCTCGTCTGGACATACCGCCATCCGCCGCTCCTTCAACTATTCTTCCGGCATGGGATCCAACGGCATAAACCCTTGAAACTTTTATGTCCGCAGCAATTCTGCCGATTTTTTCATGAAAGACCGCTGCGTGTTCTCCTAATTCAAGCATGTCTCCGGCAACAAAAACACTTCGCTGATTTTTTCTCAATGACTTTAATGTTTTCAGGGCCACTTCCATGGAACCTGGGTTGGCATTATAAGTGTCGTCAATAATATGTATGCCGGTTTGGGTGTGCACGATATTCATTCTCCCATGTTCCGGCTCAAAATCATTTTCCAGAGCCGATTTGATTTCATCTGCATTAAGCCCGATTTTATATCCTACAGAGGCTGCTGCCAGAGCGTTCAGCACCATGAAGGACCCAGGTATTTTGATGTGTATGGTGATGTTTTCATCAGGCAATTCCAGAGTAAATGAAGTACCTGATTTATTTTCCAGAATTTTTGATCCCCTTATGTGTGCATTTTTCGAAGTTCCATAAAATAAAACCTCCCCCGGAGCCCTGCTTGCCATCGAGGCCACTCGTTTATCATCTGCGTTTAAAACAGCCACCCCAGTTAAAGGCATGTGATCCAGAAGTTCTCCTTTGGCAGAGGCGACTCCGTCTAGAGATCCAAACCCTTCCAGATGAGCAGGACCCACATTGGTAATGAGTCCAATATCAGGACAACAAATACCTGCCAAGTATGCAATTTCTCCGGGATTATTGGCCCCTAACTCCAAGACAGCCCAGCGATGACCGGGATTTAAATTTAAAAGGGTTAGCGGAAGACCGATATGGTTATTAAAATTACCAAGACTTGTCAAGGTGTAAAAACGGCGACTAACTACAGCTGAAGTCATTTTTCGCGTAGTTGTTTTTCCGTTGGAGCCGGTAATCGCCGTGACCAAAATTCCCGATCTTTTACGGTTATATGAAGCCATATCTCCGAGAGCCCTGGTTGTGTTCTCAACCTCGATAAAAACAAGTTTCTGAAATTCTTTATGGCCTGATATCAAAGCCATCGCTTCTGCTTTCGAAACAACAAAAGCTTTACCACCTTTTTGTACAACATCCTTAATAAAGTTGTGACCATCATGCCTTTCCCCCTTGATTGCCACAAAGATTTCGGTTTCGGATATCCTTCGAGAGTCAATGGAAACTCCCTCGAATTTTTCATTCCTGTTGCCAACCATAAGAGTTCCACCAGTAGCATCTAAAATTTCAGAAACTGTCCAAGGTATGGTTGCGGCCATAAGAGTCACACCATTTCTTTATTGAGGTTATTCAAAATTACAAAGCCAGCGCTATTTTGGCCTCAAGGCGATCATCGAACGGGACGGTTTTTTTTCCGATGATTTGATACGATTCGTGTCCTTTACCTGCGATCAGAATGGTGTCTCCGGGAGAAGATGCACGCACGGCGGTCTGTATGGCGTGTTTGCGGTCGGAAACAACAATATAACCTTTTTTGACAACTCCATCATGAAGTTCTGATGCAGAGTAAACAGGAATACCAGTTTCACGTACTCCAACCAGGATTTCTTCAATAATTTCTAAAGGAGGTTCAGAACGGGGATTATCCGATGTAATAATGGACAAATCAGACAATTCCGCTGAAATTTTTCCCATCAGAGGTCTTTTTTCACGGTCACGGTCTCCTCCGCAACCAAAAACACATATGAGCCTGTTGGGAGTTAAAGATTTTAACGTTTTAAGGACATTTTCAAGAGCATCCGGCGTATGGGCATAATCCACATAAACGAACCTGCCTAAATCATTGGGTACTCTTTCCAGCCTGCCGGGTACATTTTTTAAATTTTCCAATCCCCTTTTTATCAAATCTCTTGACAAATTCAAAGCAACCCCGACGCCTGTCGCGGATAAAATATTTTCCAGATTATACTCACCCACCAAAGAGGACCGGATCTGTAACCCCCCATAAGGAGTTGATAAATCGCAGTGGATTCCATCCAAACCCAATTCCGTTTTTTCCGGATAAATCATATTCATGGGGGATTTACCAACGGAGATGCCGCTGACCGGAAATTCCTTTAATAATAACTTTCCTCTTTCATCATCACAATTAATAACCGCCTTAGCCTTATCTTTTTTGGGACCGGAAACCAAATAATCAGTAAATAGCCGTTTTTTACAAGCCCAGTATTCATCCATTGAACCATGGTAATCCAGGTGATCCTGGGTGAGGTTTGTAAAGACTGCAACATCTATCCAGCAATTTTCGATTCGGCCGAGATCGATGGCATGGGATGACACCTCCATGACTACATGAGTAACTCCTTCTGATTTCATCTCATAGAGTGTCCTCTGCAAATCTAGAGACTCAGGAGTGGTTACCGGATTGGTGAATACTTTTTTGGCGAACCGACAGTTTATGGTTCCGATTACACCAGTCTTCAACCCGGCCATGTTAAGAATACTTTCAACAAGATAAGAGGTGGTAGTTTTGCCGTTGGTACCGGTAATTCCAATGATCAGAAGCTGTTCCGACGGGTTTCCATAAAAACGGGAGGATAAATGCGCCAGGGCTGTTCTCGAATTCTCTACAATAAGATTAACGGCTTTTTTCGTATGTATAGGTCTTTGGGATACAATTACCGAAGCACCTTTTTCTATCGCCAGATCGATAAAATCGTGGCCATCGGCTTTCAATCCTTTTACAGCTACAAAAACCCCTCCGCAGGTAACGTCCTGAGCTCGATAATGAACAGATGAAATCTCCATATCTGCTATGAATTTTTGGTGTGGAGAACTTGTGATATTTTGTTGAGGAAAGAATTTTAAATTGAGTTCAGGTTCTGAAATGTTTAAAATGGAAAGCCCTTGAATGAGCGCGCCAAGTTTCATCCCTTAACTTCTCCCTGCCTGTCAGCGGTCAAATGCTCCGGTTTGCTATCAGGGGGTATATTCATATAATTTAAAGTCTGAAGAGCAATTTTTTTGAATACAGGGGCAGCAACAATCCCACCGTAATGGGCTTTTTGGGGTTCATCGATCATCACCAGTATGGTTGCCGCTGGATTATTCGCAGGAACAAATCCCACAAAAGAAGCCACATATTTACCTCTAGCATATGTGCCGTTTTCATCGATTTTTTGTGCAGTGCCGGTTTTTCCGGCAACTTTAAATCCTTCAAGTGCAGCCCGTGTACCGGTGCCTCCTTCTTCGGTAACTTTCACCATCATTTTTGCAATGGCCTCCGCAGTTTCCGGAGATACGGCCCTGCGAACAGGAATCGGTTCAAATTTTTGGATCGGATCACCATTTTTGTCCGTAATCGATTGAACTACATAAGGTTTCATTAAAATCCCTTCATTGGCAATAGCGCTGACGGCCCTTGCCAGTTGGATTGCAGAAACGGATATGCCCTGTCCAAATGCAATGGCAGCATTGTCAATCTTTGTCCAACGCTGATAGGGTGAAAGCATTCCGGGTGTTTCGCCCGGACAATCGATTCCGGTTTTCTCACCAAATCCGAAATTTCGCAAAGTATCATAAAGATTCTTGGTACCGATATTTTCGCTCAATTTAACCGTCCCAATATTACTTGAAACCTGTATGATTTGCTCTAATGAGAGATATTTATATGGACGTGTATCATGTATCACATTTCTACCGATCCGATAAGCCCCGTTTTCACAATAGAATATGGAATGAGGTCCTGAAACTCCCGATTCAAGGGCGGCTGCAGCACTGAAAATTTTCAGGGTCGATCCTGGTTCATAAGGATCCGTTATGGCACGATTTCTCCATTTATCCTTGGCAAACAGATTGTAATTATTCGGATTGATCGATGGATAATGTGCCATAGCCAGGACAGCGCCTGTCTTGGGTGACATCACCACAGCGATGCCGTTTTTTGCTCCATTTTGAACCACTGCCTCCGCAAGAGCGGTCTCAGCGATGTATTGTATTCTTCGATCAATGGTAAGAACAAGATTTTTACCACTTCTATCGGTTTCTTCATCAATTTCCAAACCCAGTCTGCGGCCCAATGCATCCCGGATTACCCTGAATTGGGCCTGTTGACCCTCCAGAACATGATCATAAAAAAATTCAACGCCTTCAAGCCCGCGACCATCCACGCCAGAAAAACCGACAATCTGTGCGGCCATTGACTTATACGGATAAAAACGGCTTCGCTCGGATTTAAAAACGATACCCTCTAAATTCAAGGCTTGAACCATCTCAACCTTTTTGGGCGTAACATGTCTTTCAATCCAAACAAAAGGTGTATTTGAAGCCAATTTGTTAGCCAGGTCACTTCGGTTCATCCCTAAAGCTTTTGCCAAATCCCTGGCTGTGGCGGCTACATCTTTAATTTGTTTGGGATGAGCTCCAATTGAAGTCACATCAATGCTCAGGGCCATCTTTCCCATGTTGGCATCAAAAATGATTCCTCGTTCTCCCAAGGCTTTCACCGGTCGCTTGACCTGGCCATCGGCTTTCTGCGATAACCATGGTCCTTTAAAAAGATGTAAATCCACGGCTCTCGCAACAATCGCCGAAAAACAGATACCAAATGCAATTCCTACCAGAAGGACTCGTATTTTTATTCTATTGGGCTCTTTTGCTATCATTGCAGCACGATGACCTGTTCAGAGTTTGGGGGTTGAAGGCCTATTTTATCCCGAGCGATTTTGGCAATCCTTTCGGGGGATTTCAGACGTTCCGTTTCGATTTTCAGCCGGCTTTGAAGCATCAGCAGCTCTTTTTGCTGATCGAGTTCATGGCTGATTTTGTATCCAGTGCTAATGCACTGCACCCTGCACCATGTGTAAAAGAATAGTTCCATGATAAACAAAAATAGAAGCACCATGGAAAGTCCCGTACGCATTCTGAATTTTTTGTTTGTTGGCTCCTTTTTCATAACGGACTATCTTTCCATTTCCGAAACAATCAAAAATACAGGATCAAAGTTTCTCTGCAGCTCTCAAACGAGTGCTTCTAGCCATCGGATTTGATGCAATCTCCTGCTCAGTCGGTCGAACCGGCTTTTTAGTTAACAAACTCATTTTTTTTTCAAAACCGCAAATACAATAGGGAAAAGTGGGCGGGCAGCTACACCCATCCTCATACGACTTCATCTTCTGCTTTACGATCCGATCCTCAAGAGAATGAAACGATAAAATGCACAATCTTCCTTTCGGGTTTAAGATATCCGCTGACATGTCCAAGAACGAATCCAATCTTTCGAGTTCGCGATTTACAACAATTCTCAGGGCCATAAACACTCGTGTTGCAGGGTGTATCCTTTGCGGCTTGGAAATAAACTTTTTAGGAATTGATTCCATTATGATTTTCACAAGTTCGAAACTGGTTTTAATCTCTCCGACTTTTCTGGCCTTAACGATATTTGAAGCTATCCGTCTCGACCATCTTTCCTCCCCGTATTTTGAAAAAATCATAGCCAGCTCTTGTTCACTTGAATCGTTGACAATATCTTTTGCAGTTAAAACCGAGGTTCCATCCATTCGCATATCCAACGGCTCATCTTTCTGAAAAGTAAAACCCCGGCCACTTTGAGCTAGTTGATGAAATGAAATTCCCAAATCAGCAAAGATGCCATCCACTTTATGGATATTAAGCTGAGCAAGAGCAGACTTGATATTGATAAAATTATCATGAAATAGAGCAATCTGTGGTGCATAGGCGTTTAAAACCTTTTTCGCATTGTCAATGGAATCCTTATCCTGATCAATACCTACCAAAAAACCGCCCGGCATCATCCTTTCAATAATGGCTCTGCTGTGTCCCGCTCCCCCTAGTGTACAATCCACATATGTTTTTCCGGGTCTGACATTCAGATATTGAACCACCTCACGCACCATTACCGGGATATGCTGGTATGCCATCAGGCATCAAAGTCCGAGTTTTGCGATCTCGTTTCTGACATTTTCCTCCTGCATGTCTTTATCGAGATCGAGGTTTTCCTTTTCCCAGTTTTCACGAGACCATATTTCGAAATGATCCAAGACACCAACAATCACTATTTCTTTTTCAAGATTGGCATATTGCCTTAAAGCAGGGGGGATTAGGATACGATCCTGTTTATCTCCGATACATTCATGGGCGCCGCCGATAAAAACTCTCCGGAATCGCCGCATGCTCTGACTCTTTTCCGCAAGAGATAGAATTCTTTTTTCAATCTTACCCCATTCATCAAGGGTGTAGCCTACGAGACAATTATCCATACGCGAAATCATCACTCCGTTTTGACCACTAGTTTTGATTTGGTCTCGGAACCTTGCCGGAATAATGATTCGTCCCTTGTCATCAATGGTATGAAAGGAGCTACCCCTAAACATCCATTATCCTCCACTTTACCCCACCTTTTGTGCAATAATCTATCATTCACCTCTTTATGTCAAGAAAAATTAATTTTTTTATCAAAAAATTTTCAATAAATCACAAATGTTAAGTTAAATGTAACATCGTGTCATCAAGTGGAGTCTATCTTTCCAAAATTCCTTCCTATCTCCATGGATATAAAATCAATTAATAAAGACTTGAACATGCAACTAGGGTGTTGTAATTAGTTTTTTTGCTGATTTTAATCTCACAAAAACATCAAGGAGGTTTCATGAAATATATCATCATCGGAAATGGCATCGCCGGAATTCAGGCAGCTGAAACCATACGCCGGATGGATAGCGAGAGCAGCATTACGATAATCGGAGATGAAACCTACTCGCCTTACTGTCGTCCCATGATAAGCCTTGTTCTAGAAGGTATTATTCCTCCTGAAAAACTGGCGATACGAAGTGAGGATTTTTATGAAAAACTTCGTATTGAACCCGTGTTGGGACGTCGCGTTACGGATATCGATGTTGCCCAAAAAAAAGTGATCATTGATGAAACCACAAAGGGGGGAAGCAAAGCCACTTTTCCTTTTGATAAACTCCTGATAGCTTCCGGAGCAGATGCTCGTCCAATAAAGGCTCAAGGACGTAATCTGAAAAATATTTTTTACATGCGGGGTCAAAAGGATGTACTGACAATGATGGAGGCTTTGGTTACAGCCAAAACTGCCTTGGTTTTAGGCGGTGGCCTCGTGGGATTCAAAGCCGCTTATGGCCTGATGAAACGTGGGCTTAAGGTCACCATGCTCATTAAATCCGAATATCCCTTATCCATGCAGGTAGATGAAGCCGCCGGTAATTTGATTTTAAACGAACTGGTTAAACATGGTCTTAAGGTTCGTGTGGGCGTGGATGTCAGTTTCTTTGAAGGCGACCGCCAGGTTGCCGGGGCCTGTCTTTCAGATGGTTCCACGGTTCAATGTGACCTGGTGGTCATCGGAAAGGGCGTTTTACCCTCTTTGTCGTTTGTACCACAGGACCAAATCAAAGTGGATCTTGGAATCATGGTGGATGAACACCTCGAGACCAGTTCACCGGGAATCTATGCTGCGGGTGATGTAGCCGAGTACGTGGATATCGCAAGAAAAACGCGATGGGTCAACGCAATCTGGCCTGAGGCTGTCAATCAGGGAAGACTTGCTGGAATGAACATGGCTGGTCGACCCGTGGCATACAAAGGGAGTTTGAGCAGAAATGTGATTCGCATCTTTGACCTGGACGTAATGACTTGCGGTATAGTCAACCCTCCTATGTCTCCCGATTATGAAATGATCAGTCAAGTTAATCCTCATAAAAAGCTGATCAGGTGTTTATCCGGGGTCAGCGAGAATGATTATGAAGTCATCAGTCAAATACACCCCCGCAAGAGCCTTTACCGGAAACTGGTTTTTAAACACGATATTCTGGTGGGCATGGTGTTGATCAATCAAATCGATCAGGGAGGACTTTTTGCATCGCTAATCCAAAATGAAACTCCCATTCGCATAGCCAAATCGGCCATGTTGAATCCAGGTTTTAATTATAAACAACTACTTTAAATCTATTCCTGATTGCCAGGCTGAAACTATAACCCAAAAACGAATGAAGGAGGCCTTTATGAAAAAGGTAATTGTGCACCCGGAGCGCTGTGTTGGCTGTATGCAATGCATGGTAGCATGTGCAACAGCCCATTCCAGGTCCGGAGAACTGTTTTCAGCCATCTGTGAAATTCCTCTTCCCAAACCGAGGATTCATGTCGGAGTTGGGCTTTATGGCGAAGGTTTTCCCAACAGGTGCAGGCATTGCGACCCGGCACCATGCCTGCTCGCCTGCCTTCCGGGCGCTATTGATCGAAATACTGAATTCGATACCGTCATGATCGACCCGGACAAGTGTATCAATTGTGCATCCTGTGCTATGGCATGCCCCTTTGGTGTAATCAGATATCATGAAGATTTCCAAGCACCAGCGAAAAAGGTGGTAGCGGTCAAGTGCGATAATTGCATTAGCCGTCAGGCAAAAGGACTTGTTCCAGCATGCGTGGAAGTCTGTAAATCCAATGCCCTGACATTCGAAACATCGGCCGAGGCCTTGAAACGTAAAACCAACGAGGTTTCCAGGACAGTATCGGCCGAGGCAAAAGTCTCCGCCACCGCGCCGGGATTTAACCTGCTTAATGCCATCAAAAAGTCTCAGACCGAATTGAAAGCCAATTGATCAAGGAGGGGAAACCGATGAATAAACATTATACTGAAAAAACGATTACCACCGATGGTCAGCTGATGCTCAAAAAAGCGGAGGCGGACCAGCTTGAAACTGTTTGGGAACGCTATGAAGCACAGCTTCCTCAATGTGGTTACTGTGAAATGGGCTTAAGCTGCCGGATATGCAATATGGGACCTTGCCGTATCGATCCTTTTGGAGAGGGACCTCAAAAAGGAGTTTGCGGAGCAGATGCCGATATTATTGTTGCCAGAAACCTGGGGCGTATGGTCGCATCCGGAGCTGCTTCGCACTCAGATCACGGGCGGGACCTGGTGGAGGTCCTGGAAGCTGTGGCTGAGGGAAAAGCACCGGGATATCAAATCAAGGATGAAGAAAAATTGAAGCGGGTCGCCGGTGAATACGGTATCGACATACAGGGAAAAGACATTCTAAAAATTGCAGGTGAGGTGGCCTATGCCATGCAGGAAGATTTCGGTACCCGAAAGAAAAGCTTAACGCTTGTGCAAAGGGCTCCGGAGGCACGCCGAAAAGTATGGGAAAAAGCCGGGGTGACACCCAGGGGTATAGACCGGGAAACATCCGAAATGATGCATCGCACCCACATGGGTGTTGATAATGGTTGGGTGAGCCTGTTGCTGCAGGCAGTCCGTAATGCTTTGTCCGATGGCTGGGGTGGCTCCATGATAGCCACAGATGTTTCCGATATTTTATACGGCACTCCCAAACCGGTCCAAACGGCTGCCAATATGGGAGTTTTAAAAGCCGATCATGTAAATATCATTGTTCATGGGCATAACCCTGTGGTATCTGAAATGATTCTGCTTGCCACCCAAGATCCCGAAATACTGGCTTTTGCCAAATTAAAAGGCGCCGCAGGAATAAATCTGGCCGGCCTTTGCTGTACGGGAAATGAACTTTTGATGAGACATGGCGTAGCC
Organism: uncultured Desulfobacteraceae bacterium; assembly: GCA_964478625.1. GTDB lineage: Bacteria > Desulfobacterota > Desulfobacteria > Desulfobacterales > SKZT01 > SKZT01. Next base: position 180,080 of record CAYZJH010000001.1, read on the forward strand.
ATGGCGGGAAACCATTTGATGACCGAACTGGTGATCGCCACAGGTGCGGTAGAAATGCTGTTTGCCGATTACCAATGTATTATGCCCTCATTGGGGAGTATTGGTGATTGCTACCACACAAAAATGATCAGCACCAGTGACAAGGCCAGGTTTCCGAACATGGAACACCACGAATTCCACGCTCATAATGCCGCAGACCTTGCTAAAACACTCGTTCGAAAAGCAGTAGAAAATTTCGAAAACCGCGGTGAAGTTTATATCCCCGTAGAACCTGTTCCGGCAGTGGGAGGGTTTTCGGTTGAAGCCATCGTCGGTGCTTTGGGTGGAAGTCCAGAGCCGTTGATCAATGCCATAAAATCAGGCAAGATCCGGGGAGCCGTCGGAGTTGTAGGTTGTAACAACCCAAAAATAAAACACGACTTTGGACATATAAAACTAATTAAAGAACTTATTAAAAATGACATTCTTGTAGTGGATACAGGGTGTGCGGCCGTGGCTACGGCCAAGGCCGGATTTAAAAACTCCGAATCGCTTCGATTGGCTGGCCCTGGCCTTAAAGAAATTTGCGGGGCACTGGGCGTACCACCTGTCCTTCATATGGGAAGTTGCGTAGATAACGTGCGTATTCTTGTTCTCGCTTCAGCCCTTGCCGATGCACTTGGAACCGATATTAGCGCCCTTCCCCTGGCAGGCGCCGCGCCGGAATGGTATTCGGAAAAAGCCATCTCAATAGGAGTCTACGCTGTAGCCTCCGGTATTTACACTGTTTTAGGTCCCATGCCTCCAATCACCGGAAGCATGAATATCGTAAAACTATTAACCGAAGGCCTAAATGATGTTCTGGGAGCCACTTTTGCCGTCGAGCCCAACCCTGAAAAAGCTGCACTCCTGATCCGTAAACACATCGAGAAAAAGCGAGCAGGTTTAGGCCTGGATAGCCGCGACGTTAAATGATCCATCCATGTGATTTTTCTCAACAGGCAGGGGTAAGATCATACCCTGCCTGTTTCATTTTAATCTTTTTTTTTCCATAATACGGGCTCGGTCCCTGCCATGATCCTGCGGATATTATCTTTATGACGTAAAAAAATCATGAGTGTAAAAATCCCTGCACAAACAGAAAGCAGGAGAAGACCGGTATCTGCAAAAACAGCCAACGGAAGCAGCGCCGAAGAACCCAAAGATCCTATTGAAACGCGGTTGCCAATAAAGACTAAGACCATAAACGTTAAAAGAGACACCAGGCAAGCCCAGGGGGATATGATGATAAAACATCCGAAAGTTGTGGCAACCCCTTTCCCGCCGTTTTTAAACTTGAGATACACCGGAAACAGATGTCCTCCGAAAGATGACAGAGCCACCATACAGACAGACACTTGAGCGCCGAAATCTTCAAAGCCCAGCATATTTACGGCAAGAAATACCGGAACCAGGCCTTTTAGGACATCACCGATAAGTGTCATCAATCCGAAATGCCACCCCGCCACCCTTTTAACGTTCGTCGCTCCTATATTTCCACTCCCCTGCTCCAGTATGTTGACCGAAGTAAAATACTTTGTCAGCAGCAAGCCGCAGGGAATTGAACCAAGAAAATAGGCAAATATCATCAGCCCGATAACTTTAAATATAATAGAAAACTCCATTGAATTCTATTTCCTATTTATTATAAATAAGTGTCTTCTTGAACCATAACTCATGGTTTTGTATGCTTCTTGGATTATTTATATTTTATTTGTTGTAATCCTGAATTTCATATGTATAATAATTTTTTTGAATAGGCATGAAAAAATATCTTCTATTCATCATTTGAAGATATGATATCCAATACTGAATAAGAATCAAGACACTTTTAAAGGTAACCATCAAGAACGGATCAATGAAAGCGGTTAAAATCCCTATCGAAGATGTATTAGACCTTCATCATTTCAGGGCTCAGGAGGTTTCAGCACTTTTGACCGATTACCTGACTGAGTGTATCAAAGCCCGCATTTATTCCGTCCGGATAATCCACGGCAAAGGACATGGCATTCTAAAAAATATAGTCAGGCAAAATTTGAGAAACAATTCGCTTGTATATTCATTTCGGGATGCACCCTATGATGCAGGTGGTTGGGGTGCTACTTTAGTGGAGTTAAAGGATAACAATAAATCTGAAACCATAATCCGATAAGATAAAAAATCATGCAATCTGTTTTTGTCAACAGGGAAAATAAAGCTATTTTGACATGCCCCAAATGCACTAAAGCCAAAACCGTGGATGTCGCCAGCATGGTTATGGACAAAAAAAAATTAAATATCAGAGTGAAATGCTCTTGCGGAAATATTTTCCCGGTCGTCCTCGAGCGAAGGAAATTTTACCGAAAAAAAACCAAATTGTCTGGCATTTTCATGTTGGAACAAGATCATGAAGATAATATCATGATTGTTACAAATCTGTCTCGGTTCGGACTTGAATTTAAAAGTTCCGACACCGACAAGTTGCGTGTTGGAGATCGCATTGGGGTCGAATTCAGGCTCGATGATAAATCCAGATCATTGATCAAAAAAAAGGCGATTATCCGAAGAATTGATGGAAGCTATGTTGGAGTTGAATTCTGCTTTCAGGATGAATTTGATAAAGTTTTGGGGTTTTATCTTTTTCAATAAAATCTGTAACCATTGATTTCATTTTAAAATTCAGCCATATGATAAAACCTGTCTACCTTGACTTTAATGCAACCACGCCTTTAGACTCCAAAGTTATTGAAGCGATGATCCCCTTTCTGGAAAGAGATTTCGGCAATCCGTCCAGCACCCATTGGTATGGAATTGCTCCCAAAAAGGCTATTGAAAAGGCCAGGGGCCAGGTGGCGCAAATTTTAGGGGCTGACCCTTTGGAAATCATTTTTACCAGCGGAGGAACCGAATCAAATAACCATGCAATCATCGGCACGGCCCATAGCCTCAGAAACAAGGGAAATCACATTATCACCACCCAGATAGAACATCCTGCCGTATTGAATGTATGCAGTTACTTGGAATCTCAAGGATTTTTAATTACTCGTGTTGAAGTGGATGAATACGGTCTGGTGGATCCTCTTGATATTCAAAAAGCCATCACTCCTCAAACGATACTGATCACAGTCATGCATGCGAATAATGAGATCGGAACAATCGAGCCCATTGAAGAAATCGCCCGGATCATCAAAAACAAAGGAATTGTTCTCCATACAGATGCTGCTCAAACTGTCGGTAAAATTGAGACATGTGTTAATTCATTAGGAGTTGACATGCTGTCGATAGCCGGACACAAGCTTTATGCTCCCAAGGGTGTCGGTGCGTTATTTATTCGAAAAGGCATTAGTCCCAATATTTTTATGCACGGTGCCGGCCAGGAGATGGGCAAAAGAGCCGGGACTGAAAATGTTTCAGGTATTGTAGGCCTTGGCATGGCCTGTGAAATAGCCTTGAACAATCTGGACAGCAATTCGATTCGAATGAAAAAAACCCGTGATGATTTGTTCAAAGGTTTACAAAAATCGTGGAGTAATTTGAAACGAAACGGTCACCCCGAAAAGGTTTTACCCAATACCCTGAGTGTTTCTTTTAAAGGCTTCGAAGCCAATCGTATTCTGGAAGAAATCGGTTTGGAAATAGCGGCGTCGGCAGGCGCAGCCTGCCATTCAGACCTTGTCGAAATTTCACATGTTTTGTCGGCAATAAGGCTGCCTGAAATCTGGGCAAAAGGCACAATACGATTCAGCACAGGAAAAACCACCCGTGATGGCGATATTGAATCAGCCGTAAGAGTCACCTTGGAAGCATTGGAGACTTTGGCTGGTCAAAAAGAAAACTCCCATCGTTGATATGGTATTAACCATAGGCAAGTTCAAAAGCATTTTTTACAACCTCAACCGCTCCTGATTTTTTAGCAGAATCAATTGCCACAACATCAAATCTGGCTCTGGCATTGGTTTGCCCTGTTGTTTTCAAATAATATAAAGCCACCATGGAAATTTTTCGTTTCTTGCTTCTTGTAATAGCCTCTTTTGGATTGTAAGCCCTGGACTTTCGCGCTTTAACCTCTACAAAAACAAGTGTATCCCCATCTTTTGCGATAATATCGATCTCACCGAATTTCGACCGATAATTGCGTTGGATGATTTTATAGCCACATTTTTCCAGGTATGTTGCGGCCATGGTCTCACTATCCGTTCCGAATATTTGTTCCTGGGTTTGCATATTTTACAGGTACTCTCTGACTCCCTTGAAGGTTTTACGGTGAATTGGGCAGCACCCATGAAATTTTATGGCTTTCCGGTGATCTTTTGTGGGATATCCCTTATGCTTGTCAAAACCATAGACAGGATATATCGCATGATATTTTTCCATAATCCGATCGCGGGTCACTTTGGCAATAATTGAAGCTGATGCAATGGATATGCTTAGCGCATCTCCTTTGATGACGGCCGCCTGAGGATGTTTGGTTTCGATATTAAATTTGCCGTCAATCAGCAGAAAATCGGGCTGCGGCTGAAGTTTATCCACGGCCATGGCCATGGAAAGTAAGGAGGCCCGGAGAATATTGATTCGATCGATTTCGCCAACATCAACAATCCCTATTCCTATTGCCTCAGCTCCTCTGTTGATTTTTTCATAAAGTTCTTCACGCTTCTTGGGGGTCAACTTTTTTGAATCATTAAGCCCCGGTGCACAAAAACTGGAAGGTAGTATAACCGATGCAGAAACCACCGGCCCTGCCAATGGTCCTCTGCCGGCTTCATCCACCCCGGCTATCAGGGAGAATCCTTTTTCTTTTAATCTGTTTTCATAGGCCCAAAGGTCCGGTCCCATACATCCCCGTTTATGCTGAAAACCTTAAAGGGCGGGGCTCCTTAAACCGCACCCGCCCAAAACACCTTTTTCCTTATCATCAATAAGAATCAAGGGATTTTTCTCGAATCCTAGCTGAGCCGTTTTTCCTTGATTCTTGCAGCCTTACCGCGAAGTTTGCGCAGATAGTAAATTTTTGCACGACGTACCCTTCCCTTGGTGACCACCTCAATTTGGTCTATAAAAGGAGAATGTGCCGGAAAAACTCTTTCCACCCCGACTCCATATGAAATTTTACGCACTGTAAATGTGGATTGGGCACCGTTATTTCTTTTGCCGATCACCACACCCTGAAAGACCTGAATTCGTTCTTTTTCACCTTCTCTGATTTTTACATGAACTTTTACGGTATCTCCGGGTGAAAAACTCGGAAGATCCATTCGAATCATTTCTTTTTCTAAATTTTTAATAAGCTCCATGGGTTATCTCCATATGGTTCGGTTTTGCGCATGAACGGTTATCAGCGTTCTTTGCGTTTAGTCATTTCTTCCCAATAACCGGTCTAAAATCACCGCAGAGGCAGACCGGACTGAAAGATGGTTATAGTCGGATATTCCTGAAATGGGTTCAAGAACATAATCAGCCTGTGAAATCAGCTCTTCTGAGAGGCCCCAGGCCGTGCCAAACAAAAGTAGATACGATTCATGATTATAAAGCAAGCTTTTCAACCGATCGTATCCGATACTTCCTGAAACTTTTTTAGCACTAGTCCCCACCACCTTTGGTTGTTTTTTCCGTCTTTGCCGGATATGATCCAAAACATCCTTAACAGAGCCCATAACCCTGATCAGTTTAACGGCTTCTTTTCTGTTTGGATTATAGTGTCCTCCAAAGCCGTCCAGCCAATGGTCTATAATTTTATGAGCCAAAACCTGCTGGTCCTTCAAAGGTGTGATCACATAAAATGTATTGACCCCGTAAGTTTTTGAAGACCGCGCAATATCGTGAAGATCCAAATTGGTCAGGGCTGATGCGATTGTATCAGCATGTTTGTTAAGAACGGGATGATGCACCAGAGCGACTGATAGATCGACTTTGAATGATTTATCCTCCAATACTTTTGTCCCAATTAACCGACAGGGTTTCGGGTTTCAGTGTTTTTTCGAATTTTTTTCCTGAATTCAGGATGAGTTCAAAAGAGAGGCTTTTGAATCAATTACCCAAGGATCTCATTTGAACGCATGCTTTTCGGGGGTTATCCCCTTTTTACTGTATGGTGTTCCTTTTGATGAAAATCGATGATCGTTTGAATTTCCTTTTGCCAACCTTTCAGGATGTCTAATTCATCTCCGGTCAGACATTTTTCAAGTAAAAGATCTTTTCTTTTTAAAAAGGTTCGCATCAAAGAAGACTTCAGTCGCCAGCTCTCTATCCGCCCATGATCCCCCGATAGCAGAACCTCCGGCACAGACTCGTTCTCAAATTCGTACGGGCGGGTGTAATGGGCATGTTCCAGCAAACGGTTCGAAAAAGAATCATTTTCAGAAGAATCAGCACAGCCTAAAACACCCGGAATAAATCGGCTCACAGCATCAATGATTACCATGGCAGCGAGTTCTCCACCGGTCAGGATATAATCTCCAATTGAAACTTCTTCATCGATAAAGTTTTGACATATCCTTTCATCAATACCTTCATATCTGCCGCACAGCAAAATCAGTTCTTTTTCCCCGGCCAATTGTCGGGCCATCTCATGGGAAAAGGGTTTTCCCTGCGGAGTTAAATGAATCCTCAAAGCATCCGGTACCAGCTTCATGGCCTCTCGCATGGCTCCGGCAACCGGTTCAGGTTTCATAACCATACCAGGCCCCCCACCATATGGCCTGTCATCGGTAACCTGATGCCTGCTTTCGGCATAATTCCTGATTTGAATCGTTTGTACCGATATTTTCTGAAGCTCAACTCCCCGACGAATCATCCCGTGGTTTCGGAACGTATCGAACAAATCCGGAAACAGGGTTAACACCACGAAACGCATCACAACCCCTCAGGAAGTTGGACAGTCATGGTTTTCCCGATTAAATCGATTTTTTTCACTACCGATTCCAGAGCTGGAATCAGCTTCTCTGTGTTTCCATTTTTTACCACAAATACATCATTGCTGCCGGTGGGAAAAATAAATTCCAGTGTTCCAAGAAAAAAACCGTCCATGGTAAACACCGAAAGGCCAATCAGATCTACCCAATAGTAGTCGCCTTCTTCCGTTTCCGGCATTTTGCTGCGCTCAACAAGCAACTCTGAATCGACCAATCCCCGACATTCATCAAAAGAACAAACTTCTTTAAATAAAAGAAGAAACCCCTTTTTGTGGGGTTTGATCCAATCTACAGTTAAGTAAGAAAATTCACCAACACTGTTTCGAACACAGATTCGGGTTTCAGGTTTGAAAAACTCCATTGATTCAACATAAGGTTGAAATTTTAATGCACCTTTGAATCCATGGGAACCTGTAATTTTTCCAATGGAGATCAATCGATCTTTCTCCATGGTGTGGTGCTCACTCAATAATTTCCAAAACAGTTCTTTTTTTAACTTTGGCAGAGGCTGCGCTTAAAATGGTTCGCATTGCTCGTGCTGTTCGCCCCTGTTTACCAATGATTTTCCCCAGATCTTCTTTAGCGACCTTCAATTCGAGCACCGACGTCTGGTTTCCCGAAATCTCCTCCACGAATACCTCTTCCGGCTTATCCACTAGTGCCTGTGCGATGTACTTGATCAGATCTTTCATATCTATGACCTCTCCTTTGCTGGCCGTTGAGAAATGGGGCACAAATATTACAGAACAGTCTCGGATGCCTTTTCCTTTTTGATAATGTTTCTGACCGTATCCGTAGGTTTAGCTCCCTGTCCCAACCAATAGTCAATTCGATCATTTTTCAGCGTAATATCCGCTGGTTCCTTTAACGGATTATAGGTGCCGACTATCTCAATAAAACGCCCGTCCCGGCGACTTTCCTGGTCAGCCACAACAATTCTGTAAAAAGGTCTTTTTTTGGCGCCGTGTCTGGCCAATCTGATTTTTACTGCCATACTTTTTCTTTCTCCTTGTTTGCACTCCCTAAAATGGTAATTTCATGCGGCCTAAACCGCGCATGCCGTCTTTGTTTAACTTTTTCATCATTTTCATGACTTGAGCATAATTTTTTATCAACTTGTTGACATCCTGAACCGTCGTTCCGCTTCCCTTTGCAATTCTTTTCCGACGGCCACCGTTGATGATCGTATACTGACTCCGTTCCTGAGGGGTCATCGAATTAATAATGGCCTCTATTTTCACCAACTCCCGATCATCCACCTGAGCATTTTTAAGTTGTTTGATTTTGTTAATCCCTGGAATCATGCCAATGAGCTCCGATAATGATCCCATTTTTCGAATCTGAACCATCTGATCTCGAAAATCTTCAAGGGTAAACCGGCTTTTTCTCAGCTTTTTTTCAAGTTCCGCAGCCTTTTTTTCATCCATCACAGCTTGGGCTTTTTCAATGATAGTCAACGCATCGCCCATGCCCAGGATTCTGGATGACATTCGGTCCGGGTGGAACGCTTCCAACTGGCTGAGCTTTTCTCCGGTTCCGATCAACTTGATGGGTTTACCCGTAATTGCCTTGATTGAAAGTGCCGCCCCCCCTCTGGCATCGCCATCCATTTTGGTAAGAACAACACCACCGATATCAAGACGGCTGTTAAAAGACTGTGCAATATTGACCGCATCCTGACCGGTCATGGCATCAGCGACCAACAAAATATCCGATGGGCTGATCGCCTCCTTGATTTTCGCAAGCTCATCCATCAGTGCTTCATCAATATGAAGGCGGCCTGCCGTATCTAAAATCATGGTGTCGCAACCCGCTTTTGAGGCCTCAACCCGGGCCTGCCGACATATTTGAACCGGGTCCATCTGCACTGCTGAATCAAAAACCGGCAAGGAAAGCTGTTCGCCCAGCTTTTTGAGCTGATCAATAGCCGCAGGTCGATAAACATCCGCAGGAACGAGATAAGGCTTTTTTCCAATTTTTCTTAAAAAAACTGCGATTTTCCCCGCAGTTGTGGTTTTCCCCGACCCCTGCAATCCCACCAACATTACTGAGGCTGGTTTGGAACCCGATAGGTTGATCCCTTCGTGGCTAGACCCCATCAACTCGGTAAGTTCTTCATTGACAATCTTAATCACCTGCTGGCCGGGTGTCAGACTTGCCATCACTTCCTGTCCCAAAGACCGCGCTTTGATTTGGGAAATAAAGTCCTTAACCACCTTGTAATGAACATCAGCTTCAAGAAGTGCTAGACGGACCTCTTTTAAGCCATCTTGAATATTTTTTTCGGATAACTTTCCGTGTCCTTTCAGCTTCTTAAATGTGGCCTCAAGTCTTTCAGCCAAACCGTCAAACATGGTCAACCCCGATTCTTTTATTAACTAAAACCTTGAAAATATATTGGTATTAATGTTATGTCAAGTAAATAATCGACACGATAGGATTTCAATCATTCTTATTTTTTCATATACCATCGGAAAAACAATGTCACGTTTAAAAGATATTAAAGAGTTATCGGAAACAGATTTGATTCAATGGCTGAGCCGGCATAATATCAAACCTTATCGGGCCACTCAGATTCAACAATGGATCTATATGCGACAAACAGATCACTTTTCGGACATGACGAATCTCGGAAACAGTCTAAGGCAACTTCTTGCCGAACATTTTACAATCGACCGCCTCAAGGTCAAAAAAATAGAAACCTCCGCCGATGGCTCCCGTAAGTATCTCTTCGAACTTCAGGATTTAAATCTTATTGAAAGCGTTTTAATTCCGGAAAAAAATCACTATACACTATGTGTTTCGAGCCAGGTGGGGTGCGCCCAGGGATGCCGCTTTTGCTCTACTTCCCAAAACGGACTGATCCGAAATCTTTCAAGGGGTGAACTAATCGCCCAAGTAAGGGATTTAATTCGGTTGGTTGACCTCGATCATCAGGATTCCAGGCGCTTGTCCAATATTGTCTTTATGGGGATGGGAGAACCTCTTTTAAATTATAAAAATCTTGTCAGTGCCTTACAAACAATAATCTGCAATAAGTCCGGATTGAAGGTATCCGCACGCCGTATTACCGTATCCACCGCGGGCGTTGTACCAAAACTGATGGCGCTAGGTCATGATACGCCCGTAAACCCGGCGATTTCTTTAAACGCAACGGACAACGATACCAGAAGTTTCCTGATGCCCATCAACCGAAAATACCCCTTAGAAAAAGTTCTGGAAGCCTGCCACAGCTATCCTTTAAGGCACCACGGAATGATGACTGTCGAATATATTCTCATCAAGGGAATCAATGATTCCAGGGATGACGCCAACCGGCTATCCAAACTCCTAAAACCGATTCGGGCAAAAATAAACTTGATCCCGTTCAATGAATTTGATGGATGCGAATTAAGACGTCCGGATGAATCGGTCATTTTAAAGTTTCAGAAAATTCTCATGGATCAAAACTATACCACTATCATTCGCCAAAGTAAGGGATCAGACATTTCCGCTGCCTGCGGCCAGCTTAGAGCACGAGCCGTATAACCTTACACCAGCATATGTTTGACGTCCGACGGTTGTATCGGAAGAACACGAATCTTTTTGCATTCTCTTTCGTTTTCAACCGTAACTTCAACAGGACCCTTTTCAGAAAGTTTACTGTATCCCGCACACATTCCTGCTGCCAGATAGAGTTCACCGTCACTTGGATATCCGCAAACCAGAACTACAGGACCGGCGTAATTGCTTAGCCTAATTTTAGTATCATTTTGAGGGTTAAGGTAAGCTAAAATGCTCTCATTATCTTCTTGAGTACGACCCACAACAATCTTTGTTCCCGAAGGTGTTCGAAAATGACGTCCGAACTTAAGCAAAATTAATTCGTTGTTCGTCACATTTTCTTTGCGGCTTAACAGGTCTTCAAGCCGATGACAAAATCCCTTATCGGTTAACAGACATCCACCTGCCGGGGCAGGATAATCTTCAACACCGAATTCCCTGGCAAGCTGAATCTGCCGTTTGCGCCCTCTTCCCGCAATATCCAATAATTTTTCTCTGGCTACCCATCCCTTTTTTTCAGGAATGGTTTCATCCAGCTTTCGGGCACTCAACGGGCGCAAAATATAACCACCCATTCCTGAGTGTTTTTCAACATATTTCAGTGAGGGCCTTGTCTGGGACATGGGACGTTGCCCCAATACTTCTCCGCTGAAAAGAAAATGAAACCCTTTTTCAGTCATAATTTCACCGGCCAACTTAAACATCAAAGCATGACAATCCATACAGGGGTTCATATTTTTTCCATAACCACCCTTTGGATTTCTGAGCATTTTCATGTAACTTTCAGTAATATTTTTAACCATGAGAGGGATTCGGGAATTATCCGCAGCTTTTCTTGCCTTGTCTGAAGAAAAAAAAGGGGTCTCAAAACTTATCCATTCAACATGGATTCCTTGTTTTTGAATAACCATTGCCGAAAGAATGCTGTCCAATCCTCCGGAACATAACCCCAAGGCTCTGATCTTTTCTTGATTTACACTCATATGGTTTTATATTTATCGGGCATGGTCATCAAAACCTGCCTATTGGCCCTTGGAGGACCATTATTTTAATCAGCGAACTTATTGAAAAGAGATTCCTTATTCAATCGGCAACTTAATTTCAGTGTGGGATCGGAATATGAAACCAGATAATCGAGTGAAAAAGATAATCGAAATTTTAAATAACACCTATCCGGATGTCAAGACCCAGCTCAATTATGAAACCCCGTTTCAGTTGCTGACCGCCACTATTTTGTCTGCCCAATGCACAGACAAGCAGGTCAATAAAGTCACTGAAACACTTTTTAAGACCCTTAAAAAGCCTGAGGACTTTGTGAAAATAGACCTGTCTATTTTGGAAAATTTTATCCGTACCACCGGCTACTATAAAAACAAGGCTAAAAATCTTAAAAATTGTGCCGAGGCGTTACTTGAAAAATATGGTGGGGTTGTACCCGACAATCTTGAAGATCTTGTCAAGCTTCCTGGAGTGGGAAGGAAAACCGCAAATGTTGTTCTGGGAAGTGCTTTCGGTATTCCATCGATTGTCGTTGACACCCATGTTGCAAGAATTTCACAACGTTTGGAACTTACCAGCAACAAAGATCCGGTTAAGATTGAATTTGACCTGATGAAAATAATTCCCAGAAAAGAGTGGGATGGTTTTTCTCTTCGACTCATTTATTTCGGGCGTGAATACTGCAGAGCCAGAAACCCGCTTTGTGCCAAGTGTCCCATTTATGATCTTTGTGAATACCCAGGCAAAACCGCCTGAGAGAAATCCATGAAAAATCATGACAAAAGAAAATGGTTTCTCGGAGCCCATCTTTCCATAGCCAAAGGTTTTGATCAAGCTGTTTATCAAGCTCATGCCCTTGGCTGCAATACCCTTCAGATTTTTACAAAAAATGCCACTACCTGGAAAGAGCGGGATATTTCCGAGACTGAAATTAAGCGCTTTCAACAGGCCAAAAAAGATACCGGCATCCAAATCATTTCCTCGCATACGTCTTACCTTATTAATTTAGCCTCAGATGAACCTGAAATAAGAAATAAGTCCATCCGGGCACTCAAAAATGAATTGATCCGTGCCACTAAACTCGGGCTTTGTTATGTGGTGCTTCACCCCGGAGCGCACAAGGGAACCGGGGTCAAACAAGGGCTCGACAGAATTGCAGAAAGTCTTAATACTGTTTTGGATCCTTCTGTCATCCATACTCCATTATTGCTTCTTGAAACCACCGCCGGACAGGGAAGCAGTCTCGGAAGTTGTTTCGGCCATTTATCCACAATAATGGAGAAAATTGCCAATCCCAAAAGCCTGGGCATCTGTATGGATACATCCCATATATTTGCTGCAGGATATGACATTCGCACCGATAGTACCTACCACCAGACCATGAAAGCTTTTGACTCATGCATTGGTTTTCAGCATCTTCATCTTTTTCATCTCAATGATTCAAAAAAAGACATCGGTTCGGGAGTCGACAGGCATGAACACATCGGGCGGGGATTTATCGGAATGGCAGCTTTCAGAAAAATCATGAACGATTCCAGGTTCATGCATATCCCTAAAATTATCGAAACCCCAAAAGAAAATAACATGGACCATGTTAACTTGGAGCGATTAAAGATGATGGTCGATTAGCAATTTTAAACTTGGAAAAATCCGGGAATTATGCCCTCTTTTTTCTTCTTTTTTCTATTGACATCGAATAGGTATAATTATTAAATATTCACTGGATTTCAAAATAATAGGATAATCAATTCAGAAACAAGCTAAGGGGGACTTTATGAAGCGAACGACGATTATTGCCACCATATTGGTACTGGTTTTTTCTACAACAGTAATTGCAGCCGATGGAGATGTCTCTCGGCTTGTACCCACCGAGAAGGTTACCGCATACAAAGATGGACAAAAAATTGCGGAATACACCCAGGAAATGCCGGTTCCGGAAAATGTCTTATTGTCCTGCAAAGGAAAGTGTGGCATCATTACGGAAGACCTTTCACTGGTGGGTGAAGATCAGAGCCGGTTTTTGATCGATTCGGAGCAAAATAGCAGATATTTAGGTGTGGAGGAAGGTACGGTCTATTTTGGTATTTCCACAATGCCCCGTAAAATAATATTTATGACCCCAAAAGGGGCGGTTTCTGTAAACCAGGTATTTATTGACGCGTCCTCAAATGCCAAAATGTTGGAAGGTTATATCAAGGTCACCGAAGAATTCAGTGAAATCGGGGTGCTCGAAGGCGGATCTTTGCAGCTTTTGACCGATGAAGGCCAAAAGGTCATTAAACCGGGACAACGATTTGTATTGGCCCAGGCTGATATGGGCGGAGAAACTTCAGGGACTTCTGGCAGCGGCAGTACTGGTTTTCATAACCAGGGTGGATTTCTCGCAAATCTTACCAGCGGGCAGATCGAATTTATAACGACCGTTGCCATCGCCGGTGGGGTATCATCACTTGGTGCTGCTTTACACGATAAAGACAAAACCAGAGATGCAAGTCCATCTCAACCTGTAGAGGAGTAAAAACAGGATCGTTTTGAAGAAAAACATATTCAACGGCGGCACACGAATTTGGTGATGCCGCTGTTTTTATTTGTGTTTGCTGGGTAAAAAAAGATTCTTTTAATTCCTTTAGGCTTTCGACTTTCAAAAAAGACATAATCATTAATACGCTGAACAAAGACAAGAAGAAATGAAATCAAAAAACCTGGCCATTATGGTGTTGATTAGCTCAACGTTAATCTTTGGTATGACCGGATGCGCCCCAAAAGCAAGTCCGAGGGAAAATTTCAATACCCAAAGCTTTATTGACAAACCGGAACAAATTACAGAACTTAATCAAAAATTGTTTGCCGATGCCAACATATCACCCGACCGAAGTGATTATCTATTAGGGCCGGGTGATCTGATTGAAGTCAAAGTATTTGAATCCGATAAACTCAATACGACCGTTCGCATCAGTTCCCGCGGCTATGTGTCTCTACCCCTGATCGGCGAGGTAAATTTAAAAGGAAAAACCGCCCATGAGGCTGAAACACTTATCGAAAACAAATATAAAGCCAGTTACATCAAAAATCCCCATGTCAGTATTTTTGTAAGGGAACACCACAGCCAAAGAGTGACAATTGTGGGAGAGGTTGAAAAACCGGGCACCTATGATTATCCATCCAGGCAGCGTTTAGTCGATGCCCTGGCCATCGCTGGCGGCCTCACTGAAAAAGCAGGGCAGATGGTTCATATCAGAAGATTCACCGCCACTAGTGACGAATCGGAAGGTGAACCACAAAGTTTTCTGATTAACCTGGATGAACTGATTAATCAGGGGAAATCCGAGTTAAACATCATTATCAACGGAGGCGACGTCATTTTCATTCCTGAAGCCGGTTTGTTCTACATCGATGGTGCTGTAAGACGTCCGGGACAATACCATATAAAAGAAAATCTCTCCGTAAGAAAAGCAATCATGAGTGCAGGCGGTTTGGCTACTTACGCAAATTCAAAAGATTTGGTTCTTATGCGGAAAAATGAAAACGGAAACCGGGAAGAAATCAAATTGAATCTGCAAAAAGACATGGACCTCGCAGAAGAAACAATTGTCCAGGATGGAGATATAATATTTGTAAATTCCAGCTTCTGGGGAAAACTGCTCTATGGAGGAGGAGTCAATATCGGAATCCCAGGATTTGGTTTCAATTATCGTGATCCCGAGCGATAATTTTTTTTCATCACATAATGGTCAGTTCATGAATCGATAACTTAATTCATTGATTTTGAATGACTCATCAATAAAAGATTCATCCTTGGATATCAAATTTAGGTGAATATCGCCATTGTAACGGTGCCAATAATTCTCATGTTTTTTACGCCATTGTAAAAAAAACACGCCTTTGATGTCAATCGTGCTGCCATTCGGTTCCAAAGTATAATTCACCATACTGATCCGGTAGGTAATCGATGCAAGATTCTGAAAATTTTTACGGTATTTGGGCAAAAGCCGGTTAATTGGAATCCCATTTTCAATGGCATTTTTTGAAAAAAAGGTCATCAGCGTATTGAGGTCCATC
Source organism: uncultured Desulfobacteraceae bacterium (assembly GCA_964478625.1). Lineage (GTDB taxonomy): Bacteria > Desulfobacterota > Desulfobacteria > Desulfobacterales > SKZT01 > SKZT01. The sequence continues at coordinate 195,589 of CAYZJH010000001.1, forward strand.
CTTTCATAGGCATCACAATAACGGGAGAGAAATTGCTCCAACTCAGCATTAATTTGCAACGGAACATTCGAAACCAGGGTTTCCGAAATGATTTCATCGATTTTACCAAGGGTTTCCAGTTTTGGAAATCCCGAATGATCAGGCTTTGATAAACCGGAAATATCATCGGTGTTGTTGATCTCATTGGCCGGATTCAAGGGTTTCGGTCCGGGCAGTTCAGCCACTTTAAAGTTTTTGGAACTTGATTTTTCGATGATCAGGTTTTGAGAATCAGATAAATCATTTTTCTTTTGCGCTTGATAACTCTTTTTGAGCGGATCATCAGTTGCCATATCTTTGGAGTCTGGTCCATCCCCATGATCCGTTACCTGCCATCCGGTATTTTTATTTTCAACAAGCTTGGGACGGTTTGGGTCCGCTTCAAAAGGGGTTTTTTCCCGTTTTTTTGTGGGGATTTCCCGTTCAATATCAGGTGACCGGGTGTATTCAGCGGTTTCCTGGGTCACTTCACCGGCCAGATGATTTTCCAAACTATTATCCTGCGTTTCAGGATGTTCCATCCCTTTTATTTCCAATAGATTATGTTCATCATGATATTTTGAATTCTGATCACGATTTTGATTTTCCGGCAATGTTTTTTTTACCGCACTCATTTTGTGTACATCATCCAGGACGGATCGCTGAGTAATCACAAAATCAGCGATCCATGCAGTACCTACAAGCAATAAAACAATAAAAATAAAACGAACTCCGTAAATCCTGAGTAATGACCTATTCAAAGTCTCATCAGCCTCTTTCACGGAAGTTTCCGACCACTGCCGGTGACTGTTTTGCATTCGGATCCTATTATAATGGCGACGAAGGAATGGGTCCGACAATATTCTATATGCCTCACGAACAGAGAAAAATTCATCATTTTTCCCGGAGGATAAATCAGGGTGGGTCAAGCGGGCTTTAGCTCGAAAAGCTTTTTTTATGGTATCGTTGCTCGCATTTTCAGATACTCCCAGAATTTGATAATGGTCAATTTGACTTGATTTGGGAATTTGAGTATGTAAACCGATTGCATCAGCAATGGTGGCCAGTTTACTCCTTAATTTTTCAAAAGAAAAACCTTGCCGGAAAGCCTCTTGCTTTAGCTCACGGTACCATCTTAACTGCTCCGGATTAGTATTTTTTTCTGCTTTTATCGTAGCAGAACAGTATAATATAAACTGTTTATACTCGGCGATATGCCGAATAAGGGTAGGAGTGTCATTAATGGTTATAACAAGCCGTACAAAGGTTCGTATCAGTTTTTTATGATCAGATCGTTTTGGTTTTTGCTTCCAAAAAGTCAACATAATGAAAATCTGAACCCTTTTGACTATACACTTAACTCTTCAGGTTGGTTTTCAGAACCTTTCTTTTTCTGCCCATAATCATAATGATAAGCCCTGTAATATTTGTAATAAGATCTATACCCATACCGCTGGGTCAGGTTGATCTTATTGACGATACATCCCAAAATCGTTCCCTGAACATTATTCATGGATTTTTTAAAATGGCGAAGACCATCACGGGTGGTTTCTCCAATGCTGCTGACCAGAATCATGCCACCGACCTTCCTTGACAGGACCAAAACATCCGCAAAACCAAGATGCGGTGGTCCGTCGACAATGATACGGTCAAACATCGCAGACGACTTTTTAAGCAATTTTGAGAACCGGTCGGAGGCAAGCAATTCCACTGGGTTTGGAGGAATCGGTCCGGATGGAATCAGATACAGATTGTCAATATTTGTTTTGGTGATAAATCCCTTGTGAATTACTCCGGCCAGGAAACTTGACAAGCCGTTTCCATTATTGGTCGTCAGGTTATAAATCTTGTGCAAACGCGGTTTTCGCAAATCAGCATCAATGAGTAAAACCTTTTCTCCGGCACCGGCAAATGTCTGGGCCAAATTGGAAGCCGTCGTGGTTTTACCTTCACCCTGGGTTGTGCTGGTTATACCGATACAACGAGCATTGGAACCTGAACCGGATAATTGTATGGAAACTCTCGATGTCCGAAATGCCTCGGATATAGGAGACCTGGGGTCACTGATAAAAATCTGCTCCACCGGATTTTCCTTTGCGGCGGTTTCCAGTGGAAGCACCCCCAGAATCGGAATTTGAAACCTCTCCATAATCTGGTCGGGGTTGGTTATTGTGTCTGAAAAATATTCTACCAGAAAAGCCAATCCAATACCAGCCATTAACCCTACCACAATAGCCAGAAGTAAATTGCGTTTCACATTGGGTTTGGCAGGGAAAATCGGAAGTGATGCCTTATCGACGACCTGGATATTGGAGGGAGAAATTCCTGTCATGGACTCAATTTCCTTGGCTCGTTCCAGAAGACTTTGGTAAATGGCTTTGTTGGTTTCTACCTCCCGTGACATAATCGTGTACTGGGTGGCTCGCTCATTGAGTTCAAGGGCCTGCTGCTTTTTTTCTTCCATATTTTTCTGGAGCGCTTCAAAGCGGCTCTTGGCAGAAAGGTATTCATGCTTGATCGAATTGAATATCTTTTCAGACTCACTGGTGATACGATTTTCTATACTGCTCATGCGGCTCATAATGGCTTTTACGTCCGGATAATCTTCATGGAAAATTTCGATCAGATTTTCATATTCCGAGTGTAGTTTCGCATGCTCTTTTTTCAGTTCATTGATCATCTGACTGCTCAACACTTGCGGGAGACCTTCAGGACCGTCTTTTACTGCCTGCTCATACAAAGTCTCTTTCGCGATAAGGTCGGCTTCGGCTTGACCCAATGCAGCATTGATATCTTCAAGTTGCCTGAAAACATTGTTCAGGCGAGAATCCATGGATACGATTCCCGCCTGTCTGGCAAACTGGTGTTGCTTTTCCTCCGCTTCCTCCAGATTGATCCTAGCCCGGTCGATTTGTTTCATCAGATATTGACGAGCTTTACCGGAAGAGTCCATCCGCTGATCCATTTTCCATGCGACAAACTCCTCCATTAATTCATTTACCGCGTCCCTGGATAGTTGGCGATCTGGCGAAATAAAAGAGACATTGATAATCATGGAATTACGATTGGGTGTAACCTCCAGATTTCTTTGGAAAAAATCCATTATCTTTTTATCTTCAATAGTTTCGCTTATTAACTGATTTCCCGTCGCGGTTTCGCTGTCTTTTGGAGAAATCGAACGGATTGATGATATAATGAATGCTTTTATCCCATCTAAACTAAAAGAGCCATTCTGATCATCATCGCCTGTAAATACCGGATGATTCTTCAGGTTGATCGACTCGATAACACGTTCTGCTACGGCATTGCTTTTAAGCAGGGAAACCTGTGTGGCGATAAATTCTTGTGATCTCAATCCTTCGCTGACCACATCCTCAAACTTGGTTACTTTCTGGGATTCCGTGCTCACTTCGATGGTGCCGGTAGCCCGGTATAGCTTTTTGGCTGATAGGCTGAAAATCAATGTCGACATAAAAATAAAGAAGAGTACTCCCAAAACCATCCATTTACGCCTCAGGATGACTTCGATATAATCCCGAAGGTCGATTTCTTCTTCCAAATTATTCGGGATGCTATCTCTGAAATCAGTTGATGGAAGATGACTTCCCGAATTGACCTGGTCAATCTTTACAGGAACATTGTTGCTGTCTTTCGCCATAAAAACTCCTTAGTTATCACTCACCATGGGAAGGTAATCCACGATTTTTATTTGAAAATGATCCAGCCACAATCTCCCCTGAATCTTGCTATCAAACCTATGGCTTGGATTTCTTCGTAGATTCACTGCCACTGCATAACATGATTCCGGAATGGAAAAAAGAATTATTTCCTGTTTCCAATCCGTGTTCATCGGCACCATATCACTTTTCCAATAGCTGTTGGTGCAATCCATACCCCGGATTTCAATAAAAGGCCGTTGATCTGTTGTCAGATCTTTGCTTTGCCACCAAAAGGAGATATGATAAGTTTTTTCAGGCAATACCGGCACAATTTGGCTCAGATGCTGAAAATTGATGTTTTCTTCTCCCCGGAAAACCACTTGAAGTGCATAACGACCCTCAATTGCGTCAGATCCGACCCTCTGGATATCCCAGTGAGATCCTGATCGGCTGCGCCACCCAAACCCACTGTTCGACAATGGTAATTCGAATCCGGAATTGGTCATACCATTATTGCTACCATATTTTTCATGAATTTCAGTTGCCCGCCGGAACTCTTTTTGAGAAATGAGGAAATTGATATACCGATCATATAAAACATCATCTGCAATTTGTTTTTCCTCTATGGCACTCCATACCCTGAAGGTGTCTTCAGTCCTTTTCCATTTCATCAACCACTGAAGATAATATGAAAGGTTACCTTTTTCCAAAAAATTTAAAACTGCGGTGGTATCGCCGTCCAGATGCATGTCTGAAAGGTAAAGAGCTTCATTTTGAAATGGTCCATGAGGAACAACAAAATTAATACATTCCCAAAAAATTTCTTCTAGTTTTAATTCACGTGCAAGCAAAATTTGCGCCCACTTCCATTGCACGATATTCCGGGTCAAGTCGTCTGTAAATTTCAGAATTTCTTCAGCCGCTTTCGTGTTTCTGCGCGCTGATTCAACTTGCGCCAGCTTGAGCCATGCATCGATAAACAATAACCTTCTGGACAAGGCCTTACGAAAATAATCGGATGCTGAATTCAAATCATTTTCATACAACGCTTTTAAACCTGATTGATAGACGGGCTCCACAAAATCAGATGCAGCGAACTTTTCAGGTCTGCTATGGGCATAGCGTTGATTTTGAGCTGTCCGCCAACTTATCCCATAATGAATTGCCCATACAGCCAAAAAAAACATCATCAAAGTCAAAAATGACTTTTTTAAAACCACCACCATCGTTTCCTGCACCTAGGTAAAACATCTACCGACCCTGTTGTTTCCAGTGGAAAGCCTTGAATCACCTTTTCAGGGTTTATCCTGGTCAGAATGTCAATTGACCTGGCATCAACCGCTCTTTCCAAAACCCTTAAAGCTTTCCGGGCGCTGACCGGGTGACGATTCAAAGAGTCATGACTATCTGTTGCCAAGATGTGAATATATCCTTTTTTGAGAAGATACGATGCCGTCTCGCATACTTTTTTACCATAGTTTCCCAAAAAAGAGTCATAATTTACCTGAAAGAAAACCCCTGCTTTGATGATATCATCATAAAGTTCAGGGGAAGAAAATAATTGATGACATCGTTCCGGATGGGCCAGGATAATTCGATACCCTTTTGCCATGATTGCAAAAAACATTTGATCCCAACCTAACGGCATCCGTTGAAAAGGAGATTCGATAAGCAGGTAAGGGCTGCCGGCAAGTGTGAGCAAACGCTTGCCTCCCAACAATTCATCAAGATTGGTATCCATAGCAATTTCCATGCCGGAATAAACCTGGATATCAATCAGTTTTTGTTTAAAAGCATTCTGAAGCAACTCAATGCTCTGATTAATCTGATTTATGGAAGCCGTCCAGACTGTCCCCTGCACCCAATGAGGCGTGGCAACCACTTTTGTAAACCCGGCTTGCCGGTACAAAACCGCCAACGCTAAACTCTCTTCCAGCGTTGCGGGCCCATCATCAATACCCGGAAGTATATGGCTATGAAGATCGATCATAAATTGAGTGTTCGGATTTCCTGATGTTTTCACCATCTTAGAAGCAAACCGCTAAACCGCTACAACAGTAATACATCTTTGCTGTTAGTAAGGCCCGGTCGATGTTATTGACCCCAAAAAATCAGCGGACCGGAGGCCGCAATGATGTCATCCGAATAAAAATAGACAATGCTTTCTATGACAGACCCTAAGCCTTTTACCAGCACCAAAATGAATAATTCCTGCTATGGATTGTTTTTGGGATTCTTGCTGTATTGCGATATGCAGCTGTTCTGATTCAGCCATTACCACTATAGTAAAACCTATAATAAAGATTTTTACACTATAAGTCGCAAAAAATTTTGGTACCATTTCATTAAAATTTTGACAAGTTAAAAATTTATTCTAATCAATTAATCACATCATTATTGTTTTGTGACGCAGTAATACAAGTTCGCATTATTCAAAAAGAATCCTTTCAAAACATTCAGGCAGATAATCTTTACAATTTCCATTTTTATTCCAATATTAAGCTTTAATTAAGTCAGTCAATTAAAAGTCTACCTTTCATCGGGACTGGATTTCTAAAAGTGTTATGCCGGTCTTGTTACCAAATCCAAATCATTCGGGAGGTTCGATCATGCGCAAGTTATGGATTGCTACCTGCCTTATGACTCTCCTTTTGGTGAGCTGTAATATTGCGGCTGACGCTGATATTGAACAGAAGGCTGAAGCTGCAAAAAGTAAGGCAGAAGTATTAGAACAAAAAGCATCAGCAGAGGGGAACAACACGATCCCTTCACCATTCCAAATGATCAGAAAGCCCGAAATACAGGCTGTAGATCCGGACGGCCAAGAGCCTCTGGAAGATGCGATCACTTGTCTGGCACGCAATATCTACTGGGAAGCCAAGGGTGAGGGAGCAATCGGCATGGAAGCCATTGCCAATGTTGTTATGAATCGGCTAGGCCATGAAGGTTTTCCTAACAGGGTTTGTGAAATCGTCAAACAAGGCGGTGAATTCGCTGTCTGCCAATTCTCATGGTGGTGCGATGGCCGTCCTGACAGCATAAAGGAAGATAAACCTTATTCAATTGCCAAGGAAATCGCACGAAAAGCCCTTAATCGACAGCTAAAAGACCGAACCGGTGGCGCAATGTATTTTCATCATCGAAATGTAACCCCTTCCTGGTCTTCGGAATACATTCTGACCGCTAAAATCGGCGAGCATCTTTTTTACAAACCAGGTGGTGATAAAGCAAAATAGCTGCATTTAACATTACAAATCGCTTTCGCAAGATATGTTGATCCATTCAAGGTGGGATCCGTTTTTTTCGAACCCATGACCTTTGCCGACACTTGACAAATGAAAAGTCGCCCGGTATTTATCCGATGTCAAAATCAGGGTTCTGGTGTGGCGAGATAGGCCGAAAATCCAACTGACACCGTAAGACGGGCGTCACAAAGCCTTCCTTAACCTATAATAGATAAGCTTCTCGGACAAGCCGATCTTTTGGCACTGCTGATTTAAATGGGATATCCCGGATCGTTTATTTGCATGGCCGTCTTACTAGACCTAAAATTATTATTTCTGCTTTGGCTGATAAATTTTACTCCACCGCTACTCTCTTTACTGGTTGACAAAAAATTCAACCTTCCCATTGATCTGAATAAATCGCTCATAGATCAGAAACCATTTTTGGGTCCTCATAAAACATGGCGAGGATTTCTCGGAGCCCTTTTTTGTGGATCAACGTTGGCATTTTTATTGGGTTTACCGGTTTGGATTGGCTTTTGGACCGCCTTTTTGAGCATGCTGGGCGATCTGTTTTCCAGCTTTGTCAAAAGACGCATGGACACACCCAGCGGACAGAATTTTCCGGGCCTGGATCAGTTTTTTGAAGGGGCTCTACCTTTTCTGGTACTCAGCCCATATTTCGGACTGGGTTTTTTCAGAACCGGTTTGATAGTGACCATTTTTTGTATCGGAACTTATACCGGCTCGGTTTTTTTCAAGAACATTTTGTTGAAAGAACCTTTTCCCTGGTATCCCAGAGCACTTAAACCCTGGACCCGTTTCAAGGAAATGAGTTCCTGCTCTTTGAGTCTAAGGCCTTTTCACCCCTTTTTTCATTTTGAAGAAGCAATATATTATCACTGGATCATCAAATATGTTTTCAAATTTGCAGGAATGTTTGATCAGGGAAAACAAAACGCCCTTGATATATCCCTGGTTTCGAAAAAAATCTCCGTGCCGCGACTTCCTGACCCCTTTCTGGACCTCAAAATTCTTTATTTTTCGGATTTGCATCTCGATGGACTTGAAGGGCTTGATTATCGAATGATCCGACTTCTGGATGGACTTGAGGCGGATATCTGCATTTTCGGAGGCGACCTGAGAATGTCCACCTATGGGGATTTTAATCCATGCTTGGAATTATTTTCCGGGGTTATGACCAAAGTCACCACCAGATATGGAAAATTTGCAGTGCTGGGCAATCATGACTGCCTGGAAATGATTCCGGCCATGGAAAAAATGGGCATAAAAGTGTTGCTCAATGATTCTTACAGGATCGAAAAAGACGGTCAGGAAATATACATTGTCGGGGTTGACGATCCCCATTTTTATAAATGTGCCGATATCGGCGTGGCATTGAAGGGAGTGCCTGAGAACGCATTCAAGATTTTTCTCAGCCATTCTCCCGAAATGTTCCAAGAAGCTTCAGTTCATCATGTGGATCTCTATCTTTGCGGTCACACCCACGCCGGTCAGGTGCAACTGCCTTTCATCGGCCCTGTTTTCACCCATTCCCGCTCCCCCAGGTTCATGGCCCAGGGCTTTTGGAAAGCTGGATCTATGCAGGGATACACCAGTTCAGGAGTTGGAGTTTCAGGAGTTCCTGTCCGTTTTCTAACCCGGGGCGAGGTGGTGATGTTGACCTTGGTCCATTAGTTTCAGTCTCTGAACATTTTCACAAAAAGATTTTGCACCCGCCGATTTTTCTGCAAAAATTGCGATACCTCTTCGGCACAGCCCATTGCACATTTCTGATGATATGTACGCTGAACTCATTGATATCTTTGCGCTTTTTTGCTAACAAACCCTACTTTTCCGCCATTGTGGCGAAAGCGGCTTTTGCCCCCTCCTGGATTTCCTCCGGTGTAAGGTCCCTTGTATGGGTGGCGAGGTTCCAGGTGTAGCCGAACGGGTCTTGCACGGTTCCCATTCGATCTCCCCAAAACATGTCATCGACAGGCATTTTGACCTCAGCACCTGCGTCTACGGCGACCTTAAACATCTTATCAACGTTTTCACAATAAACATAAAAGCTGACAGGAGACCCGCCCATGGTCTGTGCACTTTTACTGGGACACTGGGGATTTTCTTCACCTATCATGATGAGTGAATTGCCGATCCGGACCTCTGCGTGCATTACACCCTTGCCGTCCGGACCTGGCATTACAAACCGCTCTTCTGCCCCAAAAGCCTTTTTATAAAATTCAATGGCCTTGCGGGCATCCTTAAAGATAAACATGGGTGTGATACTTTGATATCCTTCCGGGATTGGTTCTATCATGGTACATCTCCTGGTTGACGGGGAATCCTTTTGATTCCCCATGTTGAAGTTACAGGGCAAATTGCTTTGCAGTGGGCAATCATGCCAACTTGTTTTAAATGTAGTCTTCATACAGCAAAAAGCAACAGGTAAAAAATGATCAATGGGCAAATGGAAACCGCATCCTTTAAACCCGGTTTTCACAGTTTAAAAAAAATGAAGACACCTGATTTCAGAAGATGAACCTTGAACGCCACGCCCCTTCTGCACTGGACTGAAACCATCCTGGTAGCAATCTGCATCCTCATTGTTCATTTTTTCATCGGCCATCTTTAACTCGGTAACTTTCCGATAAATATCGCCATGTTTTCCGGTTCACCCCACTAAAACAATCGGTTGAAGAAAAACCGATTTTGTTATGAATCAGGTAGGCTTTACTACCCTACCGATGTGATGTGAAGAATTATCTATTCGAGACTATTTGGGGATCGAACGTCAAAATTTTTTCAGTAAAGCGGCAGGGCCGAGTCTGTGAAACTTGGTGGAACAACAATTGGAAAATGCGAATACAAAGGATTAAAGTCTTTAATATGATAGGAGGAAACAACATCCTCTATATTGAAAATTGCGAAGGTCGACGAACATTTTTCTTGCATGCATGCCGATACCACAATAATATTAGTATATTGACAGTACAAAGTTCTCCGTCATGCCGGACTTGATCTGGCATCCAGAAAAACCGGGTACCGTAATCCACCTGGATAGCGATAAGCATCACTTTGTGGCCGGCCCCCGCTTCAAGCCCTGGAAAGGCTTCGCCGGTATGACGATACAATAAAATCGATAATAATTACTTCCAAATACTCATGAGAACTTAAGACTGTCAGGTTAGTATTGTTTGCTGAAAATTTTCATATGGTTTCCCTGTTGTTCGGACTTGAAAAGACAGGGCTATCCTGATTATTCGCTTAACTGATATCAAGCCTATGCACAAAACGGCGTACTTGTTATACGCAATGGGCACCTGAGACATCCGGATTCTTTATATCCTTGCGGCAGACAGGGCTGGGATTTCAAAAAAAGCAGAACAACTCCGTTGAGTCCCGGAAAATTCTCTCGGCAGATTGATTATTGGGAAGTACCTCTCTAATATGCGGTCATGGGAGGGCTTGGACCCGACAGCGATATTGACGCCCCTGCAGTCATTACCGGGGGGATGATACAGACATAGTTTCTTGAGGAATGAAGACGGGTATCGGTTTCTATCGGGAAGACTTCAATCAGAAGGCAGATTGAGGTCAGGAAATCAGGATTGAAGCACAACCAGGCTGCGTCTTTTGATATTGATGGAAAAAAAGAGGAAAACTTATATGAATACAAATGAAAAGTCATTTAATCAGAAATATATGCTTGAAGGTTTTGACTTTGACGGAATTGATTTTTTGGACATGCTCTGCCATTTCGATCAGGGTGTCTTAATGACCGATCATGAAGGTACTCTCATTTATTACAATGATATCCAGGCCACCATTGATAAACTCGATCCTGCTGATGTTCTCGGGAAAAAAATTACGGAAGTCTATTCTTATAATAATGACTCCAGCACTTGTATGCGGGTATTAAAGCATGGCCATCCAATTATTAATTATTCACTTTCTTATCGTTCAAGAAATGCGAATGTCGGCAATACAATTCATAGCGTCTTTCCTTTATTTAGAAACGGACGAATCATCGGAACCATCTGTTTTGTAAAAGATTACAACATCTTGGAAAGGTCAATTCCGTCATTTCTTTCTCCTAAAAATAATGAAAAGTTTGCTGAAGGGACCCGTTACACATTTGCAAGCATTATAGGATCTGATCCGGCTTTTGTGGATGCTGTCAAAATGGCAAAGATGGCTGGAAATTCCCCCTCCCCGGTAATGTTATATGGTGAAACAGGAACCGGAAAAGAATTATTTGCTCAGGCAATCCATAATTTTTATTACTCAAATCAAAAAAATTATATCGATATCAATTGTGCGGCGATACCCGAAAACTTGATTGAGGGCCTTTTATTTGGAACAACCAAAGGTGCGTATACAGGTGCTGTGGATCGTGCAGGATTATTTGAACAGGCCAATGGTGGTACTATTTTTCTTGACGAGATAGATTCAATGCCACTCCCATTGCAATCCAAGCTGCTGAGAGTCTTGCAAGAAATGAAAATCAGGCGTGTCGGATCCCTTGAAACGGTCAATCTGAATGTCAAAATCATAAGTTCAATGAACAGACCCCCCAAAGAACTCGTGAATTCGGGTGAATTCAGAATGGACCTATTTTACAGACTTGCTGTGATTTATATAAAAATTCCAGCATTAAGAGACCGTCTTGTCGACATAGAAGAACTTGGTCGACATTTTCTACAAAAATCCAACCGGATTTTAGGAAAAAATTTGGAGAATATTTCTCCACAAGTTATCAATTTTTTCTGGAATTATGCATGGCCTGGAAATGTCAGAGAATTGGAACATGTCATTGAAAGTGCCGTAAATATGGCAGGAGAAAATGAAAAAACATTACAACTCCAGCACTGCTATTTTGCGGATCTTATGGGAAATTGCTATGCAGGCAAGGCAACCGAAATTTCCAAACGGCAAGCCGTGCCTGTAAAAAATCTGCAATATGAACACCCTGAACCCATAGATTTCAATCTTGCTGAAAACCAAAAAAGACTTGAAAAAAATTTGATAGTAAAGGCTCTTGAGACGACAAAAGGAAATATTGCCAGGGCAGCAGACCTGTTAGGCTTATCAAGGCAATTGCTAGGTTATAAAATTAATAAATATGCCTTGCGAAATCATATTCTGAAAATAAAAATAGCAACAAAACCAGAAATAATGTAAAATTAATTTTATAAATAAAATTTTTTTTACATATTTGCAAAAGTATTTTGACATCCTGTTCCCCTTTGTTTTCTTTAATCTGAGCGATTTCTTGTGGAGAAAAACTTTTAACGTCATACCGGCGAAGGCCGGTATCCAGTCTGATTGTTATACCCCATAGATAGCGCCCGAAGGCTTCACTTCGTGCCCGGCTTTCGCCGAAATGACGAATACTTACCTGTTAAATCGATCAGTTTGGGTTCAAATATCTTTTATCCCCAACCGACGGCCACAACCTCTTTTTTCTGATTTATGGCACGGCGCTTGCTAAGATCGGGTCAGACTTTGTTTAAATGGAATGATGAGAGAGGCTCGCATATTCCTTCCGGCAAAAACAACAGAAAATTAAATTCAAATGGAGATTTTTATGCAAGATAAACCTTCAGGTATCGATAATGGCTTGATGTGGCCTGGCGTAATTGTGACAGGGATGATCGGTGTTTTATTATCACTCTTTCCTGAATCAGGAAGAGCGGTAGTTGATTCACTATTTGGTATGTTGACTCATAATTTTAAATGGCTCTTTTTACTCTTTGGTCTATTTTGTGTCGTTTTCCTCATATGGCTGGCTCTTTCAAGATGGGGCAGTATTAAACTCGGCGCCCCGGAAGATCAACCTGAATTTTCAACCTATACCTGGGCTGCAATGATTTTCTGTGCCGGTATCGGTATTGCCATTGTGTATTGGGCTTTTATAGAACCTGTTTATTACCTTAACACCAGTATTCTCCATGTCGATCCCGCCAGTCAAAAAGGTCTTCTGGGCGAACTTGCAGGCATGTACGGTCAATTTCATTGGGGGGTCACCCCCTGGGCAATTTATGCACTGCCAACCGTCCCAATTGCTTATGCCATACATGTAAAAAAAATTCCGGCTTTACGTTTAAGTGCGGCATGCAGAGGTATTATCGGCAGGCAGGCAGATGGCTTTTTAGGCAAACTGATTGATATTGTCGTGATTTTCGCCATGATTGGGGGTGTCGGCACAAGCCTTGGCTTAGCTGTTCCCCTTGGAACTGCTCTTGTCTCAAAAATCACTGGATTGCCCGAATCCTTCTCGCTTCAAGTCACCATTTTAATCGCCTGGACCGCTCTTTTCACTATAACCGTATGGGCCGGGCTCAAAAAAGGAATTTCAAAACTTGCCAACCTTAACACCTATATCGCCTATTTTTTATTGATCTACGTGTTCATTCTGGGGCCGACGACTTTCATTCTGAACACATGGTGTAACAGCCTGGGTTTGATGCTCAGCGACTTTTTTAAATTAAGCCTCTGGACAGATCCTATATCCAACGGCGGTTTTCCTGAAGGATGGACGGTATTTTACTGGGCATGGTGGGTTGCGTATGCTCCAATGATGGGACTTTTTGTTGCAAGAATATCCAGGGGAAGAACCATTCGTCAGGTCGTTTTCGGTGAACTGGTTTATGGAAGTCTTGGTTGCTGGGTATTTTTCGCCATTTGGGGAGGATATGCCATCAATCTCCAAACTTCAGGTTCTTTGGATGTCTATTCGATCCTAAAAGAATCAGGATGGTCTAACAATATTACCATTGTCGCCATTCTGAATTCCCTTCCGGGTGCAACATATATTTATATCCCTGTATTTACGGTTTTATGTTCCATCTTTCTTGCAACCACTTTGAATTCTGCAGCATACACACTGTCTTCTCAGGTAACCAAAAAGCTGTCCGGAGATCAGGAACCGCCAAGGTGGAATAGAACTCTTTGGGGCCTGATCTTAGCCATCCTTGCTTTGGGACTCCTTTCCACGGGTGCTTTAAAAGCAGTTCAGCTTTCTTCAATTGTTGTTGCACTCCCCTTGATCCCTGTTTTGCTCCTGATGGTTTTCTCATTGATGAAATGGATCAATGAAGACTATGGAGAAAGGCTTAAAACCCCAGTAGAGGCATTGCCTCCTGAAGAAATTAAAGCGGCTCAGTAGAATAAGCATACCAATTAAGGAAAAAAACAATGAATTATGCTAAAAAATTGACAGTATCGTCTATTATTTTGAAAAAAGCCAAAGAATTCGGAGCAACCTTGGCTGGTTTCACCAATGTGGAAGAGCTCAAAACAGCTCCATCTTTTACTTTTGCTCCCAGAATGCCGAATGCGGGTCAGGGTGTTGGGACACGGAAAAATGAGATAGGGCTTAACCCGGGTGAAGTTGCCTGGCCGGCTAATGCTAAAAGCCTTCTGGTCATTGCTCTTGAGCATCCTGAGGATAAACCGGAAATGGATTGGTGGTTTGGGAGAATGGATCCACCCGGTAATCGTGTTCTCGCCAAAATTGTTAAGGATTTATGTGCCTGGATTACGGAAGTCTATGATATCGAAACGTTTCACCTGCCCTATCATGTAGAAAAAGGTGGAACGTATTTGAAGGATGCCGCCGTGCTTTCCGGGTTAGGGAGTATTGGTAAAAACAATTTACTGATAACTCCTGTACATGGTTCCAGAGTCAGACTCAGAGCCCTGACAGTTTCGGAAACATTCCCATCCACAGGCCCGATAAATTTCGATCCCTGCAAAGATTGCATTGAATTTTGCAGAAAAGCATGTCCACAAAACGCCTTTGGAAAAATAGTCTACAAACCTGATGATTTCAATCAGGAAATTTTGCCGGGCCGGGATGGGTATTTCAGTCGCCCCGTTTGTAATATTCAGATGGATACGGACAACGACAATGCATACGAACAGCAAGTCGACGGTTTTGAAAAACCCGTCAAAATCATAAAATATTGTAGAAAATGTGAGCAGGCTTGCCCGATTGGGAAAAGCTGAATTTTCAAAAAAGGAATCAGGGAGCAAATTTCAATCGCTCCCTGATGCGGTATTGCAGATTATCCCATTACCAACAATCTGCCTGTTAGCATTTTTGAGCAACTTGGGTACCATTCATCAAAATTCCTAAAAAGGATGCCTGCTTGGTGCCGTTACTACCGTGGCAGAAACCAACATCGCATATCCAAGCGATAGCCGTTTGCTCAAGGTACCAGCATCGGATAAATTGTTACTGCCGTCAAGCCTCGCACCAATATTTTCCCCCATGACAAAACCCTTTAACCAACCGACTTTGGTGACAAAGCCAATGAAGAAATGTTACTCAAATAGACTTGACATTTTTACCCGATATGGTTAATTCTGAGCAATTATTGGTTTAACATCTTGATAATTTTGATGATGTTTATTTGAAAGACAAGCCTGTTTCCAAAAATCTTCAGGCCCCGGTTTTTTCGGGAAAAGAAGAATTGGAATTGACTTTTTAGCCGAACTGATCGACATGAGGTCATCCATTAACCAACCCTATAATTCATAAAGGATTTGCGGGCTTCATGAAACTCCTTTCAGCCATTTTTACCCTGATCGTATTTGTGCTGCTGATTCCGCCTGATCGTGTTTATTCGGTCTATGTGCCATTCAGCGATCGTTCGCTCGAAGCGATCAATCGTGTTCAACCTCTGCTTGAAGATGAACTTATCGTCCATGGCGTAAAATGGGGTGCACCTGTTTACATCCGGATTTTTAAGGAAGAAAAACTTCTGGAGTTATGGGTCAAGCATTCGGAACGGTTCATCCTTTTTAAGACCTATACCGTTTGCAATTACGGACCAAATGGAGTGGGACCCAAAATCAGGCAGGGGGATATGGCTGCTCCTGAAGGATTCTATCTTGTGACGGTATCCTCCATGAACCCCAATTCGAATTTCCATTTATCCTTTAATATCGGTTATCCGAACCAGCACGACAAAGCCCATGGATGGACCGGCAATTCGATCATGGTTCACGGCAGGTGCAAATCCTGGGGATGTTTCGCCTTATCGGATCAAGATATCGAAGAGGTTTACGCTCTTGTGGATGCAGGCCTCAGACATGGCCAGGCAGGAGTGCCTGTGCACATATTTCCTTTTCGAATGACCGCCGCAAACATGCACCGGTATCATGGCCACCGGTATGAATGGTTCTGGACTAACCTGAAAGTTGGCTACGACATGTTTGAGCAAGAAGGATTTCGTCCGCCACTGGTATTGGTTCAAAATAATCAATATGTATTCAGGAAAAGCATCGAAGGCGGCTACGATTTTGACCCGGCCAGCGTTAACGAACTTAACGGTCGGATTAAGGCGACGGCATGGTTTGTGCCGGATGAAAAAAACTATTTCCGGAAATATTTCGACGGAAATATATTCAAGGTGCTTGAGCCCTATTCAGAGGAATACCACCTGATCATCGAACCGATAAATCAGGAATATGCACAAAACATGGTGGTGGTTCGAGACCGATACGGACGGGCTCTTGAAGTCGTGGTCAAAGAAAATATCGACTGGGAGCCTGTTGAGTCCGCTCCACGTGACATGCGACAGATGCTAAGCAGGGTGATGGCGTATCATTTTAAAAAATAGGAACCCAAACTGAGCGATTTTAATCGGGGGAATGTATTAATACCATCAAAGAGGAAAAAAGTTCACCACCGGAGTATTCCCCATAATACCTACCCGTCGAATTAAGCGAATATTTGGAGGATAAAATGTTTAAGCTGAAACCCATGTCAAATGACAACATCTCCGCAGCCCTGGAAAAAGCAAGGTGTTATAGATTTTTAAATGAACCCATGGAAGCCGAATCCATATGTCTTGATATTCTGGAAATCGATCCTGAAAATCAACAAGCAACTATTACCCTGATCCTCGCTTTGACTGATCAGTTTCGATGGGATCTCAGCAAAGCCCATGCCCGAGCTGTTGACCTTTTGAACCGTCTGACAGCTAAATTTCATAAAGTTTATTACGAGGGAATCATTTGTGAAAGAAGAGCCAAGATTCATTTGCGCAGAGGAGAATTTGGTGCAGAGAGCATGGCTTATGAATGGTTTCGTAAAGCCATGGATAATTATGAAAAAGCCATTGAAATGAGTCCTATGGGAGATGAGGATGCGGTTTTGCGCTGGAATGCCTGTGCGCGCCTGCTGATGCGTCATCCCGGGCTGGTTCCATCAAAACATGATCCCGGCGAATCCATGCTTGAGTGAACCCATTGCTTTTTCAACTGTCATTCCGGGGATAACAAAACCGGTCAGCCCGTTACCAAACGCTTTTACCAGCCTGTGAAAATCCTTTGTTTTTGGCGAAACAATGGATTCCTATTTTCAGCAATATCTTTAGTCGCTTGAGATCGTGAAACCCCTAAAAAAGGAGGGCTTTGCAGTCACGTGCCCGCTCGCCCCGGATGTATCGCACCTCGTATCCGGTTCCTGTTGCCCGGATCAGGTCCGCGACAGGCTCTGTCCCGCGTTTTTGGATTGGGGTTGGCCGCTCCTTCCAGTCGCTTTCGCCTTCGGCTCACCTTCCGCTTCGCTCCGCCTTCAGACCCCACCTCACGATGACGCCCTTGCCCTTCTCTTAACCCTCGGCTCTGTAAATACCTGGCGTGAAAACTCTCACCTCACAAGTTCTGTGCCATGCCCGGAACACACGAATTTTCACCGGCGGGAACGCAGCAAAACGGAGTTCCCGTCCGAGTGGAAGGCATGGTTGTTTGCAGATCTATTTATTGGCTCAATTTGGTACTGACAATACGATTAAGGCTCACGCCGGACTCAGCAGCTTGTATGGCCAACTTTCTATGTACCTCTGGAGGAACCCGGACCATGAATTTTCCGCTGAAATGTTTAGTAGCGATTGGTTCGGGAATAGGCTCATCGGCTTTGCCCATATCCAATAGCACATCCGCTACAAGATTTCGAATGCCTTTCAAAGCCTTTTCCGGTGTATCGGCCAGCCAACTTAAGCTAGGAAATTCAGCGCACAGTCCCACATACTCATTATCATCTTCAGACCAGGTAATCCGGTAAGTATATTTATCATTTTTTGTGGCCATGGCTTACCTCCAATTTTTCAATAGCCAAAAGCACCTGCTTGACTTGATATGCCTTGGCCTTGCCTCTGTGATTCTGAATATTTATCCTTGGGTCTCCTTGCCAGGGTGTTTTATAAATTCGATGACTGCTTTTTTGCTGACGTGGTTCACCGAAATAATGGTCACATATTTTGCACCAATCCGAAAACCGGACATCCTTCGGATTACGTTTCAGTATCAATAGCAGGTCATCAATATTTGCCATGATTATACAGTATCAATATTGGTACCACTGTCAAGAGTTAAAATCGGCCACAAACGGACTTATTGGAGACGCCGATTAGTCATACAACGCCCAGTTTCAGCTCCCGCCAGTTTTAAGCAGAATATTCCTTAAAGTGCAAGTAGCTTAAAAGTAGGCAATTCTATCTAAAATCGCAGAACCCTGGCGGTTTGCTGCAAACTGTTGTTGGCCGCCTAGTAAATACAAGCATCCAATATCGAAAGCACTTCATGGTTCGGCAATTCTCTCTTGATGGGGATTTGCTCTCAGCCCTCCTCAATCGATTTTGACTCTGGCGTGGTGTGCCATATCCGATAACGGACTTCAACACCTTCGGGCACATATAAAACGACAGGCAGGCGGCTATTGTAGCGTATGATGTAGGGCTCACCGCCAAGCGTGATGAACCGATCTACCTTTGGCGCGTTCGGATCAACTCCGATCAGCGTTCCTGCCATCGGTCCCAACTGGCTGACTACATAGCGAGTATATCCCCATCCCTCGATATTCACCGCATCGATCTTTCCACCAAAGAAATATTGATTTCTTTCATCGAGTTGAACCGTCTTTCCCACAAACAACTCCACTCTGAAGATAGATTCATTATCTTGCTTCGGTAACTGAAGGACATAACGAATCATGCCCTCCTCTGCCGGCGGGAACGCCTTCATGTTATCCCCCGCCAAAGCAGATGATACTGCCATCAGAAACGACAACACTGCTATCGAAGAGACTGTTTTCATGTTTTTTCCCCTTCATTATGAATTTTCAATGACTAATACGCCTGACCATTGAGTTATCTTCAAAGCAATCTTGCCGAACGACAGGTTCGCCAGCGCTTTCCTATTGGTGGGACGCCATGTATTCGGTAGC
>CAYZJH010000002.1:0-3666 GCA_964478625.1 uncultured Desulfobacteraceae bacterium
CCATGAGGGAATATGCCAGGGCCATTGAACTGGACCCTTCCATGGAAGCGGCAAAGGAAAAAGTCAGGGTTCTTCAGGAAGGTGAAAAAGACGTTCACAAGGCCATCGAAAAACTGCAACTTGTGTTGCACCACAACCCCGGATATCGTGAGGGTTACCAGAAGCTTGCCAATTATTACATGGAATTGGGGCTTTTCGGTTTTGCTGAAAAAGCGCACCAAAAAGCTCTTGAAATTGATGACGATTCGGATAGTTCGGTACCGCTTGTACAGGATGAAACAGTCGGAACGGACAATGGTTTCGATTATCAAACCATTGACCAGGATTTGTTTTTATCCGTTTTTGCCGGCCGCCGGGATGCCCATGCAAAACAATGGACTGATGAAAGAGGGCGTTGGGGTTTCATGCGAGTGGAACGTCCTTTGAAAAAAAAGGATGTTTACAAGCATTTAAATGGGGAAGTTACCTTGGGGATTTATCCGGTCACGGAATCAGACACGGTTCATTTCATTGTGTTTGATGTGGATACGGCAAAGCGAAAAATACTTGAGTCTGAAATCGGTACTCACGATGAATTCAGAAAGAAAGCCCATCAGGATATTCTGCGTATAAAGGCCGAATGCGACCAAATGTCTTTGAAACTTTACCTGGAAGATTCGGGATATAAGGGACGACATGGCTGGTTGTTTTTTTCCGAAGCCGTCAACGCGATCAAAGCACTTCAGCTTGGCCGGGAAATTATGGAAAAAGCCGGTGGCCCTTCACCGGATATGATATGGGAGTTGTTTCCCATGGGCAAGAGCGAACGGCATAACAGCATTATCAAGCTTCCATTGGGAATCAACCGCAAAAACAACCGTCGTTGTTTATTTTTAACGGATCAAAACGAACCGGTCAAAAATCAGGCAATATATCTGAGAACGATCACGAAGAACCCTGTGTCACAAATCGAAAACCTGCTCGCAAAATGGGAGAAGGAGGGGC
Organism: uncultured Desulfobacteraceae bacterium; assembly: GCA_964478625.1. GTDB lineage: Bacteria > Desulfobacterota > Desulfobacteria > Desulfobacterales > SKZT01 > SKZT01. Next base: position 985 of record CAYZJH010000002.1, read on the forward strand.
TTAGACAAGACCTTCAAACTCATACATCAGATACGGAACTTTCCCCGGGTCTGGCCAAGATGATCAACGGTTGTCACATCATAAACCATATGATTTCAAAAGCCAAAGACACCAACTACTTGAATCATTTTGAACGGATGTTGCTGCTCTATACGCTGACATTTGCCGGTGAGGAAGGTGAAAAATATCTTCACAGAGTAATCGGCTATTGCATCAATTATGATGCCGATATTACCCTGCGTCACATAGCACGCCGCAAACCATCCCCTATAAGCTGCGCAAAAATTGCGGAGTATTTCCCGGATCTGGCAGAAACGCTTGCGTGCAACTGCAAATTTGATCTTCCTCCCAGAGGATACCCTTCACCAGTTCTCTATCTGCTGGAATCCGAGTTTGAACTCGCGGCGTTTGATCCCCGCAAAAATGAAAATCATGAAGAAATGGAAAAAAATGAAGAAAAAACAGAAACAAACGAACAGGAAGCGACCCAACTGCTTGATTTTGATAAGCTTTTCAAATCTGAATACATGGATGAAGACAAAGAAGAAATGCCCAAAATCTATGTTGATAACACAGCCGGAGAAATTGCCGAACCGATAAAATTAACAATCGACGATGGTATGCCGGATTATGTTAGCGATGACACCCCCCATGAAACAGATAAAAATCAAAAACAGAAACCGAAAAACCGGGAGGGTCATGACATCGACATGATGACTTCTGATATTCCGGAATACCGGGTTGAAGTATGGGAGCTTGCCCTTGAATACATGAACCTGATGCACAGACAGGTCCGGACCATGTCAGATCTGAAGCGAATCGATGACAGGTTGAGTATGATTTTCGACGATGCCGGCACAAATGAGATTCAGACTCCGACCGGAATGGTAAATCGAAAACAGGATTCGAACGGGAAATCCATCTGGATATTAACCGGTAAAGCTAAATGAGGGTACTGAAATGGAAACCCTTTATGTGACCGATAACGGCCTTCAACTGAAACGAAGATCAGATCGGATCTTATTTAAAAAAGAGGGCAAGATCACGGATGAAATCCGCATTCTTGATTTGAAACGAATCCTGATTTTCGGAAACAATCAGCTCTCAACGGACCTGATGCGTCATCTGGCCGGCAAGGGCATTGAAGTGGCGTTTCTGTCATCCCGTGGCAAATTCAAATTTAGGATTGTGCCTGAAACCTCAAAAAACATATATCTTCGGATGGCCCAGCACCGCCATTACAGCAACGAAGAATTCAGAATATCCTGGGGGAAAACTATTGTCAGGGCGAAGCTGACCAATCAGAGAAATTTTCTAATCCGATACCGGAGAAACCAGCCGCAGACCGATATTCAGAATGAAATTCAAGCCCTGAAAAAATCTATTCAAAACCTTGAGGACAGCCCCGGTTTGAATGAAATCATGGGTTCCGAAGGTTTTGGGTCTAAAACATATTTCAGCGCATACGCAAGGTTGCTTCTTAACGGGTTCGAAATGATCGGGCGCGAGTTTTACCCGCCTCCGGACCCGGTCAATGCACTTTTGAGTTTCGGCTACATGATTCTTTTTAACGAGATCAACAGCCTTCTGGAAGCACATGGTTTCGATGTCTTTTTAGGTTTCCTGCACAGCGCCAAATATGGAAGAGCGTCTCTTGCAACGGATTTGATCGAGGAATTAAGAAGCCCTGTCATTGACCGCATGGTTATTTACCTGATTAACCAGGGTGCGGTCAAAAGTGACCAGTTCGAAAAAAATAAAACCGGCGGAATAAGGATGAATGACAAGCTCAGGGCCGTGTATTTAAAAAACTATGAAAAATTCATGACCACGCCGTTTGTGGATGTCAAAACAAGAGAATCCGTGAATTACCGGCAAATTATCCGGAATAATGTCCGTCAGACAGAACAGGTCATTTTGCACGGTGCCGTATATGAGCCATATATTTTATATTCATGATTGACAGGAGGGGATCTACCCATGTCTGCTCCGGGCAATGATTCGGGGTTTGTCAAAATAACGGATTGCCGGCGACAGGATCACTCCGAATAATTTAATATAACTTTTCAATTTTCTTGATTTTTTTGTTATAATGTGCAAAAAAATATACTCGTTCAATGCTAACTGTCACTATTTATCGAGGTGTTACAAAAGGCTGAAAAATGGAGGAACACCTCGAAAGTTTTAAATGTTCGTTTTTATAGCCTTTTTCAATTTTAAGACCCAAAAAACAGGTAAAAAAAAGGATTAAAATTCAATGAATAATGAGACAGCTCGATTAATGATATTGAACCCCATGAATTTTATTTGTTTTAAATGGCGCCAGGGAAAATGACTGACCGGATTTAGACGGGATTGAGACAACTAAAAGAATAACAGCAAGATCCGCAGCGAAGACAAGGGAAAATGACTGACCGGATTTAGACGGGATTGAGACGCTCAACTTCCGAGTTATAAGCCGTGATCGTGTGAATTCGGGAAAATGACTGACCGGATTTAGACGGGATTGAGACAATTGGTGTATTGATGCTCTTGCTCTGGAGGGCTCTTTGGGGAAAATGACTGACCGGATTTAGACGGGATTGAGACTCATTGAGCGGGGTTCTGGTGTACGGGGCGATCTTGGTGGGAAAATGACTGACCGGATTTAGACGGGATTGAGACGAATATCCTTACTTTTAT
>CAYZJH010000002.1:3766-5609 GCA_964478625.1 uncultured Desulfobacteraceae bacterium
GGGAAAATGACTGACCGGATTTAGACGGGATTGAGACGAATATCCTTACTTTTATCAAAAATATTCCCATATCCTTGGGAAAATGACTGACCGGATTTAGACGGGATTGAGACATTCTCAGAGTGTTAAAATTGAGGAAGGTCTTAAACTCGGGAAAATGACTGACCGGATTTAGACGGGATTGAGACATCAAGTCTGCCTAAAGAGTGGCCGTAAATATAACTTGGGGGAAAATGACTGACCGGATTTAGACGGGATTGAGACAGCCAACCAATTTATGGTCGCGTTAATGGCCGACCCAGGGAAAATGACTGACCGGATTTAGACGGGATTGAGACTCCTTGGATGAGAGAAATTGTCATTCCCCTCAATTGAGCTGGGAAAATGACTGACCGGATTTAGACGGGATTGAGACATCCATAATTCATGATCATTTAAAATTTGTTTTAATGGGAAAATGACTGACCGGATTTAGACGGGATTGAGACAAGGATAAGTTAAATGCATTCCGGATCCCAATGTTGCTGGGAAAATGACTGACCGGATTTAGACGGGATTGAGACATGCTGCGACGGTTTTCCGTGTAATTTGCATGCGCGGGGGGAAAATGACTGACCGGATTTAGACGGGATTGAGACCGATATTATCAATCAAACCGGAAGCTATCGCTTTTGACAGGGAAAATGACTGACCGGATTTAGACGGGATTGAGACGCCTTTACCGAATATAGCCGTAGCAACTGAATCGTTGGGGGGAAAATGACTGACCGGATTTAGACGGGATTGAGACTCCCTTCTTTGATGGCGATTGTGCCATAATCTCCAAAATGGGAAAATGACTGACCGGATTTAGACGGGATTGAGACCAGAATTACCGTAAAGATTTTCTTCATTTCAATCTCCTTTTGGGAAAATGACTGACCGGATTTAGACGGGATTGAGACATTTCAACACTGTTGCTGTTTGTGTTCTCGTTCCCTCGGGAAAATGACTGACCGGATTTAGACGGGATTGAGACAGGATCAACATCGACACCGCAAACCCGGTGGCCAAGCTGGGAAAATGACTGACCGGATTTAGACGGGATTGAGACAGACTTGTCCTTACATGCTTGGCAACAGTTCAGTAAGTTGGGAAAATGACTGACCGGATTTAGACGGGATTGAGACATCTTAAGACTGGGGCTACTTTATCAACTTCTGCCTTTAGGGAAAATGACTGACCGGATTTAGACGGGATTGAGACAAGGTCTCCTTCTTGTAAGAGGTTATCAAACTCCTCCTGGGAAAATGACTGACCGGATTTAGACGGGATTGAGACAAAATGAGGATGTATGCGTATAAATGCGGTAATCAGGCGGGGAAAATGACTGACCGGATTTAGACGGGATTGAGACATTTTCCTTGTCTCGCTTGAAAATCATCAGAACCGCAAGGGAAAATGACTGACCGGATTTAGACGGGATTGAGACAACCAGAATAACTGCCAAAACGGCAAGCCAAAATGTCGGGAAAATGACTGACCGGATTTAGACGGGATTGAGACCTGAGGTGTGGTTGTGAACCTTGCCACTACCACCTGGGGAAAATGACTGACTGGATTTAGACGGGATTGAGACAACTTCCTGAAAGCCTCTGCGCCTTGATTATGTTCAAAGGGAAAATGACTGACCGGATTTAGACGGGATTGAGACTCAATAAAAAAAGCAATTCCGGGTGAAACCCAGTCCGGGGGAAAATGACTGACCGGATTTAGACGGGATTGAGACAGTTTTGAAAACTCCTTGAGAACGTCGCAATAGTTTTGGGGAAAATGACTGACCGGATTTAGACGGGATTGAGAC
>CAYZJH010000002.1:5709-168150 GCA_964478625.1 uncultured Desulfobacteraceae bacterium
AACGTCGCAATAGTTTTGGGGAAAATGACTGACCGGATTTAGACGGGATTGAGACCATTTGATCCCGTTTCTCTGCCTGCAACAATCGCCCAGGGGAAAATGACTGACCGGATTTAGACGGGATTGAGACAATTTTGTGTGTACTCCATTTGCTTCATCTGCTCTCAGAGGGAAAATGACTGACCGGATTTAGACGGGATTGAGACAACTTCAGGACAATCTCTCCATCTCCAGCATCGGGGTGGGGAAAATGACTGACCGGATTTAGACGGGATTGAGACGTTATTTCATCAGGCTCATATTGAAATTCTCCGCTTTGGGGAAAATGACTGACCGGATTTAGACGGGATTGAGACTTCAGTTAGTTGAACGATTCTCTCTTTGACTGTTAAAGTTGGGAAAATGACTGACCGGATTTAGACGGGATTGAGACAGCTTCATTTTTTGGAGACCGTCGTCTCCGTTCTCGCTGGGAAAATGACTGACCGGATTTAGACGGGATTGAGACTACATCGCGGAATGCTCTATTTGATAAAAAGCTTTCCGGGAAAATGACTGACCGGATTTAGACGGGATTGAGACAGGCTGACACTTTCATCCACAATGTGGACATTCGCCGGGGGAAAATGACTGACCGGATTTAGACGGGATTGAGACATCTATCACCTCTTAAATAGCTAAAAAGTGGGATGCAGGGAAAATGACTGACCGGATTTAGACGGGATTGAGACGCCAGTATTTTACCGAAGCACAGATCGATAAAATGATGATGGGAAAATGACTGACCGGATTTAGACGGGATTGAGACATTTTGCCTCGGTTTCAATGGCCGCGTAGAGCTGTCTGGGAAAATGACTGACCGGATTTAGACGGGATTGAGACAATGCCTTCCCCCTTTCGTCCGCAAGAAAAAAACATTGGGAAAATGACTGACCGGATTTAGACGGGATTGAGACGATTTTCCTCAGCCAGTCTGATTACTTCACCCCTTACGGGAAAATGACTGACCGGATTTAGACGGGATTGAGACACCAGTCTTCACTAATATTTTGCAAACCGTTGTGAATGTTGGGAAAATGACTGACCGGATTTAGACGGGATTGAGACAAGATAAAGTTGATATTGTTTCTTTTCTGGTTAATGGTGGGGAAAATGACTGACCGGATTTAGACGGGATTGAGACATTATACTTGTTAATTGAGTGATTATCGTGTTTGACAGGGAAAATGACTGACCGGATTTAGACGGGATTGAGACTTTTTTTCTTACTATTGACTCAGCCAACTTTTTTGCCGGGAAAATGACTGACCGGATTTAGACGGGATTGAGACTATCCACGCCGCTCCAAATAAGTTCTTCGGAAATAACAGGGAAAATGACTGACCGGATTTAGACGGGATTGAGACAGGCTGATAACGGTATTGGCGGCAGCGGTATTTTCTTTGGGAAAATGACTGACCGGATTTAGACGGGATTGAGACGGTGACCAGCTATACCGAGTAGCCGTCACCACATAGTTGGGAAAATGACTGACCGGATTTAGATTTTATAACCTTATGTGGTTAATGCAAAAGAGGCCTGGCAACCCAGGGCAAGGCCCTGGGGCAGTTTTGTATGGGAATAATCGAGGGGGGTTTTGACATCAAATACCGATCTGAGTTCTGTATCGCATGCAGTTTTCATCGTTCATTTTGTGGTCAACAAAAGTGATTTTTCGAATATTCTTGTAAGCTTTTTCCCTGGCTTTTTCCAGGGTTTCGTCTCCGGCAACCAGATGGAGGACCCGTCCGCCCCAGGTAACCAGGCCTTTATCTTCGGCAATGTCCACACCGGCAAAATAGACCGCAATACCTTTATCAAGGTCGTCCAGCCCGAGAATTTGATGGCCCTTGCCGTAGCGTTTCGGGTATCCGGGATTCCATCCCCGGCTTGCTTTGGACCGGCCTTCCATGGCAATGACATCCACATAGTATTGCCGGTTCCAGACCTGGGTGATCTGATCGAGTTTACCCTCCCAAACGGCCATGCCCAGTTCAAAAAAATCCGTGCTTAATTTGCGGGCCAGCACTTCAAATTCGGGGTCACCATGGCGCACATTGATTTCAAAAATCTCCAGTCGATTGTCCGGATCCAGATTCAGACCGAAATAGATCACCCCTTTGTAGTCCCAACCGTAATCGTTGTAGATGACATTGACCACAGGATTGACCACTTCACGGATAATCCGGTTGACCAGAGAGTCACTGACGAGTTTGTGGGGACAGTAACAACCGGTGCCGCCGGTATTCAGATTTCCGCCAAAACTTTGAATGCTTTCGTGATCATCCTCGTCAAAAGCGGTTTTGTAATCCTGACAGAACATTTTTAACGGCAGCACATGTTTTCCATCCAGGTAGGCAAAAAATGAAATTTCAGTGCCGTATTTTCGCTCCTCAATCACCACCCGGTCACCGGATTTTCCAAAGATTTTTTTAACCATAATGTCATCGATGGCGCAAAGAGCATCATCCACATCATTGCAGACGATGGCTCCTTTTCCTGCGGCCAGGCCGTTTGCCTTGACCACCACCTGGTAACCGATATTTCTGACATATTTTCGGGCCTCCCGAGGATCAAAAAAAACCCGATATTCCGGTTTTCCCACCCCAATGCTTTTCAGCAGAAAGTTGGTAAAAGAGCGGTCACTTTCCAGCCTCGTATATTCCTGTTTCGGTCCGACCGTTGGAATCCCGTGATGGTTCAGGACATCGATAAGGCCTGAAGATAAAGGATTCTCAGAGCCTACATCCACTAGATCCACGTTGTTTTCAAGGCAAAAGGAGGCTACCTGGCCAAAATCATCGGGGTTGGCGAGGGAGATCCGTTCGATGAGGCCTCGCTTGCCTTTCGGGGTATAGAGTAAACCCGGATTTCCCGGCATAAAATAAACTTTATCCACATGCTGGCTGTCACCATATTTGTCTGCCAGGCAGTGATCACGTCCGCCGCTTCCATAAACCATTACTTTTGCCATGTTAATCCCCCGTGATTTTTTGGGTGCCTTGTGTGATTGCGTGCCCCATCATTTTTTGATGTCAAGACATATAGAAGACTTCAAGACGCAATGTCAAGAATATCAATTTTTATTCTGAAGTTTTTTCTTGCAATTTTTGATGAAATGGAAACAATAGGCAAAAAGATGCGAAAAGGATTTCGTTTCAACCCTAAATAATTTTCGGAGGTAAAAAAATGACAAACAATGTCGTGATTGCTCTTTCCTGTGGAACAGACAACCCCAACCGCACGACACGTGCACTTCAGATGGCTGTCATGAGCCATAAGCTGGGGAAAAAAACCACGGTGTTTCTTCTTGATGAAGGTGTTTATGTTGCCAAAAAAGGGATGGCCGATAACCTGAGAAGTGCCACCGGCGACAGTGCCGATGACCATTTGACCTATCTAAAAGAATTTGAAGTCCCGATCCTGGTATGTACCCCGTGTGCTGTCAGCAGACAGATTGCCAAAGAAGATCTGATTGAAAATGCATCCCTGTCTACAGCGGATGTATTTATCAACCTGTGTTGTGAAAGCGCTGTGATCAGTCTCTGATCAAATCCACCCGGATCATTGTCGGATCACAGAAGGAGGCGGCGATGGTTCATATATTAAAGAGTCTCTTGTTGCTTTTTATCATGCTGACTGCTTTTTGGGCCTGCAGTGCAACAAGATCGGAAATGAAGGTAAACCTGATGAGTGTTGAACCCGGAAGTTATGTGACCTCTAAGGGAAAAATACACAAGCTTTTGGGCACACCCATTTCGGTTGGGGATCAAATTTCAAGTGCGGGCCTGATTGATTCCTTAACCTTTGAAGAAACAGACCTTTCAAAATTGAAAGGGGAAGTGCTTTTGATCAGTTTGGTGCCTTCCGTGGATACAAAGGTATGCGAAGCCCAAACCCATTATTTGGGAGAAGAGGGAGACAAGTTGCCGGCCGGTGTCAGGCGGATTACGATCAGCCGGGATTTGCCTTTTGCCCACCAACGGTTTGCCGAAAAGGCAAAACTGACCGATATTCAATATTTATCGGACTACCGGACCGCAGAGTTTGGAATGTCTACAGGGCTTCTGGTAGACGGTTTGATGTTGATGGCACGGTCGGTGATCATTGTGGATCAGGAAGGGGTTGTTCGCTATATCCAGGTTGTTCCCGAAATGAGTCATTTGCCGGATATGGAAGCGGCATTCAGAAAAGCGGAAGAGATCGCAGATTGAAACTGCCTTGATGGTAAAACTCAAACCGATCGATTTACCAGGGATTTATCCTTCATTTCGGCGGAAACTGATTGGCGTCAAGTTAAGGAATTGACAAGGTATTAGAGATTGTCATTCTTTCTGAGGAGGCCAACATTTTAAATGGATATATGGCACTCGCTCATTGGCCGACGAAGAATATTTCTTTCACGGTGGCAGGGCCCCGCTAGTTTCAACTCCAAGCCAGATCTCATGATCGGTCCAACCTCGGGAACAGAGATTCTTCGTTCGCCGTGGCTTGGGCCGGTATGACATTAGAAGGTGTTTCTTCTAAGTAAAAAGGTTTCAGGTTTCAGTGCTCAGGGAACCGATACATCAGTCCGGAACCAGTCCTGAAACCTGAACACTGACACCTTTTAATTATCCGTTTTTACTCTCGAAATCTTTCATAAAATCGACAAGTGCTTCAACACCCTCAATGGGCATGGCGTTGTAAATGGATGCCCGACATCCGCCTACACTTCGGTGACCCTTTAATCCCACCAGGTTGTTGCTGGTCGCTTCAGCGACAAATGTTTTTTCCAGATCTTCGCTCGGAAGTCTGAATGTCACATTCATCAAAGAGCGACTCCCTTTTTCTGCTGTTCCCCGGTAAAAATCACTTCGATCAAAATAATCATATAAGATTGCGGCTTTCTTTTTGTTGATTTCCTCGATATTTTTTAACCCGCCAATCTTTTCCTCAAGCCACTTCAGAACCAGTTGCACCGTGTAAATGGCAAAACACGGAGGCGTGTTGTACAGGGAATTTTTAGAAGAATAGGTGGTGTATTTGAGCATGGATGGCAACGTATCCGGGACTCTTTTCAGCATATCCTCACGGATGATGACCATGCATACCCCTGCGGGGCCCAGATTTTTCTGCGCTCCTGCATAAATCAGTCCGAATTTGTCCATGTCCAGCGGCCGGCTCATAATGTCCGAAGACATGTCCGAGATAATCGGGATGTTTCCAGTGGCCGGAAAGCTTGAAAACTGAGTTCCTTTTATGGTGTTATTCGAGGTGATGTGTACGTAAGCGGCATCAGGACTGAATTGGATATTTTCAGGTATATAGGAAAAGTTTTTATCTTCGGATGAAGCAACAACTTTAATATTTTTTTTCAGTAATTGAGCTTCCTTGATGGCTTTGGTGGCCCAGGTTCCTGTATTAACATAATCAGCAGATTGACCGTCGGCAAGCAGGTTCATGGGAACCATGCAAAATTGCATGCTTGCTCCGCCCTGAATAAATAAAACGTTAAAACGGTCATCCAGTTTTAAGAGACGTTTGGTACGTTCGATTGCATCATTGATGACATCATCAAAAGGTTTGGACCGATGGCTGATTTCTGTAATGGACATGCCGGAGCCCTTAAAATTTAAAAACTCCTCCTGAATCTCTTCTAGAACTTCCAAAGGAATGGCAGCAGGCCCCGGGTTAAAGTTAAAGACTCTGTTTTGTTTCATAATGTATCCTCCGATTCTTTCAAAAATTATTTACCCATTTTTTGGATTCCCTGATCTGATTAAAACTGACTATTTGCACAGATCCCGCAGAATAAGTCAATAATAATTTTTTTTATTCAAATCTTGTCTCAACATCAAGTCGGATTTCATGACCGTTCCAGCCTCGGGAAGAGAGATTCTTCAATCGCCTTATTGAAAAATATTTTCTTTTCAGGCATCAAGCTGTTGCGAGTCGCTTCCTCAGAATGACATGCAAGAGACTTTTCGTATCATGATACCGGTATCAAATAGTACCTTAACATAATGCCGATAGGCGAAAATCGGGCAGGAAGTTAAGCGTTTCAGCCTATTCCAGATGGATTAGGAAAGCTGGTTTTTCTAGATGACGGATCAAGTCCGGCATAACTGAGAACCTTGTAATGTAAAGATATTAAATTTAAAGAAAAACAACTTGAATTGATAGAAAAAGATCTGGTAAGCTTAAACCTATTTTGTTTATTGACACAAAATAGGGATGCCCCACCCCGAACTTGATATTATAAATCCTGCACATCCGGAATTTTTATTTCCCGGGTGGTTAATTTAATTGGTTGATAATCAGGCATCTGAGAATTATTGCGCTGAATGACGATTATCAGTGCTGAATGTTTTGCAAAGCAACACCATGGAGTCTGACTTGGCATGCATAAATCTTAAAAAAAAACTGATTCAGGTAAAAATAGTGTATTATGGGCCGGGCAGGTGTGGAAAAACGACGAATCTTGAGTATATTTATAAAACATTCCGACAACATATGTTATCCGATCTGGTAAGCATTAAAACCCACGGGGATCGCACCCTTTTTTTTGACTTTCTGCCTTTCGGAATCGGTAAGGTGAGAGGCTATGATGTCAGGATTCAACTTTACACAGTACCCGGACAGGTCCAGTATAACACGACAAGGCGGCTGGTATTAAATGGTGTGGATGGAATTGTTTTTGTTGGAGATTCAATGGTTATCCAAAAGGAACGGAATTTGATTTCCATGGAAAACCTTGAGGAAAATCTTCAGTTGCAAAGCATAGATATTCGTAAAATACCTCTTGTGATCCAATACAATAAGAGGGATTTATCCAACAAGGGAATCAAGTTGTTGGATATCGAGGAGATGGAGCATGATTTAAACTCGAAATTGAAAGCACCCTTTTTCCCTGCCAGTGCGTTAATGGGAAAAAATGTTGTCGTGACTTTGAAAAAGATTGTAGCATTGACTTTGAATAGCCTTAAAAATGAATTTAGTTAGTTCTCAAAGCCGGAAATAAAGTCGATACACGTTTTTACAGCATCTGCAATTGGGAATAAAATCAGCAAAAAGTATTTAAACGTATTAGAAACCCAGGTGAATCTATGGATATCAGCTCAGAAAAGGATAAAATCAACATCGATGCCAAAATACATGCTGCAGAAACTTTCCATTCCATGGGATTGTTTACTGAAGCAATTGATGCTTACAATGAAATCATTAAAAATGTTCCCGATCTTAATGAAAACAAAAGAAAGCATATTCAGGACAAAATTGATTCGATCCAAAAAGAGCTTGGAGAAATGGATAATAAGGAGGTTACGGATCTCACAGACAAAGAGTTAAACCTAATCAGAAAAACTCTTACCACCAAAGGGCGTGATAATATTTCCCAACTCTTAAACAGTGGCTACGCTCTCAGAGAACTGGGTTTATATGAAGAAGCCCTCAATGAATATCAAAAGCTTTTTTCGCTGGATTATCCGAAAATAAAAATATTGATAGAAATATTGGAATGCCTGCTTAAAACAAAGACACAACCGGAGGTGATTCAAAAAATTCAGGAGATGATGGACACTCATGACATAAAGGAAAGAGAGAAGGATCAGATCAACAATATGCTCGGTTTTGAAATGGAAAAGCGCGGATACAGGGAGGTTGCTCAGGAATTATTAAAGCTGGCCGGGCACAGGGTTCATCAGGATGGAAGGATCCTTCAGGAGCGGCGAAAAGTACCCGATAATTTATCCGGCCAAATGGCCGATACCAAGACGGGAAAGGATAAAAGTAACTATCTGCTTGCTGAAAAAACCCGGAAGGAAGGATCTGAATCAGGTCCGGCCACAGGATCCAAATACGATTATCTGATCAAAGAGAAACTGGTTAACCTCGAACAACTCCAAAATGCTCTCGCGTTATCCAAAAAGCAGAAAAAAAGTGTCGAACATGTTTTGATTGAGAAATTTAAAATCGATAAGGAAGAAGTGGGGAAATCACTCTCGGAATATTCCAATTGCAAGTTTAAAAGTTTTGATCCTGATTTTCCTGTTCCCTATGAACTCATCGGCAATCTTAAACAATCCTTTCTTCTGAATGAACTCTGGATCCCTTTAAAATGGGATAAAAATTCCGTTGAAATTCTGGTCGATGATCCCAAAAACCTGATCAAGACGGATAGAATACGCGCTTTGGTCAAAGCTAAAAAACTTGTTTTTTCGATTGGAACCAAAGAGGACATCGAGGCGTATATCAATCATTTTTTTGAAAACAAAAAGCGTGAAGATTCCGCTGCTTCAATGGTTTTTGATGATGCGTTCGATTTGATTCCGGATGTTGAGTTTGAAGAAGAGGAAACGCCGTCCATCCAGGAAAATCTTGTTGATGAATCCTCGAGCCAAATTGTTCGGCTGGTTGATCAGGTCATTATTACTGCCTATAGGGACAATATATCCGATATTCATGTCGAGCCGTCACCCGTGACCAAAAAAACATTGATTCGTTTTCGCCGTGACGGGGTTTGCCAGGAATATATCAGTGTCCCCAACACTATGGCCAGGGCCATCCTTTCAAGAATCAAGATCATGTCGAACCTGGATATTGCTGAAAGGAGACTTCCGCAGGATGGTAAGATCAAATTTCGTCGGAAAGGAGTGCCCGAATTTGAACTTCGTGTGGCTACCCTGCCAACCACGGGAGGTTTTGAAGATGCAGTCCTCAGGATTCTTGCCAAGGCAGGTGCTATGCCACTTGAAGAGATGGGAATGACGGACCGGAATCTGGGGATTTTAAAGAAAATCATCAGTCAGCCTTACGGGTTGATTCTTGTGGTCGGACCCACCGGTTCCGGAAAAACAACCACACTCCACGCAGCTCTTGGCCATATCAATAAACCCGGCATTAAAATATGGACTGCGGAAGATCCTGTGGAAATCACTCAGGCCGGACTTCGCCAGGTTGAAGTCAAACCCAAAATAGGTCTTGATTTTGCCAGGGTGATGCGTGCATTTCTCAGGGCCGACCCGGATGTGATCATGATTGGTGAGATGCGCGATTTCGAGACCGCATCCACCGGAATCGAAGCCTCCTTGACCGGTCACCTTGTTTTTTCCACCCTTCACACCAACAGTGCACCGGAAACCATCACACGTCTATTGGATATGGGACTAAATGCCCTGAATTTTTCCGATGCCTTTCGAGGTGTTTTAGCCCAGAGACTCGTCAGAAAGCTGTGCAAGGATTGCCGGGAGCAATTTCATCCTACCCGTGAGGAATTTGATGAAATCGTGGATCAATTTGGAACAGAATCCTTTGAAAAAACCGATATCACCTACACACCGGACTTGATTCTTTACAAACCCAAAGGGTGCGAAAAGTGCAATCAGAGTGGGTACAGTGGACGAATGGGTATTCATGAAATGATGGAGGGTACGCCAACAATTAAGAAAATGATCAAAAAACAATCCCCGACCGATGAACTTTTCAAACAGGCGGCTGAGGAAGGAATGAATACTCTGAAGCAAGATGGGATCTTAAAGGTGTTGCGAGGTTTTACGGACATGAATGAAGTCCGGCGGGTGTGCATTGATTAAAATTATTCTGTATCGGTAATATTTTCATACGATTCCGCTTTTACGGTTCGAAGTTGTATGACAAACACGACCACACCCAGCAGCATGGTTGCGCTTCCCAAATAAAAGGCCTGCCGCAAATTGAAAAGATCCATCATTAATCCTGCAGCCATGGATCCCGCCAGCATTCCCAGGCTGTGTCCCATTGTGAAAAGCCCCATGACAGAGCCCATGGAATCGGCTTTGTTTCCTTCGGCTACTGCAAGAGCGGTGACTGCGGGCATGGAAATACCTCCGCCCAACCCAAAAAGCACATTGGCCAGGAACATATCGTAAAATCCATCGGCCCATCCCAAAGAGAGTATGGCATAGCAGGTGAGAATACCACCGAAAACCCCCATGGCTTTACGACTGAATCGGTCCGCGAGGTACCCCATCGGTGTTTGAAGCAAACCGCTGATAAATACACCGAGCATCACCAGAATTCCGATAGAAGAACTGGTCAGAGAAAATTCCGATTCGGCAAAAACAGGGAGAAAACTCCAGATAATTCCAATACAGGCCGTATAAGAGAACCTGAAAAAAATGAGTCCCGAAATATTGCGGTCTTTTAGAAGAATATTCCAGGTAGCCGGAGTTCGATTGCGGGTCCTTGTTCGTTCTTCCTCGGTTGGGGGAAGAAAAACCATGGACAGTATAAACGCAATAAAGGCAAAAATCCCCATACAGCCAAAAGCGGCATTCAAGCTGTAACTGTCGTTGATAAACCCTCCTGCCAGGGGGCCGATGCTCAGCCCGAAAAACACTGAAATATTAAAGATTCCCATGGAAAAACCTTCATTTCCGGCCGGAGTGATGTCACCGACATAAGCCTGGGTGACTGGCATGATCATGGCCGATGCAATGCCTTGGATAAATCGGATGGCTATGAGGGTTTCAATGTTTTCAGACAGAATAAAGGCAACGGAAATAAAGGCATAGGCCAAAAGACCGGCAATGATAAAAGGTTTTCGCCCTTTTTTGTCCGAGGCTTTTCCGAAAAAGGGTAAAAAACAGGTCCTGGAAAGTGAAAACGCGCTGAAAATAAGAGCGATATAGAGTCCGCCGGCTCCAAGATTATGAGCGTAGACCGGAAGAAGCGGCACCACAATACCGACTCCGGTAATTGTAGCAAAAAGAGCAAAAAAGAGGGTGCAAAATATTTTTTGGTCGGTCTTTTTCATAATGGTCCTTTAAAAAAAGATCCTTATATCATTACGATTGAATATGAACAACCGCTTTTAACTCCTTTGCAACAGGCTTTGACTTTTTGATGAAAATATGTGTAAGTCTTCAATTCATCCGAATTAAATGTTTTTTTTACTCTGATCGTAAAGGAACGACTTTGTGTATGAACCTCTTGGAACCAGCGTTTTGGAAAAAGAAATCCCTTTTTGAAATGACCCGGCAGGAATGGGAATCGCTCTGCGACGGTTGCGGTCGATGCTGCCTTGAAAAATTAAAAGATCATAAAACCGGAAAGGTGTATTATACGGATCTGGCATGCAGATATCTGGATCTTTCCACTTGCCGATGCAGGGTTTATGGTGAGAGAACTCATTTGGTTCCGGATTGTGAGTGGCTGATTCCCGCCAAAATAAGAAAATACGGATGGCTTCCCAAGTCGTGTGCGTATCGTTTGATCAGCGAGGGTAAGGAACTGGCCTGGTGGCATCCCTTAATTTCCGGAAATCCCGAAACCGTCCATGCCGAGGGGATTTCTATAAGAGGAAAGGCTGTTTCATCCATAGGCATACCGGAAAGTGAATTTGAAGACCACATCATATCCAGCGGCATTTGGGCAAGATCGGCAGGGTGGTAAAAAATCGAAGTCTATGAATCTGTTATATTCTTAATCACCGAGTCAAAATAGATCGTCAGCATAGTCTCAGCCTGATGCAAGGCTTGAGCGGAAGAAAATTCCGAGCCCAGTTCTTGTAAAATTGCATGAAAAGGTGAAGTACCAGCCTGAATTGAATGGTAATCGATCGCCGGGGGTCTGTAGTGGCGATCTTCGAAAAAATAATTGGCAATTGGCCAGTCGGGGCTTCGAAACGGCCAGTTCAGTTTCAGGGTCAATAGGCGGTAAATTTTCGATAAGGTGTCCGAAGACAACATTTCCAAATGGATCTGGGTGCCCAGACGGGTTTCAATTTCATAAAAAACTGCAGCAAGGAATTCATGTTCCGTAATAATCAACCCATAAGTATACCAGTCATCAAAGCAGGCAAGAGTAATTTTTTTTATCCGTTCAGGGAGTTTTTTGCTTGAGGGGCAAAAATAAATACGGCAGGCCATTCCTCCATAATAACTTAAGCCTCGAAAATCGATACCTTTATTGCCCTCAGCCATTGGATGAAGCAGACAGCCGACTTTTGAGAGTTCAGGGCCGATCAGGCCTACATATGGGCAATGATGAAACTCGGGGAATGGCTGGTTTTTATGAGCCCAAAGGCTAACCATTTCCCCGAATCCGACAATTTCGGAAAGTTCCCGGGTAACGGATGCAAATTCAAGAGTTCTTTGCTTGAGCATGGAAACGAGAGTGCCCCGGGAAAAATCCGCCAGATTATACAGGCCGCAACAAGCTCCGCATGAAACCGAATCACTGACCTGACAAAGGTAACCGTTGGTCTTAGCAGCAAAGTCTCCGGTTTCATGGTCCTGATGATGTCTGGCATTGAGATGATTTGGAATATTTTTCATGTCAGACTCTACAAGCAATGGGCATTTTTGTCCCCGTGGTGAAACTGCATGGCGCACAGCATTTGGATCCGTCTGTTTTTTTCTCCAAAATATCCGGCTTTTTTGGTATGGCTATTTCCTTTCCGGCGGACCAATAATCAGAACCGGAGATTTTGACAGTCGCATGACTTTTTCCGTGACCGACCCGAACATAAAACGTCTCCATCCGGACTGGCCATGTGTTGCAATGACAATAATGTCGGCTTCAACTTCCTTGGCATATTCCGCTATTTCATCCCATGGGGATCCTTCAAGCAATATTGATTTGGATCTGATGGTGTTGGGAACCTTTTTTTCCATTAATGATTTAAGTGATGTTTCTGCATTGTTGCGAATGTTTTCCATGACTTCCGGAAGATAATGAGCCGCAGGAGCCGCTGATGTGGCCGCAGCGGAAAGCGGTGCAACCACATGCACCACCAAAAGTTCTGCAGAAAAATGCTCGGCCAGTTCAATAGCCGCTTTCAAGCCTAGGTCCGATAATTCGCTGAAATCCGTGGGGCTGATAATTTTATTTATCGGCAACATAACTTAACTCCTTTCTTTTGTTCAGTGAGATTAAAAAAAACGATATCCTCATGCCCGATGTTTAGGATGCTAAACCCGCTTATTGACCCTTATGGGGGGTTACGATAAGAACCGGGCACGTGGCGATACGCATCACCTTGTCTGTGACCGACCCGAACATCAGTCTTTTCCAGCCTGACCTCCCATGGCTTGAAATAACGATCAGATCAACGTTTTCTTTTTTTGCCAGAAGGGCAATTTCTTCTGCCGGAAGCCCTTCGAGCAATTGGGGGCGGGCATGGATATGATCAGGTATCTTGTTTTCAATCATGTGATTCAATAAATTTTCCGTAGACGTTTTCATCTCATTCATGATTTCCGAAAAACTGATCGCCGAATGACCTGTCATCGCTGGTGCCGCGGAGATAGGTGCCACCACATGGACAAGCAGAAGTTCGGAGGAAAAATGTTCCGTCAACTCAATAGCGGCTTCCAATGCCAAATCGGAAGGTTCACTAAAATCCGTTGGACTCATAATTTTTTTGAATGGCAGCATGATTTTTTCATCCTTTCACACAATTGACGGTTTATCGGTAAAGGTGTAAAAAATGAATTCTTTCGGTAATGATCATATGGCATCCTCTCCGGTCTCACCGGTCCTGACACGAATGGCTTGTTCGATGGGAGTGATAAAAATTTTACCATCACCCAGCTTTCCTGTATTTGCGGATTTACGTATGGTTTCCACAACCTGGTTTGCCTGGTTTGAAGCAACGATTATTTCAATTTTAATTTTGGGGATAAAATCTACCACATATTCAGCGCCACGATAAATTTCCTTGTGACCTTTCTGTCTGCCATATCCCTTTACCTCGGTAATTGTCATTCCCTTAATACCGATTTCATTCAGGGCTTCTTTAACCTCATCGAGTTTAAAAGGTTTTATGATCGCTTCAATTTTTTTCATAGGGCTATCCTCCCGGAAAAATAGATATTTTAAACTGTTTAATTAGTTTTAGGTGAAATTTAGCACAAAATTTTTGGTATGTCTTAGAAAAGTGTAAAAAAAGAAAGGAAATGAAAAACCCCTTTCTTTAAGGGCAAAGCAAGGGGTCTGATCGAAAAAATTGAAAACCAAGGTAATAAACCTTACTGCTGGTAGAGCACCGCGATAATCGTAGCGCTGCCCTCTTTGGCCATGATGATATGAGGTGTGGTGGAAAGGTAGTAGGCGCTGTCTCCGGCCTCAAGATCAAAAGCTTCCTCTCCGATCCTAAGGGAAACAATTCCATCGAGCACATAAATAAATTCTTCTCCGTCATGGCAGGAGGGTTCCGGTTCCCTGAGGGATTCAAGCTGAACAATCAGTGCTTCCATATGACGACCCTGGACTTCAGGCG
This sequence comes from uncultured Desulfobacteraceae bacterium, assembly GCA_964478625.1. Taxonomy (GTDB): domain Bacteria; phylum Desulfobacterota; class Desulfobacteria; order Desulfobacterales; family SKZT01; genus SKZT01. Next base: position 19,991 of record CAYZJH010000002.1, read on the forward strand.
CCAGGCTTTTGTATGTATAGGCTTTTTGCTGCCCCTTCTTGGATGTTGACCTGGATATGATTTTTTGTTCATTTTTTCTGGTAATGGAATAAAGTTTGTTCCCCACACCTGAAACCAGGCGGCCAAAAGCACTGTCCAAGGCCTTGGACAATTTCATGATGGTTCCCAGTTGAGGCTTCACTTCGTTGTTTTCAATGCGGGTTAAAAATTCAACTTCGAATCCGGTCAGGTTTGAAAGCTCATCCAGGCTCAACCCTTTTTCTTCGCGTAATCGTTTAATACGCTCTCCAATGGCCTCGACACCTTTTCCGGTCGTTTTTGATATGTTTCCCGTGAGATCCTCAAAAAAATCCACATTAATATGGGGCGTGTTTTCATTTTTTTGCATGATGAACTCCTGTTATTGTCAATTGAAAAATACCCACTGATGATGATCGCGATTCCGGATAAATCCAAATTCCCCCAATATGCGGCATGATTTCATGACAGGTTATGAAGCTTGGTACTTGTCAGGTAAAATTGCCTGTCCACCCCAATTTTTGGGTAATTTTTGCCCGGGTTTTTCTCCGAACTTTTCTTTCAGTTTTTTAAGGCCGGGGCGTGCGAATTTAGGATGACCCTCTTTCAGGGTTCGGCCATTGACGACGGCTTCAGAACGGAGTTTTCTGCCGATGGTTTTTTCTAGCTTTTTACCGATCCATAAAACCCGATCCACATCATATCCGTGTTCAATTCCCATTTCATCGATCTGAACCAACGTATCTTCCAGAGTGACAAGGCCGACATATCTTGGATCTTCATAGTAGTATTCACCGGTTCCTTTGACGGGACAATCATCCAGGAAATTGGCCGGCTGACCTCCTAACCCTCCAAGAGTGGCTTCATAACGGATGATACCCGCCTGCAAAGCAGCCAATATTGAAGCCGAGGCCACTCGTTTGGTTTCATGAAAATGGGCCAGGTGAAGTTCCGTTTTGGGGATTTCATCCAGAATCATGGAGAAATATCGATAAACATCAGGCGCCGAAGCACTTCCGTCATGGTCTGCATGCTCGATATCGTGTGCCCCGATTTCCAGCCATCGTTTGGTAAACTCCACAGCATCCTTTAAATCAGTGGCTCCGCCAATGGGACTTCCCCAAATGGTGCTCACGGTACCGCACATAATCATTCCGGCATCATTGCATTTTTTGATGCACCGCTCGGCTTCCTTCCAGTATGCCGGAAGGGTAGTCCCTGAATTGGCAAAGTGGTGTTCCTCTTCAGTGGAAACCATCATTAAAAGGCGATCCGGCCCGATTCCTTTTTGTTTAAGTTCGATGGCCCGATCCACAGCCGCCTCCCTTATGGTGATGGCCGTAAAGGTGATGTCCTCATAATTAACCCCATTTTTGACACACCGGTTCTTAAAGAGGTCACTTCTCATATGGGTCAGGAGTTCTTCTGCATCCCTGAACTGAGGCATCAAAAAAGGGTTGCCAAGATTGGTGACTTCAATATCGCGGCATCCGGCAAAGATAAGTTCTTCCAGATAAAATATTTTGGCAGGGGTGGATATGAACTTTTCTTCATGCTGAAAACCGTCCCGAACGGTAATGTCTCCAATCGTCACTTTTCGTGGCATTCTTGGGAAAATTTTCCAATAATCATATTCGGTCATGGTTATCCCCCTTATCATTGCTGGTTTTCAAAATCTGAGGTTTCCAAAGGATGGCTCACCCAAAGGTTTCAACAGACTGACCTCAAAAGCCATGGCAAGCCAATCCCTGATTTCCGAAAATTTCAGAACCCGATCGTTTAAAAGTCTTGCACCGCAGTAAAACGGATGCGCTTCGCCATCATATTTGTCGATCATTTTTTGACGAAAAGCCTCTTTTTCTTCATCAGTCATGGGCTTTCCTCTTGCCTCGCGCTTTCTTTCCTCGATAGTCAGCAAGACTCCTGCCGCACTTCTTCCACTCATCACCGATGTGCGTGCTCTCATGGTTGAGAATAAAAAATGAGGACGATAAGCCCGTCCGCACATACCATAGTTTGCCGCACCATTATCCGGCCCGATAACCAGCTGAATTCGAGGAGTCTGAGCGCAGGATACGGCCCGGACCATGTCCGCACCGTATTTTCCGATTCCCATCTGTTCAGCTTCAGAACCAACCATATACCCGGGAGAACTTTGAATAAACAACAGAGGTACTTTTTCCTGGGAGCATCGTATAATCCATTCAGTGGCCTTCCTGGCTGCTTCTATGAAAATAATGCCCACCGCATTGGATGCAACAACACCGACAGGGATGCCTTTGAGCCGAACTTTTCCTGTCACGATATTGTCTCCGCGGCCTGGAGCGTAGTGCTGTTTATATTCACTGAAACAACTCTCATCGGCAATCGCCTCCAGAAAAGAGCGAACATCAATTCCCTGATGGATGGCAGAAGGAAGTATTTCATAAATGGATTCGGAAGAAACCGCAGGTGGTTGCTCAGGATATCGATGAATATGGAGTTTCTGAGGGCGCTCCCATGAGAGAACATCCCGAACCATCTGGATGCCCTCCTCCTGGGTGGTACAGAAATGGTCTGCTCCGCCGGACAATTGCGTATGAACTTTGGCACCCCCTAAGTTTTCAGCCGATATGATTTCACCGGTAGCCATTTTGACCAGGGGAGGTCCACCCAGAAAAGAATATGCCAGTTGGTCAATCATCACTGCCTGGCATGCCATAAAGACGATGTAGGCACCTCCGGCGGTGTTTCCGCCCGTACTCAATGTGATCTGCTTCAGCCCCATGGAAGACATCCTGGCCATATTGTAAAACATGGATCCAAAATGCCCGTCATCAGGAAATACATCAGCCTGCATTGGCAAGTAGGCCCCTCCGGAATCAGCAATATATACGCAGTTTAATCCGCATTGTTCGGCAATGGCCTGGGCACGCAAATGCTTTTTCAGGGTAATTGGAAAATAGGTGCCGGCCTTAACACGGCTGTCGTTTGCAATAATCATGGTCCAGTTGTCATGGATTTTTCCGATTCCGGTCACAATGCCTGCACAGGGAACATCGGCCACATCGGGATAATTCATTCCAAAACCGGCTATCCGGGAAAATTCGAAAAATTCGGTGTCTGAATCGATCAGATCACCGATCAGTTCACGAACCGGACGTTTTCCTTGCTTTGCCAATCGATCCACCGCTTCCTGACCACCCGGCCAAATGGCATAATAAAGTCGTTCATCAAGTTTCAATTCTTCATTTTTCCAGAAATGACGATTTTGCTCTTTTGTGTTGGTCATGTTAATTCCTATTTTTCAGGAAGTCTTTTGAGTTTTACATCATCATCATCATCATCATTGCGTACACGTCAAAATGGAATCCCGAAACCGGGGAAAGTGTGCGAAAACCGTTGGATGTCGGCTTTTTTTCCGGGATGACGGAAAAAGCCTGAAAATCAGGTCTTATTTGCCTTTAAAAATGGGTTTGCGTTTTTCCCTGAAAGCGTTCAGAGCTTCAACTCGATCCTCTGTGGGAATGGTTATCCAGTAAGCGTTCGATTCGATTGCGAGCCCTGTCTGGATATCTGTTTCAATGCCGAAATTGATGGCGAATTTTGCCTGTTCAATGGCAATGGGAGCGCAATCACATATCATGTCAGCCATTTTTCGACATTGATCCGGCAATGTCTCCAGGGAACATACCAGATTAACCAGGCCGAGATCGAAAGCCTCCTGCGCGGTAATCCGCCGCCCGGTAAAAATCAGTTCCTTGGCCTTGCCCAAACCGATAAGCCTGGGAAGTCTTTGGGTCCCACCGGCCCCGGGAATTATTCCAAGGCGGGTTTCGGTCAGACCCATGGAAGCGTTTTCAGATGCAATTCGAATGTCACAGGCCAGAGCCAATTCAGTTCCACCCCCTAGTGCAATCCCATTGATTGCCGCAATGACGGGTTTGTTGATCTGTTCAATGCTTGTAAAAAGATTTCGGATGGTTAGGATAAATTTTTTCACCTCCACCGGATCCATGGTCGAACGTTCTTTCAAATCAGCTCCTGCACAAAATGCTTTTTCACTTCCACCGGTAATTATGATAACCCTCACCTCGGGATCAAATCGCAATTTCTCAATCTCATTTTTTAAAGCATTCAGCAGGGCAAAATTAAAGGCATTCATCGCTTCCGGACGATTTAATTTGAGCACCACCACCTGATGATCACGTTCAACATTCAAAATGGATATTTCACCCATGAATTCCTCCTTTAACATCCGATATAACGGGAAATGACGATCCGTTGAACTTCAGAAGTTCCCTCGCCGATATCCAGAAGCTTTTGATCCCGATAAAACCGTTCAACATGGTACTCTTTCATGAGGCCGTAGCCGCCGTGAATCTGGACTGCATGGTTGACCACACGTCCCATCAGTTCGGAGCAATAGAGTTTTGCCATGGCAGCCTCCTTGGCAAATGGTCGATTGTTGTCCCGAAGCCAGCATGCCTTATAAAGAAGATTTCTTCCGCATTCGATTTCCATGGCACAATCAGCCAGTTTAAATGCAATGGCCTGAAATTTGCTAATGGGCTGGTTAAACTGAACCCGGTTTTTGGCATATCGTAATGCCATCTCATAAGCTCCTTGAGCCCCCCCAAGGCCCATGGCCGCAATGGATAACCTTCCGCCATCCAAGGTTTCAAGCATCTGATGAAACCCATCGCCTTTTTTCCCAAGAATATTATCTTCGGAAACACGGACATCGTCAAAATAAAGCTCTGCGGTATTGGAAGATCGCCACATCATTTTACGGTGCATTTCTACCGTTTTAAAACCCCGGGTTCCATGCTCCACCAGAAAGCAGGTGTATTCAGGTTTTCCGCTGGACCGGGTTCCGGTTATCGCTTGAACCGTAACTCCCATGGAAAGCTCACATGATGCGTTGGTGATGAATATTTTTGATCCGTTGATCACCCACTGGTTTCCATCCCTGACCGCCGTGGTTTTGCTTCCACCGGCATCAGACCCTGCCGTGGGTTCTGTCAGCCCGAAGCCCCATAATCCCTCACCGCTGCAAAGTTTTGGAAGGTACTTCTTTTTCTGTGCCTCGCTGCCATAATAATAGATCGGTCCAATGCCAAGAGAGTTTCCTGCAGCAATGGTTGCTGCCTGAGAACCATCCACTCTGGCAATTTCTTCCACGGCAATAATGTAGGAAAGGTAATCCATGCCCTGGCCGTCATATTTTTCGGGAACGAACATACCGAACAGCCCGATCTCACCCATCTTTAAGGTCAGAGCCGGTGAGAATTCCTCTTTTTCATCAAGTTCCAGTGCCACGGGTGCGATTTCGTTTTGGGCGAATTTACGAACTTCCTTACGAATCATTTCCTGTTCTTTTGAGAGGTCGAAATTCACAGATTCCTCCTTTCCACGGGGTATGCGGATTGAACGATGGGAATCAACTGTTGCTTTTATTGGCGGGTTTCCTAATTCAACCCGGGCTGATTTCCTGCAAGTTTGGTCAGATACGTAACTGGCTAATAGTTTCATACTATCCATGTGGGCTTGTTTGTCAATTGTTTTTTACCCGTCACCTATAATTGCCTTGCATTGGAAAAAACCAAAGTATATGAGAAAGTACTTGACAAGCGGAAATCATAGCTTGTAACTTCGAGTGAGCGCTCGTTCAATATCTTATTTCGCATTACCCTCATAAAAATGATCGATAAAATTTGAATCTGATGTTGTGTTGACTAAAATGGGAATTATTAACGGAAAGAGGACATGAAGCAACCAAACCGGACTAAAGACGTCCCCACTCAAATCAAAAACCCTGAACTTGTCATAAAACGCCGAAGGCAAATTGTGGATGCTGCGGTTCAGCTTTTTATTGAAAAAGGTTTTCATAAAACGACTACCAGGCAGATCGCAAGCGCCGCGGGTTTTTCAATAGGATCGCTCTATGAATATGTGGCTTCGAAAGAAGATGTTCTCTATTTGGTTTGTGATGCCATTCACCATGAAGTGGAACGAGGTGTCAATGAGGCTTTGCGAAGGGCTTCCGATGGTGAAGCGGCATTGACCGAAATGATTCGGGAATATTTTCTGGTCTGTGACGACATGCGGGATCATCTGCTGCTGATTTACCAGGAAACCAAGTCGCTTCCGAAACAATGGCGAAAGCGGGTGCTGGAAAATGAAGTCCGAATTACCAATATATTTACGGAAGTCTTAAGGCGAATTGCCGATAGTGAAGCCATGCCGAATATCAATGAGTGTTCTCTTGAACTGATAGCTCATAACATTACGGTATTGGGGCATATGTGGACTTTCAGGCGCTGGTATCTGGACAGAAAATACAGTATTGAAGATTATATCAAAATTCAGACCGATTTTATTTTGGGACTTTCTTTAAGGAAAAAAAAAGAGCCATAATATTGTATATGGTGTACATCTTATCATCAGTATCGGTTCGAGCACAGGTGTTCAGAAAACAGATTTAAACTCTTTTTTACGATTCAGTAACCATACCTCACTAAAATAAATATATGACAAACAACCGTTTGTCCTGCCAGGGAGGAAAGCGGCATGAGTGAAGAAATTTTTGTATATCGGCCTCAAAATCCTTTAAGAGTCGTAACGGCCACTTCACTTTTTGATGGCCATGACGCTTCCATCAATATTATTCGAAGAATTCTTCAGGATACCGGTGTCGAAGTGATCCACCTTGGACATAACCGTTCGGTCCATGAGATTGTGGATGCCGCCATTGAAGAGGATGTGCAAGGTGTGGCCGTGTCAAGTTACCAGGGAGGTCACATAGAGTTTTTTAAATACATGGTCGACCTTTTTAAAGAAAGGAACGCATCGCATATTAAAATCTTTGGTGGGGGAGGTGGTGTTATTGTACCCGATGAAGTCAGAAAGCTGGAATCCTATGGAGTGGCTAAAATTTATTCGCCTGAGGATGGTGCAGGATTAGGATTGCAGGGAATGATTAATCACATGGTCCAGTTGATTGATTTCTCCACGATTCAAAAGGAAGATTTCTTAAGCCTTGATGACCTGGATTGCCGCAATAAAGGGGTGTTGGCAAAACTGATTACGATCATGGAGCAATCGGGGAAAGATGAAGACGGATTTTTTGATGCACTCAGGAGCCGAATCAGGGAAAAATCCAAAGGGAAAAACAGACCGGTGCTTGGGATAACCGGAACCGGAGGTGCCGGTAAATCATCGCTTACCGATGAAATTGTATTGAGATTTTTGCATGATCAGCCAAAAGCACATACGGCCATAGTCAGCTGTGATCCTTCCAGAAGAAAGACCGGCGGAGCTTTGCTGGGTGACAGGATCCGAATGAATGCCATTTCCAGTCCCCGGGTTTATATGCGATCCCTTGCGACTCGAAAATCGAGTACTGAAATCCCTGAAGCTCTCCCGGACGTCATCTCCGTATTGAAAGCTGCAGATTTTGATTTGATCATTATCGAAACCGCAGGAATTGGTCAGGGTGATTCCAGGATTATCGATTTGGTCAATGTTTCCCTTTATGTGATGACCAGCGAGTTTGGAGCGCCATCACAACTGGAAAAGATCGACATGCTCGATTTTGCCGATATCGTGGCGGTCAATAAATTTGAAAAACGCGGTGGCGACGATGCTGTCCGGGATGTCCGAAAACAGGTTCAAAGAAACAGAAAGGCTTTTGATCAATCCCCTGAAGATATGCCGGTTTATGGTACGATTGCGTCAAAATTCAACGATGATGGTGTCACTTCATTGTATCATGCCATTCTTGATTCGATTGGCCAAAAGACCGGTGTTAGTTTTGAGTCTGATCTTCAAAAGCCGGAAAGTAAAATATCAACATCCAAAACCATTATCATTCCGCCGGAACGAACCCGGTATTTATCTGAAATATCCGAAACCGTCAGAAAATATCATCAGGAAACCTTGACGCAGGCTGAAGCAATCCGAAAGGCCTGGCATCTGGAAGAGACGGCGAAAACGCTGGCCGGGGATTCAATGGATGCGGATACGGAAAAGCTCCTGGAAAGGCTCAAAGAAGAAATCCAAAAGGCTGAAGAAAATATCAGGCCTGAAAGTAAAAGACTTCTGGAAGATTGGGAGCAATTGAAACTGATCTACAAAGAGGATGAACTGGTCTATCATGTGCGGGATCGGGAAATCAGGGTTCCTCTTTATTCAGAATCTCTGGCGAGAAAACGTATCCCGAAAATTGCCCTGCCGAGTTTTGCGGATAGGGGAAGGACCTATCAATGGCTTCGGGAGGAACATTTGCCCGGGCAATATCCTTATACCGCAGGGGTATTTCCCCTCAGAAGAATCGATGAAGATCCCACCAGGATGTTTGCCGGGGAAGGAGATCCTGCAAGAACAAACCGTCGATTCAAATTGCTTTCCTCAAATTATGAGGCCAAACGTCTTTCCACTGCTTTTGATTCGGTAACACTCTATGGGTGTGATCCGGATATCAGACCTGATATATATGGTAAAGTGGGCACATCCGGAGTGAGTGTCTGCACCCTTGACGATGTCAGGATTCTCTATGGCGGCTTTGACCTTTCATCACCGCAGACCTCTGTTTCCATGACCATCAATGGTCCGGCACCTATCATTTTAGCCATGTTTTTAAATTCCGCCATCGATCAGAAAGTGGATAACTTTAGACTTGAGCATGGAAAAAACCCGACACCGGATGAATACCAGGAGATTAGGGCCAAAGTCTTGACCTGTGTCAGAGGAACTGTTCAGGCCGATATTCTTAAGGAGGATCAGGGACAGAACACGTGTATTTTCTCCATAGATTTTGCCCTGAAAATGATGGGGGACATCCAAGAATTTTTCATTGAAAATAATGTGAGAAATTTCTATTCGGTGTCCATTTCCGGTTATCATATTGCCGAAGCAGGGGCAAATCCGATTTCACAGCTTGCTTTCACCCTCGCAAACGGTTTTACCTACGTGGAATATTATCTGTCCAGAAAAATGCCCATTGACAGTTTTGGACCGAATTTATCCTTCTTTTTTTCCAATGGAATGGACCCCGAGTATACTTCACTGGGACGGGTGGCCCGAAGAATCTGGGCCATAGCCATGAAAGAACGGTATGGAGGCTCCCCCAGGTCTCAAATGCTCAAATATCACATTCAGACATCGGGAAGGTCCCTTCATAGCCAGGATCCCCAATTTAATGATATTCGAACGACACTTCAGGCTTTGTGCGCAATCTACGACAATTGCAACAGTCTTCATACCAATGCCTTTGATGAAGCCATTACAACCCCCAGTCATGAATCCGTCCGCCGTGCGCTGGCGATTCAGCTCATTATCAACCGGGAATGGGGACTTGCCCGGTGCGAAAACAATAATCAAGGCAGTTTTATTGTGGAAGAACTTACCAGGCTGGTTGAAGAATCTGTTCTGGATGAATTTGACAGAATTACCCATCGAGGAGGTGTGCTTGGGGCCATGGAGACCGGGTATCAGCGAAGTCGAATCCAGGAAGAGTCTCTGTATTATGAGATGCTTAAACATAGTGGTAAACTGCCGCTGATTGGAGTGAATACTTTCAGGGATCCGAATGCCGGTGATGATGATTTTATGCAGGAACTTGAACTTTCCCGTGCAACTGAAGCTGAAAAAAAATCCCAATTGGATCGTCTTGCAAAATTTAAAGAAAGAAACAAAGACAAAGCTCCCGAGGCTTTAAAAAAGCTTCAGAGCGTTACGCTTTCGGGTGGTAATATTTTCTCGGAACTCATGGAAACCGTCAAGTTTTGCAGTCTGGGTCAGATAACTCAGGCCTTGTATGAAGTGGGCGGCAAATACCGAAGAAATATGTAACAGATTAAAAACACCTTGTAAATTCAACAGGAGGATGAATATGAAAGAAGTTGTGATTGTGAGTGCTGTCAGAACACCTATCGGGTCGTTTAACGGTTCTCTGGCTGATATTGGAGCCACGGATCTGGGGGCTATTGTTATCCAAGAGGCGGTGAAACGGGCCGGTATTCAGAAAAATGAGGTCAATGAGGTGATCATGGGGCAGGTGTTGCCTTGCGGTTATGGTCAGAATCCGGCCAGGCAGGCTTCGTACAAAGCCGGCATGCCCTGGGAGGTTGAATGCCTCACAGTTAACAAAGTGTGCGGATCTTCATTAAAAGCGATCATGCTGGCTGCACAAGCTATAAGGCTTGGAGATGCCGAAGTTATTGTGGCAGGAGGAATGGAAAGCATGACCCGCGCTCCGTATTACATGGAAAACGCCCGATTCGGGTACCGAATGGGACCCGGCAAGATTGAGGACCATATGGTTCATGACGGGCTCTGGGACGTGATCAATGATTTTCACATGGGCATAGCCAACGAAATTGCCTCTGAAAAATACAACGTGACCCGTGAGGATCAGGACAGGTATGCCGAACAATCCTACCGAAGAACCATGGATTCGATCAAATCGGGAAAATATAAGGAAGAAATTGTTCCGGTAGAGATCACCAAACCTAAAGTTGGCAAGGTATTGTTCAGCGAAGATGAATGTCCCAGGGAAACAAGTTATGAAATACTGGCAAAAATGAAACCGGTATTTAAGAAGGATGGTTTAACCACTGCCGGGAATGCATCGCTGATCAGTGATGGAGCTTCGGCGGTGGTGCTCATGTCCCGGGAAAAAGCTGAAAAGTTAGGATGCCGCATCATGGCGGCTGTCGGAGCACATGCATCCGCGGGTGATGAAGCTCAATATGTTCTGGTGACTCCCATTAAAGCAATCCCCAAGGTGCTCCAAAAGGAAGGCATCTCCCTTAAGGATGTCGACCTGATCGAAGTCAATGAGGCGTTCTCCGGTTCGTCGGTAGCCATTGCCAAAGCACTGGATATCGACAATGAAAAATATAACGTCACCGGTGGCTGTGTAGCCCTTGGTCATCCCATAGGTGCCAGTGGGGCCCGGGTTTTGACGACACTGCTTTATGAAATGATCCGCAGTGATAAAAAAACCGGCCTGGCATCCCTGTGTCTTGGAGGGGGTGAGGCCGTAGCCATGATTGTCAATAGATAAAAAACCTTAAGGAGCTATCATGGAAATAAAAGTGTTCGGAGTCGTGGGGGCGGGTCAGATGGGAGGCGGTATCGCACAGGTGGCTGCTTTAAGCGGCATGGATGTAATTATGAGCGATATCCATAATGAATTGGTGGAAAAAGGCTTGAATAATATCCGAAAAATGCTGGATAAAGGAGTGGAAAAGGAAAAAATCACCAGACTAGATGCCGATGCTGCCTTGGGACGGATTAAACCAAGCGTGTATCTTAAAGATATGGCCCAAGCCGATTTTGTTGTGGAGGCAGCCACCGAAGAGGAAAACACAAAATTTCTAATTTTTAGGGATCTGGATACGAATTGCCGACCAGAGACTATTTTGGCGACAAACACTTCATCGATTCCAATCGGTCGGATAGGAGCCAAAACCAACAGGCCGGACAAGGTTATCGGGATGCATTTTATGAATCCTGTTCCTTTGATGAAACTTGTGGAGATCATCCGAAGCCTTGCGACTTCGGATGAGACTTTCCAGACCACCTGGAAACTGGCTGAAAAACTCGGAAAAATCCCTGCCGAAGCCAATGACTTTCCCGGATTTATTTCCAACAGAATTCTGATGCCCATGATTAATGAAGCGGTTTTTTCACTCTATGAGGGTGTCGGTTCAAAAGAGGCCATTGATACCGTAATGAAACTGGGTATGAATCATCCCATGGGCCCCCTGGAACTTGCGGATCTGATCGGTCTGGATACCTGCCTGGCCATAATGGATACCCTCTATGACGGATTTAAAGACTCAAAATACCGGCCTTGCCCTCTTTTGAGAAAATATGTCGAGGCCGGATGGTTGGGACGAAAAACGGGCAAGGGCTTTTATGAATACTTTTGATGAAAAGCCATTGTGTCAATATGGCCCGTTAATTATCGCATGTTAAATTACACGTTGGATAAGATGTCAAATTTTTACGGTAACAGGAACCTAACCTGAGCGATTAAGACGGCAACGACCCGTCATTCCGGCGAAAGCCGGGCACGAAGTGAAGCCTTCAGGCGCAATCCACAGGGTGAAACCATCAGACACGGATACCGGCCTTCGCCGGTATGACGGCAAGGATTTCCGCAATTGAAATCGATCATTTTAGGAGGAAATAATTTTTTCAGACAATGTCTTGATAAAGCAGGGAGGTCAATATGCCCAGGAAAAAGACCGGGGCAAATGTTCCGGTGGGACAACGAATTAAAACTGTCAGGCTCAAAAAAAACATTTCACTGGAACGTGTGGCCAATGATACCGGAATATCCATTGAAAACTTAAAAAACATAGAAGCTGGAGAGTTAATTCCCCCGGTGGGGACTTTGCTTCAGATAGCCAAAGCATTGGAAATTGACTCCGGATTTTTATTCAGAGAACAGGAAGAGCAACTCAAGGAGAGAGTCAGGGCTTACGATAAACGGACACAAAATTATGCCTATACGACTTTGATTCAGGACGCTGCCAACAAGCATCTCAAAGCGTTTAAAGTCGTCGTAGATGCTCATCAGGATCATCAAGGTGTCGGGTATTGTCATGAAGGCGAAGAATTTGTTTATGTTCTCAAAGGCACCATAGAAATAACGGTAGGTGACCATATCAACCGTTTATCCGAGGGGGATTCCCTGCATTTTAATTCGGCCATAAGGCACATGGTCAGGAATCCCGGGGATCAGAAAGCCGAACTTCTTGTGGTCATTTACTGTTTGTAAAAAAAATGCCTTTGAGAAGTGCCCTAAACCCCTTATTTCAGCTTTGGCTACTGCCACGGCCGGGAAATGGCAAATCAATGAAAGGATAAATCTCCAATGTTGTTTAAGCTGACTGACGAACAGGTGATGATCCAGTCCATGGTGAGGGAGTTTTCACGAAAAGTGATCGCATCCACTGCGGCTGAAAGGGACCTGACCAAAGAATTTCCTGCAGAAAACTTAAAAAAAATGGGCGAGCTTGGGCTCATGGGGATGATGGTACCTGCCGAATATGGCGGTGAAGGAGCCGATACCATCAGTTATGTGCTGGCCCTGTCCGAAATCGCGTATTCATGCGCATCGACGGCGGTGATCATGTCGGTACACAATTCTATTGTCTGTCAAAGCATCTTGCGTTATGGAAACGAAAATCAGAAATTAACCTATTTAAAACGACTCTGTGCCGCCGACATGATCGGGGCCTTTGCACTCACCGAACCTCAGGCCGGATCAGATCCTGTCAGTCAAACCACAACGGCCGTTCGAGATGGCGACTTTTACGTTTTAAACGGAACCAAACGGTTTACGACCACCGGAAAAAACGCTGACCTGGTGATTGTAACGGCCAAAACGGACGAATCTGCCCGCCACCGGGGAATCAGCGTATTTCTGGTTAAAAAGGGAACTCCGGGTTTTAATGTGGGCAGAATTGAAGACAAGATGGGACTTTGTGCATCCGACACATGTGATTTAAACTTTGATAATTGCCGCATACCCGTTGAGGATCGTTTGGGGAAAGAAGGGGAAGGATTTAAAATTGCCATGACGGCCCTGGATGGAGGTCGAATCGGTATTGCCGCACAGTCTGTCGGGGTAGCGCAGGCCGCCCTGGATGCGGCTGTTAAATATGCAAAGAAAAGGGAACAATTCGGACAAAAGATTTCAAAGTTTCAGGGATTAAGGTGGATGATTGCCGACATGGCTACGGATCTTGAAGCCGCCCGACAACTCATGCTTTCAGCTGCGGCACTAAAAGACAGTGGTGAAAAGTTCACAGCCCAGGCATCCATGGCCAAACTTTTTGCATCCGAGATGGTGAATCGGGTTACCGCAAAAGCCCTTCAGATTCACGGAGGCTATGGATTTGTCAAAGACTATCCTGTTGAACGGTTTTACCGGGATGCGCGAGTGTTCACCATCTATGAGGGAACTTCCGAAATTCAAAGACTGGTGATTGCCAATCACATCTTTAAGGATAAGCGGGTACCGTGAAACGTATTTTGACCTTCAACTGAGGTGTTTCGGCCGGAAGGAAACTGTAAAGGGAATATCACCTCAAATACTTGGTTGTCGGCGGGTTTCATTAAAGGGATCACGTCATGATATCCACTACCTTGTAACCGTTTTTTTCAAGCCTGTCCCTGATAATTTGTGTATCGCAAGAGGATAGACGGAAATAATAAACTCTTTTACTGGGTTCCTGAGCGGTCATCCCAATATTGATAATATCTCCTCTGCATTCCTGTATAATTCTCAATACTTGGTTAAATGCATCGGGATCATCTCCGATCTCAACATCAACTCTGGAACTTCCCGATAAAATGCCCATCATGTCGATAAAAGCGCGCAAAATATCTGATTCGGTTATGATGCCAACCAATTTGTTCTTTTTAACAACAGGTATTCCGCCAATTTTATGCTTGTAAATCAGTTGAGCGGCAATTTCAATGTCTTCATCAGGATCAACGGTGATCGGATTTTTGATCATCAGATCCGAAAGTGAAATATCACTGACCAAGGAAGGAATCAGGCCCAAACGCAAATCAGCCATGGTTACAAATCCTTTGAGGGATCGTGATTTTCTGGATACCACCGGAAGGTGCCTGATTGAGTTGATTTTCATAATTTCGATGGCTTCTGCGATAGAAGCTTCACTGGTGATTACAATGGGATCAGGTATCATCAGCGACTTGATTTTCATAAGGGAGTACCTCCTGTATTCCAAAATGGCTATAGGCTATAACCGATGATTTCAAACCAATCATTGTACCCGGACCAAATTAAGAACTTTTATTTTCTTCAAATTCATCCATCCATGACAAAAACTTTTGCACTTTATCATGGCCATGGATAGAGAGGCTTTGAAGAATTTCCTCGGTTGTTTTTTCCTTTTTATCAGCGCCTGTTTTTGAAAAAAATTTGTCGGAATAGCACACGATTTTTTCTTCAAGTGTCAAGGGCACCATATTCCGAAGGGGAAGCGGGAGTTTTTGCTGAAGGATATCTTCTTTGGTCAGCCCCACACCGATATGCCTTTCGCATACCATTGCATGGCGAAAAAGGCCGAGTTTTTCCAGCATGACCCGGCCCAAAATTCCATGCACAATATACGGGTGGTTTCCAAAGCTTCCCAATCGAGGCAAATTGGTATATATCATGCCGATATCATGAAGCATTGCAGATTCATAAATAAAATCCCGGTCCGGTTGTAGGGTTGCCAGGCGATCTGCAACGGCCAGGGCCTTTTTGGCTACTTGCAGACCGTGTTCAACCAAAACATGATAGAGCCTTGTTTGAGGTGTATAAAATTTAGAAATAATTCCTATGCAATCGAGCATGAGCGAAGTTTTCTGATTATCCCGGCAGTCTTAAGTTCCAATAAGTATTTGGAGTTAATGATAATCGATTTTATTGTTTCGTCATTCCGGCGAAGGCCGGGCACCAAGTGAAGCGTAGCGCTATCCAGGTGGATTAGGGAAGCTTTTTTTCTGGATGCCTGATCAAGTCCGGCATGACGGAGAACTTTGTACTGTCAAGTGATTATAACCTTCCGATTTCAGCCTTATTTTCGAAAATTTTACCCGGAATTTCCAGTCAGCAATACACCCTCGATAAACGGATCGATATGACCATCGAGTACGGACTGGACATTTCCGATATCCAGGTCAATCCTGTGATCCTTAACCATCTGGTAGGGATGAAGAATATATGAGCGAATCTGGCTTCCCCAGGCGATCTCATCTTTACCGTCGTGAATTTCCTGCAATTTTTCGTCCTGTTTTTGTTTTTCTCGCTGATACAAACGCGCTTTCAGAACCTTCATTGCAAGATCCTTATTCCGATGCTGAGATTTTTCCTGCTGACATTGTACCACAATGCCGGTGGGAAGATGGGTGAGCCTGACGGCGCTGCTGGTTTTATTGACATGTTGTCCGCCGGCACCGCTGGCTCTGAAAACATCGACTCGAATGTCTTTATCTTCGATTTCAACGACTATTTCGCTATCCAATTCAGGATAGACAAAAACGGATGCAAAAGAAGTGTGCCGTTTCCCGCTGGCATTGAATGGTGATATCCGAACAAGGCGATGAACGCCGGTTTCCGTTTTCAGATAACCGTAGGCGTAATCCCCGCTTACGGTGAAAGTGGCACTTTTTATCCCGGCCTCATCTCCTGGTTGGTAATCAATAATCTCCGATTCAAACCCTTTTTGCTCCACATACCTTAAATACATTCGGAACAGCATTTCAGCCCAGTCCTGAGCTTCGGTTCCGCCGGCCCCTGCATTAATGGATACGATCGCATTGCTGGCATCGTCTTCACCATTTAATATCAGCTCCAACGACAATTTTTTAAGTTTTTGATCAAGACTTTTGATTAAAGTTCCAACCTCTTTGATACTTTCCTGGTCGGATTCTTCTTCACCCAGTTCCAGAAGGACCTGGCTGTCTTCCAGTTCTTTTTCCAGGGAGGTGATTTTTTCTACCTGGTGTGAAATAAAAGACCGCTCCTTTAAAATGGGTTTTGTCTGTTCAGGATTATCCCAAAAACCATCCCTGGAAATCAGCGATTCAATTTCTTCCAACCGTTTTTTTTTTGATGACAGGTCAAAGATAGCCTTTCAACTGGTCTAATTTTTGATCCAACCCCTTTATTGACTGTTTGAATTCTTCTATCATTTGGTTTCCTCCTTAATTTTCATCATTAGAATTATAAATCGGATCATCAATTTTTTTCACCGTTTTTTGCCCCGGTAATTGCCGGCAAAAATCAGAATAACGGATATGATGGTACAGGCAACGGCAAAAAGATCTCCTATAAGAGTATAAACGCTGTATTTACGATAAACAGGAATGCTCTCGGTCAATATGGCGTCTTCAAAAAGAGCAGATCGGCTCAAAACCCTTCCCGCCGGATCGATAAATCCGCTAATGCCTGTGTTTGCGGCTCGTACCAGTGACCTTCGATTTTCAACAGCCCTGAAAACAGCCATTGAAAAATGCTGATAAGGTGCCGATGTTTTACCGAACCAGGCATCATTGGTGATATTGATGATAATGTCAGCACCATTTTGTACCATAGCCCTGGAAAGGGCGGGAAAGATGATCTCAAAACAAATTTGTATACCCAGCTTTTCATCTTGCCAGGAAAGGGTCCCTCCTTTTTTTCCGGATTTAAAATCACCTACGTGATCGACCATTTTCCCAAGAAACGGGAGCCATTGTTTAAAAGGAACATACTCTCCAAAAGGGACTAAATGGACCTTGTCATATTTATGAATATCCTCTGAGTCAGGCTCAATTAAATACGCACTGTTATAATAGTTGATTTCTTCTTTAGTTTTGTCATACGTGAAAGAAGGACTTCCGATTAAAAAATCCTTTCCCATTGCCGTCACGGCATCCATGACCATTTTTGAAAGCATCTCATCGTAAAGAAAGTAAAAAGGGGTTGCCGTCTCAGGCCATACGATCAGGTCCGGATCATGTTTTTCCGCTGAAAGGGACAGATTGATGTATTTTTGGGTGGTTTCCAGCTGAAATGCCGGATCCCATTTAATCGCCTGATCGATATTGCCTTGAATAGCCGTGATTCGACGAATATCCACCTCTGAAAGTTTCCGGTCAAAATTTGATACCTGCCATTTTCCATAAGTCCAGACAATCACCAACAGGAAAATGAATACAAGTAAAGGTTGAAACCTTCTGAATTGAATGAATCGACTGCCGGATTTTTTGGTTTTTTCGGTGGTATCCAAAGCTAAAAAGACCGCAACACTAGATAAAGCCATCAAAAAACTGACGCCGTATACGCCAAATATATCCGAAATCTGAATGATATGCAATTGGTTGTACTGGGAGTACCCCATAAAGGACCATGGAAAGCCGGTAAATAAGAATCCGCGGATGTACTCCAGGCAAACCCAGAATACAGGTACGGCTGCAAGACAGCCCCAGGATAATCGGTCAATCCATCGGGTCATCAGCGCAGCAAACAAACCCATATAAATTGCCATATAGGCTGAGAGCAAAAATAAAACCGGTATGGCCAGATAAAATGGAATTCCCCCATAAGTTTGCATGGTGTAAAACAGCCAGTATAAAAGGGTCAGAAAATGGGCAAGGCCGGCTGCAAACCCGATCCGAAAAGCCTTTCCGACCGCGATGCCTTTAATCGCCATCAACAGCGGAACCAGGGCGAACCATCCCAGATACCAGAATCCCATTTTGGGAAATGAAGCCGTCAGCATTACACCGCTTAAGACGGCCCAAAACCAGTTTTTCATACCCTTTACACCTGAAACCGATTTCAACTTCCAACACCATAAAAAAACCCGCACATCCAAAACAGCGCAGGTTATTTCCATTTAAACTTTTCGTGTATCAATCTGATTTAAAAATCATATTATTGTGAATTACCCGCATAGTGTCAATATTTTTTTCATAACCGGATGAATCTGGGTTGACGTAAAAGCTTCAAGAAGATAATCGTATGTCCGAACAAAAACACTTAATAGGAAACTCAGACAATGAAACTCGGTATCATCGGTCTTCCAGGTTCAGGTAAGACCACAGTTTTTGAAGCGCTCAGTCAAACCATCAGCGATGTCGGAAAAAAGGAGGGAAGTCGCATATCAACGAGCAGTGTCCCTGACCAACGGGTGGATATTCTGAGCCAGATCTACAATCCCAAAAAGACCACCTATGCAAAGGTCGAGTATCTCTTGCCCGGAAAACAAGACATGTTGCGAAGTGTAAGGGATTGTGACGCGCTGATTCATGTCATCAGAAATTTTAGTGTGTATGGCATAAAAGAACCGAATCCTTATGAGGATTTCAACAATCTGGATCAGGAACTGATACTGTCCGATCTGGTTGTTGCTGAAAAACGCCTTGAAAGGCTTCAGTCTGAAAACAAAAAAGGCAAGAAAGCCGATCCTGAAGAACTTTCAATGTTGAGCGAATGCTGCAAGTGTTTAAATGATGGAATCCCGCTTCGGAAATTCCCTCATATCGCTTCTGCACCAATGCTTCGGGGATTCGCATTTCTGACGGCCAAGCCCATGCTGGTGCTTTATAATAATGAGGATGACCAGGAGAGCCTCCCTGATATGAAGGAGTTGCCTGACCATGAGGATAGTTTGGTTATTCGGGCAAAACTGGAACAGGAATTGGGTCAAATGTCGAAAGAAGAATCCGAGGAGTTCTTAAAGGAGTTCGGCATAGCAGCCTCAGCAAAAGACCGGGTAATCAGTAAATCTTATGAATTGATGGGGCTTATATCTTTTTTCACTGTGGGAGATGATGAAGTCAGGGCGTGGACGATTAAAAAAGGTACACAGGCTTTAGATGCTGCAGAAGTTATACACACGGATCTGAAAAAAGGGTTTATCCGGGCCGAAGTTGTTTCCTATGATGATTTCATGGCTGCCGGTTCCATGACTGAGGCCAGAAAGCAAGGTAATGTGAGGCTCGAAGGGAAAACCTACGTGGTTTGCGACGGAGATATCATCAATGTGCGGTTTAACGTCTGATTGGATGGAATCCGGTTCGATATAAGCGAATCAGTATAATCCAAATTCGGCCAGGCATTGGTAAAGTCCGGAACTTTTTAATTTCAGTCTCATAAACTCGGAGATTGTCGGCTGAAAAGGACGTTTGAGCAGAGTCATGGATGCTTCCCTTGGGGTTCGAGCTGCTTTAAGATCATTGCAAATTTTGCAGCAGGCAACACAATTATCAAAATCGGTTTTTCCGCCTCTTGAGCGTGGGATAATATGGTCTATGGTGAGGGTTTTGCTTTTTGTTCCACAGTAACAACATCTGTGCTCATCGCGGGCCAGAACATTTTTTTTACTGTAAGGTACCTTGTGGCGATAGACCATCCGGACGATTTTTATGAGAATCACAACAGCGGGTGCTTTGAATACTTTTTCAACGCATTTGATGACATGGTCCGAATATTTCAAGACTTTGACTTTTTCGGCCAAGACAAGATTAATCGCTCTTTTCCAGCTGACCGTACAAAGATAGGAAAAATCGCCGTTTAAGACGATGCATGAAGTATTCATGGCTGCAATAAAAATGAGAAGTTGTCGTTTTTTCTTAACCTGATGACGACTTTTTACAATTCGATGTATTCATACCCGAGTTTTGAAAAAAAAACAACAGGAATATCCAATACGGTATTACGGCAGCGTGCCATTTACGTTTTCAAAACACTTTCATTTCTCTTTCGTGTAATCTGAATACTACTCCATGGGCCCATTTGGCCAGTTGCGCGATTGCGTTGGAATTGACATCGGGTCGGGCATCCGCGGCATTGAACCACAGTTTTCCCTCTAGAGGTATCCCAAGGGCACAAATATGGTGGTGATGGGAACCATCTTGAGCAATGAGATGAAAATCAGGGGTTACATCTAATCCCCCCATTTCAAAAGTATCTGTTTCATCTTCATTTACATAGGTACGAATCATTTGGCGTTTAAAAAGGTTTTGGATCAGTTCCGAAGTGTCGTTAGGATTGTCAACACTGTGAATGCGACCATTGATAACATGCTGGACAAACCTTTTTGAACCGGGTATCTCTTGGCTTGAAATTTCAAAAACTCCGTCATTTTCATTAAACCCAATCCGAGGAGAAGGCCCTGAAAAGAAAAGATAACCTTTTTCAGCCAGGATCAGCATTTCACGAACACTTTGAATGGGAGGACCGACTGCGATGCGGTTGTTTGTGCGGTCGAATTTTCTTTTGAGTTGCCGGTGCGATCTTGCGGTCAGGCCGCCATGGTCGACCGCGGACCTGAGGATATCCCTGAGATCTCTCATGACCGAATCTATGGCATTCTTTAATGGGCTTGTCATGTTGCCTTTTTCTGCTTCCAGAAGATCCTTTCGAATTTGTTCCATGACAAAGCCGGTATAATGATCCAAAGATTTGAAGAGCGGATTTCCAGGTTTTCTATTTGTCTCAAGCCGCCATAATGGGTTTTCAAGATCTTGCCAATAAAATCGGTTTTCCGGATCGACGCATTTTTCAATTAAGGCGGATCTTAGGGATGCATTTGAGCAGGCAAGGTATTGGTCTGCGAAATGGTCTCCGAGCATTGTTTTATAAAATACATATTCCATTTCCTGAAGAATTACAGGAAACAGGTCTTTTTCAAAGTCAAGTTTACTTTTCTCTTTTTTTAGCTTTTTAATATAATCGGCCGTAAATATTTTTCCCTGATATTGGCTGGTTTTTTGGTTAAAACCCCGCGCACAGTAGGGTAAACCGATTCTCGAGCCGATAATCACGCGGGGTTCCCTTCCACTTGGAATATAGTTTCCGTTTTTGAAAGTTCCTCCGCGTCCGTATGTGAACCCCTTAATAATATCAATGGCAGTCAGACCCATGCCGATCACATAGACCCAATCATTCGGCGGAATATATTGAAGTTTTTCAGATATCGGATATGCCGTATGAAGATAAGAAATATTGTTTCCCCTTTGTTGTTGTTTTTCCGCGAAGATATGGCAGGAATCTTCAAGAGAACCCGGTATGATCCTGTTTTGGGCATGACCGGTAAGTAAAATGATTTCATGGGCCGTCAAGGTGTTTCCGTTGTCCAAAGTTACAACATGGAAGCCTTCGTTAAAAGGACTAATATCAACAGCTTGTGCATGATGGCGATGAAGAATTACTCCTCGGGGAAGTTTTTCCTCGGTCCAGTTAAATGCGGATGCCAGGTACTCACCGTGGAGCGCCCTTGGGGGGTAGTCATTTGTATCAAAATTATATCCTTTTTCGACTAAATAACCATAAAGGGTTTTTCTGGATTCAGAGGAACGGGCTTCGATATCATCGTCTCCAAAGGCCGTGATTTGTCCGGCAACAGTATTCAAAAGCAAATAATGGGGCTGTGTGACGCTATGAATTCCACCTCCTCCAAATTTTCCTGATTTTTCAATGACGTGGATATTAACTTCATTTTTGAGAGGACGTTGTGAAAGTGCCAGTGAAATGCGCCTGAATCCATAAGTTCCCCGGGGGCCTGCACCGATAATAACAATGTGATGGTTCATGTTCCTCCAATAAAAAAGGAAATACAATTTTCAAAAGGGATTTGAGTTTTCAAAACTCCTTTTTCAGTCAATTTTTTTGCCATACTTTCTCGCTGGGATCTGTCAGGTATTTTTCCTTAGAGAACATTTTTGATCATCTGGGATCGCCTAAAAGGTCATAGGCCGGTTTAATAATATTCGGGTCATTATACTCAACAAATTCGCCACTTAGTTCGTGTGGCGCCTTCAGGGCAAGCCAGGCAATAGAGCGGGCCGGAATCCAGGGTGGCTCCAGTTTTCCTTTTTGTTTTAAATTAATGAAATATCGTGAAAGCTCAGGAGGCATGACCTTCGAACCTTTTTCCCGAATAAGCGCCTGCATGTCCGTGTCCACCACACCGGGTCTGACCGCGATAGACGTAATCGAAGGTTCTTCTGCAGCCAACACGCGGGTCAGAAGAGTTAATCCTGCCTTGGAGGCGCAGTAAGCACTCCAGGTTGAAACAGGATTGATTGCCGCCCCGCTGCTGATATTGATTATGCGTCCCCCTGATTCCCTTAGAGCCGGAATCGCTTTGCGGATCATATAAAATGGACCTATAAGATTGACAAGGATATTTTTTTCGAATTGTTCAGGATCGCATTCGGCAATTTTTGATATGGGTTCGATAATGCCGGCGTTGTTGACTAGAGCATCGATTCTACCGAATTGCCTGATTGTTTTTTCAATAATGGCATAGGATGCTTTCGGATCGGAAACATCTCCGGATAAGGATATTGCAATGCCACCATCTGCTTTGATTTTTTTTTCAAGTGATTCAAGTCTATCGGAGGAGCGAGCGGTCATGACCGCAATGGCTCCCGACCTGCTGACCCATCTGGCTACCCAGGCTCCGAGTCCTTTGGACGCGCCCGTAATAATGACGACAGATTGATTGTTCATTCAAAATCCTCCTCACAAGACCTGGTTGGGTTTATCAAACAGATATTTACTCGAACTTGGTTTAAAATGAACCTCCCTGAAATGAATGTGGGATATTGAAAACAAAATACTATCCGTGAAAAAAATATCACCATGGATGTGACACAGAATATTTTCTCCTAGAATGATATTTGAACCCGGTTTAATCCGTACCGGCTTTTTAACTTTAGAAAAAAGGATATCATCATTGTAAAAAAATAAAAACCCGGAACTGTTTTGGATTAAATCGGAAAAGCCGCGGTTAAACCTGAAGCTGAATTCCCGCGGCTTTTTTCTGATATTTTTCGTTTGACGGTTATTGGGAATGTCGTAATGCAGCATGAGCAGCTGCCAAACGTGCGACAGGAACACGGAATGGGGAACAGGAAACATAGTTCAACCCCAACCGATGGCAAAATTCTATTGATTTGGGATTCCCACCGTGTTCTCCGCAAATACCGATTTCAAGCTTAGGCCGGGTTGCTCTCCCTTTTTCAACCGCAATGGTCATTAACTGACCAACTCCGTTTTCATCAATGACTGCAAACGGATTTTCGGTCAGAATACCGGTTTCCATGTATTCGATGAGAAATCCGGATTCGGCATCATCACGAGAAATGCCGAAAGTGGTTTGAGTCAAATCATTGGTGCCAAAGGAGATGAATGATGCATATTCGGCAATTTCATCGGCAGTAAGAGCAGCTCTGGGGATTTCGATCATGGTGCCGAATTTATAATCAATAACAATACCTTGCTCATCCATGACTTTTTTAGCTTCATTTTCCAAAATCTGCCGTTGCCGTTTAAGCTCGTTAACATGGCTAGTCAATGGAATCATGATTTCAGGATGAACATCAATACCTTCTTTGCTGACTTTGCAGGCAGCTTCAAATATTGCTTTAACCTGCATGGTGGTCAATTCTGGAATATGGATACCCAAGCGAACGCCTCGAAGACCCAGCATGGGGTTTTCTTCGCGAAGACTTTCGACACGTTTTAAAAGATGTTCATTCACTCTTATTTTTTGGAGCAATTCGTCAATTTCAATCAGATTTGGTGCATGTTTTAATCGAATCTTAAGATCCGCCAACTCCCGCATCAATTGGATATGGCTGGGTAAAAATTCATGAAGCGGTGGATCAATAAGCCTGATGATTACAGGAAGCCCATCCATCACTCTGAATAAGCCGATAAAATCATCCCTTTGAAAAGGAAGCAGCGCATCTAAAGCTTCTCTTCGTTCAATAGGAAGATCTGCCATGATCATTTTACGGACAAAAGGAAGCCTGTCGGTTTCCATAAACATATGCTCGGTGCGGCACAGTCCGATGCCCTCCGCTCCATATTCACGGGCACGTTTGGCATCCTTGGGATAATCGGCATTGGTCCATACCCCCAGTTTTCGATATTCATCAGCCCATGAAAGCAGTTTCATCAGCCACTGGTCCTTGATATCGGGAACCACCGTTTTTAATTTTCCTAGGTATACATCACCGGAGTTACCGGATATGGATATCCAGTCACCTTCATGAATGGTTTCATTGTTGACGATCATCTGGCGTTTTCCCATATCAATGGTAAGCGCCGAGACTCCGACAACGGCCGGCTTCCCAAACTGCCTGGCCACGAGTGCGGCATGGCTGGTTCGGCCACCTCGGCTCGTCAGAATTCCATTGGCTGCCAGCATGCCATGAACATCATCGGGTTTGGTCTCAGGGCGAACCATAATCACATCTTTTCCTTCTTTTGCCCACGCCTCCGCAAGATCAGCATCCAGGGCGACCATACCAAATGCCGCGCCAGGTGAAACGTTTAGACCTGAGGCAATGAGCTTGCCTGAAGCTTTGGCTTCCTGAAGTGCTTCACGATCAAATTGGGGATGAAGAAAAAAATCGACCTGTTCGGGTGTTACCCTCATCAAGGCTTCTTCCTTGGTGATGATCCCCTCTTCGCACATTTCCACAGCAATCCTTACAGCCGCTCTAGCTGTGCGTTTGCCATCCCGAGTCTGAAGCATCCACAGCTTTCCCTTTTCTATGGTAAATTCAACATCCTGCATTTCCCGGTAATGATTCTCAAGACGCTTGGCAATCTCTTCGAATTGTCCATGCACTTTGGGCATTTCATCTTTTAACATTTTTATATCTTTTGTGATTCGTATTCCAGCAACAACATCCTCCCCCTGAGCATTGGTGAGATAATCACCTTCGATACAGTTTTCTCCCGTGGAACCATCGCGGGTCATAGCCACACCCGTAGCACTGTCATTACCCATGTTGCCAAATACCATGGTTACGATATTGACAGCTGTTCCCATATTGTGGTCAATGTTGGAGGCATTCCTGTAGTCTACAGCTCGTTTACCGTTCCAACTTTTAAAAACGGCTTCAGTGGCCATTTTTAATTGATCATAAGGATTTTCAGGAAAATCGTGTCCCGTTTTATGACGGTAGATAGACTTAAATTTTTTGACCACCTCTTTCCAGTTTTCGGCTTTCAATTCAGCATCGGTTTCAACTCCTGCTTTTTTTCGGGCCTCGGTAATGACGTTTTCAAAGTCATCATCCTCAATTCCCATAACGACCGAACCGAACATTTGTACCAAGCGACGATAGGAATCATAAACAAAACGCTCATCATTGGTGAGTTTGATCATTCCTTTGATGGTGTCTTCGTTTAATCCGATATTCAAAACGGTGTCCATCATTCCGGGCATTGAAAATTTTGCGCCTGAACGACAAGAAACCAGCAGTGGGTTTTCCGGATCTCCAAATTTTTTTCCGGTTTCACGTTCAACTTTTTTTAAAGCCTCAAGTTCTTCTTCCCACATACCCGGCGGAAAAGTTCCCCCGGATTTGAGGTATTCGTTGCATGCCTCAGTCGTTACCGTAAATCCCGGGGGCACCGGAACGCCGATTCGAGTCATCTCGGCAAGGTTGGCTCCTTTACCGCCAAGGAGTTCCCGAACTTTTTCCCAGTGGCCCCCTACATATTGTTTGGCCTTATCCACTTCGTCAAATGAAAACACCCACTGCTTCTTCATAAATCACTCCTCAAATTAAAAAAAGTTGATTGTTGAAAAATAATTTTTCATTACATTTGTAATTTTTCAAGTTTCCAATGATATAATAGGTTGTTTTTAAAGCAATGATGCACTGCAACATGTTGTTTTATCGGTCAATCCTTGAGGGTCCGTCTCCCAGGTGGTTTATTTCAAATAATAACGCGATAGTACGGAAAATTGTCATTAGTACAATATTTGGGAGACGTCAAGTACTTTGAGGCAGCACAGTACAAGTAATAGCCACAATCCTTTTATTGCGAAAAATGATTCCGCATTTTAATAGAGTATGACTCATGAAAATATCTAATCATCTTGACACTTCCGATCATTGAAAGGATAATAGCTCGGACCGGATGGATTGCCGGGGATCTTGTGATAACCTGAATTGACCTTTATCTTCATAACTTAAAAGCCTTAGACTTAATTTTGACGGAGGATAACCATGACGGGCCAGGAATTTTTCGAGCAGGATGAAATTCTCAATAATCCTATTGTTATCGACACGATTTGCAACGACAGCAGCGAGGTTATCAAAAGAAGGTCTTTTGTTCCGACACGATGCACCGTATTTGAAAGCCCTTACACAATCCTGGAAGAAACAGACCGCTTTGAGTTTAAAATCCATCCGGAATCTTCAAGAAGACTTCCGGACATTATAAATAATAAGGTACAACAAGTTAAAAGTCCGGAACATTATGATTCAGCAAAAATAAAACAGTATGGAAAAAAGCGAAATATCGGTATTGTTTTTTCAGGTGGTCCGGCTCCCGGTGGACATAATGTCATTGCAGGACTTTTTGATGCCGCCAAAAAGGCAAATCCTGAATCCAGAATTTTTGGATTTCTTATGGGACCTGATGGAATTATTGAAAATGAAACCATTGAATTGACCCGGGAACAAGTGGATTGCTACAGAAATCTCGGAGGTTTCGGGATGATTAAAACGGGTCGGACAAAAATTGATACTGCAGAAAAGATGGCATTGTCTGCCGAAACCTTGAAAGCGCTTGAATTGGATGCCCTGGTGGTTGTAGGTGGGGATGATTCCAATACCAATGCTGCATTCTTAGCTCAGGAAATGTTTAGCCAAGGCGTTCAGGTCATCGGAGTCCCGAAAACGATTGATGGTGATATCCAGGTCAGGGACAGCAGGGGAAATACATTGTGCGCCATGTCTTTCGGATTTCATTCGGCAGCTCATGCTTTTGCAAATTCCATCAGCAACCTTGCCACAGATTGCAGTTCCGATGTGAAATACTGGCACGTATGTAAAGTCATGGGAAGAGTCGCCAGTCATCTTGCTCTGGAAGTGGCCCTGAAGTGTCACCCCAATATAACTCTGATCGGAGAAGATATCGCGGATTATATCGATTATAAACGAATCGAAAAGGCCAGGAAAGAAAATACCGTGGACTATACGGCTTATGGTATGACACTTAGAAATCTTTCCAGGGTCATATGCGATGGTATTGTCCGTCGCGCGGCAGTTGGAAAAAATTACGGCGTACTGGTCATTCCCGAGGGAGTTCTCGAATTTATCAATGAAATTCAAATGTTTATCATAAAGCTGAACACAATTATCGCAGATTATAACCAGACCCATGACAATACTTTCCATAAAGATTTCCCCTTACTGGAAGACAAGCTGGATTATCTGAGAAGGCAGGCACGGCTTTCCCGGGAAAATCCCAATTTCACAGTCTGGAATACTCGCGATGATGATCTCTTTAATGATATTCCCGCCTTTTTTCAGGAAGGACTTCTAACTGAAAGGGATGCCCATGGTAATTTCCAGTTTTCACTTGTTCAAACGGAAAAGGTGCTCATGGATTTGGTTAAGGATTATTTGGGAATCTTAAAGGATGAAGGCAAATACAAAATAGGAATCACTAAAGAATGGTTTGAAAAGACCATGAATAAGGGCGGAATCGATCCCGATAAGGTTGGACCGGTGATTTTCAGTGATTACGGGAAGTCTGATTTCCTTTTGATCAAACCCGATATTATTTCCAAAAAAACTTTAAAGCAAGTTCTGGAAACTGATGGAATGCTTAATGAGAGTGATGAAATTCCGCAGGCGATAAAAAAGGTTTTTGAAAAGTCCGTCCCCAAATTCAAGACCCAGACCCATTTTTATGGATATGACGGTAGAGGAAGCGATCCGACGTGGTTTGATTGCACTTACACCTATAATCTGGGTTTTACGGTTTTCAGCCTTATTGCCAACAAGGCCACAGGACAGATGGCCGCTATCCGAAATCTCGAGATGGGATTTGACCACTGGGAGCCAATTGGAGTGCCAATTGCACCCATGATGCATCTTGAGGAGCGAAAGGGAAAACTAGAACTAGTCCTGGAAAAAAGTATCGTGGATGTCAATTCTCCAGCATTTAAGGTCGTTAAATTACTTCGGGAGAAATGGCTTGCAGCGGTTCCCGGAAATGAATGTTACAGAAACCCCGGCCCCAATGTTTTGATGGGGCAACCCCTGGAGGATCGTCCACTGACCTTAAAACTAAACTCATTGACCAAGGGCGACCTTTAAGGTGCCGGGGCCTTTTTGGGGGAAAAACCGGGTTTTCCCCCAAGCCATAGGCGAATTTGAACCTAGTCATCATCGTGTTTCAGATTATCAGGGAGACCCTCTACAAAAGAACGGATTTCGTCTCTTACCCTCCGGTAATGGAGTATAGCCGAATTTTCATCAGGAGCCTCTGCAGCCAGAAGGGGAGGGTCATCAAATCCATGATGCACCCGCTTGGTTTTTCCCGGAAAAATCGGACATGATTCGTTGGCATGATCACAAAGGGTCACCACATAATCGAATTGCATCCCTGAAAAGTCATCAATATCCTTTGACCTTTGTTGGGAGATATCCACACCGGCTTCAGCCATGACTTGAATAGCTTTTGGGTCGATTTTTGACGGCAGGACTCCTGCCGAATACGCATCGATTCGATCACTTTTTAATTTTCGGGTGAATCCTTCGGCCATCTGGCTTCTGCATGAATTGCCGGTACACAGGTATAATATTTTTAGTTTTTTATGTTCTTCCACTAATTTGTCTCCTATTTTTTTTCGTTCTTTTGAAACTAAACTATTAGATACACATTACCGGTTGTCAATATATATGTTGCATATCGGTTTAACCGACTTGATCTTTGAGTCCCATTCAGGATATATTCCCTTTCAAATTTTAACACATCCTTAGGATCATCGGGTCAAAAACCAAGGCAATAAAGAATACAGATAAAACAAAATGCGAGCACAGCAATCCTTGAGACGACAAAACGGCGCGGTAATGGATTTGGACCGGCTGGAATATTAAGTTCAAAGAACCCGATACCGGGTATATAGGTTTAAACGGGAGTATTCATGAAAAAGGTGATCATTTCGGTACTGGGTCATGACAGACCCGGAATTCTTGCGGCAACGACCCAGGTTTTGTTCGAGCAGGACTGTAATCTGGAAAATGTTAGCCAAACCATTCTGCAATCAGAGTTTGCAGGCGTTTTCATTGCATCGATCCCTGAAAGTCTGACGATCGAAACGCTGAACCAAGAATTGGAAAAGGCGTTGGGATTTTTAAATCTGGATGTATTTGTGAAACCGATCCGGGTGGATATTCCAACTTATAATGCCCCCGGAAGCGAGCCGTTTGTCATTACCACCAAGGGGCCTGACCGCAAGGGACTTGTAGCCGGGATCACATCCGTTATTGCCCGTTATTGCGCCAATGTGACCAATCTTTCTGCAGTATTCAAAGGAGGAGACGATCCCAATCAGAATATCATGATCTATGAGGTGGACATTCCCTGGAGAATAGACCAGGATGCTTTTCAAAAGGATCTGCGGGAAAAAGCGACGGAATTGGGCCTTAATATCAGTATTCAGCACAGAAAGATTTTTGAAGCCATTAATCGAATTTAACGACTTAAGGAGTGCCATGCTCACTGAAAGAGAAATTATATCAACTTTGGAAATGCTTGAAAATGAGCATTTGGATGTACGAACCGTCACATTGGGAATCAGTCTGATTGACTGTGTGAGTCACAATCCTGAAACACTTAAAACCAATATTTACCGACGGATTACTCAAACTGCCAAAAAGTTGGTTCAAACCTGCGATGAAATTGGTGCCAAATTTGGAATTCCGGTGGTCAACAAAAGGATTGCTGTCAGTCCTGTGGCCATAATTGCGGCCGGATTTTCTTCATCTGAACTTGTTCGGGTCGCTCATACCCTGAATCGGGCAGCTGCGGATGTGGGTGTGGATTTTATCGGCGGGTTCACAGCGCTGGTTGAAAAAGGAATGGCCAGGGGCGATCGGTCGCTGATTGAGTCTATTCCCCACGCACTCACCGAAACCGATCGGGTTTGTGCATCGGTGAATGTGGCTTCAACCCGTGCAGGAATCAACATGGATGCGGTCTACCTAATGGGAAAAATAATCAAGGAAGCCGCAAGTCTCACTGCAGACCGTGATGGTATCGCTTGTGCCAAGCTTTGTGTTTTTGCCAATATTCCTCAGGATATTCCTTTTATGGCAGGTGCTTATCTTGGAATCGGGGAACCGGATGCGGTGATAAATGTCGGGGTCAGCGGGCCGGGTGTGGTAAAAAAAGCTGTGGATCGGGCTTTAGAGGCGGATTCCGGCCTGGATCTCGGACAAATATCCGAAATCATCAAAATTACGGCATACAAGGTGACAAAGGTTGGTGAGCTTATCGGAAGAGAGGTTGCGGAAAGTTTAAACATTCAGTTCGGAGTGGTAGATTTGTCTCTGGCACCTACACCGAATGTGGGAGATAGTGTAGGGGAAATTTTTCAGAGTCTTGGATTAAAAAGCATCGGGGTCCCTGGAACCACCGCAGCTTTGGCACTTATCAACGATGCTGTCAAAAAAGGGGGGGCCTTTGCCAGTTCCAAGGTCGGTGGGTTGAGCGGTGCATTCATCCCGGTCAGTGAGGATTTGAACATATCGGAATCTGCAGCCGCCGGCTTTCTTTCACTGGAAAAACTGGAGGCTATTACCAGTGTTTGTTCCGTAGGGTTGGACATGGTGGCCATACCTGGAGATACTTCAGCTGAGACCATTGCCGGAATTATCGCTGATGAAATGGCAATTGGAGTGATTAATAGAAAAACGACCGCCACGCGGCTTATTCCGGTGCCTGGGAAAAAGGCAGGGGACAATGCCTATTTTGGTGGTCTTCTTGGAGAATCGATTATTATTCCGGTAAATAACGGATTGGGGGATAATCGGTTTATCCGGTTGGGAGGTCTTATTCCCGCTCCTATTCAGAGTCTGAACAATTGAAAAGCAGCGTTTAGGGCCTTTTGCTCATCCATGTTTTTAGTTCGGCTTTCAGGTCTCGGAATTCAGCTCTGATCATTGTTTTAATCTCTTCAACGACTGCTGAGAGTTCTGCAGGCAAGCCGGACTTTTCGGCTTCAAGTTGCTTTGATGTTGTTTTATGATCGGGTTTGTTTGTATGAAATTCTTTTTTTAAGGCGACTCGCTCTTTTAAGTCAATAAAACGGCCAACTTCCGTTTGAAGGAGTTTTTTTCTGTCTGATTCGCTCAATTTAGTATCCATGACGGCTTTTTCAAAACTTAGGTATGCGGAATTGAGCAATTTTATGGAATCGGGATGAGCATTAGCCTTTTTGGTTTTGATATAAATGCCGAGATTAGAAAGAAGTTGTAAAAATAAAAATAGAATACGGTCTTGTCTATAAATGTTTTTAAGCAGCGCAATCTGATCCATAAGTGCCGACATGGTTTCATCGTTGATTTCCCAGTCAATGGATAACACAACAGCTTTTAAAGACCTTAAAACGGTGTTTGGCGGTTTTTCAGTTTCTTCAAAAATATGACCACCACCCGATTCATTTTCTTCCGAAAATAGCTCTTCAAGGCGACTTTTCACTTCAGAGGAAACGGATTGATCTTTTTTGCGGGTCATTATGCGATACCTCCTATTCAAGTTCCTTTTGCAAGGAAATTAACGTCATGTGAATGATCTTTTTCATGGTTTGAACAACATTAACCCCTTTTAGAGCACTTGCTTTGAAGGCAGGAGCCTTGAACTGGTGATTAAGAGTTTCCTCTAACGTTTCGAACGATAAAAGCGGGATACCCTGTCTGGCCAGGTCCATTTTATTATATTGCATCACCAGAGGAATTTTTGTGATGTCCTTTTTAAACAGGTCAAGATTTTCCTGAAGATTATACAGTGCGGATATGTTTTTTTCTTTTCTTACAACCATTGCATCTGCGACAAATACGATTCCATCAACTCCTCGCAAAACCAACGCTCTGGTAGCGTTATATTTAACCTGGCCGGGAACGGTATACAGCTGAATGTTAATGTCGTACCCCTTGATTTTACCAATGTTGAACGGAAGGAAATCGAAAAAGAGGGTTCTGTCTCCCTGAGTTTTAATCGTTACCATCTCAGTTTTAATGCGATGATTGAATTTTTGATAAATATATTCAAGATTAGTTGTTTTTCCACCTCTTCCGGGCCCATAATACACGATTTTTACTTGAACCACTTTTTTTTTTTGATTGATAAATGCCATGTGGAGATTCCTGAAAAAAACGACGAAACAGGCTAACATCTTTTGTTACGATTCGGGCAAAACAGCAGCACAATCAAAACGAACTGGTGTCGCAAAAATGTTAGAGAATATGCTTAATTTTTTCAATTGCTTCGGTAACTTTTAAGCGCAAAAAACCAAGAGAGACGTGGTTGCCGAATATTGTAACCAAGAGAAAATCCCTTGATACCTTGCTGAAATGGATATTCTCTTTTTTCCCTTTGTGAAAAAGAAGCGAAAATTCGTCTTCACCAATAATTTTTGCCATAGCGCTAACAGCACCAAAATTGCCTGCTGCTAATGCCGCTAGCGAGTAAATGTCATGAATCACTTCCCCCTCGTGAACATCGACAATAATGTTTCCTGCCATATCTATTAAAAATACGCATTGAACCCCAACATCAATAAGTTCCTTTTTTAGAATACTCTCAATGGCGTCAAACTGTTTTTGTCCAAGTGTGAAAGACAATGAACGACCTCCTGTTTATTTGTGCTCGGTTGATATTTTGTTTAATGCGGCAGCGTATTGTTTTTAATTCAGAAAGCCGGCCCCTCCCCTGATGTCCGGAACCTTCTTTAATTCTCAAAAATTTCCATAACATCCTTAGGTTAGAGCAGTCAACAAAATAGATTGTTTCACCAAAGAACCGGTTAAACCAAAATTATTGCCTGTAAATTTTTATTTAAAAAAAGATGCTTAGACCTTTTTATCTTAGTTTGTCGTGACCGGCAGGACATGGATGTTATTGGGTGCCGTCATGACGTTCACCACCACAGACGCCCTTAGGTTACGGTTGACTTTTCTGTTGAATTCCTTCAATCGCGATAATCAAAGATACTTCATTTCCCACCAGGTCAAGCATTTTGTCCATTCCGAAATCACTTCGCCGTATCGTGAAAGATGTTTCAAATCCCATCCGGAAATTTCCCCAGGGGTCTTTCGCGGCACCTGTACGGTGAACTGAAATGTTGATCGGCCTGGTTACACCATGAAAAGTCAGATCTCCCGTTACATCATATTTATCAGTTTCTATTTGCTTAAAAGAAGTAGTTTTAAAGACGATATCTGGGTGTTGTTTTGCATCAAAAAAATCCTCATTTTTGAGATGGGCGTCTCTTTCTTCATTATTGGTATCGACATTTTCTACATTTACCGTGACCTCGGCGATATTGTTTTCAGGATTATTTTCATCAACTGAAAATGTCCCGGCAGGATTATTAAACCGACCGTAAAAAGGTGCAACTCCAAGATGATCAATTTTAAAAACGATTGAACTGTGCACCGGATCGATTTCAAAGGTTTCTGCTGCGTGAGATGCTGAGAATCCAATAATGAACACTGCTGAGAAAACAAGGATAAACATACATAGAAAACAGATCATTCGTGAAACATTGATTTTTGAGCACATGTTGATCCTCCCTGCAATTAAAAGTTGAAACATCGATTACTTAAATTTGAGCATTTAATGTAATTTAAGATGAATTCAACATGTTACAAATATTATCTTATGTCAAGAAGTGATTTTTCAACCTGTTAGACCTGTTCGATTCGTATTCCCTGATTTAACACAACAGGTCTGATTAAAATTTCTTATAAAAGTGTTGAGAAAAATAGTTGTTTTTCATAAAGTAGAGTTATACTGATTTTAGAGTTTTGTCGTTTAATAACCCACCTTTTGGATAATGCAAATGAATGATGTAGAGTCTGCCTTCGATAAGATATTCAATCAAAGAATTGATGCTACTACTCAACAGCTATCCATTTTGCTGGAATCTCTTCCTATGGTCGCTTACATATGCAAAGCCCATGGAAATTATGAGATCATCTATGTCAGCCGGACTATTGAGGAAATGACCGGCTTTTCACCTTCCCAGTTCATTCAGGATCCCGTGTTTTGGTGCAAATGCATTCATGAGGATGATCGTAAAAAGTTTTTTGATGAGCTGGAGGCATCTTGTTTCAATGAAAAATATCAAACAGAATATAGAATTCGTATCGCGGATAATTCTTATCGCTGGGTTTCCGATACTCGGCGGCGGGTCAAAAGTCAGAATGAAAAAGCCGAATACATTGTGGGCGCCTGGCAGGATATCAGTGAGGAAATTAAATTGCGACAGGAATCCGACTATCGTTTGCAACAAATCATTCAGGCCGACAAATTGGCGGCCTTGGGCGAAGTTGTTGCCGGAGTGGCTCATGAAATTAACAATCCAAACAGCTTTATTACCTATAATATTCCGATTCTGGAAGAAACCTGGAATATTTTTGAGCCCATTTTGAAAGAATTTGGCAACAGTCATCCGGACTGGAGAAATGGACATATGAGCATGGCCGAATTATGCACCGACATGGGTGAGATTATTAAAGCGATAAAAATCGGGTCAGACAGGATTACCCGTGTGGTAGATAATCTAAAAGAATTTGCCCGTGCCGATGCAAGTGCTGATTTTATTCCGGTCGATATTAATGAGGTGATTGAAAAAACAATGCTGATTGTCGGCGGACAACTTCGCAAATCAGCAAAGGATATTCAAATCAATCTTGCGGAAAATTTGCCTTTGATCAACGGCCATTTTCAAAAACTTGAACAGGTTGTGGCCAATGTTCTGGTCAATGCAGCACAGGCGATTCCAAATCGTGAAAAAGGAAGAATTATTATTAAAACACGCTATTTGCAACATCCTGATTGCGTGCTCATCGAGGTGGCAGACAATGGTATGGGGATGAAAACGGATGTTTTAGATCGAATTTTTGAGC
This sequence comes from uncultured Desulfobacteraceae bacterium, assembly GCA_964478625.1. Classification (GTDB taxonomy): domain Bacteria; phylum Desulfobacterota; class Desulfobacteria; order Desulfobacterales; family SKZT01; genus SKZT01. The sequence continues at coordinate 55,478 of CAYZJH010000002.1, forward strand.
CGTTCTTTACCAATCGACGCAATTCAGGAGGGACAGGCCTTGGCCTTTCAGTTTCTTATGGTCTTGTCCAGGAACATAAAGGCAAGATTTGTGTGCATTCAAGGATTGGAATCGGCAGTCGGTTTATGGTTTTTCTTCCGGTTGAAAACACCCTTAAAGCTGAACTTCGCCCGGCAATACTTTGTGTGGACGATGATCTGATGATGCTCGAAATGATCAGGACACTCTTTGTGGAAGTCAAAGATATGGTGTTTGAAAGTACCAGTAATCCCGAAAGCGTGTTATCTTATCTGGACGAACACCCTGAAGTGGACATTGTGATATCAGATATCGTCATGCCGGGTATCAACGGCTGGGATCTTTTATCCAAAATCAAGGAACGGTTTCCTCTGATGTCCGTCATTCTATACTCCGGCAAGCAGGATGTTCTTTTGGGCCGTCCCGAAGGTGTTCCCGAACCGGATCACCTCTTGGAAAAACCTTTTGGAATCAACAAACTCTTAAACATTATCTATACCACTGACAGGCAACGGCTATGAAAATCCTGGTTGTAGACGATGAGCAGGTGGCATTGACATCTATCCGAAGAGCATTCAAGCACCGTGGATATAAACAGGTGGACATTTGTGACAACGGAAAAGATGCCATAGACCTGATTAAAACAAAAGAATACGATATTGTGTTACTGGATTTGCTCATGCCCGGGATGGGAGGCATGGAGGTTTTGATCTCCTCAAAACCTTACAGACCCGAAACCGAATTTATAATGCTTACGGCAGTTGATGATGTTTCTGTGGCTGTTTCAGCCGTAAAAAATGGTGCATATGATTATCTGGTAAAAAGCGTAGATTCTGATCGGCTTTTCCTTTCCGTTGAAAGAGCTTATGAACATAAAGGGCTGCTGGCAGGACTTGCGGGCAACCTGGCACACAAAAACAAAAAGGTTCCGGAGATTTTCTCAGAAATTATCACTCAGTCCCCTAGAATGATTGAGTTGTTATCTTACGCCCAAGTCATGGCCAAAAGCGGAAATCCGGTCATAATCACCGGAGAATCGGGAACAGGCAAGGAGCTTTTGGCTAGAGGCATTCACCGGGGCGGTCCATGCCCCGACGGTCCTTTTGTCCCGGTAAACGTATCATCCATTCCCGAATCTTTATTTGAAAGCCAGTTTTTTGGTCATGTTAAGGGATCTTTTACAGGTGCTCAAAAAGATTACCCAGGATTTTTCCGTCAGGCACATGGTGGGACTCTTTTTCTGGATGAAATCGGTGAACTCCCTTTTAATCTTCAAGCTAAACTTCTCAGGGTTCTGGAGGACAAAACCGTCACCCCCATCGGTGAAACCAGGCCAAGCACTGTATCGGTCAGAATTGTTTCCGCTACCAACCAAGATTTAAACAAAGGTTGTCGAGATAAAACGTTTCGTCTGGACCTTTTTTATCGCCTCAAATCAGCTGATATTCATCTGCCACCTCTCAGGGAGAGGGAAGGAGACATCCCCCTGTTGGCCAATCATTTTCTCACAAAAGCCTGCCAGCGTCATCAAAAAGTCATTAAAGGGTTTCATCCGGGTGCAATTCAAATTTTATTACAAAGAGATTATCCGGGAAATATTCGTGAACTGGCACAGGTTGTTGAAAACGCGGTCCTGTTTACAGAAACCGATGAGATCCACCCCCAGACAATCGGAGGAGTACCCAAGACCACCGATATTTTTGAACGACAATTATGCACCTTTAAAGAAGATGCGGATATCCAGCTGGTCTATGTGCTGAAAAAATGTAACGGTGATCGTCGCGCGGCAGCCAATATTTTAGGAGTTTCACTGCGCCAGGTTCAGCGAAGGCTGGCTGATCTCAAGAAACAGCCCCAATGGGAAAAGATCGCCAGCGACATTTAGGTCATATGATGACGAACATGACGCCGTTCGTGCTTTTCAAGGTGGAGACACTTTTGGAAAAGATTTTCTGATCCTTGCCCAGCCCATTGATAATTCATCAGCGACAATTAGGTCATGTTGAGGCCGGTTTGATCCCAAAAGATTGCAGATTTTTTATTGCCGGTTGCCCTTCAATTAAAAATTCTAGTTAATTAATTTCTGGCACATGTGTTGCAAATAAGATAAAGCGAGCGGATATACGGACCCAAGTATATCGGGAACAACTTCACTCCCGAATTTCCTCTCCAGCGTCCTATATCCATTCGTTTCAAGGTCGGGCGAAACTTCCCACCAACCCACCTCCCTCCCCCTTCAGGTGAAAAAGCCCGGCCTTGAAACACTTTTTAGCAGAAATTCTGATTCCTTAAATTATATGGCTTTTAAAAAAGGGGGAGAAAAAAGCCTAAAAAATTTGCAGATGTTGCTTGAATTCATAGGATGAAATCGACAAAAAAAAACGGACATATAATAAAAGAAATCCAGCGAATTCTGATCGTCGATGACGAGCCTGAGTTTGTCAAAACCTTAAATCGTCATCTGAAAAGAGAGGGGTTTACAATATATTCGGCATATGATGGTCTGAATGCAATGGAGCAAATAGAGAAATCTCAAAACGAAGGCAACCTGATCCAGGTGGTTATCACTGATATTCTTATGCCCCGAATGGATGGGATAGAATTGATGAAATGGATTAAGCAACGGCATTCGCATATTTCCATGCTTGCCATTTCCGGATTTACTGAAACAGTCATTGCCAATAAAGTTATCCGCCCTGAAATGGATGAATACTGCCAAAAACCTTTCACGCCGGATAAAATGATTGGTCTGCTGGAAAGTATCCAAAAGAAACGACAGGTATGTTTATAGATGCTTAGGTTTCGAGACTTTTAAAAAACGCTTTTGAACGATATTGGTTTTTAAACGAATATTCACCAACAGGTATCAATAGTTGAAAAATGGCTGATAAACACAGAAACGTTTTACTGGTTGATGATGAACCTTTTTTGATTGAAGCACTTGCAGAATATTTAATGGAGTTTGACCGTGAAAAATACACCATTTTAACAGCAACCAGCGGATCCGAAGCCATTGAGACTCTGTCCTGTACGGAAATCTGGATTGTCATTTCCGACATTTATATGATCGAAATTTCCGGTATGCAATTATTGAAGCTGATAAAGGAAAAGTATCCGAATATCAGCGTGGTTCTCATGACAGCATACGATTCAGAAGAAATACGAGATGAGGCTAAACAAAACGGATGTGTTTTTTTTATTGAAAAACCCTTTAAGTTTTCTCAAGTCCGAAAATTAATACTCAAACATATTGACAAAATGCAAAAATCCATGACCAACCATAGAGAACCTTTAAACCTAAAGGCTTTGACAGATCAGGATTTGTTTGATTGACATTTATTATTTTTGGGTTGAAACTCCATGATTATGATTTAAATTCTAAATTTATATGTTAACATCTTGAAAAAACGGTTTATGCATTAGAATCGACAAGGATTTAGAAAAAATATCATGGAACAAAGAGATTATTATCAAATACTTGGGATCGAAAAAGACGCATCCGCCAAGCGTATCAAAGAAGCTTACCGTGAACTGGCTTTGAAATATCATCCTGACCGAAACCGGGACAACCCTGAAAACATTGAAAAAATGAAGCTTGTGAATGAAGCTTATGCTGTTTTGTCCAACCCGTCAAAACGCAAGGAATATGATTCTTTTAAAGATCGCTTTGGGTCAGGTGCTTATTCACAGTTCAGGCATTCCTATTCGGAACATGATATTTTCAGCGGTTCGGATATCCTTCGTGTTTTTGAAGAAATAGCAAAATCGTTTAATTTAAGGGGATACGACGAAATTTTCAAAGAATTTTACGGCCCCGGGTATCAAAAATTCGAATTCAAACAACCCGGTTTTTTTGTCAGAGGGTTTGTTTTTACAGGACCCTTTGGATCCAAAAGACCCAAGAATCAACCAATTTCAGGTCCGGGTCCCATTGGAAAATTATCACGTTATATGTTCAAAAAACTCACCGGAGAAGAAATTCCTCAAAACGGCGAGGATATCCATGATTCGATCGATATTTCACCGGAATTGGCTCAGAAGGGGGGACCATATGCTTATTATCATGGCCGGAAGTCGAAAAAACTGCTGGTAAAAATTCCTCCGGGTGTTTATGAAGGCCGGCGCATTCGTCTGGCCGGAATGGGTGAAGACGGCAAAGGAGGTGGAAAGCCGGGTGATTTGTACTTGAAAGTACGAATTCGTAAGCCTTTATTGAAAAAAATTAAGGACTTTTTTAAGGATTTAAAAAAATAATATTCAGTTACTTCATTTTTCCTTTCCGGACAACCATGCCTTAAGTTTTTCTAAACCTTCTCGTATGGATACAGACGGATGATAGTCTATGTCTCTTTCGGCGGCACTGATATCAAACCAGTGTGATTTAGCCAGTTCTTGAGCGACAAACCGTGTCATGGGGGGCTCCTTTCGAATATGAAAAAATTTATAAACCGTTTCAAAGAATCCGCCCAAAAAATAGGCTGTATGAGGTGAAACCGAACGTTTTACCGGGGCGATGCCTCCGGCTTTTAAAATTGCGTTGACCATATCCCATAAAAAGACCGGCTCTGCCTGGCTTATAAAATAAACACGCCCTGATAGCGCAGCGTTTTCCGATAACTTTTGAGCGGCAAGAATATGAGCGTCTGCTGCATTATCGATATAGGTCACATCCACTTTGTTTTTACCGTTTCCAACCTGAATTAATCGACCGGTTTTACCTTTGGCAATGATTCTGGGCACAAGATGGTTGTCTCCAGGGCCCCAGATAAGGTGGGGGCGAAGGCATATGGTTGCGATTTCGGAAGATGCTTTTCTGACGGCCTTTTCGGCCATTGCCTTGGTTTTGGGATAATAAGCCGAGTAATGATCGGGATAGGGGAGTGATTCATCAGCACCTTCCATATCAGTGCCATCAAAAATAACACTGGGCGAACTGGTATGAATCAGGTAGGGGATATGATTTCTGATGCAGGCATCGATGACATTTTGTGTTCCTATTACATTCGGAAGGTAAAATTCTTCATATTTTCCCCAAACTCCCGGTTTGGCCGCTGTGTGAAAAATGATCTCCATCCCCCGTGATGCTGCTATTAAAGCATCTTTATCAGCAATATCTCCACGGATTTGTTGAATTCCGAAGCGTTCAAGATCCCGGTAATGATTTCTGGAAAAACTGTATACATCATCGCCGCGTTTAACCAAACGTTCAACCACAGATTGACCAAGAAAACCGCCCCCTCCGGTAACCAACACTTTTCGCGAAGTTCCTGTTTCTGATATTTTTGTTTGATTTGAATCAGATGTCATTTTAATTCTAAAAGGATAAAAGGAGTCTATGTGGTAATGAGAACGTAAGACTGTCAATTTGAGAAGTTGAATCCATTTATTTGCCTAATTTGCCGACAGCCCATTCCGCCAGTTTTTCCCGAAATATTTTTGAATTATGGCGGATATCCACAGGTAGATTTTTTTTATACAGAATAGTATCAATGGTTTCTGTCAGGGGATTTTCTCTGGCCAAAGTCAACAATTCATGGGTAAGAGCTTCTTTGTCCTTTCCGGAATCATTTTCTTCAAGTTCGATAACGATTATAGGTTTTTGAAGTGGCGGATTACCCAAACCAACAAGCGCACTTCGCATCACCCGAGGATGATTATTAAAAATGGCTTCGCATGGGATCGAATAAAGGGTACCGTTTTCGGTGATCACCCGATGGTTTTTCCGTCCGCAAAACCAGATCCGACCCGCCTTATCCATCCATCCCAGGTCACCCATTCGATGCCAGAAACCATCCTTATCGTTAATTTTTGCCATTTCCGTCAAATCAGGGCAATTAAAATATTCCCTTGTGACCAAATCTCCTTTTACAATGATTTCACCAATATCACCCTGGGGAATTTCAAGCTCATCTTTCCATTCTCCGATCGGTTCATCGGAAATTTTTATTAGTCGAACATCGATTCCTTTCAGAGGACGGCCGATACAATTTCCGAATCCCTGCTCGCTAAGCTGCCGGGTACTGTAAAGAATTTCATGACTTCCGATTGAAATGACCGGTACCGCCTCAGTGGCTCCATAGGGCGTATGGATTTCAGCCTCTTCATTCAACATGACCGAAAACTGTTCGATATTGGACGGATGGACAGGAGCGCCTGCGGAGACTACCCGTTTTAAAGAAGGAAGTTTGATGTTGTTGACTTTTCCATATCGTCCCACACGGTTTAGCAACGCCGGAGAGGCGAACATGTTGGTAACACCATGGTCCAGAATGGGTTCGATAATATGTTCCGGATTCACTTTTGCAGGTTTTGTGGGGTCCATATCCGGAATGACTGCAGTCATTCCAAGCGGCGGATCGAAAAGAGCAAAAAGGGGAAAGGTCGGAAGATCGATTTCTTCAGGTTTTATTTGAAAATGGTCCCGAATATGACGAATTTGTGAATCGAAATTGCCATGGGTATATACAGTTCCTTTAGCAGGTCCGGTGCTTCCGGTGGTAAACAGAATCGCCGCCATATCCTCTCGATGTGTTTCAGCGGCAGTAAAAGGTTTCCAGGGAGAAACACGAAGTCGGCTTAATTTAAGCCCTCCCCAGAACCAACGCTTCCCAACGGTAACCCATTTATGGACCGATTTGAAATATTTGGGGAACATTTTTCTCAACAAATGAGCTTTTGGCGTACCGATAAATACTCGAGGCTGACTTTCCTTCAGGCATCGAAGCATCCCGTTGATCCCCATTCCCGGGTCCACAACGACAGGAATCGCTCCGATTTTAAATAGCGCAAAAGTAATGGTAAAAAAATCAGGCCCCGGTCTGACCATCAAAACAGTCCTGTCTCCAAGACCTATACCTGCTTCTGTCAGGCCGGCAGCGAGCATATCTGTTTGTTTTTCCAGCTGAAGAAAAGTCAGGTGAGCATATGCACGGTGGCCGTTACGATCTCTGGTTACAGGATAGACAACTGCACGTTTATAAGGATGAATATTGGCCTGTCGGCTAAGAAGTGTGGAAATATTCACCACATCACGGTTTGAAATGGTAAGGGTTTTTGGGTGATCTATATTTTCCATGATTGTGTTATTTCAAAAAATGATTGATAGAGTTTAAAACATTCTCAGGCACATCCTCAAGGATATAATGGCCCGCCTGGGAAAACTGATATACCTGTGCATCTGGAAACCGTTGCCGCCACTGCAGAAGAAAATCTTTATCAAACACAAAATCTTTCATACCCCAGCAAATCAGCATGGGTTTATTTCTTAATCGAAAAAGATTTCGTTCCGTATTGCTTACCATAGAATAGCTGAAATCGGAAGGGGTAAGAGGAATATCCTGAACAAATTTTAAAATGGCCAACCGATTCTGAGGGCAGTTGTAAGGCGCGACAAATGCTCTTTTTGTGTCTTTGTCAAGGCCTTTTTTACTGGCCATGTATAATGCGGCTTTGGCAAACAAATTAAATTTTAAGATAGCGGGTTTAGAAATAAATGTCAGGTTGCGGGCTATTTGCAACCGGAGCGGAAGGTTTTTTTTCTTGGGCAGAAAAAAAGCAGCGGTGTTTAAGATTACAAGTTGCTTGATTCGTTCAGGATTGCGAACCGCGTAAGCCATGCCGATCATGCCGCCCCAATCATGCAAAATTAACGTGATATTTTTATTTATTTTAAGTTGATCCAGAAAAATGCTCAAATCTTCAACACGACTATGAAGCCTGAAATCATATTGGGAATCATCGGGTTTTTGGGATAAACCACATCCGATATGATCCGGTACCAAACACCGATATTTCGGAGAAAGCCCCTTGACCAGAGAGCGAAAATAGAAAGACCACGTCGGATTCCCGTGAAGCATCACCACAGGTTCCCCGGAACCTTCATCCAGGAAATGGTAATCAAATCCCCGGATTTTCATAAACTGAGAAGAAAACGGGTAGAGTTTTTTGAATGTTCTGGTACTCAAAAAAGGATCAAACGACATAATTTTCACCAGTCCACCCCGAGCATTAAACAATTGAGGCCGCTTCCGATTCCAAAAAATCCCACAAAATCATTCTGACTCAAAAACTCGCGTTCATCCGCAATGGCGGCGGTAATCGGAAGCGAAACAGTTCCGATATTTCCTAAAAAACGATAGGTAGTGAAATCTTTTTCAGGGGAGATACCCAGAGATTCCAGAATTGTTTTCTGGTGGGCTGACCCTACCTGGTGACAAATGACTTTATCAGGCTTTTCATCGGATAAGTGCAGTGCATTTTTAAAAGCCCGGTATGTCAATATCCCGAGTGCAACCCCATGTCTAAGCACACCAACGGAATCCGTTTCCATCACCACCGGAAAACTCGCGGGAATTCCGGTATCCGGACCCCACCGGCATAACCCATGATGTTCGACAGCATTTCTGACGACAGCACCTTTCAGACGATGGCCTTGTTCAGTCAGCGTATGGTCTGTCATCAGAACGGCAACCGCTCCGGAACCACCTGTCAGCGTGGCCAATGATTTTTTGAAATATTCCATGCTTGGCTCTTTTAAAAGACGTTCTATGGTCAATTCAACGATCTGGCGCGATGATTCACACGACACGATCAGCCCGGCTCGAATCTGCCCCAACTCAATCGCATTAGCCACCTGAATCATTGCATTCAGAACCCCTAAACAGGCATTGGAAATGTCATAAATCTGTGTGTGACCGGCCAATCCCAGCTCATTGGCAACAGCACAGGCAGTGGCAGGTTCCAGGTTGTCCCGACAAACACCGGCATAAATCAGCATTCCGATTTGAAAAGGGTCGATACCGGAATTGTCCAATACCTTTTTGGCGGCTAGGGATGCTCCCTGGAACATTTTAAAATCGTGATCCCAGAATCGCCGTTCATAAATTCCCGTGATGGCTTCCAACTGACCGATTTGAATATGAAGCGAGTCATATAATTGACCCAGCCTTAACTCCAGATCTTCAGACGTTACCACATTGGGTGCCAGTTCGTAGCCGATAGCCTCGATAAAAACTTTTGAGTATGTGATTGCAAATCCGCTCATGAGCCTACTCCCAAATTTGACAGCCTGATTCCAAAATCGTTCATTGAATAGATGACAAGACCGTCTACTTTCAAGTATCCATCGGCAATGATCATTGGATAGGGATTTTCCTGAATTTCTTTGATGATGGCTTCTACCTGAATCATTTTATTTGACGGAATAACCTGCCCGCGATAGCTCCAGGTGTGAGGTTTTCCACCCACCATTTCAAAACGATGCGAGTTGATCAGTTTTTCCCAACGCTTGATGGCCACAAATTTTAGCAGCTGTAAAAAAGATTCAATCCCCAGGCTTCCGGGGCAGACCGGATCCTGATAAAAATGAGCTTTGAAAAACCATTCTTCAGGATTAACTTTTTTGACTCCGCGTATAAAACCCAACCCAAGGGGACCACCATCAGGTATATAAGATTCGACGATATCGATCATTAACAAAGCCCCTGCCGGCAACGCTAGTTTTGATTGCTGGACCGAATGGGGACCATCCGGAAAAAACGGGGCTTCTTTGGGAAGATTTTCAGCGACCGATCTTCGGCATTCTTCTTCCGTGGGATCATAAATGATTTTTTTCACTTCCCGGATACCGACCTGCTGGTTTAATGCTTCTGATGTAAAAAAACCGAAGTAGGTGTTTCCTTCATATACGATTTGATTTTTCTGAATAACTTTGAAATCGAAATACTCAATGATCATATCCCCTGCTTCAGATACTTTGGTCAGACGACTTTTCATGGTTAAAGGGCCATTTTCAGGAAATACATCACCCGATGCCGTTGCACGCCCTCCCAGGTTTCTGAATTTTAGATCCTTATTGCTCTTTAAGGCTGAACCCGCATAGGCGGCAAGCCAACCGCAAGGTTGCAAAGCGATTTCGAGAAGCACACAAAAAGGAAGTGAACCTGTTCGGTTGGCTCTATAGTACCATGCATTTAACGGCATGTCGTATTCAGCCTCAATCCAACCGTCCGGTTTTAAAATCCAGGGTTCGGGATCAACCCTGGTTACACGATCCATAAAAGAATAGGGGGGACCAGGAAGTCTTGCGATTTTGCGATCATTGTCAAAAATTTCATACGGCTTTCCGAAAGCTTCCGATGGCTTTCCGACCGCAAATGCAAGGATACGATCACGATCGTAATGAATTTTTTTGGGGATATTTTTAAATTGTTTTGACTCTTTTGTTTTCTGGTTCCATACCCGATCCAGGTCATTTCGGGTTGCACCGGTCATTTTCATGCTCATGTCTTTGAAAAATACGATCGGCCGATTATCTGCGTATATGAGTGCGTCAGCAATCGCATAAGGTTCGGGAGAAAATCCGATTTCCTTTAAAAAAACTTCATAAATCACATGGCGGGTTTTGGGCGTAACAGGCCCGCGGCATTTGAGACGACTTTTAACACCAATCACAGGCTCAAAGCAGACTCCGGGTTTATGGGCAACCCATCCCATTCTCTGAAGCAAAATCCTGAGGGTGTGAGCACAACATTCATACATTAGCGTTCCCGGCATGACCATGTCATCCATGAAATGACAGGTGAGAAACCAGTCATCCGGATAAATGTCGGCTTCAGCCCGGATACTTCCCAGTTTGTAACGTCCTCCGCCGGGATCAAGGCTTAAAACCCGATGGATTAATTTCATTCTCCCTCCCGGAAGTTTTAAGGAATCACTAATGGATATGCCATCAAATTGAGGACCAAAGCATCCGGAAAGATCACCCTTTCTTAATGCATCTATCTGCTGATCTTCGTAGAATTCAGGACCCAGAGGAAAGCTTGTGTATGGTTTGTAATCCGGAGGAGTTTTGCCCGGTACAAATTGGGTTTCTTCTTTTGTCAAAATGATTCCCCCGGAATTTTCAATCTCCTCTTCTGTGAAAAATCCTGCACATCCTTCCGTCATGGTGATGAAGTGCTCATTTCCGATGAAACCGTCAAAATGAAAAAAGAATAGATAAGTTTCTCCCTGTCTGACAAATTTTTCAATGTCGATTTCATATCGAATGGTATCACCGGGTTCAGGAAGACCTCGACTAAACAGGACCACAGCATCGAGAAGCCGATAGGTTCTGTGTCCTCTGACCTTAAGGTCTATTCCCAGATATGAACATAAAAAAAGATCTGCCTGCCCGGCTTCCACGGAAATGCACACCGGAGCACGACCACCGTCAAGATACCACGCTCCTGGAACCACGTCGTGCTCGGTGATCACTTTTCCGGAAGTCAATGACCCTTTTTCCCCTTCCACTTTCAGGATTCTGTCCACCAGCATCAGGGGTTCATCAGGAAGACGGACTCTTGTGGGATAGGTATCCACCTCGGCGAATTCAGGGCCTAAAACCTTAGCCAGGGATCCTATGGCAAATTCCATGCACATGTCTCTGGAATAAGCTGGGATATCATTGGAAGGTTGAAGTTTTGGGTTATCTTCCATTTTTGAAACCGGTATTTCGGAATGAATCAAAGCTTCCAACAATCTCGATTGAAATTGGAATGCCTCCATATAAGCCTGACCGGATTCCATTGAAAAATCCAAGAAGTTTTGATGCGCCTCTGCAGTGGCTTTGGTTGAATCATCCAGAGCTTGCATCAATTCAAAAAAGGGTTCGTGAAAAGGAATGATATTATTTCCCCCAGATGGATTTGTTTCTGGTTTTTTAATATTTGGTTGTTCTAAATTGGTTTTTTGAATGTCGGGAATCATTGGAAAGCTAAGTTTGCTACCCACCGGAACATGGATAAGGCTATCGCGGGCTACAGTTTCTTTAACGCTGATGGGTTGAAAACGAGGATCAACTCCGTACAGTTTTTCCAGGTTTACGGAAATTCTTTCGGAAACCAGTGTTCCCAAGCATTTCAGCACGGTAACATATTCACTCTCAGCGCGCACTGATGTTGAAATGGCAAGGTGAGGACGATCCTTGAGAATGGTACGAATCATCCTTGTACACGATGCGTGGGGTCCCATTTCCAGAAATACTCGGATACCATCTTCATAGGCCCGATTGACTGTCGCGGGAAAATCAAAACCAGATATGGCCTGCTTCAGGATTGACTCTGCTGCTTTTTCAGAGTCAATTTCATAAGCGCAGGCATCAGCGCAACTATAAAATCGAACGTTTTCAACAGGTTTTGTGGGAAATACATGAAGGTTTTTATATGCATCGGCTACAGGAACGGCCGCATCACAATGTACGGTTACAACACCTTCCAAAAAAAATGCCTCACACCCTAATCTTTTGATGGTTTCGTTTATAGCCTCGGCTTTTCCGCCAATGACACATTCATGGGGGGTATTGACAATTAAAAGTCTTGCAAAGGAAATGTCCCGGATTACACTTTTGACCTTATCGGCCGGTCGGTTCACCACGGCTACCGACCATTTGAAAGGTTCATTCCGAGGAATATTCCAAGCCATTCGGGCAGATTTACAAGCTCCGGCAAGGTAATCGGAAAACAAATCTGTGTTTTTCATCCTCTGAAGCATCTGCCCTCGGTCAGGCCATGCTTTCAAGGCAAAAAGTCCGGCCGATTCTCCCAGGCTGTAACCAATAACTGAATCAGGACCTATTTCAAATGTTTTCATCAGGTTGGTCATAATACCACCATGCAAAACCTGTCCGAATATCATATGAAGTGCATCTGATTCCATTTCTTCATCAGCTTCCGATTCCCAGCCCGAGTCCCATGAGACACGCCAGGGCACAAAAATGTGAGGGATCAGCTGGGTTTTTAATTCTTCCGTATTAGAATCAAGATAACGGAAAATTTCTGGCCACTGAACACCGATTTCCCTCCCCATACCCATAAAATGATTTCCTGAACCCGGAAAAACAAAGGCAATGGGTGCGGAGGGCCCTAATGGTTCGGGAGTATATGCCACAAGGTTTCGGCCGTCGAACTCCTTTTTCTCTCCATTCAATATGGCTTTCCGGGCTGTTTCTATGCCTTTCGAAAGTTGAGATGGATTTTGGGCAATTATTGAAACTGCATGGTCATGCTTTGGATTTACCCCATGGGTTTGAAACCAAAGAGCAGCATGGTGCTCGAAAAATTTGGTTCCATATGCGTCACAATCGGTTATGAATTGCTCAAGAGAATGCAAATTATTTAAAAGGGTCGACTGATGATCCGCTGTCACGCAAAAAAGTCCTGTCTCTTTCAATCCCAGGGGCCGTTTTTGTTCCGTCTCTATCTTTTCGCAAACGTGATGACCGACACGATGACGTTCAAAAGTTTCTAACCCTCTTAAGATAACATGCATGCAGGTATCATCAGAAGTGATCGTTCCCGCGCAGGCAACCCGTGGCCCGTCATTGCGATTCCTCGCCCAGTATTGGCAAAAAGTTGGAATATGAAAAACACCTTTTTGCCAGCAGGGTGATTCCGGTTTTTGATAATTTTTCAAGGGAGGAATCAGTTCATGGTATAGACAAAGGCAGGTCTTGACGACGGATGCAAGTCCCGATGCTGCGCCCGAATTTCCAATATTGGGAATAACGGTTCCAATGGCGCAAGCTTCATGACGCGGACGGGTGTTAAAAAAATAGTTAAGGGCTTCAGCCTCCATTGCATCATCTATGGTGTTTCCCGTTCCATGAGATTCAAAATAGCTGACACGATCCGGATTGACCTTTGCATCATCAAATGACGCACTCAGAGAACGGACATAGGTGCTGATTAGAGACGTATCCGCGTTGCTGTTTCCGGAATATCCAAACCCATCGACCACCGCATAAACCCGATCGCCATCAGCTATGGCATCATCCAAACGTTTCAGCACAATTGCTGCGGCCCCCTCGCCCGGCAAAGAGCCTTCTGACCGATGATCAAAAGAAAAAATCTCTCCCCGTTTCGACCATGGTCTCCTGATATGAGTTGCAGTCACGTTTCGGATATCACCAGCTAAATCGATGGCGCCAACCAGAACCGAATCGGCCTCAAGGCGTTGCAAAGAACGAACGCCGATTTCCAACGCCCGCAATCCGGAAGCTTCCTCCTGCGAAACAACAAAACTAGGGCCGCCAAATCCGAATTCCTTGGCAATTCTGCTTGCCACGATTCCTCCAAGAGCACCCAAAGTGCGCGTGGCAGTCAGAGGAGGGGATAGACTGTCTTTTAGGGACTGAAGCCATAGAGATGTTTGTTTTTTATCAGGATGGATATTGATATCGTCTTTGAGCTGATCCACCTGGTTTTCAAGGTTCCATCGAAGATGAAAATTGGTGGCTTCAAAATCAAAAGAAATTCCGATGATTGCTCCCATAGCCGGACGCTTTTCCCGCAAGGCAAAGCCCGCATCTTTCATTGCCTGAGCCGCAACCTTGAGCATTAAAAGCTGCTGGGGTAGAATATCCTGAATTTCCTTTGGCGGGATTCGGAAATCACCCAAGGCAATCTCTATATCTTCTAAATAATTTCCATAGGCTATAGATTCAACTGGAAAATTTTCCAATAGAGTATCAGCACCCTTCCAGCGACTCGACGGGCGGTGGGTGATGGCGGTCTCTGCTTTAAAAATCAATTCCTGAAATTGTCGCAGGCAGGAACAATTACCGAAAAGAACGGCCATTCCCACCACGGCTACTTTTGGAATTTCTTTGATGCATGGGCCGACCTCAGCACCTTCACTGATATTGGTGATATTTTTTTCATTGTTTAGTCTGGGATTTTTTTCCGATTCTGAAAGATCGTATTCTTCCAGCAACAAATGAGCATTGATTCCACCAAACCCGAATGCGCTTACTGCCCCTCGGCGAGGTGTAATGGAATTTCTTTTTTTCCATTCTGATGCAACGGTTTGAACCCTGAAGGGCCCGTTTTTCAACGGGCTGTTTTCAGAAGCTTGACGGAAATTAATCGATGGAGGTATGGTTTTATGGTGCAATCCGAGAACGGTCTTTATCAATCCGGCAGCTCCCGCACCTGTCAACAGATGTCCGATATTCGATTTCACTGATCCGATAGCACACTGGCCGGAGGTTGTTCCATTAATACCATTCCAGAGCGTCATAAGGCTTGAAAGTTCGATGGTATCTCCAACCGGCGTGCCTGCCCCATGGCACTCAATATAATCAACATCCGAAGGCACCCACCCGGCAGACTGGTATGCCATTTTCATGGCCCTGACCTGGCCTTCACTGTCAGGGGCCAAAAGATTGGGTGTCATGTCGTTTGAAAGACCGATACCCTGAATCACAGCATATATGGTGTCCCGGGAGGCAACGGCATCTTTCAATCGCTTCAGCACCACAATTCCGGCTCCTTCTCCCACGACAAGCCCGTCAGCACTTTTGTCAAAAGGCGCACATCGGCCCGAAGGAGACAGGGCTCTCAACTGGCTGAATCCGACCTGCGTATAGAGGCATTCGGGCCTTGACACTCCCCCTGCAAGCATGGCGTCAGCTCTGAAGGACTGAAGTTCTTCACAGGCAAGTTTGACTGCATAAAGCGATGACGCACAGGCTGCATCCAGTGTGTAGCTTCCGCCGCCCAGCCCCAAACCTTTTGCCAGAAGCGATGCCGGAAGGCTGGTAACTTTGGCTGCAAGGCAATCCTCAACTGAAAGATTTGCGGGTTCAGGTTTTCCAAGAAGATGGGCTTTCAAGGAGGTTCCAAGAATTTTCCGGGTCAATCTGGACGAGCTGTCTGTGGGGAGGGCAATCGCCGCAAGGATAACCCCTGTTCGATTTTTGTCGAGGCTGTCGCTCTTGCAGTCCAAAAATGCGTCACGTCCTGCATGAAGAACAAAATGGTATAGGGGATCAAGTTGTCCGATTAGTTGAGGATCAAGATCGAGCCCGCTTAAATCGATCGAAAAAGGATCCACAAAACAGGCCCTAAGTGAATAGGCCTTATCTGGCATGGGATCACGATGGTACATGGTTTCTGGCGCTGCAATCCATCGATTTTCGGGAACCTTACGGGTCATGTCGACGCAAGTGACAATGTTGCGCCAGAAATCTTCGATGCTTTTTGCGCCCGGAAATATTCCTCCCATTCCAACAATTGCTACGGGAACTTTTTTAACCATATTTTCTATAAAATCGGGGGAAAATGTCCAGGCACCGAATTTTCCCCCCGAGTATGTTCTTAAATGATTTAGGTGTTATTCCATTCCAATGTGAACGTCTTAGATACACAATTGCGCGTATTTTCGCAAGGGGCAAAATAAAAGGAACTGGAATGTCAATTCATTCGTTCCTCTGATTAACCACACAACGCGTCATCATTCCGATAAAAAGGCAATACTAGCCGAAGCCATATATTGAAATTAGATAATTCCAAGTCTTCCTTGAGTCGAAATCAATTCTTATGATATGCGTTAGGAAAAAGAAAGGGGGTTTAATGGCAGAAAAAAGAACTTGTGATCTTGTTGGAAAAAAAGGATTAATTCTTGGTATTGCAAACCAGGAGTCTATTGCGTATGGTTTTGCCAAGGCCTTTCGGTCCCTGGGAGCAGATTTGGCGATAACTTATTTGAATGAAAAGGCAAAGCCTTATGTAGAACCTCTGGCAAAATCTTTGGATGTCTCAATTTTTTTGCCTTGCGATGTCCGTGAAAAAGGTCAATTGGAGACTGTCTTCGAAAAGATTAGCCATTCATGGGGAATCCTGGATTTTGTTGTCCACTCCATCGCTTTTGCACCTCGTGAGGATCTTCACGGTCGGGTTGTGGATTGTTCCCAGGAAGGCTTTTCATTGGCCATGGATGTTTCATGCCATTCATTCATAAGAGTGGCCAGGCATGCTGAACCGCTCATGAAAGATGGCGGATCTTTGTTTACAATGAGTTTCTATGGTGCAGAAAAGGTTGTTGCGCATTATAATTTGATGGGGCCGGTAAAAGCCGCCTTAGAGGCATCAGTACGCTATATGGCTCATGAATTGGGCCCAAAAGGGATTCGGGTGTATGCCATATCGCCGGGACCGGTAAAAACCCGTGCCGCTTCCGGAATCGACAGGTTTGATGAATTGATGAACCGAGCAGCCGAGCGTGCACCTGTAAACAAACTCCTTTCCATTGATGATGTAGGTATGGCAACCGCGATGCTGGCAACGGATGCTGCAAAACTCATCACCGGTGTTACGCAGTATATTGACGGAGGATATCATATTCTCGGATGATTTTTTCGATAGCGAACTTATTAAAGGCATGATAATGAAAAGGATTGTCGGTTCTGTCTGTTGGATGGTTTTCCTGATTTCGGTTCCATCATTTTTGTTTGCGTATCACGATGTATCTCCACAACTTGCCGGTTTATTGAAAAGCCGGATCGAGATTGTTGATAAATCTCCTATATTATATGCCGCCGGAAAAAAGCTTCATTCTGTTGATGCACTTCCAAGATTCTATTCACTGCGAAACTTTCAGCCGGCCTGGATTGTGGGAGGAAAGCCTAACGAGCATGCGGCCACGTTTTTGACTGCCTTAAGCTCCGCTGATCAGCATGGGCTCCGGCCGGAAATATATCATTACCAAATAATCATGGAAAAACTGGAGGCTTTGAAAGAGATTGAACAATTAAGCCGGGAGCCTGATATTTATATATTAACGGATCTGGATTTGCTTCTGACGGATTCCTTTTTAACCTACGGATCCCATTTGCTGGCTGGTCAGGTAAACCCGGAAACTTTCGATCCGGAATGGATTGCAAACCGGCGTGGCGCAGATATGGCGACAATATTACAAGAGGCGCTGGTATCCGGAAAAATTTATGAATCTTTGAGGTCACTCTGGCCTAAACACGAGGGGTATACTCGTTTATATGAAACCTACCAACAGTATCGGTTGCTTTTGGAAAATGGTGTCAGATGGCCTTTCGTGGAAGCCGGCCCCAAAATGCAATTGGGAGATCATCATAATCGGGTTGCGATACTTCGCTCAAGACTAGCGGATGAACCCGAATTGCATCCGGGGTTTTTAGCCGGTGAAACCAATGTATTTGATAAAAACCTTAAAATGGCGGTGATTGATTTTCAAAGCAGGCATGGACTGGATATGGATGGGGTTGTTGGGCCTGCTACCTTGGCGGCATTGAATATTTCCCTGGAAGAAAAATTGGAACGGATCAGATTAAATCTTGAACGATGGCGATGGCTTCCCGAAAATCTCGGCTACCGCAGTGTCCAGGTCAATATTGCGGATTTTCAATTAAAAGTGGTTGAACACGAGCAAACTGTTCTGGAGATGAAAATTATCGTAGGAAAAAACTATAGGCAAACTCCGGTTTTCAGCGATAAGATCACCTACATGGTGCTAAACCCGACTTGGTATGTACCCCAAAGTATTGCCGTGAACGACAAATTACCACTGATCAAAAAAAATCCACGATATCTGGCACAACAAAAAATGCGGGTATTTTCCGGTTGGAGTGCAGATGCAAGGGAAATCAATCCATACCATATCGATTGGACAAGGGTGACTGAGTCCAATTTTTCCTACAGACTTCGCCAGGACCCCGGTCCCAACAATGCCCTGGGTCGAATAAAATTCATGTTTCCCAACCGCTTTAACGTCTATCTCCATGACACACCTTCACGGGAACTTTTCAACAAAACCAACCGCACTTTCAGCTCCGGATGCATCCGTATTCAAAAACCTGAAGAACTTGCTCTGTATCTTCTCAAAGATGACCCACGGTGGAATCCTGAAAAATTCCGCAACACCTTGGATACCATGAAAGAACAATCCATCAGACTGCCGGAACCTGTACCCGTTCATCTGCTTTACTGGACTGTGTTTGTCGATGACGATGGTGTTGTTCAGTTTAGAAATGATATTTATGGAAGGGATGCTCAACTGGCAAATGCTTTGGAAACAAAATTCGGAAAATAATCATATACGGTATCCGGACAATAAAATCTTGAAGCATAATTTTTTGAAAAACCCAGTAGGTGCTAAAAATTTATTGCTCAAAAAAACCCTATGGCTCCTTCTTCAAAATACAACGACCTCTTATCATAATAGCATTCAAGGTTATGGTATCCTCCCAAATATTCGGCTGAAATGACAGGAGATTTCCCATGTCCCGCTTTATAAAAAAAGTATCCACAAAAGCAGGGCTTCCTCCAGGAGCACTGGTGCATATCGGAATTGAAAGAACTGAAAAAGTCATCATTTCGGTGATGGATTTTGATCATGATCATTTGCAGGAAACTACTCTCGGTAAAATCGATGACCTGTTTTCATACCAGCAACCCTTTGCCTGGAGATGGATTAATGTCAATGGGGTACACCAGGTCGAGTTAATCGAAAGAATCGGAAAAAACTTCAATATTCACCCCTTAACCATGGAAGATATTGTCAATACAGGCCAGCGTTCAAAAGTGGAGGATTATGAGAATTACCTCTATCTGGTTTCCAGAATGGTCTACTTCGATGAATCAATCGATGAATTCCATTCTGAACAGATTAGTATCGTTTTAGGAGATGGATTTTTAATTTCATTTCAGGAAATTGAAGGTGATGTTTTCGAGGGGGTCCGGGAAAGAATCCGTAAGGGGAGGGGAAGGATCCGTCAATCAGGATGTGATTACCTTGCCTATTCCTTGCTCGATGCCATTGTGGACCATTATTTTGTCGTATTGGGTGTATTCGGAAATAAAATTGAAATGTTGGATGAAGAGCTTCTGGAAAATCCCCGTCCGGAAACTTCCCGGATGATCCATGAAATGAAGCGAGAGATGATTTATTTAAGAAAACAGATATGGCCATTGCGTGAAGTGTTGGGAAACCTTTCCAAGGCCGATTCCGGTTTGATTAAAGAATTTACGATGGTCTATTTAAGAGATGTTTACGATCACACAATTCAGGTCATGGATACTGTAGAATCCTACAGAGATATTCTTTCCGGAATGATGGACAACTACTTGTCTGCAGTGAGCAACAAAATGAATGAGGTGATGAAATTGTTGACCATCATCGCCACCATATTTATTCCCATCACCTTTGTTGTGGGGGTTTACGGAATGAATTTTGAGTATATGCCGGAACTGAAATGGAAATGGGGTTATTTTGCGGTTCTGGGATTTATGCTTTGTGTGGTAGTCTTCATGCTAGTTTTTTTTAAAAGAAAAAAGTGGTTATAATAATACAGATTCTCCAATTAGTCCCTGGGACAAGAAAATAATGGAAAAGCCCGAGTTCAGAAAATTGGCCGAAGAGTCAGTCATATTGGAAAGTATTCCCGCCATTGTCAACGTTATAGATTTGCAGACCCATGAAATTGTATTCATGAACAAATACGCAATAGAATTTTATGGAAAAGATGGTGTTGGGAAGCAGTGCTACAAAATTTTTCATCATTTCGATTTACCCTGCTCTTTCTGTAATAACCCGGAATTGCTTAAAAAAAAGGATGGACACATTGAACGGTGGGAATATTACAGTCAAGCCTTTAATCGCTATTTCATGACCACCAATAGATTGATCCGATGGCCTGACGGGCGCAAAGTCAAGTTTGAATTTTCCATCGATATTACCGAACGTAAGCAGGCAGAGGAGGCCCTTCGCCAAAGTGAAGAGGATTACCATCAGTTGTTTGAGGCGGAATCCGATGCTATTTTTCTCATCGACAATACCACCGGAACCATTTTGCAAGCCAACAGGGCTGCCTGCAAGATGTATGGGTATAGCAGTGAAGAATTGCTGACAATGAAAAATACGGACCTCTCCGCCGAACCGGAACAGACCCTAAAAGTAACAAAGGAAATGCCACCTGTGACGGATCAGGTTATGACCATTCCACTTCGTTGGCATCGCAACAAAGAAGGAAAACATTTTCCGGTGGAGATCACCGGGCGTTTTTTTCTGAGAAAAGGTCGGCCGGTGCATATTGCAGCGATCCGTGACATATCGGAACGAAGGCATGCAGAGGAGGAACGGGAAAAATTACAGGCCAGGTTAAATCAGGCTCAAAAAATGGAATCCGTAGGCCGTTTGGCCGGAGGAGTTGCCCACGATTTTAACAATATGCTCAATGTGATCATCGGTAATGCAGAGCTTATTTTAGACACGATGACTCCGAATGATCTGATTCAAGACCCTCTTCAGGAAATTCTCAAGGCGGCATACCGTTCCGCGGAAATAACCCGGCACTTGCTGGCTTTTGCCCGCAAACAAATCATCGCACCGCAGGTTCTTGATTTGAATGAAACGGTCGAGAGAATGCTCAAGATGCTTCGACGACTTATTGGAGAGGACATTGATTTAACCTGGTTTCCTGGAAGAAAGTTGTGGCCGGTGAAGATGGACC
This sequence comes from uncultured Desulfobacteraceae bacterium, assembly GCA_964478625.1. Classification (GTDB taxonomy): domain Bacteria; phylum Desulfobacterota; class Desulfobacteria; order Desulfobacterales; family SKZT01; genus SKZT01. Next base: position 76,797 of record CAYZJH010000002.1, read on the forward strand.
CATCACAAATCGATCAGATTCTGGCCAACCTGTGTGTGAATGCAAGAGATGCTATTTCGGGTGTGGGCAAACTCACCATTGAAACAGCCAACGTGTTCTGTGATGAGGGATATCGTTTTGGTCATAATGCTTTTGTGCCGGGTGAGTATGTGCTTTTGGCTGTAAGTGATAACGGGTGCGGTATGGATAAAGAGACTTTGGATAATCTTTTTGAACCATTTTTTACCACCAAGGATGTAGACAAAGGAACCGGACTCGGACTTGCCATGGTTTATGGGGTTGTCCAGCAAAATAACGGATTCATCAACGTTTATAGTGAACCTCAAAACGGGACCACATTCAAACTCTATTTGCCCCGGTACAAAAGCGTTCCAGAATCAACCCTCCAAAAAATCGATTCGGATCTGCCAATAACCACTGGATCTGAAACCATCCTGCTGGTAGAGGATGAACCGGCGATTCTAAAGATGACGATGAAAATGCTTAATAATCTCGGCTACACGGTTTTGGCTTCTGCAACTCCCGGCGAAGCTCTTGCTCTGGCCCAGGCGCACAAAGGCCATATTGATTTGCTCCTCACCGATGTGGTCATGCCCGAGATGAACGGTCGGGATCTGTCCGGACAACTGAAAGCATATTACCCGAATCTCAAAACCCTTTTCATGTCCGGGTATACCGCCAACGTGATCGCCCATCATGGGGTATTGGATGAGGGAGTGAATTTTGTCCACAAGCCCTTTTCCAAAATAGAAATCGCCAAAAAAGTTCGCCTTGCGCTGGAAGGAAAGAAAGAATAAAATCATCGTGTTTTTAATGTTGACAAATAAGTTCTCATCTGTTTTGATCAAAGAAAATAGACAAGATTCCTATCTTTTTCCTGAACGTCATTAATCAGTTGGTCTCTGGCGGCAGTTTCGCAAAATATTAGTCAAAATCCGGCGTCATTGCAATCTGATTTTTTTTTAGCAATTGGGAGGAAAAGCCATGGATATATGGCAATTTATTTCCCAAAATTGGCATGAACTATTTTTTTTGTTTGGCCAGCATGCCTATATTGTAGGCATTGCCATCGTTATTGCCATTGTTACCGGAGTGCCCATCGGTATCTGGATCAGTTTTAATAAAAAAGCGGCTGAAATTGTCCTGTATATCGCCGGCATTATTATGACAGTGCCGTCCATTGCCCTGTTCGGTATCATGATCCCGGTTTTATCCGTATTCGGTCACGGCATCGGCAGTGTTCCCGCCATCGTGGCCCTGGTGCTTTATGCCCAGTTGCCCATTCTTCGCAACACCTACGCTGCGATCAAAAACGTGAACCCCAATATTATTGATGCCGGAGTGGGCATGGGAATGACCCGAATGCAGGTATTGTTCAAGGTTCAGTTACCCATGGCCCTGAGCGTTATTTTTGCCGGTATTCGGGTTGCAGTGGTCATGTCGATCGGTATCGGGGCCATCGCCGCTTACATCGGCGCCGGTGGCCTGGGACACTATATTTTCATGGGCATCAACCAGACCTATGATGCCATGATCAAAGTTGGCGCCGTAAGTGTGGCCATTCTGGCCATGTTGGTGGATTATATTTTCGGTCTGATCGAAAAAAGACTGGTCAGCAAAGGATTGAGAGTACCATGATTACCTTTGAACGCGTTACCAAAATATACCCCGGATCCGCTGTTCCTGCAATCGACCACGTCAGTTTTGAAGTTCCAAAAGGGGAAATCTGCGTGGTGATCGGTCCTTCCGGATGCGGTAAAACCACCCTCATGCGAATGATTAATCGGTTGATTCCGATTACCTCCGGAAAAATATCCATAAACGGGCAAAACGTTGCAGAAATGGATGTGATCAAACTGCGGCGCGGAATTGGTTATGCCATTCAGCAAATCGGTCTGTTTCCTCACATGACGGTTTTCGACAACATCGCTACCGTACCCAGGCTGCTCAACTGGGATAAAAAACGGATCGAACAAAGAGTGGACGAATTGCTGAGTTTAGCTGGTCTGGAACCGGATGTGTTTCGTTTTCGATATCCCCGGGAATTAAGCGGCGGCCAGGCCCAGCGGATCGGCGTTATCCGAGCTTTGGCTACCGATCCACCTGTGATGCTCATGGATGAACCTTTTGGTGCCATCGACCCTATTAACCGGGAGGTGCTGCAGGATGAATTTCTCAAAATTCAGGAGAAGGTCAAAAAGACAATCATCTTTGTCACCCATGACATTCATGAAGCCATCAAGATGGGCGATAAGATCGCACTGCTGGAGGCCGGCCGTCTGGTTCAGTATGATACGCCCGAGGGCTTGCTGGTGGCCCCCAAAAATCGTTTTGTCAAGGATTTTGTAGGGGCGGACCGTGCCTTGAAGCGACTGGATCTGATGAAGGTCAGGGATGCCATGATGCGCAATCCTGTGCATTGTCATGCGGATGATGATGCTGAAGTCGTTGCAAAGCACATGATGGAAAATGACCTGACCTTTTTGCTGGTGGCCGAGGATCAGGACAATCTGCACGGATATGTCAACCTGTATGAACTGAAAGGTCATCACGGCAAAGTCAAGGATTTGGTCAGGCCCATGACCATCACGGTCAGACCCGGACAGAATCTGAAAGAAGCTCTCAGCAAAATGTTATCCTATGATCTTGGCATCGTGGTGGTCATCGATGATGACGGAAAACTGCAGGGAGTGTTAAATACCCGTACATTGCTCTCTGTTGTGGGAGAAACCTATGATGAACGAGGTGGTGTCTGGGGTAAAATCACACCCAGAGGGAAAATTTCATCATGATAGATGACAGGTTTTCAGGTTCCAATGACAGGATTTGGCTGTGGATTGCCGTGATTGCGGCTTTTGCCGGCGGTGCTTTTGTTCAGCAGATGGGTTTTTTTGACTTTGTGAAAAAAAATCCTGGAGAAATCTGGAAGCTTCTCAATGAGCATATCTACCTTGTAGGAGTTTCCAGTGCCATTTCGATCAGCATCGGGGTACCGACCGGCATTCTGCTGACACGGGGATTTATGAGGCGTTACCGGGAATGGGTGCTTAATATCCTGGGAATCTGCCAGACGGTTCCTTCATTGGCGGTCATCGCCATCTCCATGACCTATATCGGCATTGGAACCAAAACGGCGATTTTTGCACTGGTTATTTATGGTCTGCTGCCAATCATCCGCAACACGGTGGCTGGCTTGGCCGGGGTAGACCCTGTCATACTGGATGCCGGACGGGGCATGGGAATGAGTGCCGGCCAGTTGCTGTTCAAGGTAGAACTGCCCAATGCCATGTATATTATCCTTACTGGTATTCGGACGTCCACGGTAATTAATGTGGGCACGGCAGCCATGAGTTTTCTCGTGGGTGGAGGAGGGCTTGGGGATCTGATTTTTACCGGCATTGCCATGGTTGATCCGGCCTATATGCTGGCTGGTGCAATTCCCACGGCATGTCTGGCGGTTTTTATGAACTGGGGATTCGGAAAGATTGAAAAATGGATTGTAAGCCCCGGTCTCATTTACGACTGAATCAATGAAAGGAGAAAATGATGAGAAAAAAAATAATTATTTCGGCAGCTTTTGCGGGTATGCTTCTTTTCACGCTTTTTTCACCGTTAAACGGTATAGCGGCGGACAAAAAGCTGGTGGTGGGGGCCAAAAATTTTACAGAACAGCGTATCCTGGGCTATATCATGATCGAACTACTTGAAAAACATGGATTTTCATGCCGGGACCGTACCGGTCTGGGAGGAACGCTGGTGGCCCGAAATGCCCTGGAAAACCGTCAGATCGATATTTACATGGAATATACGGGCACCGGCCTGATCACCATTTTAAAGCATGAAACCCCGATTACCGATCCGCAACAATGTTATGACACAGTCAAAGCAGAGGATTTTGAAAAAAATGGATTGGTATGGCTCCCCTATATGTCCTTCAACAATACCTATTGCCTGCTGATGAAAAGGCAGGAAGCCCAAAACCTGAATATCAAAACCTTGTCGGATCTGTCCGCCTATGTCAAGGCCAACCCAGATGCCATTAATTTCGGCACCAATGAAGAATTCTATGCTCGTCCCGATGGTTACAAACCCTTGCAGGAAACATACGGGTTTGAATTTCCCGAGCGGCAGATCAAAAAAATGGCTCCGGGACTGCTCTATCAGGGATTGAGAGACGGGCAACTGAATGTGGCCATGGGTTTTGCCACCGATGGCAGAATCAAAGGGTTTGACCTGGTGGTACTGGAGGATGACAGAAACTTTTTTCCGGTGTATAATCCTGCGCCGGTAGTCCACAAGGAAACCGCGGAAAAATATCCGGAGCTGGAGGAAATTTTCAGAAAACTGGGGGAAAAGCTCGACACCGAAGCCATGACCGGTTTAAATTACCAGGTGGATGTAGAGCGCAAATCGCCGAGAAAAGCCGCAGCAGACTGGTTAAAAAGCGTGGGGTTGATTTAAACCGGAAAAGGATCGTTTCATACTGGGATTTATCAGAATGGTATCCAAGAAAGCAGGGCTCCTCCCGGAGCCCTGGTCCATTTAGGAAAAGCAAGAACCTAAAAAAATATCATCTCTGCAGGTTGTTGGAGATTTTTCAATAATTTTCCAGAAACACCGGTTTTCTTTCCGATGGATCAAGTTTGAGTTGATGGACTGTCAAATCCTGGAAATTCCATCGGATAAAGGTGGTGTATCGCCCGAACCCCGGAGTTCCGATCATAGGGTAAATTCAGCCAAAACAATTGCCAGCTTTTTTCCATAGGCCACGGGAATAGGGATTACTTGAAAGGATCCCACCTGATGGTCTGTTTTTCATAAGCCGGAGGAAACAGTTTTAAAAATTCATCATAATAATACAACTCCTTAAAGGATGCAAAACGAAGTCCATAGGCAGCCTTGGGACGTCGGTTAATTTCTTCAGGATCGATTTTTGTGGCGACAATTTCATCCATGACATCATCCATACCGGTTCCCATGGCAAACCGAAGCTTTTCCCGGTTGGCGATTTTCTCTGGCAACATATCCCGAAAAGCCTCTCGTAATACAAATTTTTCAACCTGGTTTTCCCCGTAGATTTTCCATTTCATTGGAATTTTTTCAGCAAAAGCCACCACACGGGTATCCAGAAATGGTGTTTTATAGACCACGCTGTTGGCCATCCAACTGCGATCCATCCGTCTTAAGGCCGTGTTGTAGGCGATATCCAGAAGCCTTTTGGCCAATCGCTCCCGTTGTTCCGGACTTTTGACCTTGGGGTTTTTCAGAACCAGCCGGTACCCTCCGAACAGCTCATCGGCTCCTTCTCCGACCAGCACCGCATTGCTGTATTCCTTGACCTTTCTGGACACATAATAATTTGAAAGAATGCCCGAGACACAATCTTCATCAAAACTTTCAAGGTGCCAAATCGCCTTGGGGATAATACCTTCGATATCTTCGTCAGTAATTTCATAGACAAAATGTTCGAGGCCCAGAAAATCGGCCATTAATTTGGCATTTTCCAGGTCAGGACCTTTTGCCCGCTGAACGGTACCGGTAAACAGTTTAATGTTGGGATTGAAGTTTTTAGCAATGGCCGCAATAATGGAACTGTCCAGCCCGCCGCTGAGTGATATGGCGTTTGCATCATCCATGCGTCGTTTTACCGCATCGATCAATAATTCCCTTAATATTCTGGCAGCCTCCTGAATACTGTCACCAGGGTCAGGAACATCCGGCTTGAAGGTCTCAAATTTTTTCAGCCCGTGATAAGTACTGTACATGTGTCCTGGAGGAAGTTCATGAATATCGAACTGGACATGATCTTTTAATCCTTTCATTTCACTGCTGAAAAAAAAGATTTCTTTATTCCAGCCATAAAAAAGCGGTCTGGCCCCCACACCATCTCTTGCCAAAACCACCTCATCATCTTTTTCAACAATGGAACATGCAAAACTGCCATCAATATGAGAAAAGCAATCCCGATCATATTTTTGATACAAATCGATAAACAGATCAATATCTCTCTGGGTTTGATCAGAGCGTTCATTGAAAATTTTACCGTCAAACAAAATATACGGTGCATCTTCAAGGCATGAGCAGATGGTTCTTTCCGGAGACAGATTGATTTCATTAGCACCCACTGCTCCGCGATAATCCGGGATCGAACGGATGCTGGAGTTGTCCGGCCCCCGGTGTCGCATGTCTTTGAGCATTTTGCCCACGACCTGAGCAGAGTCGGAGTCAATTTTTCCATGTTGAGACACCATTCCAGCTATACTGGCCATTTTCGTACCTCCTGTGGTTTTTGTTTAAGAAATGATTAGTTTAGCTAATATTGTATCAATATAAATAGTATGAATTAAAATAATTTCGATGTCAATGGGCAATATGAAATTGCATATATGAAATTGTCATTCTGAAACTGATCATAGTGATTCCGATGGAAACACTATGCCTGTCATTGTGAGTGCAGTGAAAAATCTCAGGCAGGGAGAGTGTTCGGTTTTCAGTGTTGGGTGTTCAATTTTAGGAGTAAAAGGCATGGACTCAGAACTTGTTGTTTTGAACCCAGCGGAGAATCTCAGAGTTTTCCGGAAGAGTATTACAAACTGCGGGCTTTTAATATTCCAGCGGGAATCGCTTAAAGACTATTGTTTCAAAGTCTTCTTGACATTGTATTGGATATGCCATTTCAAATAATTCGTGGCACCATTTGCTAATGTCGTTGTGATACTGCTGAGAAATGGATTGAGTCTCGTAAAGATAATCCGCAAAAAAGAAAATGGCATTGAGCATTCCGAAAAAGCCTATACTGTTTAAGCCGAGTAAGCCACGGGATAATTTAACCGCGGTCAATTCGATCAATTCTTTTGAAAATAAAAAAGGGTTTCCTGCTTGTTTTTTATGGGGAATATTTTCATAGAGGTATTTGAAAATCCTGGTACCGTAATAAACCGCAGCTGTCCAATCCATGCCCCTGCAAGAATGAAGATATCCCTGGAAATTCAGGACAATCTTGTCGTATCGGTCGAGTTTTTTCTTCTTGGTGGTGCAGTCGCTGATTTTCCATCCGGTGATTTTGGCAAAAATCTGATCGAATGTCTTGTGAAGCGATTCCGGCGAGCAACGATCAGTATCCATTTTAGCAAAGAGATTGATCAACTTTTCAGATAATATTTCCATATCCTGCCGGGAATAGGTTGGTTTCACGAACGGACCCAGACATAAATCAACTACTGTATCCATGATTATTTCACCATTCATGATATTTGATGAATTGCAAACCTGCATATAAATTTCGGGTATAAAATCCTGAAGAATTATCTGGCAATTGCTCAATTTCAGCAAATCGATCAGCTGAAACAGATTATCCGGATCTTTGTCCGGATTTGCTTTAAAATAATGGAGCAAAGGCGGAATGTGATCTTTTTTATTTGTGGCTATCTTGTAAGCAACCAGGTTCAGATCATAATATCCATGATTTTGTTCATAGGTCATAGGATATTGCAGGCGAATTTTTTCCAGCAGGGTTACGACTTCCGCATGCCGGTTCTGCTTGAACAATCCAAAAATGATTTCAAAAAGAACTTCTTCATGAAGTTCCAAATGATCCACGAGATGAGGGTATTCAGATATAAATGAATCAAGGTGGTTTTTAATCTCATCCGGATCGTCAATCTCTTTGTATTTTTCATACCAATCATCGATCAGGGATGATTCTTCTTCGGAAATTTCGGGAAGGTTCAATCGGTAGGTATCTTTTTCCGGCGGGAGACCATCGTCATCCTCCAAATCCCATTCGAAATCATCATCGTAATCAAAGTCCGTTTCAAACCTGTCCTGACCATATTCGTCATCGAAAACATGGTCCATATCTTCGGATTCGTTTTCATCTTGAAGGACTGACGAATTCCGGATAAATTCCTCCGAATTGACAGTCTTTTCTGTTTTCTGGTTTCTGTTGATTTGCATGCGTAATTCAGCACGCTGTTCCTCATCTTTTTTGAGGCAACATTTTTTATATTTTTTACTGCTTCCACACGGGCAAGGGGCATTACGACCGGTTTTTGCCATAAAGACCTATTTCACTTATTTGTGCTGGTTTCGGTTAAGAGAGCGGATAAATCGACAGGTTCAGTAGGTTGAAAAGCTCTATCAACGGCATCTTCGATATCACGACCCAAAAAATTTCCTTTTGCTACTCCAAAAATTCGGTCGGTTGAAATAAGACCGCTCACGCTAATTCGTTTGTGTATCTTCTTGGTTTCATTAAGAATTTTCCAAGCTGGGTTATCCGCTGGAACACCACGTTTACGAGGTACAATTAAGGAAGAGAAATCATTAAAAGGTGTTGAAAAATGCTCCGCCTTAGGGCCACCGGAAAAGTATTCAAACCATCCGGATGAATCAACGATATTCATAATCTGTCATTCTCTCGCTTAAACTCAGTTTTGATTCCTTTTAAAAATCCTTTAAGTTCGGAAATGTCGCGATCAGGGCAGGGGTTTTTCCCCGCCGTAGTGGTTTCTTCAAGTGATTACCAGGACACGGGAACCCTCACTTTCTGGCCGGCTTTGTTTTTAAAAAGAAGGTATTGATTTTTTTTCCCGAACAAAAAAAGATCACGGGTCAGTTCCACATCCTTGATGCAATAGTCCAAGATTTCCCTGATTCGCCCTTCTTTCCACCACTTTAAGGCCAATAAGCCGTTGGCGCTTTTTTCGGCACCTAAGGTCGCACTGGCCAGGTGGTCGAGGGAAAGCCGATAATTGAGCCGTTGCTGGATATGTTCCAGGATATCCAGGGAATTTAACCGGGAAAAATCAAAGTCCGTGTAGCCTCTCAGGACTAGATAGTCAAAGCGTTTGATATTAAACCCGACCACTAGCGGTAATGTTTTTAAATGTTCGATAAAATCGCCGATCCGGTTTTCTAGAAATTCCAAGTATCGGTTCTGTTTTGAATCAAACAGGACCGCACAACTGATCCCCATCCTGTCGGCCCTGTGCCAGCCGCCGACTTCATTCCATGAACGCTGGGTTTCCAAATCAAATACGCCATAGTGAAGGTCACCCAAAGTTGGCACATTTTTTTGGGGTCCGGATTCTGGTTTTTGGGATCTTTTTTTAATCTGAGGGAGTTTCAGCGGAATTTTATTCGTTGAATGGATCAGAAGCTCCAGAATGAATGTTGCGGCCTCCTTTTCGATGGGGCGATTTCCTGAGCCGCATTTCGGCGAGTGCACACACGAAGGACACCCGGTTTCGCAAGGGCAGGTATCGATTGCCCTGAGAGTGTATTTCAACAGGGCCTCCGCTTTCAAATAGGCTTGCCGGCAGAGCCCGGCACCTCCGGGGGTTCCATCATAGACAAACACGGCAGCGCTTGCCGCCTGGGGATGAAAAGGAGTGGAAATACCTCCCAGATCATTTCGGTCGGTCATGACCAGCAGAGGAAAAATACCGATAACTGCATGTTCCACAGCATGGATTCCACCCATGAAATGCATCTGTTCGGTTTCTGTACGATGCTGAACCGCGGGCGGAATTTTTAACCAGATGCCTTCGGTTTCAAAAGTCAAAGGCGGAAGCGAAAGCGGGATGATATTTAATTTGCGCTTTCCGTGAATGCTCCATTTTTCATACCCTGTAACATGCTCGGTGACTTTAAGCCTGCCTAAGGACAGAATTGTGCCAAACACAGGCTTTTGTTCAAATATTTCGAGAATTTCTGTTTCCGTGTTACTCCTGACCCGGGTGTAGTAATTGACCCTGGCTTTGCTCACTTTAACGGTCCGGGATGCAATATCGAGAGAATCGACAATGTGGCTTTCTCCCTGATGAAGATAAACCGCTCCGGGATGGGTTTCTTTAAATGCCCGGAACATATCGATTTCACCCTTATTTTTTCCTGACCTTGAAGAAATGATTTCATATCGTGACCCGGATCCCCGTAGATCAACATCCCGGTGAGGAAAACGTTTGTTGGAAAAAATCTGAGAACCATCGGCACTTCGAACCAACTCCCCTGAATTTTCAAGTTGTATCATAATTTTTTGAACCGTCGGGTGGGAAATATACTTTTCACCTTCCGAAAGAGGATATTCCGAAGCAGCGCACACAAGCTGTTTTTCTAAAATAGAGGGATTAAAGGGGTTGATTACGGCTGCCTCGGGTTCACGCTGGAGAAAATCTTCGGGGTTTCTCATAAAATATTGATCGAGGGCGTCTTCGCCGGCGATTAAAACCATTGCTGAATCCTGTCCGTTTCGACCGGCTCTTCCGCCCCGCTGCCATGTGGCCGCCACCGACCCCGGATATCCCACCAGCAGACACAAATCAATATCTCCGATATCGATACCAAGTTCCAGGGCACTGGTGGAAATGACCGCCAAAAGCTCTCCGGTTGCAAGACGTGCTTCGATTTGACGCCGTTCTTCCGGCAAAAAACCCGCACGATAGGCGCTTATTTGGTTGGCAAACCGACCGGAGCGACTTCCGGCCCATAGAGCGATCAGCTCGGTCAGTTTTCGGGATTGGGTATAGACTATGGTCCGAAGCCCCCGGTGCAATGCCGCTTTCAACAAAAGAATCGCAGCCTGGCTGGGACTTTCCATAGGATTGATAAACAACAGGTGACGATTTCCCTTTGGGGCACCACTTTTGGTGATGGTTAAAAATTCGAGCCCTGTCAGTTCATGGGCCAACCGGTCCGGGTTTGAGATCGTGGCGGAGCTTAAAATAAAAGTCGGTTTGGTGCCATAGCTTTCACATACTCGGACCAGCCTCCGAAAAACCTGCGCCATGTGGGACCCCATCACACCACGATAGGTATGCACTTCATCGACAATGACATATTTCAGATGGGATAAAAACCGACCCCATGTATGGTGATAAGCCAGAAAGGATAAATGAATCATTTCCGGGTTGGTCATAATGACATTGGGCGGCTGGTTTCTGGTTTTTTTCCGTTGCCATGCCGATGTATCTCCATCGTAGATAAAGGCGGTCGGTTTAAATGGCTTCAAAATTTCGGTCATTTGTTCAAAAGATCGAAGCTGGTCTTGGGCAAGTGCTTTTAAAGGAAAGATGTAAAGAGCACGGGAGGCCGGATCAGCGAGTATGCGTTCAAGGACGGGCAGATTGTAAATAAGAGATTTCCCGCTGGCTGTGGGGGTTGCGGTGACGATATTTTTCCCGGCCCTGATATAATCCAGTGCTTTTGCCTGGTGGTTGTAAAGCCGATCAATACCCAGATGCATCAGAATGTTTTGAATCTCAACGGGCCATGGCTTTTTTGGGCTTGCCCAGGACGCTTTTGTCTTTGGAAGTAATTTTCGAAAAACCACCTGGTGGCCCAGCCTGGAGGATGAGATCAGGGAGTTTATGTATTCGTTGATATCCACATGTATTTTCCAGGTTCGGTTTAGCCGACCAGGGTTTCGGTGTCTGTATTTGTATGAATTCCATTTTTTTTGCTCTATATTACATGATAAGCAGACCTTTTCAAGGTCAAGAGTTTTAATTTATGACAGGAGAGAATCAAACATGAACTCGAATAAAGCTGTTTCAGTATGGTTAATAATGTTGACGGTCGTTTTCTGGGGCGGCCTGGCAAATGCGGAACCAGATCCTATCCTGACGGTGGGTCGATTTTCCGGGTATGATCCGGATGATGCAATTCCGGATCAATGGCAACCCCTGACCTTTAAAAATATTGACAAGCACACCTTCTACAGTCTGGTTGAGGATAAGGGTCAAACCGTAATCAGGGCGGAAAGCAACGCGTCAGCCTCGGGTCTGATCAGAAAAATGACCATTGATCCCCGTGAGTATCCCTGGATTGCCTGGCGCTGGAAAGTCAGCAATATTTATGAAAAAGGAGATGTGAATCAAAAAAAGGGAGATGATTATCCCGCGCGCATCTATATCACTTTTGAACATGATCCCGACAATTTGAGTTTTTTGGAAAGATTGAAATATCAAGCGGCCAAACATATTTATGGCCAGTACCCGCCCCATGCAGCCATCAACTACATCTGGGAAAGCAAGGCTCCCAGGGGAACGATTGTGCCGAATCCATACACAGACCGGGTGAAAATGATTGTTGTTGAAAGCGGGGATAACTATGTGGGGTTGTGGCGCGAGGAAAAACGAAATATCTATGATGATTATAAAAAGGCTTTCGGCGAGGAACCCCCGATGATTTCAGGGGTTGCCATCATGACCGATTCGGATGATACCGGTGAATCCGCCGTTGCCTTTTACGGAGACATTCTCTTTATGAAACTGCCTCCATGATTGATTCATAAGATCAAATTTAATCCTTGACCCGTTCCACATATTGCCCTGTACGGGTATCAATTCTGATTTTTTCTCCTGCTTCGATAAATGGAGGCACCTGAACCACATAACCTGTTTCCAGGGTGACCGGTTTGGTGCTTCCGGATGCCGTGTCGCCTTTTGCCCAGGGTTCGGCTTCCGTAATCACCAGATCAACAAAATTGGGCAGGGATACACCGATTGGTTTCCGGTCGAAAAACAGCATATTACACACCGTGTTCTCCTTGAGAAAATCCCTGGCATCCCCAACCTGATCTTCCGTAAGAAATTCCTGCTCATAGGTGCTGGTATTCATGAAACAGTAGCGTTCGCCATCATTGTATAAATATTCCATTTCATGTTCTTCAAGGTTGGCTTCATTGAACTTGTCACCTGACCGAAAAGTTTTATCGAACTGGGCACCGGTTACCATATTTTTAAGCCGGCACTTGTAAAGAGCCTGGCCTTTGCCCGGTTTAACAAACTGGAATTGCACAACGGTGTATGGCTCTCCATCCATTTCGAACTTCAGGCCTTTTCTCAAATCACTGGCTTCGTACATAAAAATCCCTTTCTCATACAAATGATATAAATTTTGGATTTAATTTTTCAGGTGTTTTTCGGCGTTTCGAACCGCCATCACCAAAGATTTTACCTTTTCCGGATCTTTTTTAAATCGGACGATTTTTCCGAGATTATTTTGAGCATTGGTGAGGGTACAGCTGTCGATACCTGCCGGACCCACTTTTAAAATACCATCATATGCATTTTCAGGTGAAATTCCACCTGCCAAAATCACGGGTATTTTGCTGCGTTTAACCAGTTTTGATGCCGTGTCCCAGTCGCAAGTTTTTCCGGTAATCCCGATAAAGCCCTCCACTGGTTGCGATTCTGTGTTTTGGCCATGAATCATAAAGGTGTCTGTAAGAAAAAAGTCGCTTAGCGGTTCGAAAAGTTCGGCCACTTTCATGGATGGAACCCGGTTTGTGAATCCTGCCGGAGGGATTGGAATGGAACGAATGATTTTAATTTTGGGGAATTTGTCTTTGATGGTTCTTTGAAGGTCAGTCAGATGGTTGACCATACCGGAATTTAAATCATAATGTTGCATATTTTTTGGTTCAACAAGCATTTCACAAAAATGAATCATGTCCGGGCAATAATAGTCCAGCGCTTTAAATATGGTATACGGATCATTAAAAAGCGGTATAAGGCTGCTTTTGGCACCATGCTCATGAACCGTATTGACGGTATCCTTGATCACTGACGATTTCCAGTCCTGATGGTTCAGCAGCACGCTTCCGATATGATCCACTCCAAGAGCAGCCATGGAAGAAGCCTCTTCAGGTGTTTGAATTTCATAAATCTGAATCAGGACCTTTTTCATTTTTACAGATTCCCAATGCATCAACGGTTTAAGGCCAAAATAGGATTTGACATTTTGCGAAAGGTCTAACATATTCACTTTGTTTTCGCAATCGTTTAAGCATATATGAAAAGAGGACACCCATGATACTTATTATTGATTTCGGATCCCAATATAACCAGTTGATTGCTCGCAGAGTGCGGGAATGCAATGTGTTTTGCCGGATCGAACCCCCCTGGATAGAACTGGAGAAAATCAAAGAACTCAATCCCGACGGCATTATCCTTTCAGGGGGCCCCGCAAGCGTTTATGAAAACGCAAGTCCCAAAGCCGATCCTGGAATTTTTAATCTGGGAATTCCTGTTTTGGGCATATGTTATGGCCTTCAGTTTATGGTCCATACCCTGGGCGGCAGGGTAAACAGAGCACAAAAGCGGGAATATGGGTTTGCATCTTTAGACATTCTCAATCACAACGGATTATATCACAATATCGATAAAATCACCCAATGCTGGATGAGTCACGGCGATTCAATCGAAAGCATCCCGGAAGGGTTTAAAATTGATGCCTCTACGGAAAATACCAAGGTGGCGTCCTGCTTCAACCCTGAAAAAAAGTTATACGGTCTTCAGTTTCATCCAGAGGTGCACCACACACCCAAAGGCAAAGAAATTATTCGTAATTTTCTTTATGACATATGTCACTGCAAACGCTCATGGACCATGAAAGCTTTTGCAAAAGAGGCAATCCAAGAAATCAGGGAAACCGTCAAAGATGCCAAGGTCATTTTGGGGTTGAGCGGAGGTGTGGATTCATCTGTGGTTGCGCTTCTAGTCCATAAAGCAATTGGCGACCATTTAACCTGTATTTTTGTAGATAACGGATTGTTACGAAAAGACGAAGCCCGTAAAATAAAAGTGGTTCTCAAACAACATTTGAAAATCAACATCCGATTTGTCAATGCAGGAAATCTTTTTCTAAAAAAACTGGAAAAGGTAATAGATCCTGAAAAGAAACGAAAAATTATCGGAAAAGTTTTCATGGATGTATTCGAGGCCGAGGCCAAAAAGATCGACGGCGTTCAATTTCTGGCTCAGGGAACGCTTTATCCCGATGTCATCGAATCCGTATCGGCTTTCGGAGGTCCATCCGCCGTGATCAAGTCTCATCATAATGTCGGAGGCCTTCCCAAAAAGATGAAACTCAAACTGGTGGAACCTTTGAAATATCTGTTCAAGGATGAAGTGAGGCGCCTTGGAAAAACTCTTGGACTTCCTGATGAACTGACCTGGCGCCAGCCTTTTCCTGGTCCGGGACTGGCTATACGAATCATTGGAAACATTACCCGTCAAAGACTTTCAGTTCTCAGGGAAGTGGATGCTATCCTGCTTGAAGAAATTCGTGAAGCCGGTTACTATAAAAAACTCTGGCAATCATTTGCCGTGCTTCTCCCGTTAAAAAGCGTGGGCATAATGGGTGACCAGAGAACATATGAAAATATTATCGCTGTTCGTGCAGTCAATTCCATTGATGCCATGACAGCTGACTGGGCCCGCCTTCCCCATCATTTGCTGGCAAAAATTTCAAACCGAATTATCAACGAAGTCAGAGGGGTCAATCGGGTCGTTTATGATATCAGCTCCAAACCACCTTCCACAATCGAATGGGAATAGGAGGATATGGTAAAAAAAAAATCTGATGAATTTCAAATCGGTTTTTCAGAAAACGAACCCATAGATGATAACTCCGTTATGCGTGAAGAAATTATAGAGCAGCGCATAGAGAAGCTCAGTACGCGGGTTACCTTGATTGCAATACTGGTGCCGGTGCTCATTTTCGTTATATTCACCTTTGCTTACCTGGATATTAAACAGCGGATTTTCAGCATGCACGATACAGGTGTGGATGAAGTTCAAAAACTTTCCCGTGACCTGGAGTCAAAATTTTCTTCATTATCCGTAAGGTTTGCTAAATTTGAAGATTCTTTTGCCGAGCGTGAAGCCTCCCTGAGAGGTCTTGAAGAATCGTTCGCCAAAAAAATCGCTCCCCTGGAAAAAACATTGGTATCGTTGGAAAATTCCATGAAAGATATGAAAAAGAACATTCAGGAGTCGGAAAAAAATATCCGGGAAATCACGGCAATCCAGGCGGATAAGATCGATAAAAAAGAGGTCGAGAGCAAAATCGCAGCCATGGAAAAATCGTTGGAGACTGCTCATAAAGACATGGAGACCGTGATGTCCCAGATGAAAGCACTGGATACGAATATTAAAAGTGAGCTTAAACTTCTCACCGATTATCTGGGAAAGGAAAAAAAACGGCTTGATGAGATCGCCGGCACATCCGATGCATTATCCCAAGACATGAAAAATGTGAGGTCACAATTTCAGGTATTATCCAAAAAGGCTGATGGGTTTGTGCATGCCGATCAATTGCCCTTGGCTGTGGAAAAGGCAAGGCTACAGCTGAAAGTGGCTCTGGATGAGGCGGTAATGAAGATGCAAAATCGCATGGATACCCTGGAAAAGCAGATTTCTTCACTGTCATCACAATCCGGCACGATTCTGGAGAGGAATCTTCAATGAGGCTCAATGGAGTAGTCAGCCTGAGTTATGAATCAGTTTGGGGTCGGCCTTGACCGCGCGGAGGGCTAACACCTTAACATTTGCTCAATCCTTTGGACATCCTCAACAAGATCGACTTCGGGCGAATCATATTCAGTCACAATGATCCTGATCTTATGACCATACTCAAGTGCGCGAAGCTGCTCTAGTTTTTCAATTTTTTCCAGACGCCCCTCCGGCAGGTTCCTGAAGATATCCAGGTACTGTTTCCTGTAGGCATATACCCCCAGATGTTTGTAAGTTTCAAAATCGACTGAGCGATCCCGCCCAAATGGAATGGGAGATCTCGAAAAATAAAGGGCGAATCCTTTTTGATCAAAGGTTACCTTAACATCTTTGGGATTGATGATTTCCTCCTTGCGAACAATTTTAAAAGCCAGAGTGCTCATTTCGATTTCAGGATCTTCGGAAAATGGTCTGACCACATCATCAAGACATCGGGGGTCAATAAGGGGTTGGTCTCCTTGAACATTGACAACGATATCCAGCGGAGAAAGGCCCATTTTTTCAGCAGCTTCAGCAACCCGGTCCGTACCGGAACGATGTTGATTTGATGTCATGATGACCTCCCCGCCGAAGGAACGGACGGATTCGGCGATCCGGTCGTCATCAGTGGCAACGACTACGCGGCTGATTTTTCCGGCCATTGTGGAGTTTTCATAAACCCTTTGAATCATAGGCTTATCGCATATTTTCACCAAAGGTTTTCCTTCGAATCGTTTCGATTGGTATCTAGCAGGAATGATAACAACGCTTTTCATGTAATAAGGTTTACTCCTTAACTTCTTTTTAGGTTATTGTGTTGTTCCGGCCTGAAATAATTATCCTCTTAAATCCGGTGGTATTGAAAAGTTAGGCACGGTATCCTAAGACATGATCATGGGCCGATGGATCATTTTTCTCCGCCATTAGCAACATTTATTATACCATGAGCTTTTACTTTTCCATACAGTATTTTCCGGAACAGAAAAAGTTGACAGTCTTAAGTTCTGATAAGTACTTGGAATTAATTGTTATCAATTTTATTGTATCGTCATTCCGGCAAAGCCTTTCCCGGACTTGAACCGGGAGCCGGGCACGAAGCGAAGCGTTTCAGTGCTATCCAGATGGATTAAGGAAGCTTGTTTTTCTGGATGCCGGATCAAGTCCGGCATGACGGAGAACTTTGTGCTGTCTGGAGAAAAACAAAAACCTTGTAATGAACTTGACCGGGTTACCTCCTTAACATGATATTTGATTCTGATAATTGATTCTTGATATGATTTTTTAAAGCTTGTAAAATATTTTTAATATTTTTTGTGATAGCTATATGGGAAAGGAGTTCGATAACCGATTTTTGAAAAATGTTAAAGGGTTAAACATCTATGATCAAAATCAATGAGAATTACCTCAAGTTGAATGCCTCCTATTTGTTTGCTGATATTGCCCGGAGAGTCGCCGCTTTTCAGGATTTGAATCCTGAAAAGGAAATCATTAAATTGGGTATCGGGGATGTTACCCGGGCACTTCCGAAAGCATGTGTCGATGCCTTCCACAAGGCGGTGGATGAGATGGCTTCGGACAGCACTTTCAGGGGATACGGCCCGGAGCAGGGATACCCGTTTTTGCGGGAAATCATTTCACAGGAGGATTACAAGGCCAGGGGGGCGGATATCGATGCTGATGAGATTTTTATCAGTGACGGTGCCAAGTGTGATACCGGAAATATCCAGGAAATATTTTCAACAGATACCAGGGTGGCCATACCCGACCCGGTCTATCCGGTTTATCTGGACACGAATGTCATGGCAGGCAGAACCGGAGATTTTTTTGATGGCCGATACCAGGGCATCTATTATCTTGAGGGCACCCATGAAAACGGATTTGTCCCCGAGCTTCCCGAAAAACCGGTGGATCTTATTTATCTTTGTTATCCCAACAACCCTACCGGAGCTACCATCAGCAAAGAGCGTCTTGCCGAGTGGGTCGGTTATGCAAAAGAAAATAGAGCCTTGATTTTGTATGATGCAGCCTATGAAGCATTTATCCGTGATGATTCGGTTCCAAAAACCATATATGAAATTGATGGTGCCAGGGAAGTGGCCATTGAATTTCGAAGCTTTTCAAAAACTGCCGGATTTACGGGAACCCGATGCGCCTTTACCGTCGTGCCCAAAAATTGCATGGCCTACGATGGGCAAGGCGCCAAACACCCCTTACTCCCTTTGTGGAACCGGCGTCATGCCACCAAATTTAACGGTGTATCCTACCCGGTGCAAAAAGCTGCCGAAGCAGTTTACAGCCCTGAAGGTAAGATTCAGGTAAAAGAACTGATTGATTATTACATGAATAATGCACACCTGATTCGAAGGGAGATGATGGAAATGGGATATGAGTGTGTCGGCGGAGACAATTCTCCTTATGTATGGATCAACGGAAAGCAGGACTCCTGGGATTTTTTTGACCTCCTGCTTAACAAGGCCGGGGTGGTATGTACCCCTGGGGCAGGGTTCGGTAAATGCGGCGAAGGGTATATCCGTATCAGTGCATTTAACAGTCATGAGAATGTTCAAAAAGCGTTAACAAGAATCTGGGAGGTTTTATAAAATTTTTTAATGGTGCATTGCCACAAAAAAGGCTTGACAAGTTTTTCCATGACTGGTAACCAGATTAGAAAAATCAATTCAAAAATCAGGTTTTTATGAATAGGGTTTTAGCCATTATCAGCATTGTAGTACTTATTATTATCGGCCTCGTAGTAGGGATACTTCCCTGCCGCGAGGATGGGCTGATAATGGCATAAACTGTAATAGCCGAAAAAACTTTAAAATCCGTTATCAGCCCAATAGGAGCTGGTAGCGGATTTTTTTTGGGTAATAAATAAGCGAAAGGAAATCTCATGGAGTTAACTGGTGCGCAAATCCTGATCAAATTGCTGAAGGAAGAGGGAGTGAAAACCATTTTCGGGTATCCCGGAGGTGTGGTAATTGATATTTATGACGAACTGATGAAATCGGATATCCGGCACGTTCTTGTTCGTCATGAGCAAGGGGCAGTACATGCGGCCGACGGTTACGCAAGGGCCACCGGCGGGGTCGGCGTGTGCCTGGTGACATCCGGTCCCGGAGCGACAAACACTGTTACGGGTATTGCTTCAGCTTACATGGATTCTATACCGGTTGTGGTTTTTACGGGTCAGGTGCCGGTTCATTTGATCGGAAACGATGCATTTCAGGAAGTCGATATTGTTGGAATTACCAGGCCTTGTACAAAGCACAATTTTCTGGTTAAAAGCACTGAGGAGCTGGCTCAAACAATAAAAGAAGCTTTTCATATCGCTCGATCCGGTCGTCCGGGTCCGGTTCTTGTGGATATTCCCAAAAATGTTTCCAACACCCGAATCAAATATAAGGCACCCGGACCGGTTAAGCTCAGGACCTATAATCCTACCTACAAGCCGAATAAGCGGCAATTGCAAAAAGTGGTGGATCTCATCAAGACTGCGGAAAAACCAGTGATCTTTGCAGGTGGAGGAGTTATTTTATCTAAAGCGTCGGAGGAACTGACCAAACTGGCCAGAAAAACACGTATCCCCGTAACCACAACGCTTATGGGCCTGGGCGGATTTCCAGGAACAGATCCCTTATGGCTGGGAATGATCGGAATGCACGGGACATATCGTGCCAATATGTCCACAGCCCATTGCGATCTTTTTCTTTCCGTAGGTGTTCGTTTTGATGACCGGGTAACTGGAAAAACGGACACTTTTGCTTCTCAGGCACAGATCGTTCATATTGACATCGATCCCACTTCGATCCGGAAAAATATTCCTGTGGCTGTTCCTGTTGTCGGAGATTGCAAATGTACATTGGAGGAACTCAATGAGATGCTCAATGGAATTGATCTGGGAAATGTAGAAAAAAAGCGGAAACCCTGGCTCGACCAGATTCAGGCATGGAAATCCACCAATCCTTTGGCGTATCACCAGGAAAATACCATCAAACCGCAGTATGTTGTGGAAAAACTCTATGAACTGACCAAAGGCCAGGCCATCATTACCACGGAAGTAGGCCAGAACCAGATGTGGGCTGCCCAGTACTATCACTTTGACAAACCCAACCATTTTATTACCTCAGGAGGTCTCGGGGTTATGGGATTCGGCCTTCCTGCGGCCATTGGTGCTCAATTGGCCCGCCCTGACAGTCTTGTTGTGGATATTGCAGGTGACGGCAGCATCCAGATGAATATCCAGGAAATGGCCACCGCGGTTCAATGTAACCTGCCGGTCAAAGTGGTGATTTTAAATAACGGGTATCTCGGCATGGTCAGACAGTGGCAGCAGTTGTTTTATGATAAACGATATGCCTGTACCTGCATGGAACATGCCCCTGATTTTGTCAAACTTGCCGAAGCCTACGGTGCCACCGGGTTCAGAGCCAAAAAGCCCGAAGAGGTGGAAGATGTTCTTAAAAAAGGTCTTTCGACCCCCGGACCGGTTATCATGGACTTTGTGGTGGAAAAGGAAGAATGTGTCTACCCCATGGTTCCGGCAGGCGCCCCCATTACTGAAATGTTGCTGGTTTAAAACAGATAAGGAGTCTGATCATGTTGGATGCGGATAAGCATGTGTTGTCGATTCTGGTGGACAATCAACCTGGGGTGTTATCCAGAATTTCAGGCCTTTTCAGCGGAAGAGGGTTTAATATTGAAAGTCTTTGTGTGGCCGTCACTACAGACCCTACGGTTTCCAGGGTCACCCTGGTGACCAAAGCCAACCAGATGATCGTGGAGCAGATTAAAAAGCAACTGAATAAACTGATCAATGTCATCAAGGTCCATGAATTGACCGGATCTGCGTATGTTGAAAGGGAAATGGCTTTGATCAAGGTCCATGCCAAACCCGAATACCGGGCTGAAATATTGAGAATGGTGGATATTTTCCGTTGTAAGGTTGTTGATGTGGGGGCTGAACATTACACCATTGAGGTCACCGGTGATGAGGGTAAGCTGGAGGCAATATTAAGTCTGCTCAGGCCCATTGGGATTAAAGAAATTGCAAGAACCGGCATTATAGCCCTTTTTAGAGAACCAAAATAAAATAAAAAATTTTTAACTCAAGAGCAAGGAGATTTAAATGGCTAAGATAGATTTTGGCGGAACAATCGAAGAAGTGGTGACGGATGACGAATTCCCTCTGGAAAAGGCAAGGGAAATATTGAAACATGAAACCATTGCCGTTTTAGGGTATGGGGTTCAAGGGCCTGCCCAGGCATTGAATCTGCGCGATAATGGGATTCCGGTCATTATCGGCCAAATGGAGGGGGACCACTACTGGGAAAAGGCCATTGCAGATGGTTTTATCCCCGGAAAAACCCTTTTTCCCATTGAGGAGGCCGCCAAACGAGGAACCATCATCAAGGAACTCTTGTCGGATGCCGGTCAGGTGGCCACTTGGCCTACCGTACAAAAATGCCTGAACAAAGGGGATGCGTTATATTTTTCTCATGGGTTCTCAATTGTTTATAAAGAACAGACCGGAGTCATTCCTCCGGATTATGTTGATGTCATTCTTGTGGCTCCCAAAGGATCCGGAACCAATGTGAGGAGAAATTTTCTGGATGGAAGTGGTATCAACTCCAGTTTTGCCGTATTCCAGGACTATACCGGAAGGGCGACTGAAAGAACCCTGGCCCTGGGAATTGCTATCGGATCCGGATATTTATTTCCCACCACTTTTGAAGCTGAAGTTTACAGCGATTTGACCGGTGAGCGGGGCGTTCTCATGGGATGCCTGGCCGGGACCATGGAAGCCCAGTACAATATTTTGCGAAAAAACGGCCATTCTCCCAGTGAAGCATTTAACGAGACCGTGGAAGAACTCACCCAGAGCCTGATTCGCCTGGTAGGAGAAAACGGTATGGACTGGATGTTTTCCAATTGCAGTACCACGGCCCAGCGCGGTGCTCTGGACTGGGCTCCCAAATTTCGCGATGCGGTAGCACCGGTTTTTGAAGAACTTTATGACAGTGTCAAATCGGGGAAGGAAACCCGGAGAGTTCTCGAAGCCAACAGTGCACCGGATTATCTTCAGAAACTCAGAGTGGAGCTTGACGCCATTAAAAATTCGGAGATGTGGAAAGCAGGGGCTGCTGTACGAGCCTTGAGACCGGAAAACCGGAAAAAATAAATAAGGCATAAGCTGAGTTTTCAGATTTCACGTGTCCAGGTTTCAGGGGAACTTGTCAGTGGTGGCCCTTTTCAAAGAAGGACTTGCTGAGGCATTTTTTGGCTTGATGCTGGCGGGCAAAATCCAATATCCGGTTTCCCCCAGTCTGAACACGTGAATCCTGAACACTTGTATAATGCTGATACGGGAGTATGTTTATGGTACCTGTATTAATATATGATACTACGCTTCGGGATGGCGCTCAGGGAGAAGAGATCAGCTTTACCGTTGAAGATAAAATCAATATTACCAAACGATTGGATGATCTTGGGGTTCATTATATTGAAGGTGGCTGGCCGGGTTCAAATCCCCGGGATATTCAATATTTCAAGATGATCAAAAAGATTCCGCTGAAAAATTCGGTTATTACTGCTTTTGGTTCGACACGCCGCCCGGGTAATCTTCCTGAAAATGACCCCAACCTTCAGGCCTTGCTTCAAAGCCAGACCTACACTGTGACCATATTCGGTAAAACATGGGATCTGCACGTGGAGCAGGTTATTTTTGCTACCCTGGAGGAAAATCTGGACATGATCACCGATTCGGTAAAGTATCTGAAAATCAACGGGCGGGAGGTCATTTATGACGCAGAGCATTTTTTCGATGGCTACAAAGCCAATCCGGATTATGCCCTCAAGACATTGATTGCGGCCAACGATTCCGGAGCTGATTTTCTGGTGCTGTGCGATACCAATGGCGGGACAATCCCTTTTGAAATTGAAAATATCATGGATGAGGTCAGGGAAAAACTGGCCTTCCATTATGGGACTACAGTTGACAGGCTATCCATAAAATTCGGCATTCATGCCCATAATGACTGCAATCTGGCTGTGGCCAACACCATTTCCGGAGTTCGCAAAGGGGCCATCATGGTGCAGGGGACTATCAACGGTTATGGTGAAAGGTGTGGTAATGCGGATTTGACCTCCGTCATTCCCATATTGAAAGTAAAAATCGGAAACCCGTGCATAACGGATGAAAACCTTTCAAAATTACGGAAAGTGTCCCGATTTGTTGCTGAGACTGCAAACCAGGTCCCATTAAGCTCCAGGCCTTTCGTGGGGAAAAGCGCATTTGCTCATAAAGGAGGAATTCATGTCAATGCAATTATGAAAATTCCCCTGGCTTATGAACATATGGTGCCCGAGATCGTCGGAAATAAGCGACGTGTTCTGGTGTCTGACTTGTCCGGGAAAAGCAACATCGAATATAAAGCCAAAGAATTGGGAATTGAACTGGGACTCAACGGTCACGATGGTCGTGAAATAGTGGAGAAGATCAAAAAGCTGGAACTTGAAGGATACCAGTTTGATGTGGCCGACGGATCTCTGAGAATTCTTATGGAAAAATTCACGGATCAGTTCAAACCTATTTTTGAACTGGAATCGTTCAGGATTAACATTGAAAAGAACAAAGATTGCCCATGTAATGCTCAGGCCACCATTAAGATCTCAGTGAACGGAAGGCAGGAAATTACCGCAGCCGAGGGTGAAGGGCCCGTCAGCGCTCTGGATAATGCACTCAGGAAAGCTCTTGGACAATTTTTCCCGGATTTGGATTCCATGAGACTGGTGGACTTTAAAGTGCGTGTTATGGACGGAAGGGATGGCACTGCGGCGAAAGTACGTGTTTTTATCGCTTCGATGGACCAGGAAGAAATCTGGAATACGATTGGGGTGTCGAGAGACATCATCGAAGCCAGTTGGCAGGCGTTGACCGACAGCTTCCAGTACAAGCTGGCCAAACGATAATTTTTTTATGTTTTTGGTTGTTATTGTTCGCTCTTAAAAGGTTTTTTACTCATTCTTAATCACTACGATGAAATAATAAGGTATCATTCTATGAATAAAGAGGTCGAAAATGCCGCGGGAAATGCTTGTCAAATCCTGCGGCCCATGCTTTATCCGGTTTTGCTTGAATGGTAAGACCCAATTTGAGTGATTCTGATTCGGGAAATTACTCATGTTATTCAACGGCAGCCTTCGGTATTCGATTTTATAGCTATGCCTCAACGAATCCGGCTTTCGAAGAAACAACAAGTCATGATGAGTCAAACCGCTCAGATTCGTAAAGAATTGTCAAAAGAATGATTTACACCAGCTGAAGGGGGACGGCCTTTTCAAACTGGCGGATTTTCAAAATTAGTCCGCATCTTGGCTGAACGCCTGTAGGCCAGTGTTGCAACAAATGAAAAGAATAAAGGAGCAAAACCATGACCGACAGGTTATATATATTTGATACCACTTTAAGAGATGGAGAGCAATCTCCGGGAGCCAGCATGAATACTGCTGAAAAACTTCGGCTGGCCTACCAGTTGGAAAAGCTGGGAATTGATATTATCGAAGCCGGTTTTCCGGCGGCATCCGTAGGTGATTTTGAAGCGGTCTCCAGAATTGCAGGAAAAATGAAAACCGCTCAGGTGGCTGCTTTGGCAAGAACCTCAAAAGCCGATATCGACCGGGCCTGGGAAGCCATTAAACACGCGATTAAACCCAGAATCCACACATTTATTGCCACATCCGACATTCATATGGAATACAAGCTGAATATGAGCCGAGAACAGGTCATCCAAAAGGCCATTGAAGGGGTCAGGTATGCCAGGTCATACACGGACAATGTGGAATTTTCAGCCGAAGACGCATCCCGCAGTGATCGGGATTTTTTGTGCAAGGTATTTGAAGCGGCCATTGAAGCAGGAGCTTCAACAGTCAATGTTCCCGATACGGTAGGGTATGCCATTCCTGAAGAGTTCGGAGAACTGATCCGATACATCATAACCCATACTCCTAATATCGGAAAAGCCGTGGTTAGCGTTCATTGCCATAATGATCTGGGACTTGCTACTGCCAATACGCTTACGGCAGTTCGGGCTGGAGCAAGACAAGCCGAGGTTACAATCAATGGTATCGGTGAACGCGCCGGAAACACTTCTCTGGAAGAAGTGGTCATGAGCGTTCATACCCGACCTAATTTTATTCCGGTCCACACAAACATTAAAACTGAAAATATTCATCCGACCAGCCGCCTGGTCAGTATGATTACCGGTATCATTGTCCAGCCCAACAAAGCTATTGTGGGAGCCAATGCTTTTGCACACGAAGCCGGAATCCATCAGGATGGTATGCTCAAAAATCCCATGACCTATGAAATCATGAAACCGGAGACTATCGGACTGAGCCAGAGCAAACTGATATTGGGAAAACACTCCGGGAGGCATGCGCTTCGGTCGCATCTGAAAGATATGGGATATGACCTTTCCGATGAAGAACTCAACCAGGTGTTTACGCGATTTAAGGAGATTGCCGACAAGAAAAAACATGTGATGGATGAAGACCTGGAAGTAATTGTCACCGAAGGCATCCTCAGAACAGCCGAGACCTTCAAGCTTGAATACCTGCATGTCGTTTCAGGCACCACCGTCTACCCCATGGCCAGCGTCAGGCTGAACATTAATGGCCGAAGCGTTCAGGGTGCCGGTTATGGCAACGGTCCCATTGATTCCGCATTCAACACGATCGCCAAACTGACCGATGCCAAATCCGAACTGCTGCGTTTTACCGTCAGCGCTTTGACCGGAGGAACCGATGCTCAGGGCGAGGTGACGGTCCGGCTGAGAGAAAATGGCCTGATCGCTCTTGGAAGAGGGTCGGATCCGGATATCATCACTGCCAGTGCAAAAGCCTATATCAACGGATTAAACCGGCTTGAATATCTCAAGGCTCATCCGGTAAATGCTTCGGATGGACTGTAAATGAAAAAAAAGATGGCAGGAACCCATCGACGCATCAAAGAGGATCAAACAATCAAAAATTGAAACAGAATCTAAACTAAAATGAAATTTATGATATCCCAGTTGGCGGCCTTATTGCAGGAAAGCACAAGAAAAGCCAACACAAGACTATTATTGAAATTTTTTTTATTGCTGATTCTCTTTTTTATCATTTACAGTGTTCTGTTTCACGTTATCATGCTTTTTGAGGGGCGCAGATATACATGGATTACAGGGCTTTATTGGACACTGACGGTTATGTCTACGCTGGGATTCGGCGATATTACCTTTAATAGCGATATTGGAAAAGTATTTTCCATTATAGTGTTGCTTAACGGCATTGTGTTGCTTCTGGTCATGCTTCCGTTTACCTTTATTCAATTTTTTTACGCACCTTGGTTGGAAGAGCAGAATAAAGCACGGGCCCCGCGATCAGTCCCCGATACGTTATCCGATCATGTGATTCTGACAAAATTTGACGATGTCGCAGTCAATTTGATTGAAAAGTTTACTCAATACGGAATTCAGTATGTAATCCTTGTCCAGGATCTTAGTCAGGCTTTGGAACTTCATGATTTGGGCTACCGTATCGTGGTGGGTGATCTGGATAATCCCTCGACATATAATCGATTAAGGGTCGATCATGCGGCTATGGTGGTGGTATTAAATGACGATATAACCAGTACCAACATTATATTCACGATAAGGGAAATCAGCGATCGTGTAGTCACCATAACCAATGCAGATATGGAAGATTCCGTGGATATTCTTCTTTTGGCAGGAAGCACTCATGTTTTTCAATTCACCAAAATGCTCGGAAGAGCGCTTGGAAGACGGGTACTTGGGGTCAGCATGAAAGCCAATATCATCGGAAACTTTGATGACCTTCTAATTGCTGAAGCCCCGGTGATGAGAACCCCGATTCAGGGCAAAACTCTTGCCGAGAGCAATTTGCGTCAAATCACAGGAGTGAATGTGGTGGGAATCTGGGAACAGGGAATATTTATTACTCCGACACCTCAGACTCTTCTGGGAGAATCGACTGTCCTCGTGCTTGCCGGCAATGAAGAACAGCTTGATTGTTATGATAAAATGATTGGAAGTCATGGGTACCGGAATATGTCTGCAGGGCCGGTGGTGGTTCTGGGTGGAGGCCGTGTCGGTCGATCAGTGGGAGAAGCTTTAACTAAGCGGAATATTGATTACAGGGTAGTTGAAAAAAAACCAGGCATTGCCTCTAAAGATAAGCATTTTATTCTGGGAAACGCAAGTGATCTCGATATCCTCGTTCAGGCAGGCATCAATGAAACTCCATCGATCATTATCACAACCCACAACGATGACCTGAATATCTATTTGACCATATATTGCCGAAGACTTCGTCCTGATGCACAAATTATCAGTCGAGCCAGCCTGGATCGGAATATCAATACCCTGCATCGCGCTGGAGCCAATTTGGTAATGTCTTTCAGTTCTTTATGCACTACCACGATTATGAACCTGTTAAAGCCTGAAAAGATTCTGATGCTTTCGGAAGGTTTAAACGTATTTCGCAATACCCTGGCCAAAGATCTCGAAAACAAAACAATTCTGGAGGTTAAAATTCGAGAAAATACCGGATGCAGTATTATTGCCATCAAAAGAGGCGATGATGTCATGATTAACCCGGATCCAAATATTATTCTTGAAAAAGATGACGAATTGATACTTATCGGCTCAGATGACGCTGAAAAGAGTTTCAATGAAAAATATATGGTGACCTGAGAATCAGGTCGAGCTTGTCGATTTTGTTTTTACAAAATTCAGGATCTGATCAGGACATGGACGAGACCGATACCGGCCAGAGCCAGGGCAAAACCCAGTATATTGTTCAGCAGAAAGTTAAAGGCGGCAATATAAACGGTTCCGTTTCGCAATGAAACAACGGTTTCTATGGAATAGGTGGAAAATGTGGTAAGAGCTCCTAAAAATCCGGTCATTAGAAAAAGCCGTATTGAAGGACTTAACCAACTGGTTTTATCTGCCAGAGCAAAACAGATCCCTATA
The DNA here is from genome assembly GCA_964478625.1 of uncultured Desulfobacteraceae bacterium. Taxonomy (GTDB): domain Bacteria; phylum Desulfobacterota; class Desulfobacteria; order Desulfobacterales; family SKZT01; genus SKZT01. The sequence continues at coordinate 105,112 of CAYZJH010000002.1, forward strand.
AGAAAACAACCGGTCAGGTTTACAATCAGAGTTCCGTATGGAAAACGAATTCCAAGGTATTTGACTGCCAGCAAACCGGTCCCATAGCGGGCAAGTGCTCCAAGACTCCCCCCTGCCATGACAAGAAAAATTGCTACCAGCACCGGCTTTATTGCCCGCATGAACTGTGAAACCATCTGACAGGCCTCCGACCAGAAAACAATAATTTCGATCAGCTTTTGAAGCCATTCCGCCAATTTTCGGCCTCATAAACAAAAAAAAAGCTGGTTACTTGAAAGCTTTGATCAACTCCGGGTCGATTAATGCCTCATAGCCAAAAAGCCGGGCTACAACATGATCCTGCTTGTCCATGAAGGTAAAATCTCCCCGCAGTTTCCGCTGATTCACTTCTTTGATTTCCAGTATTGCCGTTATGCTATCAGCAGGAAAAGTTCGACAATATTGCCTGTAAGCTTCGGAATAGCAGGGCAGACAGACCATCCCTTTTTGTTCAAAACACCAGATGATCGCCATTTGAAATGCGCAGTCTAAAACGAGTGGATCGGCAATCCATCGGCTTCGAATGGGATTTTCCATCCATTGGTCAGGAGAGGGTGCACAAGCTATTTGGGCTGCCATAAAATTGGGTGTGCAATTGAATATTTTTTGAATGCCCTGGAGTTCTACTCCATGAAAAAGAATTCGGTCATAGATTTCATGGATACTCTTGGAATACTCAGGGCCGGAAATGAATGATGTTTTATCGAAATCCGGTGCTTTAAGCAAATCATCAGCCAAAATGGCTTTAGCTCTCGAATGAATGACTTCTTTACCGTCTTTGAAACCATCACGAATTTCCACATCCACTTCGAAGGTATTCCCCTTTTTTCGAGCCTTGCCGGCCATAAGCCGGATTGTTTTTTTATCCTGCTCCAGCTTGATGCCGTTTAGCACATGAAGATGATCCAGCCCCTGGAGCACCAGACCGGGATTTTCATGAAGTGCGCCGCATCCGAGCCACTCGGTCATTAACGCCAATGGGACGACTGGTTTTCCATCGAGAATATGAGCCCCTAAAACGCGACATTTTTTTAGGTCGAGTTCCCGTTTGAAAGTCAATGACAGTCGGGATTCATTCGAAGATTGCTGATCCTCTGAAGGATGAGATTGAACCGGGTCCTCAACGTTATTTAAAATGGGTGCGCCGATCACCACTTCAACAGGTGCTCCGGGTAATGCTTTCATCTCTTGCACCATGTATTGTCCTCCAAGCTCCATGGGGATGAGGGGGACATTTCTCTTTGTAAACTCTTTTTTATGAAGATCAGTCACCATTCCACCATCCCAAGGACCCCAATTAATGGATACCACCCGGCAGTCAGGCCGTGATAAGGCTTCTGCTTGTGCGATTTTATTTAAAACCTCATTGGCCATGGAATAGTCTACCTGGCCCCGGTTGCCGAACCGAGCAGTCACAGAGGAGAAAATAACCAAGTATTTCAATGAATCAGAAGCTGCATCCAACAAGTTTTTGAGCCCATTGACCTTTGTATTGAATACCTTTAGAAACTGCTCCGGTGTCTTGTCTTTAATCATTTTGTCTTCCAGCACACCGGCTCCATGAATGATGGCCTTTATCTGTCCGTATCGGGTGCGGACATTTGCCAATATTTCACACATCTGTTTCTGATCACAGACATCGCCTGTGATGTAATGGACAGATGCACCTTTTAATCGGATACTATTTAGATTCTCCCTGATTTCCCTTGAGGCCATGTGAGTTTTGAACAACTTTTCAACCTGCACAGGTGTTGCCGAACGGTTTTTAAATTCATTTTCAATAATGGCCTGTTTAATTGCATGCGCATCAGTTATCTCTTTGAGCCAGGAAGGCTCTGTTTCGGTCAGCGGGCTTCTTCCGATAAGAACAAAGTTTGCAGCAACCTCCTGGGCCAGAGAAAGAACGGCTTGGGCGGTGACTCCTCGGGCACCACCGGATACCAGCACTACGTCTCCTGTGTCCAATCGTAACGAATTGTCCCAGCCAGGTGCTTCCACCAAAGAAGGCATAACACGCCTGTTTCTAAGCAAACCAATTTCAATGCATGGGTCCGGGCCACTTTTTAACAGCTCAGATACAATTTGGAGAGATATTTCGGAAGGTTCAAAAGAATCAGGTTCCAAATCCAGGGAACGACATGTCACGCGAGGCCACTCAAGGGATGCGGTTTTCACCAAACCTGCAAGCCCGCCCTGATAGGGATTAGAAAAATTTTTCTGATTAAAACCAAAAGCACCATCAAGAAAGGAAACAGTCGCAAAAAGAGCAGATCCTTCCAATGCGGAATCATGAAGATCCCCGGACAGGTTTTTGGCCAACATCAGGGAATCGAGCAAAAACTCCTGATGGATTCCGGAATCTCCTATGATTACAAGGCCGGAAGCTTTTGGAAAACTGCCCTGTGTTTTGTAAACATCCATAGGGATATATTGTGCGGGAATATTCCATTCAATAAATTGGTTAGCCACCTCATTAGATAAATTTTCATCAAATCCGGCCACCAGTAATTTTCTTCCTGCAGGAAATCTTAATATCTCATAAGAGCCCTCAGGGGCATTTGAGAGTTTGATAATCTTTCGTTCTATTCGAAGATTGGCGATGGATGAATCATTATTTTGTTTGGAAACACTATCCGTATAGGTCTCCGATTCTTTTGGGCGGGAAGTTTTTGAATCCTTTGCGATATCCGACCCGGTTTCCGACAAATAATCGACAATTTGTCCCAGTGTTTTCATTTTTCCCATTTTTTCGGGAGTCACCGGGGGAATATGGGGAATTTCAGTTTCAAGGGCTGAGAGAATTTCAACCCGTTTGATTGAGTCAATTCCTAGATCAGACTCAATATCCATATCCATGCCCAGCATTTCGGGCGGATATCCTGTTAACTCACTGACTATCGTGAGAAGAGAGGCTTTGAGATCATCGTGATCGATATCTAGTGTTATTTCGGATTGAAAGGGTCGGCTCCCTTTTAGGGTTTTGGGTTCGTCCTCTTTTTTTGAAAGATAATCCAGAATCTGCCCTAAGGTTTTCATTTTCCCCATCATCTCGGGTGAAACATGAGGAATGCCCGGAACTTTCTCTTCCATGGCCGAAAGAATCTCCACCCTTTTTATGGAATCGATTCCCAGGTCTGATTCAATATCCATGTCCATACCCAACATTTCAGCCGGATATCCTGTCAATTCGCTGACGATGGTTAGAAGTTTGTCAGCTAAAGAATTTTTTCCATGTTTTATCGGGAAGTCCGTTTTCTCAGAATGAATGATCTGATCCGATGGCTTTAAATTTGAGGAACCACCTTCTAAATGTTCCAGAACCTGACCCAAAGTTTTAAGTCGTCCCAAATATTCGGGAGAAACCTGCGGAAGGCCGGGTACTTTTTCTTCCATTGAAGATAAAATCTCAACTCTTTTGATCGAATCGATACCCAGGTCCGATTCGATATCCATATCCAAACCGAGCATTTCGGAAGGATATCCGGTAAGTTCACTGACTAAGGTCAATAAAACCGTTTTAAGAGGTTTGTTGTCGGATCGCCGAAAAACCGATTCCTCAGAAGATGGTTTTATGACAACATTATCGTCAATATTTTTCGCCGGTACCTTTTTCGCCTCGGTAATGACGGGTTGGACTGTTTCAGGATGCTTTTGGAAAGGTTTCTGAAGTTGAGGCATTGGATCATGGACAACTCCCATGGCAACTTCTGTCAAATGTTGCGTTTGCATCATCATTTGCTGAAGAATCCGACCGGTTTCGGTTTGGGTTTCAAGAAACTTTCTATGGGATTCAGCGGTTTGAATCTGCAGCGTTTGCATGGATTTCATTCCGTCCTGAACGACTCTCAGGGCGCTTTGAATATGCTCGGAAAAATTATTATTCTGGTTCTTCATAATGTTCTGTTGCCTGGCAGGTAAATTTTCAATATCTGGAGCGTTTATTTCAGTTTCTTTTGAACCTGAAAAATTGTCCTTTGACGAATGGGCAATTGAATTTGTTTGATCTTTCAAATTTTCAGGAGTATCCGTTTTTTCAAAGGTTGTTCTCTTTTTGGACCCCAAGCGGATATTAGCTCCTGATAAGTCAATACTCATTTTCTGTTTGCGAATATTTTCTTCAGAAATCGATTCCCACTGATCAAGTTTAACCGGATATCCCAGGGATGCCAAATAACTCAAAGTGTGCGCTAAATCTTCGAGGCCATCTCCTTTACCGCAGGAACCATCCATGGCGATTGCATGGAATGAGCGGCCTTTTAAGATGGACTGTATCAATCCGGTAAGAACTTTTTTAGGCCCTACCTCAAGAAATGTGCGTACCCCGAATTCGAAAATATTTTGGATTTCACTGACAAAGTCAACCGGATTCAGAATTTGATCCGCCAACAGCTTTCGGATATCCTTTTCTTTGTCCGGGTAAATAGTTCCGGTGGTATTTGAGAAAACCGGAATATGGGAATCTGCAAAATGGATATCAGAAACCACTTTTTCAAAATCATCACGTGCGCTTTTCATCAGGGGGGTGTGAAATGCCGCCGATACCCTTAGTCTTTGGCAGATAAATCCGTGATTGCGGCAAATCGATTCGGCTTTGAGTATATTTTGTTCCGGACCCGACAACACCCCCTGCTCATGGGAATTCTTATTGGCCAATACCACTCCGGTATTGGATTTTTGAAGAATATTTTCAAGCTCCTGTAGCGGTGCTTTCACCGCCGTCATGACGCCCTGCTTATCGGAAGCTCTGAACATAATTTCACCGCGGCGGACACTGAGTGTTAGAAAATCCCTCTCAGAAATTCGACCCGACGACCATAGCGCAGTGAGTTCTCCAAAACTGTGACCACCTGCAACTTCAGGAAATATTCCAAACCTTTTTAATATGTTGGATAAACATAGACTGATAACGCCGATTGCCGGTTGTGCGATGTGAGTATGTTGCAATCGGTAAGCATGATCGTTTTGCGAATCTTCCTCCGGTATAGGCCCTTTGGGATAGATATGATCGGTTATGGGATATAAATCGGAGAAATTCTCGAAAATATTTTCTGCATGCTCCAAGGATTCCAAGGCCTCAGGAAACATACAAACCAAATCGCGTCCCATTCCGACATATTGGCTTCCCTGACCCGGAAATACAAAGGCAATTTTGCCGGGTGCCTTACCGTTTCCGATGTATATTCCCCGGCCTTTTCTGAAATCATGACGGTCCCACTGAGAAAATTCAGTGATCACCTTATCTATCTGGTCGGTAGGAGAGGATTGAGGATTAAAAACGAAAACAAGGCGATAGGAATCTTTGTGAGAAAATTCCTTCCGGCTTTTTGCAGCCTCATAAATGAGGTCGTTTTGGGAAAAATTGCCTTGGAAATGATTTTTGAGGCCTAAAAGCTTTTGGTTGATGTCGTTGTAATCGGAAGAGGACAGTGAAAAAATATCAACTGCTCCGGACCAGGATGGCGAGCTCTTTCTGTCGGAATATTCTTCCAGCACCAAATGGAAATTGCTACCGCCAAACCCAAACGCGCTCACACCGGCTCTGCGGGGATGTCCGGCATTTTTTATCCACGGACGGCTTTGGGTATTTAAATAAAAAGGGCTTTCATGGATATTCAAATCCGGATCCGGGGTATCCGCTTTCAGTGTAGGGAGCAGAACCTTATGGTGCAGCGCAAGGGCTGCTTTGATAATGCCGGCTGCGCCGGCTGCAGCTTTTGTATGACCAATATTCGATTTGACGGAACCTAAAGCACACCCGCCTTTTGATGCTTTTGAGAAAACTTCTGACAATGCCTGAAATTCAACTCGGTCTCCAACACGAGTTCCGGTTCCGTGAGCTTCCACAAGCTTAATCGTTGATGGATCTATACCGGCTTGTTCATAGGCACCCTTTAAAGCCGCCATTTGACCTTCTGCCCTGGGTGCATAAATGCTTTGGGATTTTCCGTCACTGGAACTTCCCATACCTTTTATCACCGCATAAATTCGGTCTCCGTCTTTTTCAGCATCGGCAAGGCGCTTGAGAATAACGATTCCGATCCCTTCGCCAAGCACTGTGCCATCTGCATTTTTTGAAAAAGGACGAGCATCTCCGGTAGGAGATAAAATTCGTGTTTTTGCAAAACACATGTGCATGAAAATATCGTTAAGAGTGTCCACGCCGCCGGTAATGACCAGGTTGCTTTTTCCAGAAAAAAGCTCCAGCAAAGCCAGATGAATGGCACTCATGGAACTTGCACAGGCCGCATCAACAGCGCAATTGGTTCCTCCTAGATTCAGCCGGTTACAGATTCTTCCGGCAATGACATTGCCCAAAAGACCGGGAAACGAATTTTCCTGCCAGGGAACATAGGATTCGGATATTTTGCCGATAATTTCATCGGCTTTTGACTCGGATATTCCGCATGATTTAAGTGCTTTTCGCCAGTTGGGGTGGCCCAATCGAGAACCAAGTGGTATTACCAGTTCCTGAGTTCCGGTAGCACCCAGTATGACCGATACTTTGGAACGATCAAATTCTCTTCTTTCAGTATAGCCGGCGTTTTCAAGGGCTGTTTTGGCTGCAACCAATCCGAGTAATTGAGATGTATCTGTTGCTTCCAATGATGCCGGAGGTATCCCGAATTCAGTGGGATCAAAGGATACATGGGGCAGAAAGCCCCCCCGTTTGCAATACACATGATCCGGCACTTCCGGATTCTCATGGAAATAATCTTCTGCTGACCAGTGTGTCGGCGGTACTTCTGTAACAGCGTCTTCACCTTTAACCAACAAACGCCAATATTGCTTTATTCCCAATGATTTCGGGAAAAAACATCCCATGCCGATAATGGCCACAGGAACATTTTTTATCATTACAAAATGCCTTTTTTAAGAATTTTAATATTTGAAATCCTTGCCCTTTATTCCGACACCAGCTTGTATATGGAATCTTCGGGCATGGGAGAAAATTTTCCGATGCCGGCAGGAAGGGGAACTCCCTGACATCGAAGCCATGTCACACGTGTAGCCAAAGCTGCCCCGTATAAAAGATTCATGGCAACCGTAACAGTTTTTCTGTTTTCAGGTTTTTCTAAAAAGGAGCCTCGTACCCATTCATTAAATGCGCCCATAGAAGGGCCGCACCAAATCTGATAATCAATTTTCCTATCAGGTTCGCCATTAACGGCCCATTTGGATGATTGACCGAGGTAAGATCTGAAAATGAGCGCCATCTTGTGCTTGGAGTCGTTTTCCGCCATTAATATTTGCCTGGGATCCCGTTTCTGAAAAAAAGATCTTGTTTTTTCCCAGGCCTGATGAATGTTACACTTGAAATAATCACGTTCCAGCATATCCTTTTGTTTATTCGGTATATCTTCAATACAATCATATGCTGAATAAAGGTCATAGAGTTTTGCAGCTCTGAAGGCAAACATTGTTCCGCGTTTTAGTACCTGAACCTTCACACCCATTTCAAACATGTCGGCGGCAGGAGCCATTGTCACATCGGCTTGGCAGGTTTCTGCCAGCATGTGTCGGACGGTTTCGGACGTACCCGCTTCCACGCAGGATTGGTTTACCGAACCGGTTAATATATATGCCGCTCCCATGGCAAAGGCCGCAGCCGCAGAAGCAGGGGTGGCGATACCACCGGCAAGCCCGATACATATGGGTTGTGGATAATTGAATTTGGAAACCAATTCATCCCGAAGTGCCAGCATGGTCGGCAGCAATGATATAGCGGGTTGATTGTCGGTATGTCCTCCGGAATCGGCCTCGGCCGTAATATCATCGGCCACAGGAACTTGTGCTGCCAGGGATGCCTCTTCGTGGGTAATCATTTTTCTCTCAACCAATTGACGCAGTAATTTTTCCGGAGGAAAAGACATAAACTTTCGGGCAACCTCGATTCTGGACACTTTGGCGATTACTTTATTGGGGCATATGATATTTCCATGATGATCACGATAAATACCTTTTACACGATAGAATATAAGTGGAAGTGTAAGATTCAAATAAGCGGAAGCGCTTACAAGACGCAAACCGTGCTTCAGGTATAGTCTGACCACCGCCATTTCGTGCTCCGGATCTCCGGGACTGTGAATCAGGTTTGATCCAAAAGGCCTGTTTTCAAGGGTCTTGCGCAATTTCAGGATAGAATCTTCGATTTGGGATATTTCCAGACCCGCGGCACCGAACATGCCCAGCATTCCGGCTTCTCCTGCTGCCCGAACCATTTCAACGGATGTAATCCCATTGGCCATTGCACCGGCAACATAGGCATAGGTCAGATTGTGCCTTTTCTTGAAGAGAGGGTCCCCCAAATTTTTCGGATGAATGGCCGGAGCATAGGATAAGACCGGTAATGCTCCATTATTTTCTGACGCATCACGATTGAAACTCATGACTCCGTCATAACCGACACCGATATCACCATTGATGTCGAGCAAAAAAAAAGGCTTATTCAATCGTAAAACAGCCTTTTTTACGGCTTCAATTCCTATCTCCGAAGGTTTTGAGCCGTTTAACCACCAAGCTGGGATCTTGTTAGCGGATCCGATTTGCAAAGCTTATCCCTTCCATGAGCCTGATTTGAAAAATAAAAAAATTAAATTTGTTTTTGTATAAAATCACTCAATATTTGTCAAGCTTTGATCATTGAATGAAAAGATTCATCGCCATTGTTAACACTCTGGAATGGTTCTGACTTATGATGCAAGCATACCATTTTTTCGAAACAATTTATACCTTTTTTTAGAATTTATAACGCAAGCAATAACCTTGGAACCATTATCAACGGTTGCGTTATTTCATGGTTTCGTAATGCCCCTTATAACGTTAATTTTACGCATTGTTTGGTTGGTTTTTGTCAATCATTATGGCTGCGTATCAATATCGAATAAAACCGAAGGAGGAACAGCATGGCCGATTTCATGACCGCGTCATAAATTCAGGAAATTTACGACGTGATGATCTGTGATTTGTCATCCCATTGATTATTTTGGCGGATAAATTTTCTTCCATACTGATATTGGTTGCCAACTCTCTATTTCAGGGGTGACCGATTCTTTTTCTTGACAAATGGTCTCTTCTTAACTATCAAAAACAACATTCATATCAATACAATATCCTTTCAATCCGTTATAATGACACACAAAAACCTGACAGCATCCAGGAAAGCTCGAACTTAAACGGCACTTATATGGTATTTAATTCACTCATTTTTATTGTATTTTTTGCCATCGTGCTGTTCATATACTATCTGCCACTGCCTTGGAGCCTGAAAAAAGTCCATTTGTGGATTTCCAGCTACCTTTTTTATGCCGCATGGAATCCTCCTTTTGTAATGCTTCTATGGATTTCCACCATTGTCGACTGGTTTACCGGAAAAGCAATCGCCAAGGCCGACAAACCGTTCAACAGGCGTTTGCTTCTCATATTGAGCCTGAGCGCCAATCTTGGCATGTTGGGATATTTCAAATACGGAACTTTTTTTCTTGATTCTTTTGTCTCTTTGCTAAAATTTTTCAATATCTCCTTTCATCCGGTTTCCCCGGACATTGTCCTTCCGGTCGGCATTTCCTTTTATACATTTCAATCACTCTCCTATACTTTTGATATTTATCGCGGAAAAATGCGTCCTTGGAAGTCCTTTTCCGATTTTGCCCTTTTTGTAACCTTTTTTCCCCAGCTGGTAGCCGGCCCAATTGTCAGGGCGGCTGATTTCCTTCCTCAGCTCAAAAATCCCAGGCATGCGTCATCAAGACAACTGGGATGGGGCTTTTGTTTGCTGACCATCGGTTTATTTCAGAAAATTATCCTTGCTGACAGTTTTTTGGCACCTGTGGCAGATAAGGTTTATTCACAGGCAGGTACTGCAGGATTTACCGATGCGTGGATCGGAACCCTGGCATTTTCCGGGCAGATTTTTTTTGATTTTTCGGGGTATTCCAACTGTGCTGTGGGAGCAGCGCTTTGTTTGGGGTTCATTCTTCCGGATAATTTCAGATCACCTTACGCTTCTTCCGGATTTTCTGAATTCTGGAGACGATGGCACATATCCCTTTCAACGTGGCTCAGAGATTACCTGTATATCTCCCTGGGAGGAAACCGTAAGGGATATTGGCGAACCCTGACCAATCTCATGGTGACCATGTTTCTAGGAGGTCTCTGGCATGGGGCTTCATGGCGATTTATCTTCTGGGGTGGCTTGCATGGCCTATATCTGATCGTCGAGCGCGGGGTAGAGTCTATATTCAAGAACGTCTTTTTTTTTGAAAAGACTATTCCGCAAATGGTGTTGGTATTGATCACCCAGGTTCTTCTCTGCATTACCTGGGTATTTTTCAGGGCTGAGGATTTCACCTCTGCTTTTGTCATTATCCGGGCTATGATGGGTCCTGGCGGAACCACTCTGGTCGACCAGGGTGAAATTTTGAGAATTTTGATTATCTATGGGTTGCTGATGGGTTTTCATTGGAATCTGAGAAACTCCAGCCTGGAATCACTGACCGAAAATCTGCCATGGTGGATTCGAACGGTTGTGATTGCATCTTTACTGATTTCAATTGCTTTGGCACCGGTTGATGAACGTGCATTTATTTACTTCCAATTCTGATTTGCGTATGCATTTAAAGGACTGGGGAAGAGTCTGGCTCATCAGTCTGATAGCGGTTGCTGTTTGTTTAGGCGGTTGGGAAGCCTTTTGGCGCATCAGGGGATTTCAACCCACAGTGCAGGACGACTGGGGTATCTGGGCAAAAGTAAGGCGACAGGCTGTCAGGGAAGGGGATAGCGCTATTATTCTGGTGGGAGCATCTCGCATTCAGGCAGGACTGCACCCGGACATTTTTGAACAGGTTATCGGAAAACGTCCTTTGGTTTTAGCGATCGATGGAAGCAGTCCTGTTCCGATACTGGAAAATCTTGCTGAAGATGATCGCATATACGGAACCATCATCTGCTCTTTTACACCCATGTTTTTGGGCGAGGATTCAGATGATTTTGGACGATCCAAAAGATGGATTCGCCGATATCATGAACAGAAGTGGTCTTCCCGAATAGAAACTGAGCTTTCTATTTTTGTCGAACAGACATTTGTATTTCGGTACATCGGATTGCAGCCGGGCCAACTGTTGGAAAATATCAGGGAAAAACAATGGCCCCGACCATTTTATGCTCCCATGAGACCCGATCGATTCCGAGCCATGGATTTTTCCATAGCCGATGTGGACAGAATCCTTCGTGGACGTATAGAGCGAGAGGTGGAATTTCAGAAAAAAGCCGCACCCTTATCACCGGATCAATTTATGGAAAAAGTTGACCGAATCAGTCGGTTAGTCAGGAAAGTTGAAAACAGAGGAGGAAAGGTAATTTTTATCCGTTTTCCCTCCACCGGTATAGTTCGCCAATTGGAGGACCAGACTTGGCCCCGTGAAAAATATTGGGATATATTGGCCGCCAATTCCCAGGCCAAAGCGATCCATTTTGAAGATTATCCATCCCTATCCGGATTTAACTGTCCTGACGGATCTCATTTGGATGTTCGCGATGCCGCAATTTTTACTAGAGCGCTTGCTGAAATTTTATTGAAGGAAAATGTGCTGAAAACTGATACGGGGTTTCAACAGGGGAGATAATTTGCTTGACAAAAATCAAATTCAACCCTACTCATGATCCCTATTCTATTGAATACATTATTTCGGAGGGATTCGAAGCATGATTATCGGTGTCGCCAGGGAAATTTGCCCTGATGATCGCCGGGTCGCTATGGTGCCAATGACGGTGCCTTCATTGACCAAAGCAGGTCATCAAATTTTGATCGAGCAAAACGCCGGCTTACCATCAGGTTATCGCGATGAAGAATATCTTAAGGCCGGAGCCAGGATCGAACAGAACCGCTCACGGCTTTTCGAGCAATCCGAGGTGCTTTTCATGGTGCGGGGTCCCGGAGCCGATCCATTGGCCTGTACTGAGGATATGGCCCTTTTACGACCTCACCATGTTCTGATAGCATTTCTCAACCCGCTAATGTTTCCACAATCCGCGCGACACCTGGCAGCTACCGGGGTAACAGCATTTGCTTTGGATCTGATCCCACGTATTTTTCGCGCTCAGAGCATGGATGCCTTATCATCCATGGGAAGCCTCGCAGGGTATAAAGCGGTCCTGATGGCTGCCAATTCGTTGCAAAAAATCTTTCCGCTGATGATCACTGCAGCCGGTTCATTGATGCCGGCAAAAGTATTTGTTATCGGAGCGGGAGTGGCAGGTTTGCAGGCGTGTGCAACGGCAAAACGCATGGGAGCATTGGTTTCGGCTTACGATGTTCGGCCGGCTGTCAAAGATCAAGTGAAAAGTGTGGGGGCAGAATTTGTTGAATTTGACTTGGATTCTCATGACGCCGAAGACAGCCGGGGATATGCAAAATCGCAGAGCGAGGAATTCTATCTTAAACAACGCAAAGCAATGACAAACATCCTGGCCGAAAATGACGTGGTTATTTGTACGGCCGGGGTACCCGGAAAAAAGGCACCCGTTCTGATTACCGAAGAGATGGTATCCCATATGAGATCAGGATCGGTCATTGTGGATATCATGGCGGAGCTAGGGGGAAACTGCGCATTGACACAACCGGGCAAATCCGTCGTAAAGGATGGTGTTATTGTTATAGGACCAGAGAACATTGCGTCATCGGTTGCATATCATGCCAGTCAGATGCTTGCAAAAAATATATGTACTTTGTTCGACCATTTGGTGGATATGGACGGCCGGTTGGTAATCAACCCAAAAGAGGAGATTACATGGAATACTCTTTTGTGCAAGGATGGCAAAGTAACCAACGACCGTGTTTTAGAGCTTTTAACGGAAATGCCTCAGGTATAAATCCTGTAAACAATGGAAAAGGAGTCCGATATGGATTTTACGCTCCTGTTAACTATTTTTATTTTAGCCCTTTTCGTCGGAGCCGAAATCATCACAAAGATTCCTCCCACACTGCACACACCTTTAATGAGCGGGACCAACGCCATTAGTGGTATCACCCTGATCGGTGCACTGATTTCAACAAAAACAGGCAGTCCATCCATAGTGATTGTTTTAGGTGTTATTTCCGTTGTTCTCGCTACAATCAATGTGGTTGGGGGATTTGTTGTGACTCATCGTATGCTGCTTATGTTCCGCAAAAAGGATTAAGGCATGCCCCTGGAAATTGCTCGATTGTTCTACCTGATTGCATCCGTGCTTTTCATCATCGGTCTAAAAGGGCTGACGCTTCCCAGGACGGCTTCGCACGGAAACATGTATAGCGCCATGGGAATGCTTCTGGCGATCATCACTGTTCTGGTGAGTGAAGCCGGATTTCATTGGGGATATATTGCTTTCGGCTTGGCATCAGGATCCGTGATCGGTCTGTGGTTAGGCTATAAGACAAAGATGGCTTCGATGCCTCAGTTGGTGGCCCTATTCAATGGTTTTGGCGGAGGTGCTTCACTGCTGGTTGCCACAGTGGCCATCGTATCCATGAGTCGGAGTGAAACTCCTCTATTGGCTGTGGGATTATCTTCATTGGTTGCTGCGGTTGTTTCCATTGTCATCGGTACAGTCACTTTTTCCGGCAGTATACTGGCTTTTGCCAAATTGCAGGGCATTTCCCGTCGTCCATTGTATTTCAAGGGATTACAGGTGCTCAACATCCTACTTTTCGGGATAATTCTTTTAGCTGGGTGGCTCCTGGTAATTGATCCGGGACAACTTTTTTGGCTCGTCGCTCTGATTGCATTATCGTCATTTTTTGGAATAATGCTGGTTTCACCTATCGGTGGAGCGAATATGCCGGTAGTGATTGCCGTGCTCAACTCCTACTCGGGACTGGCAGCCAGTGCCACTGGATTTGTTCTGGATAACACCATGCTAATCATTGCAGGATCTCTGGTAGGTGCGTCAGGAATGCTGCTTACCCGTGTGATGTGTAAGGCAATGAATCGCTCCCTGGTCAATGTTCTTTTAGGCAAACCTTTGCCCAAGGTAACCGGACATGGTGATGACGAAGTTTACACCGGCAAAATCAAGTCCACATCTGCCGAAGAAGTAGCCATGCTTTTGGAATCCTCTCGACGGGTGGTGATTGTTCCGGGGTTTGGCATGGCGGTTTCTCAAGCACAATTTGCTGTTCGTGACCTGGCTCAAATGCTTGAAAAACGAAATATTGAAGTACTGTTTGGGATCCATCCGGTTGCCGGACGGATGCCAGGGCATATGAATGTGTTGCTGGCCGAGGCTGATATCGGATATGATAAACTGAAAGATATGGAAAGTATCAACCCCATCTTTGATCAAACCGATTTAACTCTGGTGATCGGGGCCAACGATGTGGTCAATCCGGATGCGCGGCAAAACCCCCATAGCCCGATTGCCGGGATGCCTGTGTTGAATGTGGATCGCTCTAAAACAGTGGTGGTGGTCAAGCGAAGCCTTAGTCCGGGATTTGCGGGTATACCCAACACACTATTTATCGCAGATAACACCCTGATGCTTTTTGATGATGGAAAAGCTGCCATTAATGCTGTTGTTGATGCCTTGAAATAAAAATAAAAGGTAAAAACAGGAATTTTGAAAGAAATGTCATTACATAAGGATAACAAGCATCCCGTTTGTAGTGAAATTAACAGCGATTTGCCTGATTGCAAGAATGTTGATGATTTAAAACCGTTCGCTTTTAATATGCTAAAAGCTTCCGACTGCTGCAATTTTTCTGCAAAATTGCCTTTGGATCCCAATGAACCGTGTTGCGGACCGCCTGCTGGACCAAGATCAGAACCTTTTGAGAAACCTGGGTATCGGATTTGTAGTTTTGTTGAGCAGTTCAAAAATACTGCAGCAGGCAATATTCCAATTGTGTCAACGGATCTCGGGATAAAGGATTATCTGGGAGCGTTTCTTGTGAGGGTAGGCATCGGAAGAAACAATTATAAGATTGCACCTGGTATTTACGGAGTCGGAAACCCCGGAAATGAATCTCCGGTTCTTGTTACCGCCAATTATAAGCTTACTTTTGATATATTACGAAAGGAGCTAAAAGGAATAGATGCATGGCTGCTCATTTTGGATTCAAGGGGAATCAATGTATGGTGTGCGGCTGGAAAAGGCACCTTTTCAACAGAGGAGCTGGTTGAAAAGGTTAAATTCACCCATTTGGAAAAAATTGTAACTCACCATGAGCTGATAGTTCCTCAGCTCGGCGCTACTGGAATTGCAGGGCATCGAGTAAAAAAAGAGTGCGGCTTTAAGATTGTTTGGGGTCCGGTTAAGGCCGAAGATATTCGATTATTTCTTGAAAGTGGGAAAAAATCCACCGAAACCATGAGACGTGTCACCTTTACCACGCGTGAAAGAATTGTTCTGATTCCGGTGGAACTTTCCGAATTGGCCAAACCAACCTTTTGGACACTAATTTTGGCTTTTTTCATATCCGGAATAGGATCAGATGTTTTTTCGGTTTCAGCGGCGTGGAATCGTGGAATATTGGTGCTTATATCGTATATTGCCGGCGTGTTGGGCGGTGCGGTTTTGGTGCCGATATTTCTTCCATGGCTTCCGGGAAAAGCTTTTTCAATCAAGGGAACATGGACGGGATGTTTTGCGAGTTTTTTCATGCTTTTTTATTTTTATGAACGGATAAATGTGCTGGAAGCCTTTTCAATACTGTTGATCATTATTATTGTTAGCAGTTTTTTTGCTATGAATTTCACAGGAGCAACACCCTTTACTTCACCGTCAGGGGTTGAAAAGGAAATGCGAAAAGCGATACCGATTCAGGCGTCAGCTCTGCTTATCGCTTTAGCCATGTGGATTGGGGCGGGATTTGTGAAATGAAGACATTCAGATATTTATCCGGTGTGGCGACATTAAGCCTTAATATTAGCGTTTGTATTGGCTGTGGAATTTGTACGCAGGTGTGCCCTCATCAGGTTTTTGAAAATGCAGAGAAAAAAGTGTGTATTGTGGATATGGACGGATGTATGGAATGCGGGGCCTGCGCAAAAAATTGCCCGGTGGAAGCCATAACGGTCAATCCGGGTGTGGGATGTGCTTCATACATTATTCAGACCTGGATTAAAGCTAAAGGATCAGCAAGCTGCGGCCCATCGTGTTGTTAAGGTTTTATAGCCACAAGTGAGGCCATCCATGGCGGTGATTCAGGCTCTTTGGCTTCGGATTCCCGGTAATACCGGACCGTAAGTGACAAAAAGGCATGGAGAAGTTCATTTTCCCTGAACAGATAATCCCGGCATGAAGGCTGATGGCTTTTTTTACTCACGGATTTATCCGTTAAAGGCTTTTCCATAAAGGATTCAAAAATCAAAACTCCTCCTGATACGAGGCCTTCTTTGATATAGGGAAAGAGTCTGCGGTTGAGATACCGGATATTGATTATGAGATCATAGCGATTTGGTGCGATGTCGAACTGGTCAAGGTCTGCGCAAATAAGTCGGATCTTTTGATGTCTGCCTATGATTTTCTTAAGCGCTATGTCTGAAATATCCACAGCATCCACACGGAATCCAAGTTTTGCCAAATAAATGGCGTTACGTCCTGTACCGCATGCAATGTCCAGGGCTCTCCTTTTTGAGGCCATTGAGCAAAAGTCCATGACGACTCTCGATGGCTTGTCCATTTCCGGCCGGGCCTGGTGCTTAATGTTCCATTTGGTGCGGTCTTTTTCCATATAAAAACTTTAGTGGTTTGAATCTGAATGACTATTGTCGTCCGGAAAAAAATCGAACAGTGATTTTAAGACTTGCAAGGTTCTTTGATTGATATTTAAAGTCTTCAATTCTCCGGAAGAGACCCACCGAACCTCAACGGCATCATCACCGGGCACAGGATTTCCGGATAGATAATCGGCGGTGAAATCGATAATTACATAATGAAAACAAACCCGACCACTTGTATCTTTTTCGATGAGGTCAAAAGTATAAACAGGCTTCTTTGCCAAAATGGTGATGCCGGTTTCTTCCAGGATTTCTCTTTCAGCTGCATGCTGAAGGGTTTCGCCAAGCTCAACACTTCCACCGGGTATAGCCCAAACACCCTTCGCCGGAGGTTTTGCTCGCTTAACCAGTAAAACTTTATTGTCTTTGAAAACCACCGCACCAACTGCTACTCTGGGTTGCTCCGGATAATTGCCGGTTATTGTCTTCTGAAAACTCATTTCCCGAACATTATACCAGTTCCGTGGATGCTTCTTTCATGAGTTGGCCTATGGCCAGATGTCTCGGACATATTTTTTCAGCTTTGGAGTAATCCATTATGAGAATCCGTTGTCTGATCTCTGAAGGTATTTCATGGAAGAGGTTCACAGCTAGTTCTTTTTCGCCGTAATTGCGAGCATACATCAGATAGCGCATGACATCGCAAACCGGAATAGATTGTGTTAAAGCGGATTCGCACAAGTGAGCACATCCCGCGCAATAATCCGATGCGGTTTCATGGTCTAGTTCCTTAAATAATCTGAAATCCGATGTTGTCAGGCTTTCCCATTTCATGGCTGCGGCGGCGTTAGCAGTCAGAAGGTTCATGCTGGGCATTTGTGAGCAGATATTGGCAATGGCTGGGTTTTCCCAGACGGCCATCAGTTTTGCCTGTTCCGGAGTAAATCCCTTTCGCACAAAGCGTCCGGCAATTTTTAATTCCGTTTCAGAATCAGTTTTCACTGGGCCTCCTCCCTGGGTTTTCATTGCCGTCAAGCCGATCCCGGCATCATGGCAGGCAGCAACCGCTTTTTGCATGGCATCGGAGTGCATGATTCTGAAATTATAGGTCATCATGATTCCATCGATCCAATCCAATTTCGATGCATCCATAAGGCAATTTTCCATATTGCTGTGAGTGCTGAATCCGAAAAACCGAATTTTTCCCTTTGATTTGGCATCTTCCGCCCAGGCACGTGTTTTATTATCGATTTCATCGATTCTTCGAATTCCATGAATGAAAAACAGATCTACATAGGAAGTGTTCATCCGCTCAAGAGAAGTATCGAGCATATTGCTGAGTCCGGACGGATCTCTTTCCCCTGATTTGGTGACCAGAAAAATCTGACCTCGTGTATCGGGATTGCTTTGAAAAAACCTTCCGATGCCCCTTTCGCTTTGGCCGTAACCATATGAATTGGCCGTGTCCCAATGGGTTACTCCCAGTCTCACGGCCTGTTTTAATATAATCTGGTTGGAAGGGATATCGAACATTCCTCCTAAACTTAAAATGGAAACATTCACTCCGGTTTTTCCAAACGGTCTGGTGGGGACTCTGGAGGCAGTATTAGCATCTGAAGCTGACAAATTAGAGATACCGCCCACATAGGAAGCAAGAACGGATCCAATACCTGCGACACCAGCTGTTTTCAAAAAATCTCTGCGAGAAACGCCTTTATATGTATGTTTCATATCAAGTTCTCCTTATCGTGAAAGTAAAAAAGAATGGTCACCGGTTCGGGATTCATTTTCAGCGGTAATCCTGATGGCCCGTTTCCCTTTGACAGGACATTCGTGCTGACAAATCCCGCATCCGATGCATTTTTCAGGATCCACATAAGGCTGTTGAAGCAGGATCATTATATCTGCAAACCCATCAACATCCTGCTCCTTTTCCGGCATTTCAGAACCGATAAATTCGATTGAGATTTCTGAATTTCGCGTAACCGGTAACGGCCTTAATTCGGGAAAATCCGAAAATTTTAGAAAATAATCACCCGTGGCAAAACGATCCGGTTCAAGACGTTTGTTTGTGACCTCAACGATATTTTTTTCGAGGGATCTGATTTTGATGTGATCATGATCCCGGACTGATTGAAAAACTTCTCGTGTAAAGATCGCTTTTGGACTTACAGGGCAGTTTTCCTGACATACGATACATGGTAAATCCATGGACCAGGGGAGACATCGTCCATGATCCACAAATGCCATTCCGATACGAATAGGTCCCCGGCTTTCAAAAGGACCTGTTCCCATTCTTTCTTCAAGTGTTATGGGACGAATCGCCGCGGTGGGACATATGTTGCCGCAGGCAATACAGTTGTGTTGGCATCCGCTGGAACCAATCCTGAAATTGAGAGAAGGCGTCCAGAGGGCTTCAAAGCCAGATTCTAAACCCGCAGGATGAATGACATTGGTGGGACAAATACGCATGCATTGTCCGCACTTAATACACCGTTTCAAAAATTCACGCTCGGTTATAGACCCCGGAGGTCTTACCAGATCGGCATTCCAGTTCAGAGCGGTTATCCCGCTCAAGTTGAGCATGGGCGGAATCAGGGCACCGGATGCAAGTGACAGCACAATACCCCGGCGTGTCAGATCAGGTGATATGATTTCTCCGGCTTCCGAAGATAAGACCCGGTATGATATCGTATTATGACGGCAATCTTTCAGGCAATTCATGCACAGGACACATTCATTGATACGAATCCGGTCAGTTGGTGAACAAGCGCCTTCACAGTTTTTTTCACAAATTTCACAGTTGGTGCACTCGGGTTTGTTTTTACCGATCCTGAAAATCGCATACCGGCTCAAAATGCCGAACAAAGCTCCAAGGGGGCAAATATAACGACAGTAAAATCTGGGTCTTAGAAAATTTAATCCCACTGCAGCCATAAAAATAGTACCGATTACCAAGGCTCCTTCATAAAAACGAACCGACGCGGAAAGATGAACTGCTGATCCATCAAAAATTGGAATCAATGCCAGATTCACGGAACGGTACAGAAGGGGAATGGGGTCCAGAAGGCCGATTTGGAGAGTCCCTGCGATCAGGGGATGTCCCGGGGATAAAATACCTGAAAGATCCATGAATGCCGACACCAAGAAAAAGAACAAGAGCAAATATTTAAAAGATTGCCATGGACTGTATCGATTGATACCGATTTTATGTTTCAGTGATCGGTTGTATTTTCCGCAGAATCCTATAAATTGATGGATGGCTCCGAAAGGACATACCCAACCGCAAAAAAAACGCCCCAAAATTATCGTTAACAAAACCGTTGCCAGTCCCCATAAAAGACCGGCATATAAGGTTCCCGTTGCCAAGAGGGTCCCAAGGCCTACCAAGGGATCAAGCTGAATTATCCAATTGACAGGCCATCCCCGGAGCTGCCACCATTTATCACCCAAAGTGGTTGTGACACAGAACCATAAAAAAAGAACTATAAAAAAAATTTGGCTTATTTTCCGAGCTGTGGTGATTTTCATGGATTAAAATTATCCAGCATTGATTCGGATGGGATTAAGGGAGTTAAAATCGGCGGTGCCGACCCCCTGGGCCTCGGCTTTCAAGATATGGGGCAAATTTTCCGGTGATTTTCCCAATAGGGTTGCCCCGTATGCATCCGCTGCTACCTGATCGGTAGAAACGATCATGGTGTTGGTTTCTTTCAGATCCGACAGGGAACCTCCTGTGGGACCGTTTGTCATCATGGTCCAAGTGCCATCAAGAATCACAAGGGTAGGGGAGACCATCATGGAAAGCTCTTCAATTATCCCGTGAACATCCTGATGAAAAATATTTCTTCGCCCTCCAAGTAGTCCGTACCAATTTTTCATGGTCATTGAAGCCCCGCTGCGATGATGATCCTTAATGGGAGCCATACCGATAAGTTTGGTGATGCCTTTGAACGGGGCATATAAAAGAGGCCAGTTTCGAATAAGTTTTGCGTCATGGACGGTGGTGGGTTGAAAGAGAGAATCACGAGGAATAATAACGCGAGCCCCCTGAGAGAGAGCCGCTTTTTCGATTCCGGAAAGGGAAAAGCATGTAACCGGATCATTAATGGGATTGTCGGTAACTACGACTGACGATGCTCCAGCAGCATAGCACAGACGTGCTGTTTCAGAAACCAGATCCGGGTGGGTAGTAGCCGAAAGAGATGGCGGCGATGCAAATGCCGCATTGACTTTTAAAAGAACATGATCTCCTGTTTTGATAAATGCTTCCATGCCTCCTAATGCATTAAGAGCCATGTTCAAGGATTTGTTTCGATCGCCGGTGCCATGCACCACGGCCATGACAGGGCTCTTATCCGGCAAAGAAAAATCAGGCAAAGAAACCAGGTTTTCCTGATTGGAAAATGCTTGGGGACCTTCAGGATCATACAAATAATAGCTTACAAAAGAAGCTGCTGCCATGCACAAGCCGGCTTTGGAAGCTCGGATCAGAAACTCCCTTCGGTTGATCCCAGGCTCTTTTTCATTTTTTTCACCTACCGAGGTGCTTTTTTTCAAGTTCTTCATAAAGCAATTGAACCATTATTGTTGCGAGTTCCGGGTTGGAAGCCTCATGCACTCCGGCCAGATAGGGTCCGGCCGTAAAAACGGCATCAAATGTGCCAAAAAATTCAATGAGTTGTGCATTCATTTCCGTAAAATCAGAAGAGAGTTCCATACCTCCATAGGTCAATAAAAATTGAACAAACTCCTCTGCTTTGTCAGTTGCATCCTCATGGGAATTTCTCCGGGAGAGGAAAATCGTAATTTCTTCATTTTCCAGACGATATCTTGCTGCAAATACACGATCAAGGCCTTCAAATCCGAAAGCGTTTGCCGGGATGTATGTGATACTGTGCTCAATCAGATTTTTTTCCGGAAAAAACCCTAATTCTTCTATGGGCTCGACAATGAGCGGATTTTGGCTGTTAAACGATTCGGCCAGAACGAGAAGATGCTCACGGGTATTTTCCGATACTTCAGAAGCAATAATTTCTACATAATAATATCCATGGACCCAAAACATGGCGTTTTCAGTGCTGTAGGCAAATTCGGAAACAGTTTCGGGCCGGGCATTTTCCCGCCTCTGGGAACTATAAACTGAAAAGGCGTTAAGCGCGTTTTCCATGTCATAAATAAAAACCTCATACCAAATTCCTGGTGTATCATCATGATTTAATCTTTGGGCAAAAAGATTTCTGAATCCGGCCGGAAGGTACAATTCGGCTTTGCCATTGATTTTATCCGACAAAGTCATGGAGTCAAAGATTTCAGGAGAGGAAAATACGGAAAATTTCTCGGGCGGACTCAGTGGCAACTCGGTTTTTTGATCTTGCCCGAGAAAATCGATTGCCGGTGTTATTCGAATTTTTTCCAAAGATAATACAGCAGGATTAAATTTGAAATGGGATCGATATACTCCAAAAGCGATCAGGCACAGTAAGCCGATAATCAGATAACTCAAAACCGATTCCACAACCGAGATTGTCTTCAGGTGATCGGTATTTCCAGGTGCTGTTGGTTTATTTTTGGGAGTCATAAAAAATACCGGGCTATTGAATGTTGGTATCTCTTATACCATATTTTTCATCGTTCGTCATGACTTTTAAAAACACCTTGTCGTTGACACCGGAGGTGCTTTTTTATATAGCGTTAAAAAATGAGACCAGTGATTCGGGCACTCAAAATCTCATTGAATCACAACTTATTTTGTTGCTTTTTATTAAAAACGGTTTTTCATAATATTTTCGGAAGGAGCTAATCACATGAGTCCTGAAATCAAAGAAGATCAATGGGTATGGGTAATCATTCAGGAACCTGAAAAAAATCCCCAGTATCTGGGCCAGCATCATGAAGAAAAAAACATTTCTTATATTCCGGTTTTCATGGAAAAAGATCATGCGCTGCAGTGCATGAATCTGCTGAAAAAAGATAAATCCCTCAAGTATGAAACCCAGGCTGTTTTTTATGGCGATTTGACCAAGGATGCAAAAGAAAATGAATTTCTGATCCTGATCCTTGACGGCGAGGGAAAAACAGTAGAATGGATTCAACCGTGATTACCAGAGGATGTGACTGTCCGTGTGAGCCAGTGTCAGCACATCCACATTTCCGGCACCATTTTTAATAAGGATTTTAGCACATTCATTTGCTGTGGCACCAGTGGTAAGAACGTCATCTATCAGAAGAATATTTTTGTTATCAATTTTTGAGCGGTTTCTCACTTCAAAGACCCCCCTGATATTGGCAACTCTCTCTTTTTTTCCCATTCCAACCTGTGCTTTGGTTTTCTTTTTTCTGAACAATACCTCCTGGTCAATTGCAATGGAAAGTCGGTCTAACCCTGATTTTTTAAACCATTCCGGCCATTTTTTAATCAGTTGAAATGTTTGGTTGAACCCCCGTTTCTTTAGCCTTCCCTTATGAAGCGGCGTTGGAATGATCATATGAATGGTTTCCGGATTCCAGTTCTTAATAAAGGTTGAAAACAACAACAAACTCAATGGCTCAGCAAGGTATGTTTTATGATGGTATTTGAGATGATGTATGGCTTTTCTCAAGGAACGCTCATAAAGGCCGTAAGCTCTGGCTTTTTGAAATTTAAACGGGTTTTTGATGCATCTTCCGCAAACATGATCGCCTCCGACCCGACTTTTAAACATAAAACCGCATATGGAACATTTCGGCGATTCGACCTCGATAAAATCTTTCAGACAAAGCGGGCATAAATACCGATCCATAACCATCTGAAAAGATATTTTTCCCAGGCCTGCTTTTTCCAGAAGATCCAAATCTGAAAAATGAGGGCGATCATAAAATGACCTGCATATCATGCATCGGGGAGGAAAAACCGCGTCAAGGAAAATTTTGAAGAGATGCCTAACCAATGGTCTCATAGTTCTTGTTTTTTTGAAATCTAATGAATTTTTTTCATTACCGTTTTTAATGATGCTGCATGATGCAACGCAATAAAATAAACTCCTTCCAAGTTCGATATTTTCATCATCCCCATTTGACATATCCAGAATCTATATTTGAAAAATGCAAAGTCTACAATCATGTTTTTCTTTGCAAGGTCATGGCTATAATAACTATTATTTAGTAATTATGAAAAAATATTTTAATGTTATAAAAAGAAGCTGTAAGATATAATGCATTGCAATAAAAAACCTTTATATAATGCTTTGCACAGTAATAGGTCCTTTTACGGCTTTTTCTTTTTCGACTTAATAATGCTTGACGTTAAACATCAAATTTTGCATAAAGGACTAGATAATATTTAACATAAAAATTTTTTATGTTGAGAATATTTTTACGGCGGAATCACCATTAAAACCAATGGATGGATTACCTGAAAAATAAATTGGGCGGAAAAAATGAACCCGTATGATTTTCCAAAAACTGTTTGTCTTAAAGATGGAACTCAGTTGGTCATCAGACCCTTGCGAAAAGAAGATGAAAAAGCCCTTTTTGATTATTTTTTAAGACTCCCGGCCAAAGAAGTGTCCCGTTTGAAAGATGATGTCACCGATCCTAAAGTTGTTGAAAGAATGATTTATGATCTGGATTACGATGTGGCTTTTCCGCTCATTGCTTTTGATGGGGATCGAATCGTAGGCAGTGCCACGATAAAATTTAATCCTATTGGGTGGAGAAGACACCAAGCGGAAATTCGCGGTACCGTAGATCCGGACTATCGCGAGAAGGGTCTTTCCACATGTATTATCGATATGATGATTAAAATATCCAAATCCATGGGTATAGATCAACTTACGGCCGAAGTGTCCCCTGCTTTGGATGAAGCCTATTTTTTATGTGAAAAAGTGGGATTCAAGGAAGTTGCTGTTTTAAAAAATTTCATAAAAGATCAGGAAGGAAACTACGAAGACCTGGTGATCATGATCAAAGAATTATAATGTTCCTTCAACCATCCAACGGTTTTGCAAATACCAATATAAAGACTGCAAAAAAGAAATATCTGCACCCAGATATGATGCTCCGGGGATAAAAAGATAAAAGAAGGCCGTAGGACCCAAAATGGCAACTGGTGAAGATTATAATTCAACAGTGCCGCTTGCAGCAGCGACACTGTTGAGGTCTAAAAAGATTTTTTACCGTAGCAATTCAGGCCGGTATAAGATTGGCGGTATGTTTTTAAAAAATGGGTAAGAGTTCTATCAGGAATTTCAACCGACAAAAGCCTCTGTCTGATCTGATCATCCGTTAACTGAACATTCAGAGTCCTTTCCGGAATATTGATATTGATAATGTCCCCGTTTTGAATGGCACCGATCGGCCCTCCGTTATAGGCTTCCATTTCCACATGTCCGATACAGGGACCGACCGTGGCACCCGAAAACCGGCCATCGGTAATCAACGCCACTTTTTTGTATCCCGCACCTTTGATGGCATCGGTAGGTGTCAGCATCTCCGGCATTCCAGGGGCTCCGGCAGGCCCCTGAAACGGCAACACCACCACATCTCCCTCGTCAATTTTTTTGGCTTCAATGGCATCCAATAATGCTTGTTCGCTGTAAAAAACCTTTGCAGGGCCACTGTGAACTCTCATTTCAGGGTCCAGAGCGGTTTGTTTGATGATAGCGCTAGAAGCGATATTTCCTTTCAACACCGCGATCCCGCCTTCCTTGTGAATAGGGTTATCGAGATTGCGAATTAATTCAGGATCAGCCACTTTACCGTTTCGGGCAATATCGAGTATGGAATGGCCGTTTATCGTTAAATTGTCTTTGAGCATATGGGTTAGGCGATTTAATACCGCAGGAATTCCCCCGGCATTGTCGATGTCTGCCATCTCATTGATTCCGGCGGGTATAATGGAACATAAGTTTGGCGTTTCCCGAGATATTCGGTCGAATTGTTCCACATCAATCTCAATCCCGGCTTCCTTTGCCACGGCAGGAATGTGTAACACCGTATTTGTAGACCCCCCCATGGCCATATCTACCCGTATTGCGTTTTCAAAAGCTTCCGGTGTCATGATTTGCCTGGGCTTCACGTCCTCTTTAACAAGCTCAACGATTCTTTTTCCTGTTTCATAGGCCTGCTTTTTTTTCAGAGCCGAGGTCGCCGTAGTTGTTGCACATCGGGTGATCGACATTCCAAGCACTTCAGTAACCACTGCCATGGTGTTGGCGGTATACAGCCCTACACAGGAACCGGCTCCGCAAGCAAGACAGGGAAGCATGCTATCGGCTTCTTCATGGGTCATTTTTCCCGCTTTGACTTGTCCTACCATGCCAAACCCTAAAATGGGATGGTGTTTCTTACCGTCAATCACGTTGGCTTTCATTGGACCACCGGTGAGAATCGCTGCCGGTAAATCGAGTCTTCCTGCAGCCATTAGCATACCCGGTGTAATTTTGTCGCAGTTGGTTACACCCACCCAGCCATCGAGCGAGTGGGAAAGGACCATAATTTCAATATTATCGGCAATATGCTCGCGACTCGGAAGACTCAATCGCATTTCGGCAAACATGGCAATACCGTCACAAACACCGGGCACTCCCCACTCAAAAGGCACACCGCCTCCATCCCGGATACCTCTTTTGACCTCCTGGGTCAGCTCATTGAGATGAATATGTCCTGGGATCAGGTTGTTGTAACTGTTGGCAATCCCTATAAATGGTTTGTCTGAATAAATATCTTCCCGGGAAACGCCTGCCGACATGAGCAACGCACGGTGAGGAAGTGTTTCCACTTTTTTTTTCAATATATCCGAACGCATGATAAATCCTCCGATGATATTTTGAAAGGCACAAATGGGTTTGTTCTGATAAATACAACACGGGGTATCCTAATGAACTTTTTGGGGAGTGTCAAAGCGTTTTTTACCATACAATATTGCCTTGACCATCTTAAAAGGCTTTTGTATGCTTTTTGTGAATGGTCATCCGAACATCAAATTTAACCCGAAGAGGATAAATGCGAAGAGTCCTGGTTTGGACCCCGATTATTTTTATACTGTTTCTTGCACAGTCCTATTTCTGGGTACCCACTTACGAGCAACAGACCCGTGGAAACCCGGATCGGCTTCATGAATATATCACCGCATCCATTGGAGATGCTCAGATATTAAATCCGATTCTATCAGCTGATTCTGCAAGTTCCGAGATCAACGGAAGAGTCTTTGAAGGACTATTGGATCGGGACAAGGACCTGAGCTTTCGAGGGCGTCTGGCCACCCACTGGGAATTATACGAAGAGGCATATTTTTATGTGAACGAACACGCCCAGTTGCCCGCCATGGATTCAAACTCGCCCGAGGATGTGGCCAAAATCCTTCTTTTGGCAAAGGAAAAATACCAATCTCCTGATGACCCTTTATTTGCGACCCTGGACAATATTCGTGATATCAAAATACTGTTACCCGAAAAATTTGAAACCTCCTATTCGATACCCCAGGAGGGTGAAGATCCTTTTGAGGTTTTTTTGACTGTATCAGCCCCCGCTCGTATCTGCTTGACATTGAAAAATGTGGATCAGGATCTGTTTTCAAACCTTACCCATATTCTGGGGGAAAATTATTTCTCATCATTTGATTCTTCCCGATATATCTCCGGATTTTCCAGGGTTGACCCGGATAAACTTCAACAAATATCCGAAGAATTGCTTCCTTCCGTCGAACATAATCCGGTCATTGTGTTTCATTTACGCCCTGGAGTGACATTCCATGATGGCGAACCATTTGATGCCGAGGATGTCAAATTTACCTTTGATGCCATAATGGATCCGAAAAACATTTCCCCCAGAGTGTCCGACTATGAACCTGTAAAATCCGTTGATATACTGGATCCCATGACGGTGAGAATCGTCTATAAGCGGCTTTTTTCTCCGGCACTAGGTACCTGGTCCATGGGAATTCTCCCATCTCACCTGCTTAATGAGAAAGCACTTCGAAATGAAGCCTTGGAGCGCAGAATAAACCCCGAGTCATTCACCATGCGTCAGAGCCGATTCAATCGTAATCCGGTGGGTTGCGGGCCTTTTGTGTTTCGGGAATGGAAAAGCGATCAATATATTGTTCTGGAACGTTTTGAAGGTTATTGGGAAGGGCCTCCACACTATCGAAAATTTACCTACCGGATTATTCCTGATCAATTGACCCAGGAGATGGAGTTTTATGCCGGTACGGTGGATGATTATGCGGTTAAACCCCACCAGGTTGGGAGGCTCGGAAATGACCCCAGGTTTCAAAATTTTTCGGGATTATCTTTTGCCTACAGCTATATCGGATACAATATGCGAAGGGAAATCTTTAAGGACCGGCGGGTGCGGGCGGCCCTGGGCATGGCCCTGGATGTTGATAAAATCATTCGGTATGTTCTTTATGACCAGGCGGAAAGAATCACGGGGCCCTTTCTAAAACAGACCGATTTTTATAACGATGGTATCACACCTCTTCCATACGACCCTCAGCAGGCATTGGAACTTTTAAGGGAAGCCGGATACGAAAGAGGTGCCCGCGGCATTCTTGAAAAAAACGGCCAACCGCTTCGATTCACATTGATTACCAACCAGGGAAACGATATTCGCCAGGCCATTTTAGCCATCGCACAGGATTCATGGAGAAAAATCGGTGTGGATGTCCGAACTGATGTTCTGGAGTGGGCCGTATTTATTCAGGAGAGGGTGAACAAATTGGATTTTGATGCACTGGTTCTTGGCTGGAGTATGGGAATCGACCCGGATCTTTATCAGATCTGGCATTCGAGCCAGACAGGCCCCAACCGGTTAAATTTTGTCAATTTTACTGATGATGAAGCCGACCGGTTGATTATTGAAATCCGGCAGGAATACAACCACGAGCGGCAAGTGGAGATGTGCCACAGGCTCCATGAAATCATTGCTCATGAACAGCCTTATACGTTTTTGTTCGTCTCGAAGTGGACCGCAATTCTGGATAAACGTATCGTGATCAAAGAAATTGATGATTTTGGAAATATCCGATATCGACCCATAGAACCCACCAAAACGGGCAACTATACTTTCGATTTTAACAAGTGGATCAAGCTTTCCGAACAGCCACAATTTCTAACGGAGTAATAATCAATGATTTCTTTTATTGCCCGAAATGCCGTTCGAAAAAGCATCACTCTTTTTTTTGTATCGGTCATATCCTTTTTGATCATTTACCTTGCGCCAGGCGAACCCAGCCAGATCGATCCATTAAATCCCATGTTTACCCAGGAGGTTCTGGAGAGATTCCGAAAGGAGTTTCACCTGGATAAGCCGCTTCATACTCAGTACTTTTATTTTTATCGGGACCTTTTTACGGGTAAAAGTGTGTCCTGGAAAGATAACCGACCCGTACTGAGTAAAATCTGGGAACGTTTTTTAAACAGCCTTCCGCTTTTTATCCTAGGAACCCTGATTACCTGGACTCTGTCCTTTCCGGTAGGGATTCGGGCTGCTATTTCAAGAGGAAGCTTTTATGATCGGAGCACGACTTTACTGGCCTATTTTCTTATTTCCATACCCGGATTCTTTTTTGCCTATATTCTGATCATCCTTGTGGTAACCCAACTTCAGGTTCCGGTCATCGGAATGCAGACTTTTGGCTTGTCCTCGGCCGATCCATGGACGGTGTTCATGGATCGCCTGTGGCATCTTTTTTTGCCGTCCATTCTTGGAGCAGCCGGGGGCGTGGCGGTATTATCCAGGTATGTCAGGAATCAGATGCTGGAAGTGGAAAGTCAGGATTATGTCAGAACAGCAAAGGCCAAGGGGTTGCCATCGGATCAGGTTCATTACAAACATGCCCTCAGAAATGCGTTGCTCCCTTTCGTAACCATGTTCGGACTTGTTCTTCCGGGATTGATCGGGGGATCGGTTATCATAGAATCGATTTTTTCATGGCCCGGTATGGGACGGATGGCCTATGAAGCCATTCTGGCCAGGGATTACCCGGTCATTTTGACTGTGAATTTCGTATCCGCCATTTTGGTTCTGGCAGGGACCTTTCTTTCCGACCTCCTTTATATGGTTGTGGACCCGAGGATCCGTTTATGAATAATAATGAAAAAACGATCCCAACACCTGAAGGGGGTGTATTGGATGCCCCGAAAAGAAGCATGTTTTATATGTTCTGGCGTCTTTTCAGGAAAAACCGAACCGCAGTGGCGGGTATGCTGGTGTTTATTGTTTTCTTCATCGTAGCCGTTGGCGGTGTCGTGTTGACAACAGGAAGTGAACCGATTCTGGATCCTTCCCTTGTGAGACTTCAGGAAAAACTTCGGCCTCCGTTATCAAAACCCCTGTATGAAAATTTAAGACCCTATGAAATCCCAAAGCTAAAAGTTTATGTGTTGGGCACCGATGATCTTGGCCGGGATGTTTTTGCCAGAATGCTTCAGGGAGCCTGGGTCTCTTTAACCGTGGGTTTTGTTGCGGTTGGTATTTCAGTGATCATCGGGATAATTCTCGGAGGATGGGCAGGTTATTATGGAGAACATAAAATTACCGCAGGGCATGTTTTAGGTATTACTCTAATTGCTCTGGGTATCGGCCGTTTTTTTGCCGATAAATTTATTTCAGGTATGATCCTCTTTTGGGTTGGTCTTCTCCTGACAGCCTTTGTCCGAAAGACACGAAGAAAAACAGGGAAAAATCCGTTATTGTTTCCGGTAATATCTGTGGATGGCCTGATCACAGGACTTATCGATATCATGCTCTGCTTTCCCAGTTTCTTTCTGATTTTGACTGTTGTGGCTCTCCTTCCTTCGAGTATTTACAATATTATGGTGATTATTGGACTGACCAGTTGGATGGGTTCGGCCAGGTTTGTTCGGGCTGAATTTCTTTCCTTGCGTGAGATGGATTTTATCACAGCAAGCCGGGCTTTGGGTGTGAGTGACGGACGGATCATATTTTTGCACATGATCCCAAATGCGATCGCCCCGGTTCTGGTATCGGCAACCATTGGCATCGCCTCTGCCATTTTAACGGAGGCAGGCCTAAGCTTTCTCGGGTTTGGCGTTCCACCACCCCATGCCACATGGGGAAATATTTTATCCAATGGTAAAAATTTTTTGTTTGATGCACCTTGGCTGACATTTGTGCCTGGAATAGCCATTTTAATCGTGGTGCTGGCATTCAACCTTTTCGGAGAAGGATTACGGGATGCCCTGAATCCAAAGTTACGGGAGCGATTGTAGGGTTCAATGGAAAAAGACCTGCTACTATCAGTACACAATTTAAAGGTGTTCTTTTATGGTGAAGAGAGCATATCCAGGGCTGTGGATGGAATCAGCTACAATCTGACACGAGGGGAAATCGTCAGTCTGGTAGGAGAATCCGGATGCGGAAAGACCGTTTCTGCATTGAGCATTCTAGGTCTGGTGCCATGTCCTCCAGGCAAAATCATGGATGGAGAAATTCTGTTTAAGGGTAAAAACCTCTTACATCTTAATGAAGAGCAAATGCAAAAGGTAAGGGGCCGTGAAATTTCCATGGTTTTTCAGGAACCCATGACCTCGTTAAATCCGGTTTTTACCATTGGTGATCAGATTCGGGAGGTTATGATCAATCATGAGAAGACAAAGAAAGAAGATGCGCTGAAAAGAACTATTGCTTTGTTAAAAGATGTGGGTATACCATCCCCGGAAGACAGAGTGAATGACTATCCCCATCTTTTAAGCGGAGGTCAGCGCCAGCGTGTGATGATTGCCATGGCACTTGCCTGTGGACCTGACCTGGTAATCGCCGATGAACCGACCACAGCACTGGATGTCACCGTACAAGCGCAGATATTACAGTTATTCCGGGAACTTCAGCAAAACCGAAATATGTCTGTATTGCTGATTACCCATAATCTCGGAGTTGTGGCCGAAATCTCGGATCGCGTTTATGTCATGTATGCCGGTGTCATTGTGGAAACCGGTACAGTGAAAGCAGTTTTTAAAAACCCTTTTCATCCTTATACCATGGGGCTTCTGGCAGCGCTTCCGGGCAGATCTAAAAAAGGAAAACCCCTATACAGCATTCCCGGAAACGTACCTGACCCGGGATATAAGCCGGATGGATGTCCTTTTAATCCCAGGTGCCCTTATGTACAGGATGAATGCAGAATAAAGTTTCCTGAAATGGCAGATTTCGAATCCGGCCACCAGGCCAGGTGTCCGATTACCTTGCGGCTGTGGAGAGAAAAGAAACTCCCTGCAAATCGGCAATTCGGTCCTGTAAATACCAGCAGGGAAGGGAAGGCATGAACCCGGAATCTTTTGGAACAAATCCGATACTGAAAGCAGAAGCTCTGAAAAAATATTTTCCGGTTAAGCGCGGATTTCTTCAAAAAACGGTCGGATGGATCAAAGCGGTTGATGGTGTTGACTTTAAAATCGACAAGGGAAAAATATTGGGCCTTGTGGGCGAATCAGGTTGTGGAAAGACCACTCTGGGGCGTATGGTTCTTAAACTGTTGGAACCGGATGGTGGAAAAATTATTTTCCGAAATAAAGAAATAACAGGTTTGACCCATAAAGAGATGAAACCCTTTAGAATGCAGATGCAGATCATTTTTCAGGATCCATACGGCTCCCTGAATCCCAGAATGACTGTCGGCGATACTATCGATGAAGGAGTTCGACTTCTCAAAAAAAACGGGCGATTACAAAGAAAGGAGCGAATCAAAGACTTATTGGCCATGGTAGGATTACAGGCAAATGTGGCGGATCGTTATCCTCACGAGTTTAGTGGAGGACAACGTCAACGAATCGGAATAGCACGGGCATTGAGTGTGAACCCGGAACTGATTGTTTGTGATGAGCCTGTTTCAGCCCTTGATGTCTCTATTCAGGCCCAGATCATAAATCTTTTGCTGAAACTTAGGGATGAACTGAATCTGACCTATCTTTTTATTGCTCATGACCTTAATGTGGTGCACTATATCAGCGATGACCTTGCTGTCATGTATTTGGGACAAATCATGGAGTATGGTCCGTCAGATATCATTTACAACAGTGCGCTCCATCCGTATACCAAAATGCTCATGGCAGCGGTACCTATCCCGGAACCGGGAGCTGCGAAACCGTTCAATCCCCCAGAAGGAGACGTACCCACCCCATACAACCCGCCTCCGGGATGCAAGTTTCAGGGAAGGTGTCCCCTTGTGGAAGATCGCTGTCGCAAGAATGAAATCGAATTTTATCCGGCAAAGGATGGCAGATTTGTCCGGTGCTGGAAGGTTATCTGATTCAAAAACCACTCGATTTCCAATAGCAGCCTCTGATTGTCATGCCGTAACGCCGAATCCTGATTGTCAATTATTCGGTCTGTTCTGAAGTATCTTTCTTTTTATTCTTTTTGGTGTATTTGGGCCTGCACTTGCCATTTGACCCTCTCCAGATTTTACCTCTTTTGGTTCTTCTATCTCCTTTTCCCATGTAAAAAACCTCCTTGGTGTTGTTTTAGTTTTTAATGTGGTTATTCGAAAAATAGGATCTTCTTAACATTTCTGTTTAGAAGTCGCAAGCCTGTTGAATTGGTCCGGATATTAAAATAACTCCATTCAGGTTCATCTTAACCCACCGGAATATATCTTCGGCTAATGAAATCCTAACCAAATAAAAACGGTTTTTGAATATCCAACCTTTACATTACCCATAAAAATTGACCGTGAAGTTGAAAGGTAAATAAGGAAAAAATGCCCCCGCTAATTCTGTTTATATTTTTGCTCGGTTTATCAGCTGTTGCCTACCATATTGGTAGAAAAAAAGCCTTTAACATAGGAAGGCAAGCCGGTGGCATTCGGCTGCTTCATTCCCGTCCAGCTTACTATGGTGCACTTACTGCTCTGTGGGCCGGAATTCCGGCATTGCTGATTTATGGCTTTTGGCTGGCATTTGAACCGAGTGTTATCACCAGAATAGTGATTTCCGGACTTCCGGATGAAATCAGAAATCTGCCGGCAGGCAGACTTAACCTTGTTGTGAATGATATCAAAAATCTGGTTACGGGAAATATTGTTTCAGAGCAGGTAAGCCCGGCTATTCAGGCAGCTGCCGATCATTACCAGGATCTGAAGTTTATCAGTAGTGCATCATTGGCAGTCATATCCCTTTCTGTGTCAATACTTGCAATACTTATTATCGGAAAAATGATTAAGCCTTCTTTGAGGGCAAGGAACAAGGTGGAACAGTTTTTAAGGATTATGATCATAACCTGTTCCTGTATTGCCATACTCACCACAATTGGCATTGTCTTTTCGGTTCTTTATGAAGCCATTCGATTTTTTAAAGTAATACCGGTCAAGGAATTTCTTTTCGGACTCAATTGGAGCCCTCAGATGGCCATCAGGGCTGACCAGGTAGGTTCTTCCGGTGCCTTTGGGGCAGTGCCGGTTTTTCTGGGCACCATGCTGATATCGGCAATCGCCATGATGGTGTCTGTACCCATTGGCCTGATGTCCGCCATATATATGTCGGAATATGCCGATAAAAGATTTCGGGATGTTGCAAAACCTTTAATGGAAATTTTGGCTGGAATTCCGACAGTCGTATATGGATTTTTTGCAGCGCTTACCGTAGCCCCCATGATCAGAAAATCAGGATCCGTTCTTGGCCTGGATGTATCTTCGGAAAGTGCTCTCGCTGCAGGCCTGGTTATGGGCATAATGATTATTCCGTTTGTTTCTTCCCTGTCCGATGACGTAATTAATGCGGTGCCTCAGTCTTTAAGGGATGGCGCATACGGGTTGGGCGCTACCAAATCCGAAACCATCAGGCATGTGGTTTTACCTGCAGCCCTTCCAGGTATTGTCGGAAGCATTCTTCTGGCAGTTTCCAGGGCTATCGGCGAAACCATGATTGTCGTAATGGCAGCCGGGCTCGCAGCCAATTTAACGTTAAATCCTTTAAAAACGGTTACAACGGTTACTGTCCAGATCGTAACACTTCTGGTGGGAGACCAGGAATTTGACAGTCCCAAAACCATGGCGGCATTTGCACTAGGACTTATGCTGTTTCTTGTGACATTGTGCCTGAATGTCATTGCACTTCACGTGGTGCGTAAATACAGAGAGCAATATGAATAAAAAAATTGAAACAAGTTCCGAGGTCGAGAGTGTCCCCAAAAAAACAATCGACATTGTCAATCGTGGACTATCGAAAAGATATCGCTCGGAGCGTCGCTTTAGACTTTACGGGTTATCCGCCATTGTCGCAAGCCTCATGTTCCTTGCGCTTCTATTTACCAGCATTATCGGAAACGGTTACAGCGCATTTTGGCAAACCTTTGTCAGATTAGACGTTTATTTTGATCCTCAGGTGATCAACAGGGATGATCTTTCCCGTTCCGATTACTCGAAACTTATCAAAAATTCCCTCTACAATTTGTTCCCTGATGTCAGCGGTCGGCAAAACAGGAGGGTTTTGGAAGGAATGATCAGCAAAGGTGCAGCATTTGAATTGCGTAAAATGGTCATGAACAACCCTGAATGGATAGGAAAAACCGGATCATTCTGGCTGACTGCCGATGATGATGTGGACATGCTGATCAAGGGGCATATTGATAGGAATTTGCCGGAAATAGGGCGTCGTATCAGTGATTTGCAGCTTTCATGGATTGATGAATTGCTTGATCAGGATAGGATCAGAACACAATTCAATACCGCTTTTTTCACAAATGGAGATTCCCGTGAACCGGAATTGGCTGGTATCCGTGGTGCAATGGTTGGGTCTTTTTATACCCTGATCGTTACCCTGTTTCTCTCATTTCCCATTGGCGTGGCATCCGCTGTTTACCTGGAAGAGTTTGCACCAAAGAATCGATTGACAGATATCATTGAGGTCAACATTAACAATTTGGCTGCAGTGCCATCAATAGTTTTCGGCCTTCTTGGTTTGGCCGTATTTCTCAATTTTGCGGGTTTGCCCCGTTCTGCTCCTCTCGTAGGAGGTTTAGTGCTGACACTGATGACTCTTCCCACAATCATCATTGCCGGACGCGCAGCATTAAAATCAGTACCACCGTCCATACGTGAAGCGGCTTTGGGAATCGGCGCTTCAAAAACCCAGATGGTCGTCCATCATGTACTGCCCTTGGCGCTACCCGGAATGCTGACCGGAACCATCATTGGGATGGCGCAGGCACTTGGTGAAACAGCTCCATTGCTTATGATCGGAATGGTGGCTTTTATTGTTGATGTGCCCGGAAGTTTTACAGATCCGGCCACGGTTTTACCGGTTCAGATATTTCTTTGGGCTGACAGCCCGGAAAGAGCTTTTGTGGAAAGAACCTCAGCTGCGATCATCGTATTGCTGGGGTTTTTAATCGTCATGAATGCTACCGCAGTTTTCCTTCGGAAGCGTTTTGAACGACGATGGTAATAAATTAACAATGGTAACAAATCAAAAGGAGGAAAAATGTTCAAAAAAGCAGTGTTAGTCGCAGCAGGTGTATTTTTATTTTCATCAGTCCAACCTGTTTCAGCCCAGAGCGCAAGGGATTATATCAGTATCGTGGGATCATCGACTGTATTTCCTTTTGCAACAGTGGTTGCAGAGCATTTTGGAAAAACCACTCAGCACAAGACACCTAAAATCGAGTCAACGGGTTCAGGCGGCGGGTACAAGCTTTTTTGCGCCGGTGTGGGCGTTGAGCATCCTGATATCACAAACGCTTCCAGGCGTATCAAAGATACAGAGCTTGAACAATGTAAGGCCAACGGCGTAAAAGAAGTGGTAGAAGTGAAAATCGGATATGATGGAATCGTGTTTGCCAACAGCAAAAAAGCTGAGCCGATGACCGTTTCTCGGAAGGATATTTTCCTGGCCCTGGCCAAGGAAGTTCCCGATCCCAAAGGTGGAGAGAAGACCGTTCCGAATCCTTACAAAACCTGGAAAGACGTTAATGGATCTCTTCCGGACAAAAAAATTGAGGTGTTAGGACCTCCCCCTACCTCAGGAACCCGGGATGCATTTGTTGAGATGGTTATGGAAGAAGGTGGAAACAGTTTTGACTGGATTAAGGCCCTCAGCAAAAGTGAAAGCTCCAAATATAAAGAAATTTGCCATACAGTGCGTGAAGATGGCGCATACATTGAAGCCGGTGAAAACGATAATCTGATTGTCCAAAAACTGGATGCCAACCCCGATGCTTTCGGTATTTTCGGTTTCAGCTTCCTGGATCAGAATATGGACAAAATTCAAGGTGCGCTTATTGACGGTGTGGAACCGACTTTTGATGCCATTGCCGATGGTTCCTATCCTGTATCCCGTCCCCTGTATTTTTATGTAAAAAAAGCCCATGTTGATGTGATTCCAGGCATGAAAGAGTATCTTGAGGAATTTACCAGCGAGGCAGCCTGGGGTCCTGATGGTTATCTTGTGGATAAAGGGATGATACCCATGCCTGACGCTGAAAGAACCAAGTTCGGCGCAGATGTTAAAGAGCTTAAGGTACTTGAGTCTGTAAAATAGTCTTCAGGTGTTCAAGCAGTTCAGTTAAAAACAAGCAGGCCGCCTATCAGCGCTCTGCTTGTTTTTATCAACATGGTCACTATGGATATGTAACAGTGTGAAAAAATGTCTGAATTACCAGGTCTCGAGGCAAAACTGAAACCGGCGGCTCATGGTCGGGTTAGCCGGGAAAAGCGGCAGACAGTCGGAGAACAATTCATTGACAATCCCCGAATGTCATGCCGGGAAGTCAATGTGTATTACGGAGACAAACAAGCGATCAAGAACGTGTCTCTTGATATCGGAAACAATGAGGTAATCGCTATGATTGGCCCATCGGGATGTGGTAAATCTACATTTTTAAGATGTTTAAACCGCATGAACGATACCATTGAAACGTGCCGGGTAACCGGGGAAATTACAATGGATGGTCACAATATTTATTCAAATGACATAGATGTAGTAGCACTCCGGGCGCAAGTGGGAATCGTATTTCAGAAACCGAATCCGTTTCCCAAGTCTATTTATGAAAATATTGCGTATGGACCAAGAATTCATGGCCTGGTGGAAAACAGGACCGAAATGGATGAGATTGTTGAAACCTCACTCAAAAGAGCCGGTCTGTGGGAAGAGGTTAAAGATCGTCTGGATGAACCAGGTACCGGCCTCTCAGGAGGTCAGCAGCAGCGGTTATGTATTGCAAGAACGATTGCAGTCGGCCCTGAAATTATTCTTATGGATGAGCCCTGTTCTGCCCTGGATCCTATTGCGACGGCAATTATCGAAGATCTGATTGATGAATTGAGGCAACAGTTTTCCATAGCCATTGTAACTCATTCCATGCAGCAGGCATCCAGAGTTTCCCAACGCACTGCATATTTTCATCTTGGCGATCTCATTGAAGTGGGCCCCACATCCAGAATATTTACCAGTCCCCGTCACGAGCTGACCGAGGATTATATTACCGGCCGATTTGGTTGATCACACTGTAAATCGGAAATCATTTTTTGAACAAAGAAATATTATGGAAAAAAAACATATTGTCAGATCCTATGACCATGAATTAAAAAATCTGGAACTCAAAATCCTTGAAATGGGCAAAGCTTGCGAACAGCAGCTTTTTCAGGCTGTAAAGTCGTTAAAAAACCGCGATCGTGAACTCACCAAAATGATTATAGCCGATGATACAAAAGTTAATTCGCTCCAAATTGAAGTTGAGCAACTGACGGTCAATTTACTTGCCAGGCGGCAGCCATTAGCTACTGACCTCAGAATTGTCGTGGCTAGCCTGAAAACTGCATCTGATTTGGAACGTATCGCAGATTATGCAGCTAACATGGCCAGGCATGTGGATGATTTGAACAACATTCCGGTTGAAGATCATATCAATATTATTCTGGAAATGGTAAACTATGCTTTTGAGATGTTAAAAAATGTTTTGGAAGCGTACCAGGAATTAAATACCCAAAAAGCTTCGCAAGTGTGGAAGTTGGACTCTGAAATCAATTTTGGTTATGAAAAGCTGATTGAATCCCTCAGAACGATGATGGCCGAACAGGCCGGTAAAATACGTGTTGCAACTGCATTGCTTTTTATCGGAAGGAGCTGTGAGCGAATCGGCGATCATATCAAAAATATAGCGGAGCATATTCATTACATTGTAACCGGTAATGCGGATATTAGAAAATGATCGATTTAATTTGCAGAAATCTTTTAAAATTATACCGGCAAAAGCCCATTGGCGTCAAATTAAGGTTCCTTGGCCATGTATTAAAAGGCTGTCATTCTGAGGAGGCCCATATCGTAAACGGTTATATGGCACGCGGTTTGTGGCCGACGAAGAATCTTTTCTCCACACCGGTACGGTCTCTTTGGTTTAAACTTCGAGTTCGACCCGATGACCGGACCGGCTCGGGAAGAGAGATTCTTCGGTCGCTACCGCTCCATCAGAATGACATGTAATAAACCGTTTTCAACCCCCACCTGGTTTTAACGCCTTCCTGCAAATTTTTTGACAAACTGCCCAAAAAAGTATACCAAAGACTGAGGTTTCCGGATGAATAAAAAGCCGGCTATTATAGTTGGCATTTTCATTAACCGGTAAACTGAACGAAAAATCAGAGCTGCTCCATTTTCAATCCCTTGAAGCTTTACGGAGTGCTTTTTAACCAAGTGATACCTTAGTACAGGAAATAATCGGATAGATAAAATGGGAAAACTGACATATCATGAGTATCCAAAAGAGCCTGTTGTCATCGACAACCTGAGTATTAAATTTATGAAACAATCCCGGTTTGTGCCATTAGAACTTGTGGATAATACCCTGAAAATTGCCATGGCTGACCCGGATGATTTTAATACCATTGACTCACTAAAACTGGCATATGGAATGGATATCGAAGTTTACGAGGGTTCCGGTGATGATATCTATGAAGCCATCGAACGTCTTTACGGAGCCGGAAGTCAGTCCCTGGAAACCATCATTGAAGAAGCCGGAAAGGATATCTATGAAATCGATATCAGGGGAACTGAAGATGTTGATCACCTAAGAGACCTGGCATCGGAAGCCCCCATCATTCGATTGGTCAACCGGTTAATCTTGAATGCGGTTGAGATTCGGGCCAGCGATATCCATTTTGAGCCGTTTGAAAACCAGTTTGTGGTCAGATATCGTATCGACGGTATTCTACACGAAGTGGATTCGCCTCCTCATCGACTTCATGCCGCCATTATATCGAGGGTCAAAATCATGGCCAAACTCGATATTGCCGAAAGACGCCTTCCTCAAGACGGAAGGATCAAGCTGAAAATTGCAGATAAAGAAATTGATTTTCGGGTATCAACGGTTCCGACAGTATTTGGTGAAAGCCTTGTTATGAGAATCCTGGATCGGGACACATTGGTTCTTGACCTTGAAAAATTAGGGTTTCCGGAAAAAATTCTAAAAAAATATAACGAGTTGATTAATCAGCCTTATGGGATGATTCTTGTCACGGGCCCCACGGGAAGTGGAAAAACCTCTACTCTTTATACAACCCTGGCGAAAATCAATTCACCTGAGTTTAAAATTATTACCTTGGAGGATCCTGTGGAATATCAGTTAAACGGGATCAACCAAATTCAGGTCAACCCGAAAATCGGTCTGAAATTTGCCAGCGGACTCCGGGCCATTGTCCGTCAGGATCCAGACATTATCCTGGTGGGAGAAATTCGTGATAAAGAGACCGCAGACATTGCGATCCAGTCCGCATTGACCGGGCATTTGCTCTTCAGCACCCTTCACACCAACGATTCCTGTGGTGCGATCACAAGACTTTTAGACATGGGAGTGGAAAATTTTCTTTTGAGCTCCACCCTCCTTGGGGTATTGGCTCAACGCCTGGTTCGGGTGATTTGTCCTTATTGCAAGGAGCAAACCTTGCCCGAGGAAAGGCTGATCAAGTCAATGGGGATTGACAAAGACGAAGCATCCCGAATAATATTTTATCATGGCAAAGGTTGTACAGAATGTCGGCATACCGGATTCAGAGGAAGGATTGCCATTTTTGAATTCCTTCTGATCGATGAAGCGATTCGAAAGGAAATTATCAACAGATCCAGTACCGAAATCATTAAAAAAACAGCCGTGAAAAAAGGATTATTTACCTTAAGACAGGACGGCTGGGAAAAAGTCAAACTGGGTCAGACAACCATATCAGAAGTGCTAAGGGTTACTTTAGAAGAATAACATGGCAATATTTTCATACAAAGCAGCCGACTTCACCGGGAAAATTGTGACAGGGCTTATCGAAGCACCGGATGATAAAGGCGTCGTCACAAAACTGGACTCCATGGGATATATTCCCATCAGGATCACTCCTGGGGGAAAAGAAAAACGCAAATATCAACTCGATGTTTCCGATTTCCTCTCAAATACTTTCAAGAGAGTTTCCGGCAAAGATGTCATGCTTTTTACTCAGGATTTGGCGACCTTATTGGAAGCCGGTCTTCCTGTGGACAAATCACTGTCCATTCTCACCGAGGCCACCGAAAAAGAGAAATTCAAGGAAATCATCCAGGATATTTTGAAGACGGTTCAGGGGGGAAGTTATTTGTCGGATGCCTTGAGCAAATATCCCCGGATTTTTTCAAAATTTTATGTAAACATGATTAGAGCTGGAGAAGCCGGAGGAATCCTGGAACCTGTTCTAGTCCGTTTGGGCATGTTTCTTGAAACTTCCCAGGATTTAAAAGATTTTATCATCTCTGCAATGGTTTATCCCATTTTTCTTGTTTTTGTGGGTGGTGCCTCCATCATTGTGTTATTGACATTTGTCATACCCAAGTTTTCGCTAATTTTTGCTGATTTAGGTGCCGCCATTCCTCTTTCCACCCAGATTCTTTTGGGATTGAGCGCATTTATTCGTGGCTATTGGTGGGTTATGGCCGGGTCGATA
Source organism: uncultured Desulfobacteraceae bacterium (assembly GCA_964478625.1). Classification (GTDB taxonomy): domain Bacteria; phylum Desulfobacterota; class Desulfobacteria; order Desulfobacterales; family SKZT01; genus SKZT01. Next base: position 146,737 of record CAYZJH010000002.1, read on the forward strand.
ATACTTTTATTTTATTTTTTCAAAAGATACAGCAACACTCCGGAAGGAAAACTGAATATTGACAAACAAAAGATCCGGTTGCCCGTCCTTGGAGACCTGATCAAAAAAGTTGAAGTTGCCAGGTTTTCCAGAACATTAGGTACCTTGATTCGAAGTGGTGTTCCGATCCTTCAGGCACTTACCCTGGTCAAAGATATTATTGGTAACCGGGTCATCGCCGCTTCCATGGATGATGTCCGTGAAAAAGTTCAAAAAGGTGATAGACTGTCAAAGCCATTGAACAATAGCGGTTTTTTCCCGTCGTTGGCCATCCAGATGATCACTGTTGGAGAGGAAACCGGTCGACTGGATGAGATGCTTCTTAAAGTTGCCGAAAACTATGAAAAAATCGTCAAATCAATGGTCAAACGCTTTATCGGTTTACTGGAGCCTGCCATGATTCTGATCATGGGCCTTCTTGTTGGTTTTATCGTTATTTCAATGCTTATGGCTATTTTCAGTATCAATGAAATACCCTTTTAATTGTAAGGAGAATTATGAATAAAAAGAAAAATAACCGACGAGGATTTACCCTCATCGAAGTTTTAATCGTTATGGTTATTCTTGGACTATTAGCGGCTCTAGTCGGGCCACGCATGTTTGGTAAGGTGGGAAAATCAAAGCAAAATGCAGCACAAGCTCAGATATCCTTAATTGAAACCGCTTTGGATACCTATCGTCTCGATGTCGGAAGATATCCTACAACCGACCAGGGACTGCAAGCTTTGAGAGTACAACCGCATGATGTTACCAAATGGGATGGTCCCTATTTACCCAAAGATGTTCCATTAGATCCCTGGGGTAACCCGTATCAATATCAATCGCCCGGTGAGCATGGGGATTATGATCTGTTTTCGTTCGGAGCCGACGGTGCCTTAGGCGGTGAAGGGGAAGATGCGGACATTGTCAGTTGGTAATAATTCGACAACCCTAGCCGTTTTTTTTCGAAACTCCTTTTTCGGGCAAAGAGGGTTTAGCCTTCTTGAACTTATCGTGGTTCTTCTGATAATCAGTTTGATGATGGCGTTGGTTTCTCCCCGACTGATCGGTTCACTGACCAAAATGAACCTGAAGACATCAGCCCAAAAAATCAGCTCATCTCTTCGGTATGCCCGAAGCCAAGCCGTTTCCGGCCAAATCACTTATAAAGCGGATTTTGATTTTGAAAATAACCGCATGACGATCCAACCGGAAAATCCCGTGGACAACGAATTTTCATATTTTAAAGATGAAACCGAACCCATGGAAACAAGTGACTCAAGCGAAAAACAACACACAACTGAATCCTATTTTCTTCCTGACGGTATTCATTTTGAAAAGGCTCTGATTGGAACTGATGAAATCAACTCCGGATTGTTCACCGTCATGTTTTATCCCGCTGGAAACAGCAGCGGAGGAAGCATAGTTCTTATTGATGAAAAAGAGCGCCGGTTTCAAATTAGCATCGACTTTATTACAGGAGTCATCAACCTTGCTGAGCCCGATGACTAGAATTGTCTGCAAAAAATTACAAATGTTGATTCCCTTTAAACGTTCATTGGGGTTTACTCTGATTGAAACACTTGTGGCCATGATGCTGCTGTCCATATCCCTAGTGGTGATTCTCCAGCTTTTTTCAGGCGGGTTAAAATCAGGTAAAACAGCCGAAGATTATACTCGTGCCGTATTTCATGCCAGGGAAAAAATGGAAGAATACCTTTTAATGGATGATCTAAAAGAGGGCAGTTTTGAAGGGGCATTCGATGATAACTACAGATGGCAGGTTGATATTAAATATATTGAATCTGATGATGAAGAAAATACCAGGCTGGTTGATCTGGTTCATTTGCAAACTACTGTTTTCTGGCCCACAGGAAATCAGGAAAAAAATTTTCAGATCAATACCCTCAAAGTTACTGAAAAGAGACCGGATGAATCCGATATGTTTCAAAATCCTTTCACCCAACAATAATCCTGGCCTGGGATTTGCTCATTTTTAGTCAGATGGAACATTATATCGGGATGGCGTTGACGCCGTTCAGTGCAGGTGATCCATTTAATTCGTTTTTAACCCCATAGATTGCTTGATCTGAGCATTGAAACAGTGTAGAGTACCTTCAAGTTTAACAATGGAAACAGGCAACACAGAGGGAAGTCGGTGAGAAGGGAAATAAGGTTTAAAACCAACCGATTAGCAATTTTTTTTTCATTGCTGAAAAACCGACAGGCATTTACACTGATCGAGCTGATTATCTCTCTGACCATTGTTGCAGTTATCCTGGTGATTATATTCGGAGCTTTCAGAATTGGTATCCGTGCCTGGGAAAAAGGTGAAAAAGGGATTGATAAGCAGCAACGCTACCGCATAGTTCTGGATCTGATTCATCGGCAGATAACCTCCATTACCTACAAAAAAGTCACAATGGACGATACGGATCGGCTTATCCTGAAAGGAGATGCAAAATCATTTGAATTTACATCCAACATTTCCTTGAAACCCGAAAATCAATTTGGAATTGTATATGTTAAATATTGGGTAGCTGAGGGAGAAAACACACAAGAAAAACTTCTTGCCTACGAAAAAAATATGGTTCTCTTTGACACGGATTTCAAATTCAGCGAAATAGACCCCAGCGCCTTTTTTGAATTGATTCCTTTTGCGCAAAGCATTTCATTCGAGTATTTGAAGCCGCCGGATCCGAACTTGGAGGAAGAGGCTCAATGGCAGGATCGATGGGATCCCGAAAATGATCAAGGGTTGCCGCTGGCATTAAAATTGATCATAGTTGATGAACCCGAAACAATACCCTTGGTGGTAATCGCCCCGCTTTATCAGCAGGAGGAACCATCCTGATGCCATTTAAAACCTTTAGAGTCCAAAATTGCCTGGGATATTTTTTCCCGGCATTTTTTTTCCGGATCAGACCCCAAAGAGTTTTGCACAACGAACATGGTGTCGCTTTATTGCTGTGCATTTGGGTATTGGCTCTTTTGTCCGTAATCGTCGGGGAATTTTGTCATGCCATGCGAACTGAAATTAATGTAACTCGAAACTTCAAAGAAAAAACCGAAGCTTATTATGTGTCAAAGGCAGGGCTCATGATGGCAATCTCCGAACTGATCCGAATTGAAACCACCCCACCTAGACTAGGAAATGTCGAAGAAACCGAACCAGTGGATGAAGAGGAAAAAATTGACTGGAGAATCAACATCCCAATAGAAGACATTCCATTCGAGCCGGGAGCCTTTTCAGTCAGAATTGGAAACGAAGCCGGAAAAATCAATATCAACAGAGCCGACCAAAATCTTCTGAGAATGATGCTGAATAGTTTTGACCTAAATGATAATGAAAAAGATATCATTGTGGATTCCATTCTGGATTGGCGGGATAAAGATGACCTTCGCCGATTACACGGAGCTGAAAACCAGTATTATCAGTCCCTTCCTGAACCTTATCAGGCAAAAAACGATGATTTTGATTCTGTGGAAGAACTGTTGCTGGTCAGAGGGATCACCCCGGAGATATTTCATGGCGGACTAAAGGACATTGTCACGGTCTTATCAGACAAAACTTCCGGCACTTCCGTTCAAACTCGAAGACAACGGGTGGCCAGACGGCAGAGTGCGGTCTCGTATAACAAAATCAATATCAACTATGCTTCCGAGGCCATGCTCAGGGCCCTTCCCCAAATGACCGATGATCTGGTCCGCGAAATAGTTAAATTCAGAAAAGAGAAAGATCTGACCATGCCGGATGTGCTCGAGATTGTGGGTGCCGGAGTTTATCCTGAATTGGCTCCGTTTATCACTACCGCAAGAGATGCCAAGTCACCGTTTTTTACCATTGTATCAGAAGGAAAATCCCGGGAAACCGGCCAGGTTAAACATCGAATAGAGGTCATATTAAAAATCGACGTCCGATCCAATCAAAAATATACCATCATGAAATGGAAAGATATTGGATAACTAAGGGAGGTTTTAACAACATTGCTTTTTCAATCAGCTTTAGGCATTTATATCCGTGAAAGTGGCCTCTCAATTGTTTATTTGAAAAACTCACTGAGTACCACCGAAGTGGAAAATCAGGCTTTATTTTCGCTGGATCATCATAAACCTTTCAAAGAAAAAATGCTGATCTGTGCCGATTTGATCCATGATTTTATCAAATCAAACAACATAGAGTCTTCGGACATTTTTCTGGGGATTCCCAGAGAATCGGTCATTTTAAAGGATATCGAACTTCCATTGGCCGTAAAGGAAAACTTAAGGACCACTTTGGAATATAAGATCGAAACTTATGTTCCCTTGAAACTTGAAAATATATATTTCGATTATCAAATCCTTGAAGAAGATAAGCAAAATAATCAGCTTAAAATATTGCTGGTGGTAGTGCAAAAAGATATTCTGGATGTCTACTTTAGTTTAAAAAATCGAATAAAAACCGGACTCTCGGGTATAAGTATCGACTCCACCGCATATGTTAATTTCCTGGCATATTATCCTGTCACCTCTCATGAATCCGATTACGTTTTTGTGTATGAAACAGGTCGAAAATCCGGGCTGATGTTGCACTTAGGGGTGGTTATCAATAAAATGCTGCAATATTCCCGCTCCGTTTCCGTTTCTGGCAAGGACGATATGCAGGCCCTGGTCGATAGAGAATTAAAACCGGTTAAAGATTTTTTTGGGAACCCGCAGGACACTGTTAAACTTTTTTACATGTCCGACAGCCATGAGCATTTATTTTTGCCTCATTTGGAGACTCATGAGGAATATCAAATCCAGGTTCCGGATCCGGCCCTGGCTAAAATTGCAGACACATCAATGATACCGGCCATGGGATTGGCATTACAAGGTGTTAAAAAAGTTCCCATGCATATCAATCTTCTTCCCGAACCCTTGCGTAAAAGGCCTAGCCGAAAGGTATATTACATTATGTTTGCCCTGATTGGCCTTTTTATCATTTCGGGTATTACATGGGGAGGGAGTAAAATCATGCGCCAGAGGATCGCACTAAGCCAATTGAACACGGAAACCGAACGATTGGCGGTGGAATTGAAAGATATTGACAGCATTAAAAAAAATATCCTAGAAATAGAGGCACGGATCGAATACCTGGAAAAGATAGGGCGTGGCCATGTCCCTCTGATTGAGGTTTTAAAGGAAATTACCGAAAGAATACCTGAAACTGCATGGCTTCAGGATTTAAACTATGATGATAAAGGGGTTCAAATTTATGGTTATGCCGATTCTGCTTCTGAATTGATATCCTTATTGGAAGCCTCCCCTCTTTTCAATGATGTGGTTTTTTTAGCTACCATCACCAGGGGGCAGGATGGTAAAGAAAGGTTTCGAATCGGTTTCAAAATAAATTCTTAATGGTATTGTAAATGAATAACGTGGCACTGTTTTTGAATAAATTGGACAAGAAAAAAAAGATACTCTTGGTGATCGGGATGTCTGCTCTTTTTCTCGGGGTGATATATCGTTTTTTTCCTTTTTTCGAGAATATAGACGCTTTGGACGAAGAAATTTCATTGAAGGAAAAAAATTTAATCAAATATCGTTTAATGGTCCAAGAAAGAAATGATCTGGAGTCAAGACTGAATGCTTTGAACCGGATCATTGAAAATGCTGAAAGCGTTTTACTGGAAGGAAAAACTCCGGCACTTGCAGCAGTGGATGTTCAAAATATTCTTAAAGAAATTACCGAAAAAGGCGATATGGAAGTTTTGACCATGAGGGTGATGAATCCCGAGAGCAAGGAAGAAGATTTATTTACGATTATTCCGGTGCAAATTACCATTCGATGTTCGATTCGGCAACTCAAAGAAGTTATTTACCAGATTGAATCTTCTCCGAGATTGTTAAAAATCAGTGATTGCAGGATCAGAGTGGTGCGTGGGAGGGTTGAAGGCCACGTACAGGCAACACTGACTGTCCAAGGTTTTATGAAAAAAACTTGATTTATGGTGGCAACAATGTTTTCAAAACTATGGTTTATAAATATCGTTTTGGTGGTTGGGGTACTTTTTTTTGCTGTTAAAATTTTCGATGTTTGGTTTAATCAACCAAGACAAATTCCGGAACCGACTGCTGCTGCTGCGCAGGAAGTGCAGCCGGAAAAACAGGTGGCAAAAAGGAACCTGCCACCGGAATCCTCTTACAGAACCATTGCGGAAAAAAACCTTTTTGCCGAAGACAGAAAAGAATATCTTCCACCGACTCTGGACCCTGAACTTGATTCGAGTTTGGAGCATGAGGCTGAAATCAAACCTTTTGAAGGTTTTGGGAAAAACGTTACACTCTATGGTGTTATGATATTTCAGGATGTTAAAAAAGCTTTGATCACCAATCCTGATAGAAAAAGTGGCGAACCTCAGGATATATGGGTTAAAAAAGGGGATACGCTTTTAGAAATCAAGAGGCGGGACAGCGTTGCCGCATTGAAAGTGGATGAAATATTGCGTGATCGTATCCTGGTCCGGGATGAAACTTCTAAGTATGAAATTCTTCTCTATGACAAGGACAAATCCAAACAGAGAGAGTTGATCAGAATGGATGAAGCCCCTGAAGTCCCACCTGCTCGTAATATACCGAGGGCGGCCTCCCGAACCAGGCCGGTACAACCCCAAACAAGTGAAGTTCCGAATAACATCCCTCAGGAATCACAAAATGAAGAGGCCTCCGAACCACAATATGAAATCATTAACACTCCATTTGGTGAGATCAAACGAAGGATAAATTAATGCCCATGAAACATTGCCGCATATTTCACAGCACCATATTTATTACCCTGTTTTTTTTCTATTTTATACAGTTCGGATGTGCATCAGGAACACCAATGGTTCAGGATGCCTCAGCAAATGAATCTGTTGATTCAGAAAATGACATCGCCATTAATGACAATTCCATGGAATCCACTGATATCATCGCCCAGGAAAATTTTATTTCCTCACCCTTTGGAAACATTCCCATGAAAACGCCCCTCGGATCATCTTCAGATCCACCAATATCCAAAGTGCCTGAAACCACGGTTTATGAAAAACCTGTTAAAATGCAGTCCGAATGGAAAATAAAAGAAGATGCCACCTATGCTCAATCGACCGAAGCTTTTTCAAATCCCATAGTTCCTCAGCGAATTGAATCCAATGCACCTGGTACACCCCTTGATAAAAATAACTCCGAAGATAACGAACCCCAGCCGAATCGGGGGGATGTTGTTTTAAACTTTGATAATGCAGATCTCTATGAAGTGGTTCGAACAATAGGAGAAATTTTACAATTAAACTATATTGTGGATCCTAATGTCAGAGGCCGGGTGACCATCAATACGGCCGGTCGATTAACCCGGGATGAGCTTTTTCCGGTATTTTTTCAAATTTTGGAAGCAAACGGGCTGACTGCTGTAAAAGAGGGAAATTTATATAAGATCATCAGGATGAAAGAAGCTCCACAATTTCCCCTTTCAAGCCGGAAGGGAGACAAGGCAGTGGTTGCACCTGGGGAAAGAATGGTCATTCAGATCATTCCATTGCGTTTTATTTCCAGTCAGGAGATGACCAGGCTTATCACCCCTTTTGTCTCAGCCGGTGGAACGATTGTTTCACATATAGATTCCAATACGCTTCTGGTGGTGGATAAAGCTTCAAATATCGAAAAGATATTAAGACTGACCGAAGTGTTTGATATTGACTTATTTAAAAATGTTGGCCATCGATTTTTCAGATTACGATATGTGGATGCTGAGGAGGCGGGAAAAAGTGTTAATGAAATAATCGCATCTTATGCCGGGGCAGCAAAGGAAGAAATCAAGATTATTCCGTTACAGAGAATAAATTCTTTGCTCTTGATCAGTAAACAATCCAATATTTTTTCCATTGTGCAATCCTTTATAAATGAGCTGGATGTACCCATTGAGGACGACCAGCCTAGAATTTTTGTTTATTCAGTTAAAAATGGCGCATCTTCCGAATTGGCCACCCTATTAAATTCTGTTTTTTCAGAGACTTCCACCGAAAAAAGCAAGAAAGAGCCTGCACCGGAAGCTGAACAACCTCAATACAGAGGCAGAACCACACCGGAGCTTTTTCCTGAAACACCTCCAAGACAAGAAAGAGTGGCCACGGTTGCTGGTGAACGCATTTCAGCGGAAGGCTCTGGAACTTTAAAGGGGGATATCAAGATCACCCCTGACGAAGTCCGAAACTCCTTGATTATTGAAGCCACTCCAAGAGACTACCGAATTATTGAAACCATTCTCAGCAGCATTGATGTTCTTCCCAGACAGGTTTTAATCGAAGTGACCATTGCCGAAATTGCTCTGGACTCTTCCAATGAACTGGGTATTGAATGGAGATTTGACAGAGGCACCGACTTTGTATCAGGGCTTCAAAGCGGTGCGACTCTTGGAGCCGGTGGAATCAATTTTTCATACGCCATATTGGATGAGACCAAAAGGTGGCTTGCAACTGTTTCAGCCCTGGCAAGTAAGGGTAAAGTCAATATATTGTCATCACCTTCCGTTTTAGCATCAGACAGCAAAGAAGCAAGAATCGATGTTTCTACAGAGGTTCCCGTTGCCACATCCACATATACCTACGATAGTGGTAGAGTTGACAACTTGATTGAAACCAGCATTCAGTACCGTAATACCGGGGTCATTCTGTCCGTAACTCCTCACATTAACGAATTCGGTCTTGTGAGTATGGATGTGAATCAGGAAGTCAGTGAGCAGGCTGGACTTGTAAACGTTGGCCTTGTAGAGCAAAGACCCTCCTTTTTTAAAAGAACCGTCAATACCACCCTAACGGTTAAAAACGGGCAAACCATTGTTATCGGCGGATTGATTCGCGAAAACAAGAGCGAAAATTATTCGGGAATGCCGTGTGTCGGTGATGTGCCTGTGCTGTCTTATCTTTTAGGGAAAAGGTCTCAGACCTCGGATAAAACCGAGCTGATTATTTTCATAACACCCAAAGTAATTGCTACATTAGAAGATGTTGACATTGTTTCCGAGGAATTCAGAGACAGAATCGGATATGATTACGAAAACTTTAAACGGCCCGGTTCACGCTAAATTTCAAGTCTATTTGAAGAGGGGTTCATGATCGATCTGACCACTGAGTTTATTAAAAAGAAGGTCGCTTTTTCGGATATTATTTACGACAGGGGCCGCAATCTTTATGAAAATGGTTCCTATATGTGTTCAGAGGCTGATTTAGACAAAGGCTGGTTTGTTTATGACGTGGACGGCACCTATGGGGACTATACCACAAAAGTGCAATTATTACCCGAAGGGGTTAATTCCGCATGTGATTGTCCCTATCCCGGAAAAGGTTGCAAACATACCGTTGCGGTTTTATTGGATATTTATGACCGCATCATGGGATGGAAAAATGATGCCGATAAAACGCCCATGCCCAAAGAAAAAAGAACTGAACCCTTACTAGTTGATGAGGAGCAATATCTGACTCCCGAAGAAATCAGGCAACAAGCCCTTGAAGACAGAAAATCTCGGGCAAGGCAGGAAGAATTCAAGATAACATTGGGTGATATGTTCAAGGGAGAGCATCTTGTTGAAACTCCCAAAGGTCGTCAGTATCTGGTCACTCTCCATGATCCTGTGGAAGGCCGTGGGCATTGCAGTTGCCCGGATTTTGCCACCAACCGGTTGGACACCTGTAAGCATCTTATTTATCTGACAAGTTATGTAAAAAAACAAAAGAATTTTGCAGAACGTGTCAAATCGGAGCGGTTTCCGTTCGTGGATATCTACTGGGATTCCACCAATGATTCACTGAGGCTCTTTTGCGAACGCCCTGAATCGGAACTTTTAGAAATCAAAGGTGTTTTATCCGATTATTTTGACTCCCAAGGCATATTTTACAGAGAAAAAATATCTGAGTTTCCCACGTTTATGGCACGCTTGAATGGCAATAAACGGGTACGCATTCAGGAAAATACGCTCAAAAGACTTGATGACCATCTTCAGGAAGAACATCTTACCGGACTGGCCAATTCGGAAATACTGCCTGAATCCATGATCAAAACCAGCCTATACCCATACCAGCAAGAGGGAATAAAGTTTTCGCTGTTTAAGCGGGGAGTTATGATCGGTGATGAAATGGGACTCGGAAAGACACTTCAGGCCATTGCACTGGCAATTTTAAAAAAAGAAGTGTTCGGGTTTAACAAAGTTGTGGTGGTTACCCTGGCCTCCCTTAAGGAACAGTGGAAAAGGGAAATCGAGCGGTTCACGGGTGAGAAGGGGATTGTTATTGCCGGGAGCCGGCAACAGCGTGAAAGCGGTTACAAAGACAGTTCTTTATTTAAGATCACCAACTACGAAGCGGTGCTAAGGGATGTAAGTATTCTTTCCCGGTTTAAGCCCGATCTGGTGATCCTGGATGAAGCCCAGCGAATTAAAAATTTTGCCACCAAAACAGCCGATGCGGTAAAGAGCATTCCCCGTAATCACTCTCTTGTGCTTACCGGAACACCCCTGGAAAATAAGCTTGAAGATGTCTACTCTATCGTTCAGTTTATTGATCCGCAGTTGCTGGCACCTCTGTGGAAATTTGCCGCCGACCATTTCATGCTGAGCCGTAGCAAAAAAGGACGAATCCTGGGGTACCGCAATCTGGATATCCTTAAAGAAAAGTTGAAACCCGTCGTTATTCGTCGCCGAAAAGAAGAGGTACTCAAGGATCTTCCGGATGAACTGGTCAACAATTACTACCTGGATCTTTCCGAAAAGCAGGAGAAAATGCATCAGGGATACCTCTCCATGCTTCTGCCGATTATCAACAAAAAATATCTGACCCCGATGGATATCCGAAGAATGCAGGAGCTTCTTCTGAACATGCGGAGGGTTTGTGATTCAACCTATCTGATTGATCGAAAGACCAATATTTCACCTAAGTTAAAGGAACTGGCGGGAATTATCGATGAACTGGTGCTCCAGAATGATCGCAAGGTGGTCATTTTCAGCGAATGGACCACCATGACTTTTTTAATTGGTAAGCAATTGTCGAAAGCGGGTATTTCTTTTGTGGAGCTTACCGGCAAGATTCCGGTTCAAAAACGCCAGGCACTTATCGACGAATTTACCAACAATCCAAAGTGCAAGGTATTTCTTTCCACAGACGCAGGGGGGACAGGGTTGAATCTGCAAGCAGCAGACTGCGTAATCAATTTTGAGCTTCCGTGGAATCCTTCCCGGATGAACCAGCGAATCGGCCGTGTCAGCCGGATCGGTCAGACTAGCCGGTGTATCAATATCGTTAACTTTATTTGCAAAAAAAGTATCGAGGAAAAAATTCTGGCGGGCATCCAGATGAAAACCGATCTTTTCCAGGGAGTTTTCGACGAAGGTCCGGATACTGTCGAATTTTCCAGGGAAAAACGAACGGAACTGATCAATAAACTTCGGGAAATGATGGGTGAAGAACCTGAACCGATTTCCAAAGAGCCTCGCGTTCAGGAAGAAATCCCCGAGGATACTCCCCATTTTCTCAACCCGAAGGTATTGCAGGAGCAAGAGAGTCCGGAAAAAGAGATGCTGGTTGCATATGAGGCCGAAGAGCAGATAGCCGATTCAATGGCCGGCACCCTATCCGCCCGGAATAGTAATGAGTCTGATTCAGTTTCGGGGGCTCGCGGCTTTGGATCACCAGGCACCTTTATAGCCGGTCAGAGTCCGGATCAGGTTGAAAACATACTCAACTCCGGTATGCAGTTTTTGAGTGGACTGATGGAAATGGCAACCGGCCAGAAAATTATTTCTTCAAGCAAGGATAACCGAATGATCCAAATTGATAAACAAACCGGTGAGGTAACAATGAAATTCAGACTGCCTGGATTTTAACAATGTCTGAAACAATTGGGGATCAAAAATAGGATTTCAGATTAAAAATCAAATTTGTCGTAAATATGGGATGATGAGTTTATTTCCCAAAGTTACGAGATAAAAAAAACAAAAACAACTTAATATGGAGGAAAAGGATGAACAAACGTGGCATTTTTAAGGTATCTTCGTTTTTTATTCTGTCTATTTTCATTTTCTTGCCGACTTTTGCAATGGCAGCCTGTCCTGACACAATGACATCCTACTGGAAATTGGATGGAGAACTAAACGAGCCTTACATGAATGAGATTGATTCAACTTATAATGGTGTCTGCATAGGCGCTGGCGCATGCCCGTCCGCAACAACCGACGGCATGGTGGGAGAAGGTGCGCAGGTGTTTGAAAGATTTGACAAGACTACAGGCACAGGCATCAATATTCCGCCAAGTTCAACTTCTTCTGCACCTTTTGACTGGGAAGCAACAGACAGCTTCACCATTGAGGTTTGGGTCAAAAGACCCCTGGGCTCTGGGATACCTGGTACTGAGGTAATCGTAGGCAGAGAGTTTGCCACAGGAAGCGTGAACTGGTGGATAGGGATAAATCAAGCGACAGGTGTTGCCGCATTCCGACTAAGGGATACAGCAAATCAAGGACCTGCAACGATAACCGGTACAACCAATCTGACCGATGGAGAGTGGCATCATATCATGGCGGTAAGGGATGCTGCTCAAAATAAAAACCTGTTGTATGTTGATGGTGTGCTGGAAGGAAGCGCTGATTTTGAATACAATCCGGCTAACAGTTTCAAATCTTCGACAGCATCCTTAACCATCGGATGGTTAAATTCCAGCCCATTTTACTTTGTTAATGGAGTTATTGACGAAGTTGCTCTCTATAATGTGGCTCTGCCTGCAAGAATTGCCGAGCGGCATTATGTACTTGGCAAACCTTACTGTGAAGTCTTTGCCCCTGGCGTTTTCCGAAATGGGGCTTGGTTTCTGGATTCCAACAACAATGGTGTTGCGGATACCGCTGATATAATTCGACCCCTCGGTTCTTTTGGATATCCGGATGGTATTCCTGTTGTCGGAGATTGGAACGGAGATGGCAACACCAATATCGGCCAATTCAGAAGGGGAGTCTGGTATTTCGATATGGATGGTAGTTATAGTTGGACAGGAGGGGATAAGATTGTGCCCTTCGGCTCTTTCGGGTATCCGGACGGTATTCCCATTACCGGGGACTGGAATGGTGACGGTATAACCAATATCGGCCAATTCAGAAGGGGAGTCTGGTATTTCGATATGGACCACAATTTCACCTGGAATGCAGGCGATATGATCGTACCTTTCGGCAAGTTCGGTTATGCTGACGGTATACCTATTACCGGAGACTGGAACGGTGACGGTAAAACCAGCATCGGCCAATTCAGAAGAGGGGTCTGGTATTTCGATATGGACCACAATTTCACCTGGAATGCCGGCGATAAAATCATACCGTTCGGTCAGTTTGGGTATCCCGACGGTATTCCTGTTACCGGCGACTGGAACGGAGATGGTATTACCAACATTGGCCAATTCAGAAAAGGAGTCTGGTACCTGGATTACAATGGCAATGGGAAATGGGATGCTGGCGATAAGATAATTCAAGCCGGTTCATTCTGGCTTTCTAACGACATTCCCACTACCGGTGTCTGGCCGATTCAATCAGGAACCAATTAGCAGAAATATTTGATTGGAAGAACCTAAGAAAAACCAAGCCTGGTTTGAAAAAGTACCAAGCTTGGTTTTTCTATCATCATTAATCAGGATTTTATATATTATGAGCTTCGATATATGGTTGCCAGGTATTTTGTTCAGAATGCTTGCATTTTTTCTGGTTTTTGGCATTTTTCCCAGTTCGGTAAACGCTTCCCGTCCGATAAAAATTATGCCTCTTGGGGATTCCATCACCTATGGTAAAACAGATGGGAGTTTAAGCGATGCTTTAACCGTAGGATATCGTCAAAAATTATATCTTGATTTAGTGAGTTTAGGCTACGATGTAGATTTTGTTGGAGGTGAACAATCAGGTCAATCTGCTTTGCCGGTTTTTGATTATGAACACGAAGGGCATCGTGGATTCAGGGATGATGAAATAGCCGCCGCTGTTTACAGTTGGCTTGTCAATAATCCTGCCGATATTATATTGCTTCACATTGGGACCAATAGCCTTGATACAAGTGAGTTGGATGTGAGAAAAATTCTTGAAGAAATTGATCGATATAGTCCAGAGGTCATAGTTGTTCTGGCTCGAATCATTAACCAAGCCGTTTATAATCCTGATGTAACGAAATTTAACGATAATGTTGAAAAAATGGCTTTAGGTAGGATCCAATTTGGAGATAAAATTGTTATTGTGGATCAGGAAAACGCATTAGTATATCCTGATGATTTGGCAGATAATATTCATCCTAATAAGTCCGGTTATTCAAAGATGGCTGATGTCTGGCTAGACGGTTTGCTGGAAGTGTTGCCCTTAATTCAAGATGCAATTGGCACTTTTCGTAAGGGAACATGGTATTTCGATAACAATGGAAACGATCAATGGGACAGTAATTATGACACAAGTATTCCTAAAGGCTCATTTGGATTTCCAGACGGTATCCCCATCACTGGAGACTGGAACGGGGATGGATACACTAAAATCGGTCAATTCAGAAGAGGTGCCTGGTATCTCGATCTCAATGGCAATGGTATTTGGGACCCGGGTGTGAATAAGGATAGATTGATTCCGTTGGGTTCCTTTGGATATCCTGATGGTGTCCCTATCACCGGAGATTGGAACGGTGACGGTAAAACCAATATCGGGCAATTCAGAAGGGGAGTCTGGTATCTCGATCTGAATGGCAACGGCATCTGGGACCCGGGCGATAAAAAGGACAAGATGTTGCCTTTGGGCTCTTTCGGATATCCTGACGGCATCCCGATTACAGGAGACTGGAACGGGGATGGATTTACCAATATCGGACAATTCCGAAAAGGAGTCTGGTATTTGGACCTTAACGGCGATGGCAAGTGGAAGGCGAGCGATGACAAGTTTGTGCCCTTAGGCTCTTTCGGATATATGTATGGCACACCCATAACCGGGGACTGGAATGGTGATGGTAAAACCAATATCGGGCAATTCCGGAATGGTATCTGGTATCTGGATTACAACGGAAACTATGTCTGGGACCGAGGCGACATTGCCATTCCTGCCGGTGCATTCGGTCAGCCTGACGATATTCCGATCGTCGGGAGATGGAAAAAGAAACTCTTCTGATATCTTATCCAATGACAAAAAGCTTGAGAAGGGCGGGATATTTTATATCCCGCCTTTTATCTTTATTCATAAAAAAAGAATTGAGGCGATCGCTGATTTCTATTTATTCAGGGGTATTTTGATTATTTTTCTTGACAAAGAGCGTTGTTAAAATTAATTAGTCCACCTGATTGTTCAATCAATGAACAATTGTCGCCCGTTCAATGATATATAATTCTAATCAATTGGGTCTCAATTTGATTTTTCAGGATTTCATTTATGATGTAATCTACCAAGCGGAGCTATCTTAAAATCAATCTTTGTAATTAAATAATATGAATGAGAAAGTGTAGGTTACCCCTATCGATGATAGATATCATTATAGTAAATTATAACAGCACGGATCACCTTATTGACTGTCTGCGATCTATTAAAAAATCCTTAAATGGGTTTCATGCGGATATTTTTGTTCAAGATAACGCTTCAGGGGATGGCGTTGACAGAATTTTTGTTGAATTCCCTCAGATAAAATTTACACAAAATTCACACAATATCGGTTTTGCAGCTGCGGTTAATCAAGCCTTGGTTCAAGGAAGCAACCCTTATGTTGTCTTGTTGAATCCCGACACATTTGTTCCGGATGGATTTTTCAAACCAAGCATTGAATTTATGAAAAGCCATCCCAATACAGGGATTATGGGTCCCAAAATACTGGAACAAAATGGAAAACTTCAGAATTCGGCAAGGTCTTTTCCAACGATTTTAACAGCGTTTTTTGGTCGAACCTCTTTTTTGTCCAGACTTTTTCCCATCAACCCGATTACAATGAAAAATCTGCTAAGTTTAAAATCCGATGGGTGTTCTTCCATGGAAGTGGACTGGGTTTCCGGCGCATGCATGGTGGTTAGCCGCAAAGCCATTGAAACCGTCGGCCAATTAGATCAACGGTTTTTTCTCTACTGGGAGGATGCTGACTGGTGCATGCGAATGCGAAAATCCGGATGGAAAGTTATTTACTATCCTAAAGTTTATGTGATCCATTATACTGGTGTCAGCAGTCAAAAAGAACTTTTTAAATCAATTATCGAATTTCACAAAAGTGCTTACCGCCTCTTTGAAAAATATCAGCGAAAAACTTTGTCATTATTAAACCCTTTGGTTTATTATGCATTATTGATTCGTGCCTGCATGGTTTTAACATCACGATTGGTGAACCAATTCTACAAAACTTCAAAAACAGCCTCTGGCGACAATAATAATTAACGAGTTGAAAACTTTCACGAATAGCGGAATTTATCGGGTAATCCCATAACCTGAATTTTGAGATGCAAAAAGGCTTATGAAAAAAAATGAACTGAAAACCTTGGGAATTCTTGAAGCCTTGGAGGAAAATCCGTCTCAAACCCAAAGAAATTTATCAAAAACACTTAAAATTTCTTTGGGGATGGTGAATGCTTTTACGAAACGCCTTACCCAAAAAGGTTTATTCAAGATTAAGGCAATACCCAGCAGGCGAATACAGTATGTACTCACACCAAAAGGAATCAATGAAAAAGCTCGCCTGACATATCAATATATTCTCTATTCAATCCAATACTATAAATCAATGAGGGATAAACTCAAAAACATTTTTAACATGCTATCTGCTCGTAATAACAAAAAAGTTTTTTTTTATGGTGTGAGTGAATTGGCCGAAATTGCATATATTACGCTTCAGGAAACTGACATACAGTTATCGGGAGTAATAGATGACGATAATCGTGGAAATAAATTTATGGGGATCATTGTTGAGGGAACTGACAGATTGAGAGATATTTACACAGATGAAGTCGTTATCATAACCAAAATAGATTGTTTAATTTTTGATATAGAAGGGTTGGTTCCCTATGGTATTGGAAATGAAAAAATCATTGACTTACGGAAAATAACCTCTGTCGGAATAAAAAACATGAACCTGCATTTATAGAAAACCCACCTATTTCGACTGTGGTTTGTAAGAAATGTTTTTATTTGAGAAAGATGAACATGAAAAACAATAAAATTCTGGTTTTTCAAGGAAGAAACTCGAGGTATTTTTTCGATTTAATTTTGCAAAGAGCCAGGGCCGGATTGCGGGCAGAGGCCTCAAGAGGATACCTGGGAATGTTGTGGTGGATTTTGGAACCGATCCTTTACATGGCAATATTTTATATTGTGTTTGCGCACTTGCTCCCTAGAGGGGATGAAAACTTTATTGTATTCCTGCTTTCAGGACTGATTGTGTGGAAGTGGTTCCATTCAACAGTCATTACTGGCTCAAACAGCCTGATGGCCAATGCAGGCCTGATGAACCAGGTATATTTACCCAAAATCATTTTTCCTTTGACAGCCGTTGCCATCAATACCTTCAAATTTCTCATCATATTATCCCTTTTTCTCATATTTTTGCAATTTACAACAGCTAAGACTTCATTAATTTGGGGCCTGCTGCCGGTTTTAATACTGACGCAATTATTATTAATTGTAGCGGTGACCAGCTTATTTGCAGCCATCATGCCATTTTTTCCGGATCTGAAAGTGATTATGGAAAATATATTGATGATGTTTCTTTTTCTTTCAGGCATTTTTTTTGATATTTCAAAGTTGCCTGAGTCCATTCAGGGCTATTTATGGTTAAATCCCATGGCAGTCATGATTTCCATGTATAGAAAACTGCTGCTTGGCGGTACCTCACCGGATTGGCACCAACTTTTAGGGGTTACGTTATTTTCAATATTGATTATGGGTGCTGCGGTATGGCTGCTCCTGCGTTTTGATCGACTTTATCCTAAAATCATCCAATAAACGATTTTAAACGTTTGGATAGATGATACTGTTAAAGGTTAATACTAAGAATGGAGTTTAACTCAAATAATTTCTCTGAACCTAATATTTTGAGCCTTCACCATGTAGGGCTTTACTATAGTCGCCGAGTGGGAATTTTAAAAAGAACCAGACACTGGGCTCTTCGGGACGTCTCTTTTGATTTGCGAGCCGGCGAAACCTTAGGCATAATCGGAAAAAACGGAGTTGGGAAAAGCACACTCCTTCGAATTCTGGCAGGAATCATCGAACCTAATGCCGGCAAGATGATTATTCATCGCCCCGGTCTTCGTATCTCCCTGATTTCTATTGGGGCCGGTTTCGTGCCTTACCTAAGTGGGCGTGAGAATGCGATCCTGAGCGGCATGCTTATGGGGTCGACTAAAAAGGAAATTCTTTCAAGGATGGATGATATTTTAGATTTCTCAGAATTAAATGGATTTTTCGATCAGCCCGTTAACACTTATTCCACCGGTATGCGGGCGCGGTTGGGGTTTTCCGTTGCTTATCATATCGATCCGGATGTCATTTTACTCGATGAAGTTTTGGGAGTCGGAGATGAAGCCTTCAGGGTTAAATCCACTTCGGCCATGAAGGAAAGAATTAAATCCGATAAAACGGTCGTGCTGGTTTCTCACAGCGTTCCTTTGATCCGAGAGATCTGCGACCGCCTTGTTTGGATTGAAAAAGGTCAAACGCAAGCCCAAGGAAATGTATCCGAGGTTTTGGATGCCTATCTGAAAAGCATCATATCCAAACCTAATTTGAAATGAGAAAACAATGCATCTGCAGTTCAAAGCGAATTATCATTAAAGAAAATGAAATTTTAATACTTTTGAGACAACTAAACTTATGAGTGACCCAAAAAGTGAAAACAAACCTATATTTATAGTTGGATCCTATCGCTCAGGGACAAGTGTGTTGACATGGTGCCTTGGCCAACACCCAAACATTTTGCCTCTTCCGGAAACTCATTGGATTGCCAAATTGACAATTTACATGCAGGATCTATTTGAAGCCGGAACTGCTAATGGAAAGTACTCCCACTTGGGAGCCTTGGGTTGGAGCCGCCAAGATTTTTATGCTGCATTTGGCAGTGCGGTTGACCAGTTCGTTGTGGATACACGAGAACCGCGTTTGCGATTTGTTCGCAGGGAAGCCTTCAGAAAACATGGTTTGAGTGAACAGCAGATTGATGAATGGGAAATGAAAATTGCAACTAACCCATCTGCGATTAGGTCCAATAATTACTACCAGATTGTTCGCCATCCATCAGATCCCAAAAGTCGTTGGGTAGATGGGACCCCGGAAAATAGCTGTTATATGTATAGCTTGTCCATGCTTTTTCCTCAGGCTAAATTTATACACCTTTTAAGAAATCCAAATGATGTTGCAAAATCACTGATGCATTTTTCTAAAGCCGGACATGCAGGACGGGATTATTATGAAGCAGAAGCCTATAACGCATGGCTGCGCTTAACTGAATTTGCGGTAAAAGGTGAGCTTGCATTGGGTGGGGAAAAAGTATTACGAATAAATTACGAAGAACTTATTGAATCTCCTGAAAAGACACTTCGAAAATGCACGGATTTTGTCGGTGAAGAATTCTCTTCCGATTGCCTTCTGCCACTTCGCGAAAAAATAAACAGCTCAAAAGTTGAGACCCTTCTGTTACCAGATAGGAATTCGATTAGCAGAAGACATGCAAACCGCTATTATCAGTCGATATTAAACAATTATCCTCCCATAGTGCCCAATACCCAAATACAAAAAGAATTGGAAAAATGCTTCAAAAAATTTATTCAAGAAAGCAAGCCTGTATTCAAAAGATCGATTCCTCAAATATTAAGCAAACCAAAATATTTATTAAAAAATATCTATCAGCTGATTACAACTCATAAAAAACAATAAAATTATGAACGCTGAAAACAAACCCATACTTATTGTTGGTTCTGCCCGATCAGGTACTAGCGTGTTAACATGGTGCCTCGGGCAGCATCCTAATATTCTCCCTTTGCCGGAAACCCATTGGATTGCCCGCCTTAGTGTGAATATGCGGAAACTTTACCAATTCGGCTCAATACATGAAAGGTATTCCCATTTGGGAGCGTTGGATTGGACTGAAAAGGATTTTTATGCTGAATTCGGGCGTGCCATTGATCAATTTATCATTGATACCCGTGAACCCCGTCTTCGTTTCATCCGAAAATTATCCATGAAAAATCAAGGCCTGACCGAATCAGAAGTTAAAGCAATTGAAAAACAAAAAGCACTCAGTCCGGATCCGGCTTTGCTTTCTGCCAAAAACTACCAGATTATTCGCTCACCAAGCGATCCTAAAGGACGATGGGTGGATGGAACCCCAGAAAATACCTTCTACATGTACAGCATGTCTCTTCTTTTTCCAAACGCTAAATTTATCCATTTGCTTCGTAACCCAAATGATGTAGCAAAATCTCTGATGAGATTTTCACAGGCAGGGGGGGCTGGTGTAGATCACACCGAAGTGGAAGCTTATCAGAAATGGCGTAGATACGTCGAGTATGCCGTTAAAGGTGAAAAAGCATTTGGAAAAGATAGGGTTATGCGTATCGAGTATGACAAATTGACCAGTTCGCCCGAGAAAACGCTGCGAAAGTGTTTGGATTTCCTTGATGAAAAATTTAGTGAAGATTGCCTGTTGCCATTAGGGGAAAGGATAAACAGTTCAAAAGTGGACCAGTTCGGAGCAACATTTAAGCCAAATACCCAAGAAGGCAAAGAAGCTAACGCATTTTATCATACAATTCTTGCATCTTCCCCTGATAAGCCCGACTCAGAAGCACTCTATGAACTTGTGCAACACTATGAATCCTATGCGTCTCAAATAAATATCTGAAATTATAGTGTTTTTTTCATCATCAAGAAAGTGCTTTTTTAAACCAAAGGGTTACGGTCCTAATAGATTTAAAATATTTTGAGAAATATGAAAGTGAATTATTGTTCAAGACCTTATTTTTAAGTGAAAGGGCCGGTTTTTCAATGTAATGCCAAGAGAGATAAGCTATTCCGGTGACTAATAAAGTAGAAACAATGGTATTGCCGGCAGGTCCGAGAGTCGGAAAAATTTGAGCAACGCTTTGCTGGATAGGCCAGGCATAAATATAAATGCCATAAGATAAATCTCCGAATTTTTTATCTATATTCAAGTGATATGTCTGATATGCCAAGCAAAATATCAAATATGAAAAAGCCAAAGGAAATATATAATTAAACCATGGTTTCCCAAAAGAAATATATATCAGTATGGCACAAAACAACCCTGCCCTTAAATCAATAATTAATTTGGCTCTATTGGAATAAAAAAATACTCCGATCAAAAAATATAGACCTTTGATTTCGCTTGTTGTCGTTTCAAAGTAAATAATTTAAAAAGCGGTGAA
>CAYZJH010000003.1:0-117560 GCA_964478625.1 uncultured Desulfobacteraceae bacterium
TGACAATGGGGCCGGGTGTTTTCCAGTTCCGTTTGTTGACCCAGACGATAATCATATCGCAATTTGCTCCATATTATCCATTAACCGTCAGTCATTTTCCCAATAAACATGTTCATGCTGACTGAAAAATTTCTTTGATCATTTTGGAAAGCTTTCTTTTTTATTAATGAGTTGTGTTTGATTGTTTCTTAAAACTTCCTCATAAAGGGCGATATATCGTTCTGCTACATATGGCCAATCAAAAGCTGTTGTGGATTTTCTTGCATAAAAACGCATTTTTTCCAACATTCCGGTATTTTCAAACATCCGATGAAGATTTTTGGATAAATCCTGAACATTTTCAGAGGCAAAAAGTAAACCATTTTGACCATGCTGAATTAACTCCCTGTTGCCCCCTATATCTGAGGCCAGCACAGGAATTCCGGATGAAAGCGCTTCGATGATAACATTTGAGAAGGGTTCGTTTCTTGATGGACAAACCAGAAATTTTGCTGTCCGAAAAAGATTGACTTTATTCTGACCTTTAACAATTCCGAGAAAATGAACACAGTGATCAAGTCCAGAGGTTTTGCAAAGGTTTCTGAGGGATGATTCCTCCCGACCTTGACCAGCAATCAGCAAATCAATATTTTGGTTTTTAAATTCCCTGAATGCACGAATAAGAAGATCAAATCCTTTTCTGTAAATGAGGCTTCCCATGGCAAGTATGTAAGGGCGCGGATGAGCATAAACATTTCCTCTACCAAACCTGTCCAGATTAACTCCATTGTGAATGATTTGGATTTTTTGTTCGCTGATTCCCAGGTCGATTAGAATTTCTTTGATATATTGACCTTGGGCAATCAACGCATCCGAATTTAGGAGCCCTTTTATCAAGCGTTTTTCAATTCTTTTACTATTCCGCATTCTGCCGCTGGGCACGATATCTGATCCGTGGGGGCGGACCACTAAGGGTGTTTTGAACCAATTTTTAAAGGTAGCTCCTACATATGCCTGCGGATATGCGGCGTGGCAGTGTAATATATCAAATCCGTAACGAATGTATATCCAAATGAGGTGTACCAGTGTCTGGCGAACCAGAAAACGCTTTGATGAAGGGCTCTCGTAACGCATGACAGCGTAAGGAAATGCATCTGGTTCACAGCTTTTTTTGACATTAGGTGCCAAAACATAAATAATATGTCCTTTATGCAACAAATTTAGGGCAAGATTGTGGAGCACGGTTTCAGCTCCACCGACAATTGGATAAAAAGTATCGGTAAAAAAACAAATCTTCATCAGGTCAATACGCAGCAGTGGGGTGACCCCCATCGGATAAGGAAAAACAAAATAGATCCAGTCATGAAGTATCAGCTTACTGAAACAGAATTATGTTCATTTTTAAACAGTTTTAAGACTTTTTTTCGAAATCGTCCGCATTCTTTTTTAATTTTTTTGAAATAAGATTCCTCTGCTTTTTGAAGGCGGTGGCTTACCAGGTAAAATTTCTCCAGACACGCAATTACCTCGACAAGACAAGAATCCCAGGTAATGAAAGCGCAGGAATGGCCAGGACGGTCAAAAACCAAACGCACTCGAGGAAAATGACTCTTTAATACGGATTCCCATTCAGAAGCTGTTTTGATGGTGCAATGGGGGTTTTGGCCATTTGAAAGAGTTACATTTTTAGCCAGACGGGTGGCAATATTGAAAAAGACTTTATCTGAAATTGATCGGATGTCAGATAAAATATCATCCAGGTCGTTCTCCGGAATATGCTCCAAAACGTCGGTATTGATGATAAAATCGGCCTGCCTTACCGGAACAGTTGAAATTTCCTCTATACCTGGATCATATCTGAAAAATTTAGCGTCAAGCAAATTCAGATGTTCATGGATAAGTGACTGACCACATCCATAATTGAGAATTGTTTCGGGGCGAAGCTCAGCAATCATTGCCTGGATATGCAACCTGAAGTGTTCGCCTGATTTGCCATATTCTTTTTGACTGTGTATGGTTTGATACTGTTCAATCAATTCCTGTCTTTGAAGCACCATGTAAAATCTTTCAACTATTTATAGTTCATCTATATATATTTGGATATTTCATGATTTTTTGAGTATGTTTTCTTATTTTTTCAGTTTTTTTCGATATCCAAAAAAGAATAATCCGATCCACCAAGGATATCTTCTTTTTATCCTTATATGTCAAATAAAGTTGATTGAGATCTTCCCTGGTAAAATATGGAAAGGGCATGGAATAGTTTAATTCTGCCATCATCTTGATTATCCATCGAAAACGCATCCATTTTTTTCGATCCAGACGTTGTAGATCGAAAAGCGCAAGGGAAAAATTTCCGGAGTCATCTTCAGGGCCGATTAGAACATGGGTTGCATTGAAGTCGCGATGGTTGAAGCCAGCAGAGTGCATCTGTTTTGCAAGTCGGGCAATAGCTTTGACAATCCTACCCTTTCTGTCTTTTCCGGAATTGCCCTCCAACTTCCATGGAAAGTTGCGAATTATCTTTTCCAGGGATACATAGGGTTCGAAACTTTCGGTGATCAAAAAGGATTCATAATGACATGGTGCAACCTTGCGTTGACCGGCAGCCACCGGGGCAACTGTGGATATGTTGTTATTTCTGAATTCACAAATATTTTCGAATTCTCCCATGCCGGCGGAAAGACTTTGGCGGTAACAAAATGCTCTAATCCAATCTGTGAGTTTGGCTCGTGCGGAAAAATGGCGTTTGAGATAAAACAAACAGGAATGCTGCCCTAATGGAATTTCAATGCGAGTGACGCTCCTGGATTTGATTTGCTTTACGATTTTTCCTCCTTGGAAATGGAACACATTGTCAAAATCGATCAATCCCGCATGTTTCAGAATCGGCAAAAAATTGCGATTCACGACCATTTCCGGAAATTTATCGATGGTAACTTTATCTTTGCCGACACTCATGAAGTCTTTTTTCCACATACCTTGTCATACAGGGATAATATTGATTTCATATGCATTTCCATCGTGAAAGTACCAGCTTTTCGTGCTGCATTCGATCCCATCCATGTGTTGCTTTCGAGTTCGAATGCATCCTTCAAACGTTTCACTATTTCTTCCGGTTCCCAGGTCTCGAGAATATAGCCTTCTTTTCCATTCTCGATAATTTCGGCTGCGCCATTGGTTTTTGTGGTGATAACCGGTGTACCACAGGCCATTGCCTCAAGGCAAACATTTGCAAAAGCATCGTATCGGGTGGGCAGTGCAAAAATGTCGGCTGTCCCGTACAGTTTTTCCGGACACTTGTGATGTCCTACAAACAAGATATTGTCACCCATGCCGCATTTAGATGCGAGACGCTGATAGTGTCCCGGGGGATCGCTTCCGGCCACCAAAAGTTTAATGGACCTGTCCTTTGTCCTTGCCATCGCCTCGATAAGCAAAGCAAGTCCTTTTCGCTGAAAATCGTTTCCGGCAAATAGAATCAAACGATCATCAGGACCGATTCCTAATTCCCTTCGGACCATGCTTCTGTAGGCGGATTTGGCCGACATGTTGAATCGGTTGGTGTCTACACTGTTGTAAATAACGGAAATTCTTTCCAAGGGAACTTTATAGTACTGAATGATCTGGTTTTTTACCAGATTGGAATTGGTGATAAACCATTTTGCGCCGCCTTTTTGGAAGATCCTGCGTTCAAGCAGAGAAAGCACCTGACGTCTGGGACCGAGGGTTTTAAATGTTCTCCACAAAAGATTGGGGTATTTTTCCTGGATCTGGATGGGATTGATGCCGTCCGAGGCGCGAAAGATATCCTGGCTCCAGATTCGTTCCATGCTTTGCACCAGGTCCAACCCAAGTTTTGATATAATCACCGGTGTTTTCAATGCAAAGGAAAGGTTTTTGCCTGGGGAAGAAACCGGAAAGATGGGGATCCGGTGCAGGAAAATGCCTGGTCTGATGTCTCCTGTGTTGCAAAAAATATGGACCTGGTGTCCCCGGTGCAATAATTCTTCGCTCAGATTCAAGGTGTATTTTTCTAAACCACCTCTGGATGCAGTATAATGGCGGCATACCAACCCGATCCTCATTTGACCACCTCATAGAGAACAAGCTTTCCCCATCTGTCCGAGGTCCATTCATGTAATTTTATAAAGTGGTTTTTTATATTCTCGGAAAGCGATTCGATTGGCTTGTTGTTCCAACCTTTCTGATCCCAGACAAAATAATCGAAATTTTGTATCAGGATTTTTTCCAGTCCCACTATACCGGTATTTTTTAGTATAGCACCGCCTTTAAAACATGGAGCACCAGCAGTGTCTTTATTGGCATAAAAATGAATCACCCTTACATATTTGAAAGCACCGCAAACCGAAACAGAACAAGAGGTGCTTTTATGCTCTGCAATGTGGCTAGCGATTTGTCTGTATAAAAGCTGCTCTTCAGAAAAATTGGCCCTGAGAGTTTTTGGGAGCAGCAGAGCAAGAATTATCAAAAAGGTGATGATATGTGCAAAGTTGTATTTTACTCGGAACCGGGTTGAAAAAAAAATGGTCATTCTTTGAATGCCGAATCCCAAAAAAATAAAGGCGGGAAACAAAAAGACCGCCAGAAAACGACTAGGTAAATGCCAGTAATAAATTATTTGGCCATAGAGCAGTGCTAAACTCATCACGGACAGGGTCAACAGATAAACCAGTCTTCGGTCCGATTTCAGCGATTGTGTTGAAAATACCATGCCGGCAGCCAAAAGGATAAAAAAAAGATATAAAAGAGTTTCGGCTAATTGCACCAGTAAGGTTCCCAATGCTATAAACCATACCAAATTACGAACTTGTGGAAGAAAAAAGGGAGAAACGGTGATCAACTCAGTGTCGTAAAGCAAAAAAAGTTGTTCCCGCAAAAGACTGTAATGAGTAAAAAAGCCTAGTGGAAGGTTTAGGACTCGCTCCGGTTTGATCAACTCCATGAGATCCCATCGGCGCAGATTAGCAAACAGAAAACCAACAGCAGCAAAAAAAAAGTATGGTCCCAGAAAAACTGCTATGTCTTTCCAGCGATATTTCTTATTCACAAACAGCAAAAACACCAAAGAAAAAATGATAAAAAGGCTGCCTTCAATCCGGGACCATGCGCCCATGGCAAAAAAGATACTGCTCCATATCAGCCATAGAAAACGTCCGCCTTCCAAGTAAAGAATGAAACTGTATAGGCCGCAAACGCTGAAAAACCAGAACATGGGATCCCTTAATGTATCTCGACTTATCAGCACATATGCAGGAAGCAATGCAAAGACCAATAAAGCAGTCCATGCTGAATTGTCCCGTAAAAACCGTTTCAACAGCCAATAAAGGGGAAATAAAACTATTGTGCCGAAAAAAATGTTGATCCATTGGGCTGCAATCACCCAATCTCCCAGGGCAGGATAGAGCATCGCCACAAAAATGGGATAGGGTGCCAGATAATTATAACAGTCCAGCACCTGGTCATATAGTCCGAAATAGATAGCCTTTGCCTGTTGTATGTAGATAAAGCCATCCGGATTGATAACAGGGTTTCGGACAAACAAGTATATTCTGGCTAAAAATCCCAGTAAAACAACTCCGATCGCACCATAGGACAAATTCCATGTGTGAAAGCCTGCTGTTTGTATGTTTTTGCGATCATCAGGAAATAATATCATAGAAAAGACGGCGATTTTGCAATAAATTAGTAAACCTGCATTTAAGCGGTTGTTGCCAAATATCGGTTTTTATATTTGCTTTTTTTCCTCTCGATACGTTTGATCAAACTTTTTTCAAGGCCCGGCGGATAAACTTTCCGTTTGTCGAAATAACAGGTGATGAGGGATTCCGCAACCTCCCACCCCATATTATACTCCAGTGCAGACAAAATGAATCGAGCCAGATCTTTTCCCTGTTTTTCAGCCGCCCCTGTTTTTTCAATGTGATCCAGGTCGGAAAGAATGATACGCCCTTTTTCGGTTGGGATCCACAGAAAATTGCCCCATTTTAAATCATTATGAACGAAACCATTGCTGTGAAGCTTGGCGATGAGTTCTGCCGATTCCCTGAGCAGGCCGAAGAAGAAGTTATGAGAGACCAGATGTTTTTTCCGGGCTGTTTTTCCAAGATTGGTGCTGTCGATCCATTTGCTTGCCCTGAAACTGCGAATCAGAAAAGGCCCTTTTTTAAAATCCAGATAGAGAACCGGTTCTGTGATCGGAAATTTTTTTTGTATCAGGGAAAGACTGTGTTTCCAGGCTCTTTTGCCAAGGGAAGGGCGCAATATATAAAGCAGGCGTTTTTTTGTTTTCCACCTGAAATCCTGGAGGCAGATGTCACCCCACGGTGCCAGGGTTGTTCTGAAGGTGGTTTTCACGCTTCCATTTTTTATGATTTTGGCTGGTGAATCGGCGGCATTGGCCAAGATCATGAGCCATCTGGCTGGTGAAAGCTTGAGTTTCGTGTCGCGGGTTGCGCAAATAATTTTTTCTTTCAAAAGGTGATGAGCCAAGCACATGATTTTAGTTGAATATTCTGTATAGGTTAAAGAACAATAAATATCTGGTGATGTTTCCACAAATCACCAGCTAAGATGTTCCTAATATATTTCTAACCAAATATATAATCCATTGCGGCGAAATAAAAGAAAAAAAGTCTTTATCTCCGGAAAAGTGAAAAACAGGAATTTAATTTTGCCAGTTGCATTTTTGTTTGGTATAAGAATTTGTTGATGTGATGAAATGATTTTAAATAGTGCCTGATCGAAAGCGCTCCTCCCGGGTGA
This sequence comes from uncultured Desulfobacteraceae bacterium, assembly GCA_964478625.1. Lineage (GTDB taxonomy): Bacteria > Desulfobacterota > Desulfobacteria > Desulfobacterales > SKZT01 > SKZT01. The sequence continues at coordinate 6,766 of CAYZJH010000003.1, forward strand.
GAGGGGTGGGGGAGGGACAGATAGCCCTGGTATAATTTTCCGGGCTTTCGCTCCCCCTTTATGAAAATGGAATTAAGGACTGTTCGTTCAGTCGCTGGATGCCGACAAAATGGTTAGGAGGTTGTGCATGGTTATCAGCAATGATCTATTAGAAATTCTGGCCTGCCCCAAATGCAAAGGAGAGATTTATCTGAATGATTCTCAGGATGGACTTGTTTGCGACAACTGCAGGCTTTTATATGAAATCCGTGATGATATTCCAATCATGCTTATCGAAGAAGCCAAACCCATCAGGGATGCATAAATGTACAAAAACGGAAGCCCTGAATCGTGAGTTTGCCGCGAAAGCCTAAAAAGGCAAAGCTGGTGGTCGGTTTTTTCATGAAAGATCAAAGTGTGTTAAAACCTTTTGCTGAACAGCTCGATCATGCGTTTGGCGCCATTGACATGGTGAGTCCATGGATACCCTTTGATTTTACGAGCTACTACGAAACAGAGATGGGCACGCCGCTTTTCAGACGCATTCTGACATTTGAAAAACTGGTTTACCAGGATGAGCTTGCTGATATCAAGCTCTACACCAATGAAATTGAAACAAAGTATATGCAGGACGGAAAGCGCAAAATCAACGCAGATCCGGGAATTCTCTCCCATGAACGATTCGTGTTGGCTACGGGAAAAAATTTTACCCATCGAATTTACCTTAAAAATGGAATCTTTGCAGATCTCACCCTCATATTTACTCAAGGCCGGTTTCAGGAGCTTCCATGGACCTATCCCGATTATAAGGATCAAACCATACTCTCTTATCTTGAGAAAGTCAGGGCCAAATACCTCATTGATTTGAAACGGAATAAATGGTGAATCAAAGATGAAAAGCATGACTGCATATGCTTCCGGTGAAAAGACGGATGGATTGATGACCGTGAGTGCTGAAATTCGCTCATATAACAGCAGGTATTTGGATGTGGTGCTTCGGTTGCCGGGGGATCTGATTCCACTGGAGGAAAAGGTAAAACAGCTCATTTCCCAATGGATTCAAAGAGGAAGAGTTGAAGTGAAAATTCTGTTAAAAGGCGAGTCCGACCCAAAAACGGCTTTTGAAATTGACAGTCCGAGGGCTGTTGCTTACCACGATACTTTGGTGCAATTGAAAGAAGCTTTCGGGTTCAAATCGGATATCACTCTGGAACTTTTGGTATCAGCGGGTGGAATAATAAAACCGGGCGAGGTTGAAAAAGATCTGGAAGCCTACTGGGAAATCATACGCGAATGCCTTTGTGCTGCTCTTGAAAATCATGATGCTATGCGAAGGAAAGAGGGAGATTTTATTGCCCTGGATTTTGAAAAACGGCTTATTTTTATTGAGGAAGGATTGAAAAAGATAAAAAATCATGAACAAGACCTTCTTTTCTTGTATCAAAAAAGGCTTGAAGAACGCATTGGTGCCCTGACAAAAGGCATGGTGGAGATAGACCCTGCCAGAATTGCTCAGGAAGCGGCTTTTTTAGCTGAACGAAGTGACATTTCGGAAGAGACGGTCCGTTCGGAAAGCCATATCAGTCAATTTCGAAACCTCATGGTTTCCCAAGAGACCGCCGGGCGCAAACTCAATTTTTTGTTGCAGGAAATCAATCGCGAATTCAATACGATGGGAGTCAAGGCCCAGCGTGCCGAAACATCTCATATTATTGTCGATATAAAAGCAGAGTTGGAAAAAATCCGTGAACAAGTCCAAAACGTTGAATAAAAAATCGGCGGATATTTTGGAAACCATTGTCATTCAAATGACGGATCAGGCTGGATCAAAACGCGGATGGCCGCCGGAACTCAGGAGGATTATGGAACAGAACTTACTCAATATCGGGTTCGGAAATGCAGTGGCAGCCGATAGGGTTGTGGCTATTGTATCACCAAACTCCGCACCCATGAAACGTCTCAAGGATGAAGCCAAAAAGGAAAAAAGACTTGTGGATGCCACACACGGACGGCGAACCCGCTCAATAATTGTGATGGACAGTAATCATGTGATTCTTTCGGCCATTCAGGCTGAAACCGTTTCTCAGCGTTTTACCTCCTTAAAATCCGCCAAAGAAACCAAGTAAATCAACAATGGGGCAAAAAGAAAAAGCTAAAATTAAAGAAAATCATGGGAACCTGTTTATCCTGTCAGCACCGTCCGGCGCAGGAAAAACGACCCTCTGCAGAGCTTTGCTTGAAAGATTTCCCGACATTGTCTATTCAATTTCCTACACTACAAGACCTCCACGGGGAAATGAGATAAATGGGAAGGATTATTTTTTTATCGAAAAAAATGTGTTTGAAGATAAAATCAAACAAGGCGACTGGGCTGAATGGGCAGAGGTCCACGGCAATTATTACGGTACGTCCCGTCAATTTCTAGTTGCCTCCATGGAAAAAGGGGTTGATATTTTACTTGATATCGATGTTCAGGGAACCCGGCGAATTCTTGAACATTTTCCCGATAGTGTAACAATTTTTATCATGCCTCCATCGATGGATATCCTGCGTATCCGGCTTGAATCCAGGGCTACGGATAGTCAGGAGGTTATCCAGAGGCGACTCAGGGATGCCCGGAAAGAAATCGAGCAGCGTCACATTTATCGGCATATCATCATCAATGATAAACTGGAAGATGCTGTAAATTCATTAATCCGAATAGTAACCCTGTACCGGAGTGGGATGTGACGACAGAAATCCTTTACGGAGTCCACCCGGTTCAGGAGGCTCTAAAAGCCGGAAGAAGGAAGTTTTATGAAATATATTTTGCCAGAAATAGTTCTGCGAGCCGTTTGAACGATATTTTAAAAATGTGCCAAGACCGTGGTATTGCAGTCAAAAAAATTAGATCAGAACAATTGTCGGTTTTGGCAGGTACATCCGAACATCAGGGAATGGGTGCCAAGGTATCGGTTTATCCCCTTGAAGATTTAAATCAAATCATGAATCCAAAAAGGAACGGGGGGTTCGGTTTGATACTGATGCTGGATCAGGTAGTGGATCCTCGCAATCTTGGGGCATTGATACGAACGGCGCTGGCAGTCGGTGTTCACGGTGTCATTATACCCAAAGATCGTGCTGCCTCTCCTAGTCCGACTGCTTCGAAAGCCTCTGCAGGTGCCATGGAACATCTAAAAATGCTTAAAGTGACCAATCTGGCCGAAACGATTAAAAAGATTAAATTGGCTGGTTTTTGGGTTGCCGGGCTGGACAGTTCCGCTTCAAAATCCGTGTTTGAAAGTGACCTGACAGGTCCTCTGGTGCTTGTTGTCGGTGCCGAGGAAAAGGGGCTCCGCCCCCGGATTAAGGCTTCATGCGATTTTCTGGTTTCCATTCCTCAGATTGGTCCCGTAGATTCATTGAACGCATCTGTAGCCGGTGCTGTTGCCATGTATGAAGCGTTTCGACAATGGAGTCAAAAAAACAAAACCTAATCAACAAGAAATAACAAAGGATAACCCATGGAAAAAGAAAGCAAAATTACAATTAACAACGATGGTTCTTTAAATGTTCCTGATAATCCGATTATTCCATTTATTGAGGGTGATGGCACAGGGCCGGATATCTGGGCTGCCACACGGCAGGTAGTGGACAGTGCCGTGGAATTTGCCTACTCCGGTAAAAAAAAGATCGGATGGAAGGAAATATACGCCGGGGAAAAAGCTTTTGAAAAAACAGGAGAATGGCTTCCAAAAAAAACCCTGGAGGCTATTGAACAATATGTGGTTGCAATCAAGGGACCTTTGACAACCCCTATCGGTGAGGGAATCAGAAGTATCAATGTAACCATCCGTCAGCAACTCGACCTTTATGCTTGTGTACGTCCCATCCAATATATCCAACCGACACCCAGCCCGATGAAAAATCCTGAAAAGGTTGATATGGTCGTGTTTCGTGAAAATACCGAAGATGTTTACGCGGGTATTGAATGGCCGGCTGAGAGCAAGGATGCCAAGCGGGTCATTTCATTTTTGAAAGAACAGATGGGGGCTAACATACCGGAAGGTGCCGGAATCGGAATTAAACCGATTAGTGCCAAAAATTCCAAGCGGCTTGTAGCCAAAGCCATTCATTATGCATTGGAAAATGGTAGAAAATCGGTAACACTGATGCATAAAGGCAATATCATGAAATTCACCGAGGGGGCTTTTAACCGCTGGGGATACGAAGTGGCTAAAGAGAAGTTTGGTGACAGAACCATCACCGAAAGCGAACTCTGGGAACAATTTGATGGAAAACAGCCGGAAAACAAAGTGGTGATTAAAGACCGGATTGCCGATATGTTGTTTCAACAGGTCCTGCTTCGGCCTGATGAATTCGATGTGATTGCGACTCCGAATCTGAATGGTGATTACATATCTGATGCCTTGGCCGCTCAGGTCGGCGGACTGGGAATGGCCCCCGGGGCCAATATCGGAGATCGTTGCGCTTGCTTTGAGGCCACACATGGAACTGCCCCAAAATATGCCAATCTGGATAAGGTGAATCCAAGTTCGCTGATCCTTTCCGGTGCTATGATGCTTGACCATATGGGATGGAAAAAGGCATCGGAACTTGTCCGGCAAGGACTTCAGGCTGCCGTCAGGAAAGGCACGGTTACTTACGATTTGGCCCGTCAGATCCAGGGAGCTACGGAAGTGAAATGCTCCCAATTTGGGATGGTCATTGTGGAGCAAATGAAATGCATTTAACCCATTGTCCGGGTGATGGCACGTATGGAAAAAATTGTTGATTCCAATGATTTGAAAAACCGGTTGGATGACCTTCGGCGACTTGGAAACCGGGTTGTTTTTACAAACGGCTGCTTTGATATATTGCACGCAGGACATGTCCGGTATCTGACTGAAGCCAGGTCTTACGGGGATATTTTGGTGGTCGGTTTAAATTCCGATCAATCCGTCAGATTAATCAAAGGTGAAAAACGTCCCATTATTCCCGAACTGCAAAGGGCCGAGGTACTGGCAGGTCTTTGGTGTGTGGATTATGTGACACTCTTTCACGAGACAGATCCATTGGGACTCATTGAAATCCTCAAACCTGATATTCTGGTCAAAGGTGCGGATTGGCCTGAGGACCGAATTATAGGTGGGGAAATCGTTACCGGTCGGGGAGGAAAGGTGATCCGGGTTCGGATGGTTCCGGGTGTTTCTACATCGGCAATTATTGATAAGATCTGTAAGGTTTACGGAAATCAGAAAGGAAAAATTTGCTGATTAAACGCAAGGGCGGGTTGTCATTTTTTCAGTTTTTAAATTTGAGTCGATATTCAAAAATCCACCACGGAATTTTTACCAGAAAAGGGGGGGTCAGCCCAAAACCATTTGATAGTCTGAATATTAGTTTCGGAGTGGGGGATGACCCCGAACATGTGGACAAGAATCGAAAGATGATGGCCGAATGTTTCGGAATAGAGGCAAAGAACAATTCCATGATCTTTCTTAAACAAGTTCATTCGGATCATGTTTGTGTTCTCGCAAGGGAATCAGTGCCAAAGAAGTCGAAAAACAATCCTGAAATGGTTTTGAGCGGAGATGCTGTCATCACAAATATTCCGGAAAAAAACCTTGTCATTCAGGTGGCCGACTGCCAGGCGATTCTTCTCTATGATCCTCAACAACATGTAATTGCCAATATCCATTCGGGTTGGAGAGGAAGTATCCTCAATATTGTTGGAAAGACCGTGAAGGTGATGAACCGTGTTTTCAGGTCGGATCCCAGAGATATCCTGGCGGGTATTGGACCGTCTCTTGGGCCGTGTTGTTCGGAATTCGTTAATTATCGAACTGAGATTCCGAGCAGTTTGTGGAAATACAGAATTCACGGAAACCGTTTTGATTTTTGGAATATCAGCCGGGATCAGATGAAATCGGAAGGTATTTTAGGTGAGAATATTGAGAAAAGCGGAATATGCACAAAATGCAGTACCGACTTATTCTTTTCGTACAGGGGTGAGCAAGTAACAGGAAGGTTTTCCGCGGTATTAGGCCTTAGACAATAGATAAAAGTTAGCTTGCCTTTGCAATTTTACATTGACTTGATTTAATTCCTGTGTTAGATGGCTTTTCCCAACAGGGTGAGTCCCGAAGTCCTGTTTTAGTAGAAATTGGATCGGGAATGACTGGGACTTCGGAGCGGTAAGGTTCTTTTGCATGAAGAGAGAAACCAGGCGTTATTTAAGAGAACTGGCTTTTTACAGTAGTATCGGACTATCGTTAGCTCTGTCCATATTTATCGGTTTGGCCATAGGCGTTTATCTGGATCGACATGTATTTGATACATCGCCCTGGTTCACGATTATTTGCCTGATACTAGGCATATTTGCCGGTTATAGGAACATAGGGTTGGCAATAAAAAAAGCCAAAAAGTTAGAATAAAAACAGGTAGCTCATTCAGATCTATGAACATTCAAAAACGCATTTTAAAATGTGTCACGCGGACTAATTGGATATTGTTTTTTCTGTTGACGGTCTGTGGATTCCTGTTTTTTGCCCAATCTTTTGCTTTGGGCATCTTTTTTGGGGGACTCATTGTAACGGTTAATTTTCATTTGTTGGCCCGCACCCTGAAAAAGGCGTTGACTCCTCCCCATTTAAGTTCTCACAGGGTGGCGTTGGTAAAGTATTATATCCGCTTTGTCGTAAGCGGTCTAATTATTTTCGTGCTGATAGCAAAACACATTGTTGATCCGCTGGGCCTTTTTGTCGGTCTATCATTGGTGGTGGCAAGCATTTTTTTTGCGACAGTGTGTGAACTAAAAACCTAATTCTTAAGGAGGCAACTTAAGGTGGAACATCCCTATCTCTATTTCGTAACCGTTTTTGAACTGATCGGGCTTGGGCACTTTGCGCATCATTATCCCCATGTAGTTTACACATGGGTGGTGATGGGCATGTTGGTCATTTTCGGCATTCTTGCCACCAAAGGGATTCAGATGATTCCGAACAAGGGCCAGAATGTATTCGAAATTCTTATCAGTGCACTCGAAGATTTCATGGTGGATATCACCGGTGAGGAGGGGCGTTGGTTGTTTCCATTACTGGCGACCGTGTTCATTTTCATTTTCCTTTCCAATTTGGTCGGTCTTGTTCCCGGATTCTTTCCTCCGACGGGAAGTCTGAACACAACAGCAGCCTGTGCTCTGACCGTGGTTATTTTTACCCATGTGATCGGTTTCATGTATCATGGTGCCAAGTACATCAAACATTTTATGGGACCTGTCTGGTGGATGATCCCCATTATTTTTCCTGTTGAACTCATTGGTCATCTTGCCAGGATCTTATCCCTGTCTTTTCGTCTTTTCGGAAACATCATGGGTAAAGAACTGGTTCTTACCATTCTTTTCGGTTTGGCAGGGGCGTTTTTCGCACCGTTTCCGATTATGGTACTGGGTATTTTCGTTTCTCTGGTTCAGGCGTTCGTTTTTTTCCTTCTCTCAATTATGTACTTTACCGGCGCCATGGAACACGCCCACTAAACAATTACTGTAACAGTATGTGATTCGATTTGTGTCAGCCTGTTATTTTAATATCATAGCTTTTAATGGGAAATTGGAAGAAGCTGTTGTTTAATTTATTAACTATCAGAAGGAGGTAGAGTAAGTATGGAGGCGTTACAATTTTTTATCGCTGCGGTAACTGCTGCAGGTTTCGGTATGGCCATTGCTGCTTTCGGATGTGGTATCGGTATGGGTCTTGGTATCAAATCCGCTGTTGAAGGTATCGCAAGAAACCCTGAATCGTCAGGTAAAGTGACGGTAACCTTGTTGATTGGTTTGGCCATGATTGAGTCTGTTGCAATTTACACACTGGTTATTGCACTGATCCTCATTTATGCACATCCCGAAGCCGGCACGATCTCAGGACTGCTGGGCGGTTGATAAGCGTTTCTCCTTAAAAACGTTTTCTGTACAAATAGGGCGGCAACCCATTACTGAGGGGGCTGCCCTATTTTTTTGCACAGGTTCGTCTTGCAAACCGCTTTTACAAATCTTAAACTAAACAATAAAAAAACGACAACCATTCAGGGAGATATGCAATGACGGATGAAACGGAAAAAAAAACGAATGATTGTGTGATGAAATGCCCGGAGTGCAGCCAGCAAATCAATGTATGCCGTTCGAGGATCAAACCGGCCAAAGATCCGGTTTGCCCGGGTTGCGGAGCGACTCTGGTGCCGTTAACTAAACCGGAAAAGTCTTGAGGAAGTGAAAATAATGGGGAACTGGATACCTTTTGCAGAAGGCGAATATTGGGTGGAAAGGGCCTATGTGATGACTTCCGATCAGATTGCCACACCTTTGGAAGAAGCAACTCTTGAGATTTATACCGGAAGAGATGGTATCCGGCGTATGAGGGGAAGTGCCAAGGTGAAAAACATCATGATTGTTAAACTTTTGGAAGATACCGATGATTTGCATCTTCTGCTGGACCTTGGAGACGAATTCAAATATTATATGGAACACCCTGAGATTCAGGCAGGCAAGGTCTTTTCTCCTCATGTAAAAGCCGTGTTGAAATTCAGCCCTCAAAACCAATGGAAACAACTGTCAATTGAGGAGTTTAATTCCGTTATCAAAGGCCTTCAATTTGTTGAGGAATGATATTGCAGGGAAACGGAAAGGATTGACACCACGGAAATTGGAAAGGATCATTATGCTATCAGGCATTCCCACCAGAGAGGAAGCATTGGAACTGCTGAAGAAATATAATAAGTCCGAAAGTCTTATTAAACATGCTTTGGCGGTAGAAGGAGTCATGAGGTATTGTGCAAGAAAACGGGGACAGGATGAGGAGAAGTGGGGTATTGTCGGTTTAATTCATGATTTGGATTATGAAAAATATCCGGAACAACATTGCAAAAAAACCGAGGAAATTCTCAGAGAAAACAACTGGCCTGATGAGTATATCCGGGCCGCGGTCAGTCATGGATGGGGAATTTGTACTGATGTGGAACCGAAAAGCGAAATGGAGAAGGTGCTTTTTGCAATTGACGAACTGACTGGATTGGTCTTTACAACGGCTTTGGTGAGGCCCTCGAAAAGCGTGTTGGATATGAAGCCCAAATCGGTGAAAAACAAATGGAAAGACAAACGTTTTGCGGCGGGTGTTGACCGTTCCATTATTGAAAAAGGAGCTGAGATGCTGGGAACTCAGGTCTCGGATTTGATTGCCGATACGATCATGGGAATGCGTGAGGTGGCCGAGGAGATCGGTCTGAAAGGAGATTGCGTATGATAATATGATTTATTTGGACACTTTTCGATGAAAAATATCCAACGCTCCCGGAAGAAGCCTTCGAACAAACCCCTCCCGATCTCTTTCATGAAGATTTAGATAGGCGGAATAATCCGGATGCATTTGTGATAGTTGAGGTGGGTTTTCCTGTAAGGTATTCTTGTATTTGGCGAAATTTTTTACCAATTCTATCAGGCTTTTCATCCCGCAAGCTGTAGGATCGACCCAGCCCAAACGGCGCATCAATTCAAAACGACATAAATCCGATAAAAACAAGTGGATTTCCATCACGTAAAGCTGATTATGTTTGTCAAGGCTGGAAAATTTAATTGGAGGTCCCAATTCCAACCCCCCCATGATCATTTCATAAAATGCCGATGCACTTTCTTCACCAGGTTGGGACAAATAAAGCAGGATCTTGTCGGGGATATCCAACAGTCTTGTTTCAGAGGAAAAATTAATTCCAAATCGCTTTTTCCAGGGGCCGAAAACCATCTTTCCCAATATTTCTTTCCGGTGATCGGCCAGATCAAGAATTTCTGCCATGGCTCTGTTTTTCCAATCTTTTTCAGTATTCAACGGGCGAGGTTTTTTAAAACAAAATTATCGTGAACATTTATATTTGTCAAGATTTCAAAGGCTTTTGGGATAAATACGGGTACAATAGACTTGACATGGTTTGGATGTTTATGCAATAAGTGCTTTTTCTCTGAGTAAAGAAAAAGCGCTTATTCCAATATTGTCTAACTCAAGATATATACAAGGGATTAAAACAAGTTTCAATGAAATATTCTCAAAAAGATTAAGGGGAAGGAGAAAGGAGCATGAGTAACAGAGTTGTAACCGCGGTCATTTTAATCATGTGTGTTTTAGCAGGGTACTATTTGTTTGCTAGTATAAATTTGGTTTCAACTCGAACTCAGATGGATGCCTCAAAAATTCAGGAATCAGTTAAAGATTATACCGCTCAGGAAACCGTTACTCCCAAAGAACCTCCCGCAAAGGCGCCGGTGCATGATGTGGTTGAAAAGCACGCCGAAGATGACCAGGCTCATGATGACCACTTTAACTTGGGGGAGATTCTTCCGCTTTGGAGCGTTATCCCTTTTGCCTGCATGTTGTTATCCATTGCCCTTTTGCCTTTGTTGGTCCCTGAATTTTGGCATCATAACTTTGGGAAGGTGTCGGCTTTCTGGGCAGCAACAATGGCGATTCCTTTTTTAATCATCTACAAAGGGTTGGCCCTCTACGAGATTCTTCATATCATTCTTGCGGATTACGTTCCATTCATTATTCTTCTGTGGGCATTGTACACTGTTTCGGGAGGAATACTTCTTCGCGGAACATTGAGAGGGACACCTATTGTCAATACGATTATGCTTTTGATCGGGACAATACTGGCATCCTGGATGGGGACCACGGGTGCGGCCATGCTGTTGATCCGGCCATTTTTAAGAGCAAACAGCTACCGTAAAAGCAGAACATTCATGGTGGTATTTTTCATATTTCTGGTGGCCAATGTCGGCGGTTCTCTCACACCCCTTGGAGATCCTCCCTTGTTTCTGGGATTTTTGCACAACGTACCTTTTTTCTGGACTTTCAATATTTTCCCCCACATGCTTCTGGTGGTGGCGATTTTGCTGACGATCTATTTTATTATGGACACCATCTTTTATCGCAAAGAGGTGACAAGTCCACCGCCGGATGACGGTGTTAAAGAACCTTTGAAACTGGAAGGAATTCATAATTTCTTGTTCTTGGGCGGTATTGTTGTTGCAGTCCTCACAAGTGGTGTAGTGGATTGGGGCGAGGTGCACACCCTTGGGGTTCATCGTGCGGTTCAGGATTGGGGGCGCGATGGTTTTTTAATACTGATGGGTATTTTGTCACTGCTGACCACGTCGTTTAAAATTCGTGAAGACAACGAATTTACATGGTTCCCGATTATTGAAGTTGCCTACCTGTTTATTGGAATTTTTATTACCATGGTGCCCTGCCTTCTTATTCTCAAGGCAGGCCCCAAAGGGGAACTGGCCTTTTTAATCAACGCGGTTCAACAGCCTTACCATTATTTTTATGTGACAGGGGTGCTGAGTGCTTTTCTGGACAATGCACCGACGTACTTGACTTTTTTCAACACAGCTCTGGGAAGTTTTTATCCCGGAATGGCTGAAAAACCTGCCGTGGATTTGTTGATAGCTGAAAATGCTGTCTATCTTAAAGCGATATCCACCGGAGCGGTATTTTTTGGCGCCTTCAGCTACATCGGGAATGCTCCTAACTTTATGGTACGCTCCATTGCAGAGGAAGCCGGAACACCCATGCCGAGCTTTTTCGGATATATTATTAAGTACAGCCTTGTTTTTCTGGTACCTTCTTTTGTGATCGTGCATTTGATTTTCTTTTAACGCGAAGAGTTTTTTAATATATCGGCAGCACAGTGTTATGTTGCGCAAGCAATGTTAACCACAAGAATACGCTCATGATAAAGAGCCTTTATGATCAGAAAATAGCCATTGTGGGAGCCGGGAATTTCTGCGTCTGTTTTTTGAAGTATTTTTTCGGCCGGACGATCCGTGATAAAAAACCCGTGGTTGTTGGTGTTGCCGACAAAGATGAAAATGCCAAAGGGCTTGTTTTGGCACAAAAGCTCGGTATTTATACCACAACCAATTATCGTGATTTTTTTAAAATTAAGGGTCTTAAGGTTATTCTTGAGATGAGCAACGATCCCACCCTTGCGGATATTATCGGTGAGGCTGTGCCTGAAGGAGTTCAAGTCATCGATCATTACCAGGCAAGGACATTGTGGGATATCCTTCTGGTTCAGGATTTAAAAGACCAGGGGCTGGAACAGCTAAAGGTTAATCAATTTGACCCGGAAGAAATTCGAAAACTTCTTGATATTCTAATGGGGCGGTTTGCTTCGATTATTGAACAAAGAAGTAATCGATCCAGAGAAATCGAAAAAGAACTCTGGGAACATGAGGAGGCTGTGTCACAGATTATTCAGGGAAGCACCATTCCCACTTTCGTTATTGATAGGGACCACAAAGTCACCCATTGGAACAAGGCTCTGGAGAATTTGACCAATATCCCGGCTGGGGAGGTGGTGGGTACAAACAAGCAATGGATTCCGTTTTATAAAAGACAAAGGCCGACCATGGCTGATGTGATTTTGGATCAAATCGATACGAATGAAATTGGTAAATTATATGGTGCTGCCTGGAATAAGTCTGCTCTCATTGAAGGCGCCTATCAGGCGGAATCCTTTTTCCAGAACTTGGGAAAAGATGGGAAATGGCTTTTTTTTACTGCAGCCCCTATTAAGTCGAAAAACGGAAAGATCATTGGGGCTATCGAAACATTTTGGGACAGAACCGAAGATAAAAAATCAGAAGAGGAAAAAGAAAGGCACACCCGCGAACTCAAAACGTTAGTGGCTATTTACACTGCCTTGAATGAACAGGTGGAATTCGATAAGAGAATTGAAGATGCCCTAAAAGTGGTTTATGATTTTATGGATGCCAATGCAGTATGCATTTTTTTATTGAAGGAGGACGGATCATTCTGTTTGCGATATAAGCTGGGAGAGTGCGATTTTCCTTATCCTGATGACAAAAGGGGTGATATGGACAATATCATTACCCGGGTGGCGGTCACAGACAAATTGACAATTTTTGAAGAAAGTCCTCAGGGACATCATGAGGAAAATAGCAGTGATTCAGGCAACAATGCCATAAAATCATTAGCTTATGTACCCATCAGCAATAAGGAACAAAATCCTTTTGGGGTCATTAGGATAGCCAGTAAAAAACCGACACAATTTGCCCATCGGGAAAAAGATATTCTGGAGCTTATCGGTAATCGTATCGGAGTAGCTATTGAAAATGCAATGCTTCAGGAGCAGTATATTAAATCCGAAGAAAAATACCGCACGTTGTTCGATAATGACCCGACTCCTATTTTTATCATTGACAGAGATAATTATGAAATAATTGACATGAACCAGCGGGCAAAGGATGTTTATGGTTACAAAATCCAAGAACTATTTGGGACTTCTTTTCTGGAGTTGGGTGATCCGGATGACGATGAAGTGATCAGTGGCTTACGGTATCTCTCCAGGGAGCATTCCATGCTGTTTTCCAAAAGAAGACATTATAAGAAAGGGGGGCAAGCTTTTTTTGTCAATATTATTGTCAGTCATGCCGAGTATGGTGGGAAAAATGTTTTGATTGCAAACACCACGGATATTACGGAAATTGTTGAAAAAGAAACTCAGTTGATTCAAGCTAGTAAAATGACTACGTTAGGTGTAATGGCTGCCGGTATGGCTCATGAAATCAATCAACCGCTGAATGTCATTCAGATTTGTGCGGATTTTTTTCTCAAAATGCTTAAAAAAGGAGTGCCTATTCCTGACGAAGATTTGAAAACCATGGCCAATGATATTGTGGAAAATGTTGCCAGAGCATCGAAAGTAATTAAGCACGTTCGCGATTTTGCAAGGCAGACGGAAGTGGTTCGTAATAAACTATTTATCAATGAGCCGATTCAAGACATTTTCAAGGTGCTTGGCCATCAATTGAAAGTTCATCAGATTGATCTGGAACTTGATCTTGATGAAAATATACCTCCTATAATGGCAGACCACAATCGTATTGAGCAGGTTTTTATTAACTTGGTCACCAATGCAATCGATGCCATGGATGAAAAGGCCGCAAAGCATGAAAATGGCAACGTTGAAAAGAAATTAACCATCAAATCATATCAGGAAAATGGTTATGTTACTGTAACAGTAACGGATACAGGCATCGGAATGACTGATGAAGTAAAAGAAAAATTATTCGAGCCCTTTTTTACAACCAAGCAAACGGGTAAGGGAACCGGCCTTGGGGTGAGTATCAGTTATGGAATTATCAAAGATTACGAAGGTAAAATAGAAATTGTGACAAAAGTAGGCGTCGGGACAACATTTAAAGTCAAATTTCCGGCAGCTGAAAGCACAATAAAAGATTACAATGCCTAAAATATTGTTGATAGATGATGAAGAAACCAATGTCAGGGTTTTAGCCATTTCCCTGAGAAGTGACGGTTACGAGGTGGTAACGGCTTACAGCGGAGAGGAAGGTCTGGAGGTGTTTGATCGGGAATCTCCCGATATTGTCGTCACGGATATCAAAATGCCCGGAATGGACGGCATCGAGGTATTAAAAAATATAAAACAACGAAACCCCGAGGTTGAGGTTATTATAATTACTGGGCATGGGGATATAGATAATGCTATCGAGGCGCTCAAGCACGGAGCTTCGGACTTCATTAACAAGCCTGTCAGAGATGAGGCCATTTCCCTGGCTTTGAAAAGAGCCCAGGAAAAGCTTTATATCAGAGGCAAACTAAAAGAATATACCGAAAATCTGGAAAGGGAGATTGAACGAGCTACCCATGAGTTGCGCCTTCAGTCCAACTTTTTGCAGAAACTGATTAAAACCTCAGAAGAAGGCATTGTGGCCACGGATAAAAAATTCAATGTTGTTATTTATAATCCGGCCGCTGAACATATTCTCGGATATTCACCATCTGAAGTGCTTTATACCAAAAAGGCGAAGGATCTGTTTTCCAAAGAACTCATGCGTCATTACCAGGCTAGAAGGCATGAGAAGCAAAACAGACAGAGACTTCAGCATTTGGAAACGAAAATTTTGAACAAGGATGGCACGGCAATTCCGGTCCGTTTTATCGGGACATTTTTATATGAGCGAAAAAAGATCATGGGAAGCGTTGCATTTCTTCAGGATTTAAGGGAAATTAAACGCCTTGAAAAGGAACTGCTGATGTCTGAAAGGTTGGCAACCGTGGGACAGACCGTTGCGGGAATGGCTCACGGGGTTAAAAATATTCTCCATGGTTTTAAGGGCGGCAATTACCTTATGGAGGTCGGATTCAAAAAAGGCGACACTGAAAAATTAAAAGCGGGTTACAGCATGATTCAAAAAAATATCAAACATACCTCGGAACTGGTCATGGACCTGCTATCTTATTCGAAGGTCAGAGAGCCAGAATATGAACCATGCTACCCGAATGAAATTGTTGAGGATGTCTGCCAGGTCATGGAAGCGACGGCGAAGGAACATAACGTCGAGATGGTTAAAGAGCTTGATCCTGCCATTGACCAGGTTTTAATGGATTCAAGAAGTCTCCACACTACGTTGATGAATCTTGTTTCCAATGCCATTGATGCATGTGTTTTTGATGATTCCCCCGGAAAAGCACTGCAAGTCAAATTGAAAACGGCTCTTATCGATGGAAATATCATTCGGTTTGAAGTCATGGATAACGGCATGGGCATGGATTCAGAGGTGAAAAATAAGATCTTTACCTCATTTTTCAGCACAAAGGGTCATAAAGGAACGGGCCTTGGGCTTCTGGTCGCCAGAAAGCTGGTTGAGGATCACGGTGGAACAATCGATGTGGTTTCTGAAGTTGGTAAAGGTACGACTTTTATTTTGAAGATCCCTTTTCTGGATTTGAAGCAAAAAAAAGTTGGTTAAAAAAGTGAGTGATTCAAATATGAAACCATTAAAATTAATTTACTTATCAAGGAGAATGGGTTATGGGAAAAAGAGTTCTTGTGGTAGATGATGATCCGGATGTCCGCTTGTTTTCGCAGACGGTCCTGGAAGAAAACGGTTATATCCCCGTATTAGCAACCAATGGGGAAGAGGGTGAAGAAGCTGTAAAAAAGGAAAAACCGGATTTGATTATTCTTGATGTACTGATGCCCAGGGAAAGCGGAATTCGTTTATACCGGAGGTTGAAAACCAATAAAAAGTTCAAGGATATACCTATAATTATGTTAAGCGGGATTGCTGAAAAATCATTTTTGAGATCCCAGAAAGTCCTGACCGAGTTCGGAGGAGATCCTGTTCCCGAGCCCGAAGCGTACCTGGAAAAACCTGTAGATGGAGACATTTTGGCTGATACAATTAAAAAGGTACTTGGCTAAAAAAAATAAAAAGGTGTGGCGGTGAACCAACAAAATGATAAAAATATGATGATTCGAAAAATGCTGTTTGTCACAAAGTTCGAAGAACTGGGGTTTGGTGCTTTGCAATCGCTTTTGCCCCTGAGAAAATCCGCGCTGGACCATGTCATTTTCATGAATGTCATTGAAAGAGATCGTGTGGCCATGCATCGGGGAGTAGGGTATAAAAAAAGTGAAGAACGAAAACTCAGAGAACAGGCAAACATTCGATTTATTGACTGGGCGGAAAACTTATTCGAGCAAGGCATGGAGGTGGGTGCCTATATTGTTGTGGGAAATCTGGTTCCTCAGGTCATTGATGCCGCGGAAAAAGAAAATGCCGATCTTGTTGTCATTGGCCGCCGAAGCAGAAAAATGATGGAAGTTTTCTATTCAGGAGCAGATATTACTGAGCTTTTAAGCAGAATTGAAAGGCCGGTTCTGGTTTATAAAAACAGGATGGATTCCGGAGCGGTATTGGAAAGACCATTTGAAAAGCCGCTTCTGGCTGTAGACTGGTCACCGGCCTGTATGAGAGCAGTAGACTATTTGAAAAACTTAAAAGATGTGATTCATAAAATCAATTTGGTGCATGTTGCGAGCCGAAAGGAGCTTAAAGGCACAACTAACCTTGATATCCAGCAGCTTCGCAAAGAAAAAAGAGAGAGGTTGGATAAAATTTGCGAGATTTTTGCGGCCAATGGTATTGAAGCAACATCCCATGTTTATGTGGGCGATACTATTGAAGAAATTGAGCGAGCTGCAGGTGAACGCAAATCAACATTGATAGTTATGGGGTCTTCCGGAAAATCCACGTGGGTTGAACGATGGCTTGGAAGCACGCCAAGATATATTGCTGAAAAGTCGCCTTATCCGGCTTTGATTATACCCTATGGGGGACACAATTAATCCCATTAACAATGGCTTTCGCCCATTTTTTGACGGAGCCTTCTCGGTAATAAATATTAGGAGGATTTGATGGCAGTTATCACAATTTCGCGGCAATTCGGCAGTGGGGGTAAAGCCTTGGGTAAAATGCTCGCCGATGAGTTGGGATATGTTTTTGCCGATAGCGATATTGTCTCGAAGATTGCCCAGGCGGCCAATGTTTCCGAAACCTGGGTCGAAAATGTGGAAAAAGAGGCAGGCGGCAAACTTTCCAGGGTAATTTCCCGAATGGTATCCAAAGGTCTTGTGGATAAAGTGCTCAAAGATGAGCGCGGTTATATCGATGAAGAAATCTATCTGGATTATCTGGTCGTAATGGTGGCTCAGATCGCTGAAGAAGGTGATGTGGTGATTATGGGTCGCGGAAGCCAGTATATTTTGCGGGATCATCCGGATGCCATTCATGTTCTGTTGGTCAACGAGTTTGAAAACCGGGTCAAATATGTCATAGAACACCATGATCTGCCTTATAATAAGGCGGCCCAGATGGTGCGTAGTGAAGATAAACGCCGAGCAAGCCTTTACAAAAAGATCGGTAAAACCGATTATGATCGGCCTGATCTGTATGACCTCGTTTTGAACATGGCTGAATTGGATTTGGACACGGCTAAAAATATGGTTATCGATCTGGTTAAAGCAAGATCCAAAAAAAATGTAACAGCTTGATGAGCCTATCTCAAGGGAGAAGGGTGAAAACTTATCATTGGAAAAGTGTTCACCCTTTTTTATTTGAATTCTTCCATTTTGCTGCGACACGCTGCGGCAAAATCTTCCGGGTAGTGACCATTAATCCACCGCAGCTGGGCTTCACTGAACGCTCCCGGAGAATGAGGCAATTTAGGTAAAAAAACATAGAGAAGGCGCTGTTGAAAATCTTGAGAATCGAATCTTTTGGCATATTCGATGGTCGTTACCATTCTTGCCCCCATGTTTGCCAAAATTTTCATGGTGATAAAAATGCCACGGTCAAGGGAATTTCGCAATGATGTGTCTGCTTCCAGAATATTTCCCACCGGATCAAGACAAATGAGTTGGATTTCCCACTGAGATGTTTGTGCCTTTGGGACAAACACCATCACGTGTCTGTCTTCATATATGATAAGGCTGCAATCCCTCTGGGTGTTATCCATTCGTCTATTGTTTCTTATTGCCTGAAAATAACAGTCAAAAAATTCCTTTCCCGTATCCTTCCGAAAGTCATTTATAAATTCGGCAATCATGTCACCACAGGCAAAGGAAGGAATTTCGTGTTTACCACTTTGGACCTGAACAGTTGATGGAATCATCGCAAATTGTTGGTGTATTTGCTGATGCGATGCATGGAGCCTGTATTTGCTCGGAGAAAAGTCAAAACCATAATTCCAGCCCCATAGTGAGCAATTAAAAAATAATGGATCAGTCTTTTTATGTGATGAGAGGTTTTCAAGGATAGTGAACCTGATTGACTCCATCTGTTCTATGCTGAATCCTTTTCGTTCGCCGGTAAAGGGGATACCCAGTTCTCGCGCAAGACGGGCATAGGTGCGTTGATAATACAGGTGTCTCATACCGGCCATATCATCAAGTGTCAGATCAAAAAGACGATATCGAATGGCATCATGTGCCATATTGGCGGCATAATGTCCCCAGGGAATATAGCTGTTACGCCGGAGGTATTCAAATACATGGGTGTTGTTATGTTTTGACTCTCCCATGATTTCGCTGTTTCCCTGCACTCCCGGGCGTAAAACCATCACCTTCTTATAGGCATCGGGCAGGTAATAATTGTTGACAAGCGTTTCAAATAATGCACTATTTTTAATTGCCGGCGTGGCCGATCCATCCTTGTTTTTATAATACATCAGGCCCATGGGAATTTTGCTGCCGGGTTCAAATACCAGTTCACAGGAAATTTTTGCCAGAGCAATCAGATCCTCAGGATCCGTACCTGTTGAAGCAACGGCTAGAAGCACAGGATCGGGCAAAGATTCAAAAAGGATTTCTCTGTTTTTAAATATTTCAGGATTGTGCTCAAACCATTTTTCAATAAAACCGGAAAACGACACTTCTGAGACGGCTGGAAGGAAAATCAGCTCCGGGTTTTTGGCTTTTTCATCGGCCCAGTTTTTAGAAATATATGTGGTGCCGCGAAAGGGAAAAGGATTTGGGATCTCAAAGATTGTATCCGCTGAAAGCTCTTCAATAGATCCGGAAGGAAAATTGGAAAGATTTAGATTGGTTTGTCCGTCTGAAAATTGTCCCAAAGGTTCAATAAAATCATTTTCTCTGAAATTATCTGTACAAAATTGCGGTTTGTGAATTCCAAAAATGAAATGCCCGGAAGTCGAGACGCAGGTTCTGAGTGCCATGCTATGATTATCTCCCATGCTCAAACATAATAAACAAGATGGCTATGTTAACCGGTTTTGAAATTAAAAAGAAGAAAAAAATATATCGAATCTACTCAGGTTAGCGATGATAAATAGGATCGAAGATTGGTCCGATTATTGCTCAGACCGAATTTGGACCTTAGATTTTTCCGATGAAAGTTGACGGTGGAAAGAGAAATGTTTAACATTTCAGCGATTTCTTTGCTTGATTTGCCATCTCTGATGAGCGCAGAAATTTGAATCTCCTGAGGAGTCAAAATGGCGTTCAGTGCAGATAATCTCTTTAAAAAGGGTGAAACAATATCTTTAAGGTGGTTTTCAATAGTATCTAAAATATCTTTCTGATTTTTTTTGAGGTGTGAGTTTTTCAGTTTTTCCATATAAGGGAAAACAAGATCCTTGATATTGACAAGCACCTTTTGTTCCAGATCGACCCTGTCTAATTCCCTCTGTTTCAATAGAACTTTTAAAGCGATATTGGTTTCCTCCAATTCTTTTTTTTGCTGCTTTAACTGTTCCGCACTTTGTTTTAGAGATTCTTCTGCTAATTTCAGGGCTGTTATTTCCTCATGACTTACGATAACTTTAATGGAGTTGGGATCGGAGAGCCTAACAACACGCATATAAAACCAGTGTTTTTTTCTTGGTGAGTGGCAAGGGTAGTCCAGTAAAAATTCTTTTATGTCTCCATTAATCACCTGTCTGATTCCTTCAGCAGCCTTCCTCCCGATTTCAGCATCCTCACCGGTTGAGGCATCACAAATATCGAGATAATTAAACCCAATCGAATCGAAATCGTTTTTCATGTGGTTATCATTGGCGAATCTTTGCCACGCCCTGTTGGTGGCCAGTATAATTCCCTTGTGGTCCAAAATGGCAATATTGGCTGATAAGGAATCAAAAATGGTTTTAGCTAAAGGGTCATTTAGTCCTAGGGTTTTATTTGATGATGAGTGGTGTATCGGATTTGCTTCGTTCATTTTTTCTGTTCTCTTCAAAAATGTTTTTTTCTTGATTCTATCAAATTTAAAGCCCATAATGCAAAAATAATGTGGTTGAATACAAAATTATTCTTTCGCATGTTGAATTAAATACTGGTCGAAAATTTTTTAAATTTTTCACGAAAATGATCTATAAATTTGATGGCTGAAACAAACCTAAATGAAATCGACCAAAACTTTTTTCCGGAAATTCTTGCACCTGCCGGAAACACTGCTTCTTTTTTGGCTGCCCTGGCCGCTGGTGCTGATGCTGTTTATTGTGGCCTCAAAGCCTTTTCAGCAAGGATGGCCTCTGACAATTTTCACATGGAGGAGTTGGCAAGGCTAACAAATCTGGCACACGAAAAAGGCACGAAAGTATATGTGACGCTAAACACTCTGCTCAAAACCACAGAACTTCCAACCATGGCTGAAATCTTATATTGGTTAAGCCGCCAGGTTAAGCCCGATGCCCTGATTATTCAGGATCTGGCCTTACTACAACTGGCTAAACAAACTAATTACCAAGGCGAACTTCACTTTTCAACACTGGCCAATTTAAGTTTTCCCTCAACATTGCGGGTTGCCGATCAAACTTTAAAAATCAATCGGATAGTTCTTCCCAGGGAACTTCATATTGATGAGATTAAATCCATGGCTGAAGCTTGTCCCCAAAGAGTAGGTCTTGAAGTTTTTGTGCATGGGGCTTTATGCTACGGGGTTTCAGGACGCTGTTACTGGAGCAGTTTTCTGGGAGGAAAAAGTGGACTCAGAGGAAGATGTGTACAGCCTTGCAGGAGAAGGTATAGTCATCATGGAAAAAATGAGCGCTATTTCTCGTGCATGGACCTGAGTCTGGATGTGTTGGTAAAAGTTTTGGCCACCATCCCTGAAATTAAGGCCTGGAAAATTGAAGGGAGAAAAAAAGGGCCACACTATGTATATTATACCACACGCGCGTACCGCCTGTTGCGTGACCAGGGGAGTGAACCCCAAGCCAAAAAGGAAGCATTAGAACTCCTTGCATATGTGTTGGGGCGGCAGGGCAGTCATTATTTTTTTCTTCCCCAAAGGCCTCAGAACCCCATTAATTCAGAAAGGCAAACTGGTTCAGGGCTGTTGATAGGCCATATCAAAGGCGGGAAAAATCAGCCTTACCTGGTTCCTAGGGAACAGTTATTCGGCGGAGATCTGCTTCGTGTCGGTTATGAGGACGATAAGTGGCATACGTTGATCAGGGTCAATAAGTGGGTTCCCAAAAATGGGAGGTTGGTCATTGAAAAACAGACCGGTCTCAAAATGATTGGAAATATACCGGTTTTTTTGATTGATCGAAGGGAGCCTGAACTTGATAAGCAGATCAGTAATCTTCAAAAAGAGTTGAACCTGCTTGTTTTGCCGAAGACGAATTTCGGAAAATTTAAATTTTCCGAAACCAAGCCGAGGCACGCGAAAGGTCGATACAAAGAAATGAAGGTTTTCAGAAATTTCATGAAAACCATGCCGTCGGGACGTGTGGGGATCTGGCTAAACGGGGATATTCCCGAACCTGGTTTGAAACAGAACGTGACTCATTATTGGTGGTGGCTTCCTCCCGTCATATGGCCTGAGGAGGAAGCTCAATTCAAATCGATTGTAAATTGGATTTTGGATCAGGGTGGAAAGTTTTTCGTACTAAATGCTCCGTGGCAGACTTCACTTTTTGCTTCGCCTAAAAAATTAAATTTATGGGCAGGACCCTTTTGCAATGCCGCCAATCCCCTGGCTTTTTTGATGTTAAAGAAAATGGGTTTTAAAGGTGCCATTGTCAGTCCTGAATTAGGAGGTGACGATTTACTGAAGTTGCCCTCCTTGAGTCCTATCGAATTGGGGGTCGTATCATTTGGTAGCTGGCCATTTTGTATTTCGAGGACCCTGTGCGAGGACATGGAGCTTGGTAAAATCTTTTCAAGCCCTAAGGGAGAAGAGGCTTGGGTGCAGAAATACGGTAAGAACTACTGGGTGTATCCCAACTGGAAGCTGGATATTCGGAACCGGATAAGCGAATTGATGCAGGCTGGATTTTCCCTTTACATAAGCATCTCAGAACCGATACCCAAAGGGATTAAACTAAAAAAACGACAGGGCCAGTGGAATTGGGATATTGGCTTGTCTTGACCTTTTAGGATAACCAAGAGGAAAGATATGGCGAGAATTTTAATTATTGATGATGATGATCAGGTCCGAAAAATGTTGCGGCTTACTTTGAATGCAGCAGGATTTGATGTTGTTGAGGCCCAGGATGGAAAAATTGCCATGAAACTTTTTCATCAGGACCCTTTGGATCTAGTGATCACAGATCTGATCATGCCGGAAAAGGAAGGTATTGAAACGATCATCGAACTAAAAAGAGATTTTCCCAAAGTTCCGATTATTGCCATTTCAGGTGGGGGACGAATTGACCCTAATGATTATCTTGTTTTGGCCAAAAAATTGGGTGCTCAAATTACTTTGGAAAAACCTTTTAGTCGAAAAGACATTATCAATGCGGTAAACCAATTGATCACATCCGAAGGAAATTTCCCCGAAAGATAGGCTTGATGAACATTTTAATTGTTAAAACAAGCGCCATCGGAGATGTTACCCACACACTACCTGCTTTAAACGCATTAAGACGTCATTTTCCAAAAGCACATATTGCCTGGCTTGTGGAAGAAGCTGCTGCGGAAATTTTAAAGGGACATCCTTCTCTGGACCGAGTCCTGATATGCAGAAGAAAACAGTGGATCCAGGATTTTTCAAAACCGGTTTCATTTTTCAAAATTTTAAAGGAAATCCGTGATTTTATCAAAAATCTGAGAGATACGGAATATGACCTGGTGATCGATTTTCAGGGTCTTCTAAAGAGTGGTATCTGGGTATATTTAACCCGGGGCAAACGCAAAGTAGGTTTTGGCCCGGGGATGGATCACGCTGAGCATAGTTACATTTTTTTAAATGAAAGAGTGCCTGCGGTCAGTATGGAACATCATGCAGTCGATCGGGAATTGATGCTCCTTTCTGCAATAGGTGTTCCTTGCAGCAGTATTGAGTTTGGATTGCCGGTCGGTCCCATGGACTGTCAAAAAATAAAAAGCCTGCTGAAGTCTTTTAAGATTTCTGAAACCGATCAGGTTGTTGCCATTAACCCGATGGCCAAATGGGATACGAAATTGTGGCAAAGTCAAAAATTTGCTCAAGTGGCCGACCGGCTTTGTCAAAGAGGATTCAAAGTGTGTTTCACCGGTGCCAAAAGTGACATGGGTGAAATTGAAAAAATACTTTCTTTTATGACCTGTGGCGCAGTCAATCTTGCAGGCAAAACCACCCTGAAAACCCTGGCGGCTTTATATCAAAGAGCGGAATTTGTTTTAACCACTGATACCGGTCCGATGCATATTGCTGCTGCAATGAACAAGCCGGTGGTTGCTCTTTTCGGTCCGACCGCCCCCTGGCGCACAGGCCCATATGGTAAAATACACCAAATCCTCAGAGCAAAGATGGATTGCAGCCCCTGCTTTAAAAGATTTTGTCCCACAACAGCGTGCATGAATAACATTACGGTTGATATGGCAATGGAAAAAATTGAAGAGGTCCTCTCGGCTGCCAGTCCCAAATAGTGTTGACGGGACTTAGCGTTCACCAAGTTTTTTTTCAAGATCCTTTTTGAGTTTTTGTTCTATTTCGGCAAACAGATTTTTTTTCTTTGCAGCTTGTTCGGCTTTAATGGATTCGAATTTTTTTGAACGTTCTTTTTGTGCCGTTTGAAATTTCTCAAGTTCATGGGCAAGTTTGTCTTCCTGCTCACCCCGCTCAATATTTTCGATGGCCAGGTGGTTTTGAATAAAAACGCGCGTGCCGAAAGCCCCCTGAGTGATATCGATAATACCCAAATCCTTGAGTCTGCGAAAAATAAGATTGCCCTGTTCGATTGAAAAAGATAACATCCGGCAGATCTTTTCTATTGATGGAGAAGTGCCTTCTTGATATTCAATCAATCGGATGGCTGAAACAATGAGATGTGCCTTTTTATATAAATCCATAGTCAAATATGCGCCAATTTTTATGTAAGTGTATTGCTCTGATTTTTTTCTTATCCCTGCTGCCAGGCTTCGATTTTTTATCCAAGCAGGTAATCCTGTTGGTTGGGCTCATGAATCCTCCACCTTGACAGAAATATTTAAGGAGAGTAACATCCATTTTTTTGTTTTGTCAAGGTAGCAGAAGGGGTTGGATTTTCGATAAAGACCAAAAATCAGGGGGATAGGAACATGACAGAAATAGTTGACGTAAAAGCCAGAGAAATTTTGGACTCCAGAGGCAATCCGACTGTTGAAGTCGATGTTTTTCTAGCGTCAGGGGCTGTTGGACGGGCGGCTGTGCCTTCGGGAGCTTCTACCGGAACACGTGAAGCTTTGGAACTCAGAGATCAGGACAACTTGCGCTATGGTGGAAAAGGGGTTTTGACCGCCGTAAAAAATGTGACCGAGGAAATTGCCTCTGCTGTGAATGGCATCGATGCTTCGAACCAGATGGTATTGGATCGTGTTTTAATTGAACTGGATGGCACTCCCAACAAATCGCGGATAGGTGCAAATGCCATGCTGGGAGTCTCCATGGCTGCCGCCAGAGCAGTGGCCAAAGCGTACGGTCTACCCCTTTATCGATATATCGGCGGCATAAATGCCAGATATCTTCCAATCCCAATGATGAATATCATCAATGGAGGGGCGCATGCGTCCAACAACTTGGATATCCAAGAGTTCATGATCATGCCGGTGGGTGCCGATAGTATGGTCAAGGCTGTTCAAATGGGTGCAGAAACATTTCATGCACTGAAAAAGATCCTGAAAGAAAAAGGAGTCAGTACTGCCGTTGGAGATGAGGGGGGCTTTGCTCCGGATCTGGAATCCAATGAGGCAGCTATCCAAAATATTCTCCAAGCCGTCGAATCTGCCGGGTATCAACCAGGGCACGATATCGGGCTTGCCATGGACTGTGCGGCAAGCGAATTTTTTAAAAACGGCAAGTACCAGTTAAAATCAGAAAAAAAGTCCTTAACAGCTGAAGCCATGGTCGATTATTATGAGATGCTGATAGATAAATATCCGATTCTTTCTATCGAAGACGGGCTTGCCGAGCAGGACTGGAAGGGTTGGGAAATGATGACCGATCGCCTTGGCGGAACGATTCAGATTGTGGGTGATGATATTTTTGTGACCAATCCGGAAATTTTTTCCAAGGGCATTGACGAAGGTATTGCCAATGCGATTCTTATCAAGCTCAATCAGATCGGAACCCTGACCGAAACTCTTGATGCCATCGAGATGGCCAAACAAAACGGTTATATGACCATAATTTCTCATCGCTCCGGAGAGACCGAAGACCCATTCATTGCCGATCTTGTTGTCGGGGTTAACGGTGGACAAATAAAAACAGGTTCCATGTCAAGATCGGACAGGGTCGCGAAATATAACCAGTTGATTCGAATTGAAGAAGAACTTGGAGCGGCAGCCCTGTTTTCGGATTTCCTTTTTACTTCTGAATAAAAAGGGTTATTCAGGTAGCGTATCAATTAAAAGACCTTTGGGACTTTGTGATCTGTTATGACGTTTCGAGGGAAAATTAAGCCGAGGGTAATCCATGACGTTTAATACAAAGTATATTTTTGTAACGGGCGGAGTATTGTCTTCTTTGGGAAAAGGCCTTGCATCAGCGGCAATGGGTTGTCTTCTGGAGAGCAGGGGGCTGAGAGTATCGATTCAAAAGCTCGATCCTTATATTAACGTAGACCCGGGCACCATGAATCCATTCCAGCATGGGGAGGTATTTGTCTTGGACGATGGCTCCGAGACGGACCTGGACCTGGGGCATTATGAACGTTTTACCAATGCCAAGTTAAGCAAGGATAATAATTTTACCACCGGAAAAATCTACTACAGTGTCATAACAAAAGAACGAAAAGGGAATTACCTCGGAGGAACCGTGCAGGTGATTCCCCACATCACCGATGAAATAAAAAACAGCATCAGACTTGCTGCAGATGATGTGGATGTTCTCATTGTCGAAATCGGCGGAACCATTGGTGATATCGAAAGCCTTCCTTTTTTAGAAGCCATCAGGCAATTCAAAACAGATGTGGGAAAAGAAAATGTTCTGTATATTCATCTTACCCTTGTCCCTTACATAGCTACGGCAGGCGAGGTTAAAACAAAACCGACTCAGCACAGTGTGAAAGAGTTGCGCAGCATTGGCATTCAGCCGGATATCCTTTTATGCAGAACCGACCGATACCTGTCAAAAGAAATTAAAGCCAAAATCGCACTTTTTTGCAACGTTGGAGTGGATGCGGTAATTACCGCAAAAGACGTGGATTGTATATACGAAGTTCCACTGATTTTTCATAAAGAAGGATTGGATCAGAAAATCGTGGAACTTCTCCATATTTGGACAAGGGCTCCCAGGCTGGAAGCCTGGGAAGGTCTGATAAAGAATCTGAAATCTCCCGAACACTCCGTAACCATTGCTATCGTAGGAAAGTATACGGACCTGACGGAATCTTATAAAAGCTTAAACGAAGCTCTGATTCATGGCGGTATTCCTCATCGTTGTAAAGTCAAGCTTAAATTTATTGATTCTGAGCATATCGCTGAAAACAGCACCGATGTTTTCAGTGATGTTGATGGCATTCTGGTGCCGGGAGGATTCGGTTCAAGAGGGGTTGAAGGCAAGATTTTTGCAGCCGGTTATGCCAGGGAAAACAAAATTCCGTATTTTGGCATATGCCTGGGGATGCAGATTGCCGTGGTTGAATTCGCTCGGCACGTTGCCGGTCTTGAAGGGGCCCAGAGCGCTGAATTTGACGATCATACGCCTCATCCGGTGATATACCTCATGTTGGAATGGTTTGATGAAAAAAGCCAAACGGTTCAGCACCGCAATGCGGATTCCGATAAGGGAGGTACTATGCGTTTAGGGGCTTATCCCTGCCGAATTCAAAAAGATACCCTGGCATACAATGCATACGGAACTGAAAATATTTTCGAACGACATCGCCACCGATATGAATTTAATAACGAATACAGAGCAATTTTGGAAGAAAAAGGCCTGGTCGTAAGCGGTACTTCCCCGGATAACCAGCTTGTGGAAATCGTGGAACTTAAAGACCATCCTTGGTTTCTGGGGTGCCAATTTCACCCGGAGTTTAAGTCGCGTCCCATGAAACCTCACCCTCTGTTTAAAGACTATATCGGTAAAGCCTTGGAACGAAAGCTGGGTCTTGCTTCAAAAAAAGAAAATTAAAAGCTTCCAAATAAAGTTCCCAGCAGGATTACCGCAATAAGCGCCAAAATCGGTACCACTGCCGCTACTACGAAAATATCTCCGTATGACTGCTTATGGGTTAGTTTGCAAATCGTTAAAAGGGTAATAACGGCTCCGTTCTGGGGTAATGCGTCCAACCCTCCGGTGGCAATTGATGTTACACGATGCATGAGTTCGGGACTGATTCCGGCCGTCTGTGAAAGTTCCATATATCTGTCTCCCAGGGTCTGCAAAGCAATGCTCATTCCTCCCGATGCTGAGCCTGTGATGCCGGCGAGAATATTGACTGCCACAGATAGGGATATCAGCGGATTGGAGGGTGCTATTCCTAACACCATATTGCGGATCAGTTCAAATGCCGGCAATGATGCTATCACCGCACCGAATCCTACCAAAGAAGCTGTATTGAATAATGGAAGCACCGAGGCACTCGCTCCGTCATCCAATGTTCTTTTGATGCTCGGAAAATTTTTTAAATTCAACAAAATCAAAACGACACTTGAAATGACCAGTGCACTGATGATAGACCAGACGCCACGTACGGCATTGATGTCGGTAGAGCCATATTTGGGAAGTGCCAGGTAGGATGTATCCATTGCAGGAATGATAAATTTTGTGAATAGATAGTTAATGAGGATTACAAGAATAACCGGCATTACCGCAATAAAAAAAGTGGGCATATTTTGGGTGATGATGTCATCATCCTGAGTTATTTCCATCACATCAAAGTTTTCACATTGGGCATATTCCCGGATATCCTTTGAAACCTCCGGCCTTCGGGCTTCATCATGGTCTTCACCAAATCCTTCCCCGGCTTTTCTGGCGCTTTTTTCCCTCCGGGATAACCAAAACATACCAAAAACAAACATAATGGTGCCGCCGATGATGCCAAGAAAGGGTGAGGCAAATGGAGTGGTATTGAAATAGGGCATGGGGATAGCATTCTGAATGGCCGGAGTTCCGGGCAAAGCGGTCATGGTGAAAGTAAATGCACCCAGTGCAATGGTTGCCGGGATCAGCCTTTTTGGAATGTTGGCTTCCCGAAACATGGCCACTGAAATGGGATACACGGCAAAAGCGACTACAAAAAGAGAAACACCGCCATAGGTCAAAATAGCGCATGCCGATACCACTGCAAGGATAGATCGGCCTTTTCCTAACGTTTCGACAATTCGTTGAGCGATGACCTGGGCTGAGCCTGAATCATCCATCAATTTACCGAATATCGCCCCAAGAAGGAAAAGAGGGAAATAAAGGATGGCAAACTGCCCTAAGGCGGGCATAAATATCTGGGTATAGCTTCCGAGAACAGAAGGATCAGCGCTTAAAAGAACCGCTAAGAGTGCCATGAGAGGTGCCACGATAAGTGCGCTGATCCCTCGGTATGCCAAATAAATCAATAATCCCAGTGAAACTATTATGCCGATGATTCCGCCCATGGTTTTATTCCTTCCACATATTTAGAAAACAGGTGTCTATTCTCTATGGCATTTGGTAATAGAGTCATTTTCCGTAGGCGTCCATTCATCCAGGTTAAGGGTCGATCGCACGCCAATATCGTCAAAGTGATTGGCAAGCCAGTTATCTGCCTGGTGTCTTCCCACGGAAAAAAAGCGTTTTAATAAAAACCAACTGGTGTCAAGTTTGCTTCGGACTCCAAGGTGACTGAGTTCCGGGCTTATTGGAATAATATGGAAATAGGCCCGTTCTATCCTGGGATCATGAATATATCCCATTTCGATCATTCTGGTGACATCAACATAGGATCGGATTTCACGCATCAAATTGGAATTAAATGTGATTTCGTTGAGTCGGTCGGCAATATCTGTGGCAAAACATGGAACATCTTTACGATAGGTGGGATTGACTTGAATGATCACCGTGTCTGAAGTTTCACACCTTCGTACCAGAGGCTCAAGTGCTGGATTACCCATAAATCCGCCATCCCAAAAATATTCCTCTCCTATTTTTACTGCATGGTGAATATAGGGTAAGCAGGCTGAGGCCATCAGAACGTCCAGTGAGATTTGATCATTGGTGAAAATGTGCAGATGATTCGTATTAACATTGGTAGCTGAAATAAAAAGTCGAATTTTTCCGCATTTTTTCAGTTGGTCAAAATCGATGGTTTCTTCTAACATATCCCGGAGCGGATTGAAGTTGGTCGGATTCATCTGGTAAGGCGATAACGTCTGGGATAGCAGATCAAACCATAGGGCCATTGGGGACCAGTCTGCGCCGAGGGGATTGAACAGGCCGGAATGATAAGGACTGAAAGCACCTTTCAAGCTGATAGCTTTCCAGAATTTACGCAATGCTTCTCTGGCCCCCTCTTTGCCATTTGCTTCAAATCCGTGAGCAAGTACCACGGCATTCATTGCACCGGCACTCGTTCCACTGATTCCTTCGATTTCAATCCGTTCATCTTCCAATAACCTGTCAAGAACTCCCCATGTGAAAGCCCCATGTGAACCTCCTCCTTGCAGGGCCAGAGTGATTTTTTTAATCTCATTTGATGATAGGGTCATAAAAGCTCCTTTTTCCGAAAATATGGATCCATCATTCTGCTTTGGCCTCGGACAGGCCTACCGATTTTCTGAAACCAGCGTATTTCAATTTTTTGATATGTGAATGAGGTTTAAATTGTTAAGTTTCAATATGGCTTTAAACGTTTTCAAATCACTGTATTGGCAAAAATCAAGAATATCTCCGATTTTCTCATGCTTTTTTGCAAGATCTAGTATGGTTAGTAACTCTTCAGGGGTCTTTTGATTGTCGATTCGGTTCAACCGATCAGAATGAATGAAGATAGAGTATCCCATTATGTGGTTTCCTATCAGTTTTAAACCCTGTATTTCTCGCAATGCCTCAAAAAAAAGGTCATCCAGTTGGCCTTTAATGGTTTTTGGCCCCGAAAACAAATGATCGTTAAAGTTAAATCCAACCACTTTCCGGGAAAGGATTCTGAAAAGAGCTTTTTTCCCTGAAGCGTTTTCATAGGTAGCATGAAAGATTTCACCATTTTGAAAATGGATTTTGGCGGTTGATGACGCCGTATTGATTTCTAGTACTCCACTCAGTCCTTGTGTGTTGATCTCCCGAATCTTCGAAATCAGATTTTTATCCATCAAAGTGATTTGACCGGTGACACTTTTTTGTACTTCCAGTATATGTTCATTTAATAAATGAACTAAAACGGATGCAGCCCTTGGTTTACTGATGATACCAAAGTTAAGCAGTTTTTTAAAGGGGTGGCCTTGTTCGATGAGTTGAAATAGATAGTTAATATTTTCTGCGCCTAGTTTACTTTCTAAATCCGGACTCACGTCTTTGGATTTGATGAAAAATCGGCAAGTAGTATCGGAAATGAGTTCTGTAATACCGGAAGCCTCATCTATCAGGTGACTCCCATTTAACAGGATGGACATATTTGGAATCGTGATAGTTTCGGTTACGGCAACAGGAATCCCGAAAAACTCAAAATAGCCCTCGGTTTCTGCCATTAGGCCATAAAAAGCCTCTTCACCCTGTAATACACCCAATTGAGCATCGATCAGGTTCCCTTCCTTAAAAAAAGCTTTTCCTAATTTTTTACCTTTTAGATTTTTAAAGATAAGTTCACCTGTTTTATGATTAACTTCAATAAGTTGAACAATATCAATCAGTTTTAGCTTCCTGAGATGGCCGCTGAAATCCGCTCTTTTATCGAAAAAAGCGGTCCTTTTTGATTGCCGAACAATTTTTTTGACTCGGGCAACGAAATCTTCCGGATCAAACGGTTTGCAGATATAATCAGACGCTCCCATGCGAAAACCTTTTATCTGATCTGAAAGATTTATTCGGTCCGATAAAAAAACCATAGGTATACAGGCAGCTATGGGATCTTTTCTTAAACTCCGGTGAAGTTTGTATCCGTCGGCAGGTGTTGTTGTGATATCTAAAATAATGATATCCGGTGAAATTTGAGGGATTTTCTCTATAACTAGGCAATGGTCACTGATTAGGCAGGTAACAAAATCTTCCTGGGTAAACTTTGGTTCAAGGGTTTTAACAAGCAAGGGATCGTCGGTGATGATCAAAATTTTACCTTTCATGACCTCTCCAGAGTTCAGTTTTTATCTTTCATTTCCAATATTCCAAGGTTTAAAAGATATTTGAGTTGATCGTAAGTTTTGCTGTCGGTAAGCTTACTGTTCTCGATAATTTTACAAACCTTGATATTTTCTTGAACCAGGGAAATTAAATTTCGAAGTGCGGATAAATTTTTTATTTTGCAGTATTTATGGAATTGATGATCATTAACGCATAGGTGTTGATCCAAGAACGCGTTATTGATTTTTTGCAACTTTCGTATTTCTTTCTTAGCTTCCTGCAAAAGATTGGCAAGTGATTTATTAATGCTGAAAGGCAGCAATACTGCTTGTTGATTGAAAATCAAATTCCCGCCCCTCTCGCGAAAAATACGGAAAAGGGCTTTTTCTCCCGTCAATGTTCCGTAGGTGGCATGCACAGGTCGACCTTTTTGAAAGAAGATTGCCTGCGGCAGAGTCCGGTTTCGAAATTCAAGGATGCCCGTGAGAAATCTCTTCTCAATATGGGTCAGGATTTTTATCAGGCCTGGGTCGATAATATCCGGCGAAGGGGCAGGATCATTTGGTATGGTTCCGATTTTATGGTCTTCAATTTCCAGAAGTCCGTTTTTGATAAGGTTTAAAAGTATGGAAGCCGCCCTGATGCGGCTCATCACACCGGATTGCAGAATGCTTTGGACCGGATGTTTGTTGTCGATAAGGGATAAAATTTTTCTTAATAATGGATCTGCGGTGGTTTTTTTGATTTTGTCAGGAATTGTATCGGTGGTTAACTTAACGTTTACGGATAAATCCGGCAGCAATTGAATTAACATCCGATAATGCTCTTTCATCTGTGATCCCTGCATCAAAATTGATGTGTTGTTGCTTTTGATTAAAGGTGAAGAGTCGATACTTTTGCTGAAAAATTCAAAGAAACCTTCACTGATCATCATTAAGCTGAAGAAGGCTTCTTCTCCGACAAGATGATCAAATTCTGCATTGATCAGCCGTCCATCGGAAAAAATGGCTTTACCGATTTGGTCTTCATTAAGTGAGAAAAACTGAAGTTCTCCGGTTTTAATATTCAATTCGATCAACTGAAGTATATCGGTCCAGGGCAACTGGGAGAGATTGCCGGCGAAATCGACTTCTGTTTTGAATTTTCGAAATTTATTAGCATGTTCTATGGCTTGTTGAATCCGTTGGATGAGATCATTGATTTCAAATGGTTTGCACACATAGTCGTTGATACCCATCCTGAAGCCTTTAATCTGATCGGATAATTCCTTTTTTCCGGTCAGAAAAATAAAAGGAATATTTACCGTATCCGGATTATCGAGCAATTTTTTACGGAGTTCATAACCATCTGTTATCGGCAATGTAATTTCGCTGAGAATAATGTCGGCATCGAACTTATCGATTTTTTCCAAAGCTTCTGATCCATCACCGGCGATTTCTGTTTCAATACCGATTTCAGCAAAGTGAAGCTTTAAAAATAGTGCCAGAAGCGGATCATTATCGACTATCAAAACATTGCATTGCATGGGTTTTCCTTTTCAGAGTTCAACGACGTGGGACTGGTATTAAATCGGAACAAAGTTTAAAGGCGGTTTAATTTAAACCTAAAATGATCGATTTAAATTGCATAACTATTTTGACGTCATACCGGCGAAGCATTTCCCGGGCTTGAACCGGCAGCCGGTTTCAATCTGATGGTTTCATCTTATAGATTCCGGCTTTGGCCGGAATGACGGGTAGTTGACAACTTAATCGCTCAGATTAGGTTAAAATGTCTTCAATTTTTATCATAAATAATTTTTATGGTAAAGAAGGCCTTTAATAAAGATGTCAATCTCTTGTGTGTTTATTGTAGGAAAATGTGACCTTCCCCGGACATCATGAAATTGTTTGAATTTCGTCACAGTTTAGGTTACCTTAAATTTTTTCTTACCATTTACATTTTTCATCACAATTTCATTTAGATTATAAACGGAGAAACAATGCAATTCATCGATCTGCCTACCCAACAAAAAATAATTAAAGCAAAAATTGATGAAAGGATTCAGGATGTACTGCGTCATGGTCAATACATCATGGGACCGGAAATGGTTGAGCTTGAAAACACTTTGGCCGAATTTACCGGGGTAAATTTCGCTCTGTCATGTTCATCAGGTACGGATGCTTTGTTAATGGCGCTGATGGCATTGAATGTCGGACCCGCAGATGCCGTTTTTACAACTCCTTTTACTTTCATTGCTACCGCCGAAGTGATTTCTCTTCTTGGGGCAACCCCCATATTTGTTGATATTCGGGCTGATACCTTCAACCTCGATACGGATAAGCTTAGGGAGGCTATCGAAAACTTTGATATGAGGTATGGATCCAAGAAGTTAAAACCAAAGGGAATCATCACCGTTGATCTCTTTGGACTTCCTGCGGATTATGATGAAATCGACCTCATTGCGAAACAACACGGCCTGTTTGTCATCGAAGATGCCGCACAGTCATTCGGAGCCCAATATCATGGGAAAAAGGCGGGATCATTCGGAGATGTTGCCTGCACTTCATTTTTTCCGGCAAAGCCTTTGGGGGGCTACGGTGACGGTGGGATGTGTTTTACCAATAAGGCTGATTTGGAACAGGTGATGGTGTCGGTGAGAAACCATGGTCAGGGGGATCATAGGTATGAAAATGTAAGAATAGGTATTAATGGTCGTTTGGATACGTTACAGGCAGCTATTCTTTTGTGCAAATTCGAAATTTTCCCCCAGGAAATTCAATTGAGACAGCAGGTCGCTAAACGATATTCGGATCTGCTCTCAGAAACATGTTTAAAAACTCCAGTCGTACCTGAAGAGATGATATCTGCCTGGGCTCAATACTCAATATTAGCGGAAAATGATAACCAACGGAAAATGTTGGTGGAAAAACTCAATGAATTCAACATTCCAACTGCCGTATATTATCCGAAACCCTTACATTTGCAAAAGGCGTTTGCTCCTCTCGGGTATACAACCGGAGATTTTCCTGTGAGCGAAGATTGTGCAAAAAGAATTTTCAGCCTTCCGATGCATCCTTATCTTAAAGCGGAAGATCAAAATCGTATTGTTGATGTTATCAGGGACGTTTTGGAATAGACTTTAAGAAACGGATTCTAAAATGTTCAGACAACTTCTATGTTTTGCCGTGAAATCTTACTATGCTTTTAACTCAAAAAATGATAAAAAACGATGTTGGGTTATTCGGCCGTTACAGCTTTCACACCCAAAATGACTCGAAAAAAGTTGATTTTCTTTTTTAACCAAAACCGTTAAAGGAGTTTTCATGAAAAAAAGAATTTTATTGTGCGGAATGTTGGCTGGTTTATTGATCATTTGTTATGGATGCGTCGGACCATCCGTTAGCAAAGATAGTGCGGCTGTTCAACCGGTTGCGGCTTCGGGAAAGCCCTCTGGACAAAATCAATATTATGATTTTCCTGATGTGCTTATTCCTGGTGAACTAAAAGCAAACCCCAAAAGATCCTCCATCTACAGGACACCTGGTTTTGCCGCAGGGATGCTGTTTTTTCAGGGACGGTATGATGGCACTTCATTAGCTGCCTTTTTTGAAAATAATATGGCTAAAGATAATTGGCGACCTAAAGCGGCCCTTAAATTCAACCCAAGTATCCTGATTTTTGAAAAAGATAATCGAGTCTGTGTAATCAGGATCGAGGAATTTAATTTTGTTACTCATGTTGAAGTATGGATGGCTCCGGCTTCAAAAGAAACTGTTTCTACCATCTTTAATTAAACAATATACGAAGTCAGATTAATTCATCGTTACAGTATCGAATTATGGAATATGGAATAAACGGGAAAAATGTTATTTTGGGGGTATGCGGAGGCATTGCTGCCTATAAGGCTGTAGAGCTTTTGAGAGGTTTAAAAAAGCTTGGAGCTTATGTTAGGGTCATCATGACAGAGAATGCATCCTGGTTTGTCGGCCCTATGACCTTTCATGCATTATCGGGAGTTCCTGTATTTTCCGGCCTTTTTAAGGAAGATGATGATACGAGTTTTAAACACATTGAATGGGCCCAAAAGGCTGATATTGCGGTCATCGCCCCTGCAACTGCAAATATGGTCGGTAAGCTGGCAAACGGTATTGCCGATGATGCGCTAAGTACTTTCATGCTTGCGGTGACATGCCCTAAAATCATTTGCCCATCCATGAATTCCCACATGTATGAAAACCGAGCAGTGCAGAGAAACCTGGATATTCTGGAATCCGACGGATACATTATCCTTGAGCCTGGTGCTGGAGAATTGGCATGCGGCACCACCGGACCAGGGCGTCTTCCTGAGCCCGAATTCATTTTAGAACGGATCGTGAGTTTTTTGACCATTAAAGACTTTACGGGAAAAAAGGTTCTTGTTACGGCAGGACCGACCCAGGAACCCATGGATCCGGTTCGTTTTGTCAGCAATCCGTCTTCGGGAAAGATGGGTTACGCCATTGCCAGAGCTGCGGAGCACCGGGGGGCTGAGGTGACTCTGGTGACAGGACCGACCTATCTTCCGGATCCTGTCAATGTCAGGGTGATTAGGGTACGTACTGCAGAGGAAATGGCATTTGCAGTTTTTTCTCACACGGAAGACTCAAGTATCATAATAAAAAGTGCGGCTGTTTCAGATTACAGACCCAAAACAAAGTCTTTGCATAAAATTAAAAAGGAAGATGGGGATCTTTTAGTCGAATTTGAAAGGACTCAGGATATTCTGAAGACCATTGGTGAAAAAAAACAACAACAGATTCTTGTCGGATTTGCTGCAGAGACTCAGGATTTGGAAAAAAATGCCTCAAAAAAACTTACCGAGAAAAACCTGGATCTTATTGTTGGAAATATAGTCGGCAAACCCGGAACCGGTTTTGGCTCGGAAACGAACCAGGTGATGTTTTTTTATCGAAACGGTGATTCCGAGTCTCTGGATCCCATGGAAAAGGATAAGGTTGCACACGCCTTGTTAGACAGAATAAAAAAGTTAAACAGCACCTGAAAGATAAGCATTGCACAACCCTTTTAATAATCCCATAGCGGAGATAACCGAAGAACTGATCAATACACTCCGGTTTATGGCACAAATCGGGTGCAAAGGGTTTGATCCTTCAGAAAAGACACTTCAAACCCTTGAAGACTGGTCATCAGGAAAAATAAATGACCAACCCGAAACCCTGGGGCAAATCCAGAGTGACTTGGGAGACTGCCGGAGATGTAAACTTTGGAGAGGCCGAACCAATATCGTTTTTGGAGCCGGTAACCCTCATGCGCGACTGGTATTTGTGGGTGAAGGTCCAGGATATGATGAAGACCGGCAGGGACAACCATTTGTCGGCAAGGCAGGACAATTGCTTTCGAAAATCATCGATGCAATGAAACTGTCCCGCGAACGGGTCTATATTTGTAACGTAATTAAATGCCGTCCTCCTGAAAATAGAAACCCTGAGCCTGATGAAATCAAGGCATGTTTTCCTTTTTTGAAGAGGCAACTGGATGCTGTTTCACCGGATATCATTTGTACGCTCGGCAGTGTCGCCACAAATAGTCTGTTAGATAAAGAGGTATTTATTTCCAGGGTAAGAGGAAAATTTTTCGAGTTTAAAGGGATAAAGGTTTTGCCGACTTATCATCCTGCCTATTTACTCAGAAATCCGGATAAAAAAAAGGATGTATGGGAGGATGTTCAAAAGATAATGAAATTCTTAGGTATTAAATAACTATTTTCAAATAGGAAGCAAATTTTGCTGAAATAAAAAATAAGGGTAAAAACAATACAAAATATTCAATATTTTTCTGTTGCACCGGAGTAGGTTTTAAATGTTACCCTATTGACAAATCATGAAAAAATGGTTTATTTCAAATTTTTTTGAAGAATTGAAAAATTTTTAAAATTGAATGGTTATAGTATTTGATAATTTATTTTAAGCAAATGAAGATGGTAAAATAAATCATCAACGTTGTTGTTCAGTTAATATAAAAAAGCGGGGGCTTTTCAAATAGCCTCCGCTTGTGCTTTTTACACTATACAAGGAGGCTGTTTGAGACATGGGAGGCAAAAAAAAAGAAGTTAAAGAAAAACCCCTGGAAAAAATGACTGCAACCGAACTTCGTACTTTGGCCATGGAAATTCCCGGTATCGTAGGCGTGCATGGCATGAATAAAAATGAACTTATTGGTGAAATTAAGACGGCACGGGGGATTTCAGAAGGTTCAGATAAAAAAACAAGCGGTAAAGTGCGTGAAATAAAAAAGAAAATTCGGGACCTTAAGGCCAAACGTGAAGGATTTCTTGATGCTGAGAATCACAAAATGGCTGCTCTATACCGAAAAAGAATTATCCGACTGAAAAAGAAGACTCGAAGGGTCGATTAACTGGGGGTTATGGCAAAAAAATTAAGGAGTTGTGCCGGAAAAGGGAGTTTGAAAATCGATCCCGCATCATTAGCCTTTGATGTTGATGGGGTCTGTGCAGACACCATGGGGCTTTTTCTTGATATACTCAAAGAGGAATACCGTATTAGTCATATCCGCTATGAAGACATTACCTGCTATGCATTGGAAGAATGCCTTCAATTGGATCGAAATTTTATTTCGGAAGTGATTTCAAAAATATTGGAAGGAAACTACACATCCGAATTGAAACCTATTCATGGGGCCATGGAAGTTTTGGCGCGCATCGGTATCAGGCAAAGTCCCCTGGTTTTTGTCACAGCACGACCATATCCGGGCCCTATCGATGAATGGTTAAAAAAGTTCTTGCATTTGGAATCAGAACAGATTGATATTTCTGCTACCGGTTCTTTTGAGGCAAAAACGGAAATTCTGATCAAGAAAAATAAATCTTATTTCCTGGAGGATCGGTTAGATACTTGTTATGCGCTTTGGAATGCCGGAATCACTCCTCTTGTATTCAGGCAACCCTGGAATCAGGAGCCGCATCCTTTCATTGAGGTAAGAGACTGGGATGAGCTTGAAAAAATGATTGCGTTTTAAAACCGGATGATTACCATAATGAGTTCAAGTATCAGACAATTGATGGATTCTTTTATAGAAAGCCTTTCCAGTGAAAAAGGGTATTCCTTAAATACATGCAGGGCTTATAAGCGGGATTTGGAGGAATTTTATCAATATTTAAAATCTGAAATGGCTGAAAACCTCGGCCCGGCGAAAAGTCCTGATTTGGATTCGGTCACTTCTTTAACGATTCGAGGGTTTCTGGGAGTTTTATACAAAAAGAATAAAAAAGCCACAACGGCTCGTAAGCTTTCAACGATTCGTTCTTTTTTCAGATATTTGATCAAAAAAGGCCATATTCGAATCAGCCCTGCCCAAATGATTGCGACGCCCAAACGGGAAAAAACAATTCCCGCTTATTTGCCTGTGGATGAGATGTTTCGCTTGCTCGACCATATAAAAACAAATGATCTTTTGGGAATTCGAAACAGAGCCATTTTTGAATTGCTCTATTCCACCGGTATCCGGGTTTCTGAGGTTGCGGGACTTAATGTTTCCGATATTGATTTCAGCAAAAGACTGGTTCGTGTGCTGGGAAAAGGGAATAAAGAAAGAGTGGTTCCGGTTGGAAAAAAAGCGATTTCATTCATCAAATCCTACAGAGAACGACTAGAGGTGGAGAAGGGGGTGCCTGTCAACATGGGGCCTCTTTTTTTAAACAACACCAAAGGGCGTTTGACAACTAGATCTATCAGTCGGATTCTGGAAAAAATCGTTAAAGAATGTGCACTGTTGACACCGGTTTCTCCTCATGGGCTGAGACACTCTTTTGCAACCCATATGCTTGATGCCGGGGCGGATTTGAGGGTTGTTCAGGAGTTGCTGGGACATAAGAGCCTATCGACAACACAAAGGTATACCCATGTCAGTATTGATAAACTGATGGAGACCTATGACAAGACCCATCCTAGACGTTAATCGATTCGGAATAAAAATTTGATTCCATTTAATGCAAGTTTAGGAGAGCAGGCGATGAATTATCACGGTACAACCATACTGGCTGTGAGAAAAAATGGAAAAATTGCAGTTGCAGGAGATGGTCAGGTGACTTTAAATGATACGGTCATCAAACATCATGCCAAAAAGGTTCGGAAAATCTATAATGATCAGATTATTGTGGGATTTGCCGGTGCTACTGCCGACGCATTTAATCTGTACGATAAATTCGAGGCCAAACTCGAACGGTACAATGGCAATTTAACCCGAAGTGCGGTAGAGCTTGCCAGGGATTGGAGAACCGATAAGTATCTTCGCCGCCTGGAAGCTGTCCTGATTGCTGTGGACAAGACCAACATGTTTCTTATTTCCGGAAATGGTGATGTGATCGAGCCTGATGAAGACATTATCGGTATCGGATCAGGAGGAACAGCAGCCA
This sequence comes from uncultured Desulfobacteraceae bacterium, assembly GCA_964478625.1. Classification (GTDB taxonomy): domain Bacteria; phylum Desulfobacterota; class Desulfobacteria; order Desulfobacterales; family SKZT01; genus SKZT01. The sequence continues at coordinate 47,187 of CAYZJH010000003.1, forward strand.
GAGCTGCTGCCGCAGCACTTATAAAACATAGCGACCTGGATGCAAAACGTATTGTTGAAGAATCCATGGCTATTGCAGCATCTCTTTGCATTTATACCAACAATTGGTTTGTTGTTGAAGAACTATAAAACCATTTTTCAACACTGAACGACAAACGGAAAATATCATGAGTGACCTGAAACCTGCTGAAATCGTAAAAGAACTAGACAAATATATCATTGGACAGCAAAAGGCGAAACGTTCGGTGGCCATTGCTTTGCGAAACCGATGGCGTCGTCGTCATGTGGAAGAGCAACTCAGAGATGAGATCGCCCCCAAAAACATTATTTTAATCGGACCCACCGGAGTCGGTAAAACCGAAATCTCCAGAAGGCTCTCCAAATTAACGGATTCGCCCTTTGCAAAAGTCGAGGCATCCAAATTTACCGAAGTCGGCTACGTAGGTCGGGATGTCGAATCCATGGTCAGAGATCTTTTGGAGCTTACTGTCAATGATCTCAAAGCAAGGGAACAAGAGGCGGTACGGGAGAAGGCTGGACGTATTGCCGAGGAGCGCATGCTCGATATCCTGTTGCCCAAGACCGGAGGACAATCTCAAGGCAAAAGTGAAAACACCGGAGAAACCGCATTTGAAGTTGTGACCCATAATCCTGATGAGGCTCAGGGAACCCGTGAAAAACTGAGAGGTATGCTTCGCAAAGGGAAACTCGATGAGCGTTATGTGGACCTGGACCTTCCGGATCGATCCATGCCTATGGTGGAAATTTTTTCAAATGTGGGTATGGAGGAAATGGGCATCAATTTTAAGGATATGTTCAGCAATATTCTTCCAAAAACCAGCAAGCGTCGCAAGGTCAAAATCAAAGAAGGGATGAAAATTCTCGCCCAAGAAGAAGCTCAAAATCTTGTAGACTTAGATAAAGTCATCAGCCAGGCGATTGTTAAGGTGGAACAATATGGAATCATATTTTTAGATGAGATTGATAAAATTGCAGGAAAGGATCATACCCATGGTCCTGATGTATCCCGTGAGGGGGTGCAAAGAGATCTGCTACCCATTGTTGAAGGGAGTGTGGTCAATACGAAATATGGTCCGGTAAAGACGGATCACATTTTGTTTATCGCCTCCGGAGCATTTCATACGGTTAAACCATCAGATCTGATTCCGGAATTGCAAGGAAGGTTTCCAATCCGTGTCGAGTTGGACTCATTGGGTTACAAGGAATTTATCCGGATTTTAACCGAACCTAAGAATGCCCTTCTTCTTCAATACGTCGCTATGCTGCGAACCGAAGGCGTTGATGTTTCTTTCACCGACGATGCTGTGGAGGAGATTTCCCGAATGGCCGAAGAGGTCAATACGGCTACTGAAAACATTGGTGCCCGGCGACTTCATACTCTTATGGAATATCTGTTGGAAGATATCCTTTTTGATGCTCCGGATGTTTCTGAAAAAAAAGTCAACATCGATAAAGCCTATGTCCAGAACAAACTTAAGGATATTAAGGAAAACGAAGATTTAAGCCGGTATATCCTTTAGAAGGATTGTTTTCCTGCTGTTCCGTGATTTTAAAAAAATTAAACTGATACACAAAAGCAGATGAAATGACTCAGATTGCAGACATACTCATTGAAGCGTTGCCGTATATCCGGCATTTTTATGGGATGACCATCGTTATCAAATATGGCGGCCACGCCATGGTGGATGAACAGCTGAAGCAGGATTTTGCTAACGATATCGTATTGTTGAAATATATAGGGATTAATCCCGTGGTCGTTCATGGAGGAGGACCTCAGATAAATTCAGTAATGGATCAAATGGGGATTCGACCTCAATTTGTCCGGGGTATGCGGCTTACCGATGAACGAACCATGGATGTTGTAGAGATGGTTCTTGGCGGGAAGGTCAACAAGTCCATTGTCGCCCAGATCAATAAACAGGGAGGTCGTGCCGTAGGCTTGAGTGGAAAGGACGGGGGACTGATATTGGCGAAAAAGCATTTTATCATGTATCAGGAAGATGAAAACAAACCTCCGGAGATCATTGATCCGGGCCTTGTGGGCGAAGTGATCCGCATTGACCCCGATATTATCAATACACTTTCCCGCAAGGGGTTTATTCCAGTGATTGCTCCGGTGGGGTCCGGAGAATCGGGTGAAACCTTCAATATAAACGCCGACCTTGTTGCCGGAAAAATTGCCTCGGCACTTTCGGCCGGCCGATTGATTCTTTTAACCGATGTTGACGGTGTGATGGATAATTCAGGACACCTGGTTTCTTCCATCAATTCGGATACTGTCGGAAAAATGATCGGTGAAAAGCAAATAGTCGGGGGTATGATTCCTAAAATTGAATTTGCCTTGGATGCACTAAGAAACGGAGTGGCAAAGGTACAGATCATTAATGGTAAAAAACGACATGCGCTTCTTTTGGAACTTTTTACCCATAAAGGCATTGGAACGGAAGTGACACTATGACAGAAAATATCATGTTACATTCCGACCAGATCATGGCTACAACCTATAAACGATTTCCGGTGGTTTTGACTCGTGGTCAGGGATGTAAAGTTTGGGATCATAACGGAAATTCCTATACGGACTTTGTAGCCGGTATTGCGGTTTGCAATCTGGGCCACGTTCATCCGGAAGTTACCAAAGCCCTGTGTGAGCAGGCAAATTCTCTATGGCATGTATCCAATCTTTTTTATACTGAACCTCAGGTCAAACTTGCCGAATGGCTCGTTGAAAACAGTTTTGCCGACCGCGTGTTTTTTGGAAACAGTGGGGCTGAAGCCAATGAAGCTGCGATAAAGCTTGCCAGAAAATATTACAAGATCATAGGGAAACCTGAAAAATACCGGATAATATCCATGGAGAAATCATTTCATGGCCGAACCATGGCTACCCTTTCGGCAACTGGTCAGGCCAAAGTCAGGGAGGGATTTGATCCGGTTCTGGAAGGTTTTGATTTTGTTCCTTTTAATGACATTGGAGCCGTAAAAGAAAAAATCGGACCTCAGACCTGCGCCGTCCTTGTTGAACCGATCCAGGGGGAAGGGGGCATAAGAACGCCGAAAGAAGGTTATATAGAGTCTTTAAGGCAAATTTGCGATGAGAATGGCATATTGCTGATCTTTGATGAAATTCAGACGGGCATGGGCCGAACAGGCAAGCTTTTTTGCTACCAGCATTTCGAAATTGAACCGGATATCATGACGTTGGCGAAAGCCCTTGGAAATGGGCTTCCCATAGGAGCCATGCTTGCCAGCGAAAAAATTGCTCAGGCATTTCAGCCGGGTTCCCATGCTTCAACCTTCGGCGGTAGTCCTCTGGTAACCGCGGCTGCGCTGGAAGTCGTTCGAACGCTTTCCAGAGAAAATATCATCGAGCATTGCCGCCAGATAGGCAATTATTTTAAAAACAGGCTGGGGTGGCTAAAAGACCGACATGTTTCTGTGAAAGATGTCCGGGGAATGGGGCTTTTGCTGGGTATGAAAATTGACGGCGACGGCAGTTCGGTTGTTCATGCGTGCAGAGAAAGGGGATTCCTGATCAACTGTGTACAGGACAACATCCTCAGATTTATTCCTCCATTGATCATCCAAAAAGAAGATATAGATTCGTTGGTAGACTGTTTGGATGAAATTCTGTAATTGAAAGGAGGTGTTATCATGAAAAAAGATATTCTCTCCATTTGGGATTTGACAAAAGACGATGTAGACCGCCTGATCAAACGTGCAATCAAGCTGAAGACACTTCAAAAACAGGGGATGAGTGAATACAAATTTTCAGGTAAATCTTTGGGGCTTCTGTTTGAAAAACATTCCACCAGGACCCGCCTGTCCTTTGAAGCCGCTATGATTCAGCTGGGAGGAACTCCAATATATATCAGCACTGAAACCACTCAGATGGCAAGGCATGAGCCTGTTAAGGATACCGCTAGAGTTCTCTCGGGATATCTTGATGCGTTGGCCATACGCACCTATTCTCAGGATCTGCTTGAAGAATTTGCAATACATTGTACAATCCCGGTGATCAATGCCCTAACCGATCTTTACCATCCTTGCCAGGTCCTCAGTGACCTGATGACGGTTGTGGAATTAAAAGGTCACTATGAGAACCTGAAGATTGCCTGGATCGGAGACGGAAACAATATGGCTCACTCCTGGATCAATGCCGCCGCAACCCTTGGATTAAAGCTGGTGTTGGCTTGCCCGGAACGATATTTGCCCAATCCGGATATTTTACGGAGGGCAAAAAAGCAGGGAATCGGAGACATTTCAGTTACCACGGATCCTGTTTTGGCCATAACCGATGCCGATGTTGTCAATACTGATGTCTGGGCCAGCATGGGAATGGAGAAAGAAGCAGAAGAAAGAAAAAAGGTTTTTATACCATATCAGTTGAACCAGGCATTACTTGAAAAAGCCAAAAAAGACGCCATTGTACTTCACTGTCTCCCTGCTCACAGGGAAGAGGAAATTACCGATGAGGTACTGGAAGGTTCCCAATCTGCGGTTTGGGATCAGGCTGAAAACAAACTTCATATGCACAAGGCAATTCTTGAAGCATTAATTCAATAATCTAAAATTGTTGCAGAAACGGGAGACTCAATAGCGTGGGAGAAAAAGTTAATAAAGTTGTGCTGGCTTATTCCGGAGGACTCGATACCTCAGTGATTCTAAAATGGCTTATTGAGACTTACGATTGTGAAGTCATCACTTTTTCAGCTGATATCGGTCAGGAAGACGAGTTGGATCAGGTCAGAGAAAAGGCGTTTAAAACCGGAGCCTCAAAAGTATATATTGATGATTTGAAAGAAATATTTGTAAAAGATTTTGTATTCCCGGTTTTTCGAGCCAATGCTATTTATGAAGGAAAATATCTTCTTGGAACATCTCTGGCTCGTCCCCTCATTGCCAAACGTCAGATGGAAATAGCTGAATTGGAGGCGGCGGACGCTGTTTCACATGGGGCGACTGGAAAAGGAAACGATCAGGTGCGATTTGAATTAAGTTATTTTGCTATTGATCCTCATATTCGAATTATTGCACCCTGGAGAGAGTGGGATTTAACCTCCAGAACTGCACTGATGGCTTTTGCTGAAAAGCACGGCATTCCGGTTCCCACAACCCCTGCAAAACCCTATAGTACTGATAGAAATCTTCTTCATATCAGCTATGAAGGGGGTATTTTGGAGGATCCCTGGAAGACTCCTGATGAAGATATGTTTATCCTGAGTGTATCTCCCAAAATGGCACCGGATACTCCGGAAGTGATCGATATTACCTTTGAAAAGGGTAATCCTACGGCCATCAATGGAGAGGTACTAACCCCGGCGAACCTATTAAAAAGATTAAACGTCCTCGGTGGCCGTCATGGGATAGGTCGTACGGATATCGTGGAAAACCGTTTTGTGGGCATGAAATCAAGAGGTGTTTATGAAACGCCAGGCGGCACAATTTTAAGAAATGCACACATGGCCGTGGAATCCATAACCATGGACCGGGAGGTCATGCATCTGAGAGATTCACTGGTTCCTAAATATTCAGAGATGATTTATTATGGTTTCTGGTTTACTCCCGAAATGAAATTGCTTCAGGACATGATTGACAAAACCCAGGAAAATGTTTCCGGAACAGTGCGGCTTGAACTTTACAAAGGAAATTGTACGGTCCTGGGAAGAAAATCGGACCAATCCATCTATAGTGTTGATTTCGCTACCTTTGAGGATGACAAGGTTTTCAGCCAAAAAGATGCTGAGGGATTTATTCGTTTAAATGCGCTTCGGCTCAGAATTCAGAAATTGCTGAATTTATAAAGAAGGAACCTGTATGACCAGAAAATTGTGGGGCGGCCGATTCTCAGAAAAAACACATGAGAGTGTCGAAGCTTTTACATCGTCCATTGATTTTGATAACTGTTTATATTTATACGATATACAAGGGAGTATTGCCCATTGCAAAATGCTGGCTCATACGGGAATCATATCAAAACAGGAGGCTGTCACCCTTATAGAGGGTTTGGGCAGGGTACAAAAAAATATTGAAGAAGGTAAATACCGCTTTGATGATAGTCTGGAAGATATTCATATGCATGTGGAAACCTGGTTGCGTCAGGAGGTGGGCAATGTGGCCTATAAACTGCATACCGCCCGCAGCCGGAACGATCAGGTGGCTTTGGATATCCGGATGTATTTGAGATACGAAACCCTTCAGGTTATTGAATTACTGAGGAACCTTCGGCAAGTATTTCTGGAACTTGCCCAAAAACATATCGATGTGGTTTTCCCAGGATATACCCATCTTCAAAGAGCACAACCCGTGCTTTTTTCCCATCATTTAATGGCCTATTTTGAAATGTTTACCCGTGATTCCGATCGATTTCGGGATGGGCTCATCAGAACCGATGTCATGCCTTTAGGCAGTGCAGCACTTGCCGGCACAACCTACCCGATCGACAGGCATTTCACTGCCGAGCTTTTAAATTTTTCCGAAGTTTCTTCAAACAGCATTGACTCAGTATCGGACCGTGATTTTGTGATGGAATTTTTGTCTGCAGCAAGTATTTGCATGGTTCATTTCAGCAGAATTTCAGAAGAAATGGTTTTATGGTCATCTTCCGAATTCAGCTTTATTGAACTTTCTGACGCATTTACCACCGGAAGCAGTATTATGCCTCAAAAAAAAAATCCGGATATTGCCGAGCTGGTGAGGGGAAAAACCGGACGTGTCTTTGGAGACCTTATCGCAATGCTTACCGTGATGAAATCTCTTCCGCTTGCTTATAACCGGGATATGCAGGAAGATAAAGAGCCGCTTTTTGATGCGGTTAACACGATAAAGGCTTGTGCGGATATTTATGTCCGGATGCTGCCCAATATGAAAATCAACAAGGAAGTCATGGGCAACGCAACCATGGAGGGTTTCCTGAATGCAACGGATCTTGCGGATTATCTGGTGACAAAGGGTGTTGCGTTCCGGGAAGCTCACGCAATTGTTGGAAAAGCGGTTCAATATGCCCTGGGATTGAAAAAAGAGCTTCATGAATTGAGTATAGAAGAACTAAGATCCTTTTCCAGTTTGATTTCAGAAGATATTTTTTCTTTTCTTACCGTCGATGAGATGGTGGATCGAAGAAAATCTTATGGTGGTACTTCTAAAAAATTGGTTGCCGATGCTATTGAAAAGGCCAGAGATCGGCTCAAAAATGAAACTCAAACCACAAAGCCTGGTTGACAGCGAAAAAAACAGTGAATTGAATTAAATGTTAATGAAGATGTTCCAAAAATCTGAAAATAAAGGTGCTGCTCAATATCTTTTAAAAATGATCGCCGTTTTTTTTCTGGTGGTTTCAGTGGTCTGTTGCGGTAAAAAAGGTCCTCCTGTGCCGCCGGATCTGCTTCCGTTGCCTTCAGTCAATAACCTGGAGGTCAGGCAGGTCGATAATTCACTAGAATTAACCTGGCTTGTACACGTAGGAAAAAATATGCCCGAACCCGATGGATTCAGAATTTACCGATCAAAAAGGTCACTTGCTGATTTCGAAGAATGTCCCGGATGTCCTGATGTTTTTGAGAAAGTCGGTGAATTGGAAACAGGGTTTAGTCTGTGGGGAAGAACTGAAAATAGATATACCTATCGTGATACTTTGGAAGAAGGTTTTGCCTATCGTTATAAAGTCCTGACTTTTACCGACAGGGGTTTGACAAGCGAGTGGTCCGATACGGTTGAACTGATTGTGGAAAGCAAATCATTTGGCTCAGAAAACTGACCGGGTTATTTGAAATAGAAAACTGTGCCTAAAACCCTTTCAATAAATGGATATCCATTTATTTTATTCCAGGTGGTCTATGCATCATTTCCAATATCAAAATAACGAATTATACTGCGAATCTGTTCCTGTGACAAAAATTGCCGAAGAAGTGGGCACCCCATGTTATGTATACAGCCATGCGACACTGATACGACATTTTGAGGCGTTTAACTCTGCGTTCGAGGGGATTGATCGGCTGGTCTGCTTTTCAGCCAAAGCCAATACCAATCTTGCCATACTTCATTTATTTTCAAGCCTCGGAAGTGGTTTGGATATCGTATCGGGAGGAGAGCTTTACCGAGGGATTCAAGCGGGTTTTTCACCCAACAAAATCGTCTATTCCGGGGTCGGAAAAAAAATTGATGAAATTGACTATGCTATCAGCTCAAAAATCCTGATGTTCAATGTGGAATCATTGGAAGAACTCGAATTGATCGACAGTCGGGCCAAAAGCCTGAATACACAAGCTTCTATTGCTCTTCGCGTGAACCCTGATGTGGATCCTAAGACCCACCCGTATATTTCTACCGGCCTTAAAAAAAACAAATTCGGCATTGAAAGTGATGCTGCCTTGGAGGCCTACAAGGCGGCTATGAAAATGAAATACATCAATATCATTGGGATAGATTGTCATATAGGATCCCAAATTACCCAGGTCACCCCTTTTGAAGATGCACTGGTCAAATTAAAATCCCTGGCTGTTAAATTACAGGCCTTAGGGATACACATAAAATATATTGATATGGGGGGAGGTTTGGGCATCACCTATTCAGACGAATCCCCCCCGCATCCTGCCGAATATGCCAAAGCGCTTGTGAATAGTTTAAAAGAAACATCTCTGAAACTCATTCTGGAGCCGGGACGCGTCATTGTGGGTAACGCCGGAATATTGGTAACACAGGTACTCTATCGCAAAAAAGGGCAGATTAAGGAATTTGCCATTGTCGATGCAGCTATGAATGACCTGATGCGTCCGACCTTGTATAAAGCCTACCATGCCATTGAACCGGTTAAAAAAGAGGAAAAAGGCACAATCCTAGCTGATGTGGTAGGTCCTATCTGTGAAACCGGTGATTTTTTGGCATTGGATCGTCAAATGGCCGATGTTGAAAAAGGCGATCTTCTGGCGGTGATGAGCGCCGGCGCCTATGGATTTACCATGTCTTCTAACTACTGCTCACGACCACGGGCTGCCGAAGTCATGGTATCCGGAGACCGGTTTGAGGTGATCAGGCGAAGAGAAACTTATCAGGACCTGAACAGGGGAGAATCCATTGCTTCTTTCTTGTCATGATAACCAGATGCTTTGAAATCCAAATGGACATGAACATGGATCAGATTCCTTTTTTTAAGATGAGCGGAAGTGGAAACGATTTTGTTCTTATTGATAACCGGGAAAAGGTAGTTGAAGAAAACGGTTTGCAGGACAAGATTAAAAAAGTATGCCGAAGAAAACTATCAGTCGGGGCCGATGGTTTTATTCTAGTGGAGAAATCAAAGCTGGTTGATTTCAAATGGCGATTTTTCAATTCTGACGGCAGTATTGCGGAAATGTGCGGCAATGGTGCCAGATGTGTTGCACGCTTTGCATTTCTGAAAGGTATTGCTCAAAAAGAAATGGCGTTTGAAACAGATGCCGGTATTGTTTCAGCTTCCATAAATGGTGAGGCTGTTAAAATAAGAATGCCGGAACCCACGGATATAAAAACGGATTATACCATCGAGTTGGAACAAGGTTCTCTGGCTGTCAGTAGCGTCAATACGGGAGTGCCCCATGTTGTAGTAGGGGTGGATAATCTTGATCAGGTGGATGTTGTTAACCGAGGGCGGGAAATTCGATATTGCAGGGCGTTTGCTCCTGCCGGAACCAATGTGAATTTTATATCTCTTCATAAAGACGGATTTATTGAAATACGCACCTATGAACGTGGAGTAGAGGATGAAACCCTGGCATGCGGGACAGGGTCGGTTGCAGGAGCTATAATTATGGCTTGTAAGAACAAGCTTGATTCTCCTGTCAGAGTGCTGACAAAAAGCGGAGGATTTCTGAAGATATTTTTTAACAAAAATGAAATTCGTTTTTCGGATGTTTACCTTGAGGGGGATGCACGGGTTGTCTATTCCGGAAAATTGTGGCGTGATGCCTGGGACTATTCATTTTAAATTTTGGTTACCGGTTTTTCACCCAAACCGGCAAAAATAGTGGCAGGTACCGAATGGCAGGAGTTGCTGCCCAAGGTGGCTGGCATTTCTAAGGCATTAAATCTGCGAAATCCGTCACTTAAATATGGTGGTGAATTCTCATGCCGGTTGTTTACATTTCTATTGGTTCAAATTTGGGTAACAGGTATAAAAATTGCCGGTTTGGTATTGATCAATTGGCCGGTCTGGTATCATCATCTTTGATGAAACAGTCTTTTTTTTATGAAACTCAACCCGTAGGATATGAAGAACAGGATTGGTTTTTAAACGCAGCCATTCAAATGGAAACCTTGCTGGAACCTCATGATCTTCTTGGTTGGTTAAAAGCAATCGAAGCTGCATCCGGAAGAGATTTCAACCAGATCCGGTTTGGACCCCGAACCCTCGATTTGGATATTTTACTTTATGGCGACCTGGTTTTTTGTGGCACAAACCTGAAGATTCCCCATCCGAGAATGCATGAGAGGCGGTTTGTTTTAAAACCATTATGTGATATAGACCCGGAAATTGTTCATCCGGTTTTTAAAAAATCGGTTGCCCATCTTCTAAAAGAGCTTGGAGAATCTGAGCAAAAGGTGATTCTATATAAATGAAACTTCTTGTTATCATTATTATTTTATATCTGGCCTATCGGGCCTTAAAATACAGATTACATATCAACATGACTCCGAAATCGAAATATTCGAAAGGTTCAGAAAGACAAATTGATGATATTATGGTGAAAGATCCGATGTGTGAAGTGTATTTTCCGAAAAGAAGTGGCATACCGTTAACTATCGACGGTAAAACCTTTTATTTTTGCAGCAACGATTGTAAAGAGAAATTCATGTCAAAAGAGACAAATTAAAAAAGAGAAGGATTCTTTTTTAATTTTAAAATCAATTCGGAGGAGAAAGAAATGAAATTTTTCATTGATACGGCCAATATTGTTGAAATCAAAGATGCTCACAGCATGGGAATGGTCGATGGGGTGACGACAAATCCATCCTTGATCGCAAAAGAGGGCCGTGTGTTTGAGGATCTTATTAGAGAAATTTGTGAGATCGTAGACGGTCCGATCAGTGCGGAGGTGATATCCACGGAATACAACGGTATGGTTACAGAAGCTAAAAAACTTGCCGAGATTCATGATAATATCGTGGTTAAGATTCCGATGACCATTGATGGGATTAAAGCTACCAAGACATTAACCGAAGAGGGCATCAAGACCAATGTAACACTGGTATTTTCACCATTGCAGGCACTTATGGCGGCAAAAGCGGGTGCTACGTTTGTCAGTCCTTTTGTGGGGCGAATTGATGATATCTCTTCCGATGGGATGCTTCTGGTGGAGCAAATTGTTGAAATTTATGGTAACTATGCATTTGATACACAGATTATTGTTGCCAGTATTCGCAATCCATTGCATGTGCTTGATGCGGCTCTTGTAGGAGCTGATATTGCTACCATACCCTATAGTGTTTTAAGAAGACTGGCAAGCCATCCGTTAACGGACAAAGGGTTGAAAGCCTTCTTGGATGACTGGAAAAAGGCCCAAAAGTAATTCTTTAATTATCTCGAAGGGGAAAGGGGTCCGGAAAAAGTGATATCTGCCGAACAAATAAAAAGAGTTTTCAGAAACCCCAACACATATACTCTTTTCAGAGTCGGGGCCATTCCTGGAATCGTCATTTTAATGATGTTTCCCAACCGGATCACGACTTTTATATCAGCCATTTTGTTTAGTCTTGCCGCCATAACCGATTATCTGGATGGATATTTTGCCAGGCGATGGGAATTGATTTCAAGTTTTGGAAAAATTATGGACCCGGTGGCCGATAAGCTCCTGGTATCATCAGCATTCATCATGTTGACTTCTCACGGGTGGATTCCGGCTTGGGTAGTATGTGTTATTATTGGACGGGAATTGGCCGTGACGGGACTCAGAAACATTATTTCGGAGGTAGGCGAGGATGTGTCCGCATCAAAACTTGGAAAATACAAGACGGGTTTTCAGATATCAGCGCTGATCCCCTTATTGTTTCACTACCCATATTTTGGAATCAATTTCCATGCTATCGGGATGTTTTTTCTATGGTGCGCTTTGATCATGACTATTTGGTCCGGTGCGGATTACTTTATCAGATTTCGCCGGCATCTTGAATTTTAGATAAAATTATGTTGACAAAATTATAATAATTGTTTAGAAAAACATTTCTCAGCTGGGCGGGAATAACTCAGTGGTAGAGTGCGACCTTGCCAAGGTCGAAGTCGCGGGTTCAAATCCCGTTTCCCGCTCCATTTTTTTTTAGGGCGGCATAGCCAAGTGGTAAGGCAGCGGTCTGCAAAACCGCTATTCACCAGTTCGAATCTGGTTGCCGCCTCCAGCAAATCCAAGGGTTTACGGGTTTTTCCGAAAACCCTTTTTTTTATTTGCAAAACTATTTTTTTCAAGCACCTGCTTTGATTAATCAATGATTCACCTTTTCATAACACCCAATTATTTCATCGCTAAAAAAGGAATGTTATGAACACTGAAAAATCTTTCCTTTTTGAATTTAAGCCATCATGTCTAGCAACGGGTATCGGCAGTCTTCCATTTTCGAATGTGCAGCAAGCCTTGGAGCTTATATGGTCTGAGCTTCCTGAGATACCTCATTGGCCGCAGTTGCCTCGCCGCGGGAAAATGGAACATTTTATCAACCAGTTTCTTCGTCCACTGGTAGACTGCGGTTTGCTTGTTCAACATGGCGAATCATGGCGATTCGATACTTCAGATGATACGTGCGCTGCGTGCATGACAGATTTCTATACCGTTTGCCTTCCTGCTGAAGAAAAGGATTCTTACTGCTTGAAATCCTTTTATCCATCTTTGGAATCCGCTTCTGGTTTTCATGCCTTTATTTCGAAAGCCAAAAATGAGGGATTGGATAAAGCTTTTTTTGTAAAGGGCCAGATTGCCGGGCCTCTCAGTGTAGCTTTGGAACTGAGAGATCAGCAGGGGCGCCCGGCCTACTACCATGATGATTTGCGTGACATGCTGGTGAGGACACTTGCTCTGAATGCCCGTTGTCAAGCCCATGCCCTGGGCGATTTGAATCGCATCCCGATCATTTTTATTGACGACCCGGCAGTCAGCGCCTATGGTTCGAGGTTACACCTGGCCTTGGACCGTAATGAAATTATAAAGGATTTGAACTTTATTTTTTCAGCTGTGGAAGATGCCGGCGCAATTGCTGGAATTCATTCATGTGAAGCTGTTGACTGGTCCTTGATTCTCGACACGAAGGTTCAAATCCTGAGCCTGGACGCCTTTCGATTTGGAGAATCATTGAATGCCTATGTGCGACCGCTATGTAACTTTCTTGAGCGAGGCGGTGTCGTGGCTTGGGGGATTGTACCGACGTTGGATGATCCTTTTGCCGAATCTGTGGAGTCACTGTATCGACGGCTGGATAATCTATGGGAATCACTTTTTTCGACAGGTCCAAGCAGGTCCGTTGTTCTGGAGCAAAGCTTGATAACTCCTGCTTGCGGAACGGGTCTTCTATCCGAAGACCACGCCAGGCGGATATACCAATTGACAGCCGCCTTATCCCGTCATCTTCGGAATCAAGATTGAGCTGACGCTTTGAAATAAAAAACAGGAACGCCAAAAAAGGGTATGTTCCCTCAGATGATCCACATTCGGCCTGTAAGCGATTACCTTTTTGACGATTTCAAAGCCTGCTGGAGTTTAACCGCAAGGTCACTCATGGGTTGGTCTGATGTTCCGGAAAAATTTTGCCAGTTCTCTTCTTCCTCACTGCTGGCCGGGGCAAGGGTGATTTTACGCAATTCGGAATCAATCTGGATGACCGTCAATGTCACGGTATCACCTATTTTGGCTCTATCTATCTCTGGAGTCCCGGATGCCTTAATTTTTGATTTTGGCAGCAAACCAGTAATTCCGGGCAACAATTCTATGAAATAACCAAAGGATTCTTTTTTTGAAAGGGTCCCTTCAACTTTTTGGCCGACAACAAATTTATCCTTTGCCGATGACCATGGATCATCCTCAGTATCTTTGATGCTAAGGGATATGCGACGTCGCTTGGGATCCAATTCCTTGATTATTACCTGAACCGAATCTCCGGTATGAACAACGTCTTCGACTTTCAGCACCCGCTGAGTGCGGCTCATCTCACTGATATGAACAAGACCTTCAATTCCGGGACCAATTTCAACAAAGGCCCCGAATTGAGTGACACGCGTCACTTTGCCCTGAAGTTTTTGACCTTGGTTGAACTTTTCATGGGCGCTATCCCATGGATCACACTGGAGTTGCTTAACAGAGAGGGCAATTTTTTTACGATCCTGTGATTCACCGTCTTCTATACCGATAACTTTAACTAAAATTCTCTGATTTGGTGAAACAAATCCTTCGGGACTGTCCAACCTGGACCAACTCAATTCCGAGATGTGAATCATGCCCTCTATTCCGGGAAATAGCTCCACAAAGACTCCATAGGGCATCAATCGTACTACGGTGCCCCCCAATTCCTGCCCCACAGCCAGTTGTGCCAAAAACCGCTCGCGATTTCTGGCAATTTCGGTTTCGATAAGCATCCGCCTGGATACAACAACGTTTTTGCCGTTGTCTTCAAACCGCGTGATCAAAAAATCAAATGTCTGGCCGACATAGTCGTCCGGCGTTTCGACATAAGTGATATCCATCTGGCTTACCGGACAAAAGGCGCGTCTTTGTAAAATCTGAACATGAAATCCACCCTTGCAGGTCCCACTGACCTTGCCTTCGATAGGAATTTTGCTTTCAAATGCCTCCCGAAGCATTTCCAGGCCTCCGATACCCGATAGTGCACGGGATAGGATGATCTCCTGTTCGTTGACCACCACGGCATAAAGTTCGATAATATCACCTTCATGATATGGAAAATTACCCCTTTCATCAATCAACTCTTTTTTATCGACAGCAGCATCTATTTTTGTCCCGGTATCAATAAAAACAGTGTCTTTTCCAATGGAAATAATGGTGCCTTTCACTTTGTCGCCAACCTGCAGGCTTTCATCCCTATCCTTGTCATAAGCATCTAAAAGCTCTGCAAAGCTCTCTTCCTCAGGTTCATCCGTAATATGATCATTCATCTGGTGTTGTTTCCATCAATGGTTCGTGTTGATTTACAAAAAATATAATCGGCCAAATCTAACCAGATTTTATTTTGAGCGTCAATGAATTTTTGCGGCGAAGTTATCAGGTAAAGCATTAAAAATAAACAGTAAGAATAGTGAAAAATAATCTAAAATCCTAAAAATAATTGACACGGTGCCTTTTTCATATCTATAGTTCACTTTTTTTAGATAAAAAATTTGGGTATTCAAGAAGTAAATGAAAGGGGTAACAAAAATGATAAACATGGATATGCAAAAGGTTTGCATTAAGAGAATGAAAGATATTATCGGAATTTATGATGCAGATTTTAATCTATCCCAGGTATCAGATGAAAATGTTGAAAAAATCCTGCACCAAATTGAGGATTTATCCGTCAAAGCCAATGTCCTGATTTCCGGCTCCATTAAACATGTTTTGTACAACCTGGAAAATTTCCGCCCTGAAATTAGATCCGAATTTGAACAGCAGGTTTTCAACCTTTGGTATAAATCATTTAAAGCCCTTGATTTTGACCCGCCAGGCCAAATTGAACCCGAGATGGAATCATCCGGAACAAAGGAAGTATCAGCAGTTGTTAAAATGGTACAGGAACCCGGTGATGAAGAGAAATCTGAATTCAAAGCTGATAAAATTAGTGAAGAACCTGCCATTAAAGAAGCAACCGAACCTGAAATTAAGGAAATGATTGAAAAGCTTGATACTGCAGAAAAGACAGGATCTGAACATAAAGAAATTGTCGAAGATCTCGAAGTCGCAGATGAATCCGAATTTTCAGTTGAAGAAATTGTTGAGGAATCCGAGGCGTTTGAAGAATCGGAATCTGAAGATGATGAACCCATGGAGGAACCGGTTTCATCTGGAGAGTCTGAAACGATTGAAAAGGTTCCTGGTATTGAATCGGAAGATTTGGATGAGGAGCAGACTTCGGAAACGAAACATGAGCGTTCTGAATCGTATGTAAAAGCCGACACTCAAGCAGAAATACCTCTAAAAAAACCCAAACGGGATTGGTTTGATTTGGTTTTAGATATCTCTGCAGCTTTCATGAAATTCATTTTGCGAATGTTACCCTTTAAAAAATCAGGAAAATAGTGGGTCATGGGATAAAAGGTTCTCACTAAATGACGGTCTTTATCGCGAAGTGCAGGAATTCGACAGCGAAAATTAATTACGGAGATACCACCCCATGGAATTTTTAAGTTGGAGTATCGGTATGCTCCATATGACCTTGGGGTTTATTGCTTCAGGCCATGTGTTGCTTAACAAAAACGATCCGAGATCTGCCTGCGGATGGATTTTCCTTTGCATTTTTTTCCCTCTTTTGGGACCGCTGGTCTACTTTGTGTTTGGGATCAACAGGGTTCGCATGAGAGCCAAAAAGCTTGGCTTGAGATCTCCTTTTCGCCTTTATGAGGGGTTTGGAAGATTTTCGGAAGATTATCCTAATGTGATACACAGCATCAATGTGCCCACGGCCTATCGTGACATTGCAAGAATTTCCGATGCAGTGACTAAACTCCCTTTACTCTCAGGAAACCGTATTGAAATTCTCCATAATGGCGAAGAAGTATTTCCGGCTATGTTGGAAGCTATTCAGGATGCGAAAAAGTCTATATATCTGATTACCTATATTTTTGAGACCAACAGATCCGGAAGGAAAATTATTGATGCCCTGACCATGGCAAAAAATCGTGGTGTGGATGTGCGTGTTCTTATTGATGGAGTAGGGGAGCTTTATTCTATTCCTCGGGCAGGAAGCCTTTTAAAAAAACGAGGGGTGAATATGGCTCGATTTATCCCCCCAAAGATAAAACCGCCCGAATTTCATATTAATCTCAGGAATCACAGAAAACTTCTTATTACTGATGGTCAATTAGGCTTTACAGGGGGAATGAACATTGGGGATAGGCATTTGGCCGATAACCTTCAAAATCCTTCTCGGGTTATCGATGTCCATTTCAGAATCCAGGGCCCGGTGGTGGCTCAAATGGAAAAGGCATTTTTGGAAGATTGGGGATTTGCTACCGGGGAATACACCGATCCTTCACCAGGACCTCATGAAAAAAAAGGTGATGCCATCTGCAGGACCATAATCGATGGTCCTAATGAAGACCCTGAAAAACTCACATTCGTTCTTGCCGGTGCCATTTCATCCGCCCGCAAGTCGGTGTTGATCATGACACCTTATTTTTTACCTTCCAGAGAAATTGTGGGTGCCCTTCAGATCACGGCCCTTCGTGGTGTTGAAGTCAGTGTGGTTCTTCCGGCAAAAAATAATCTTCCTTTTATGAAATGGGCTGCCAGTAACTTTTTATGGAAACTCACCCACTGGGGTGTGAAAATATACTTTCAACCTCCTCCCTTTGTGCATTCAAAACTGCTTGTGATCGATGATTACTACACTCATATCGGTTCTGCCAACATTGATCCACGAAGCTTGAGGTTAAACTTTGAATTGAATATCGAAATTTTCGATGTTGCTGTTGCAAAAACGGTGTCCGCTCATATCAGAAATTGCATCAAACGATCTGGAGAAATGACCCTGTCAGACCTCGATCAACGAAATCTATTGATTAAACTCCGGGATGCTTTTGCCTGGATTTTTTCACCTTACTTATAACTTGGTAACCTTAAGTTCTTGTAAGCAGGCGAATGATCAAAAAAAAACCGAAACATAGATTTCCGCTTTAGCTTTTGCTGTTATGCCCGGCCGAAATCGACGAATGAAAGATGGTTTCTTCAAAACTGTGCTTTCCATTGAACCGGCGGGCCATATTTTCTTTAAAAAGCCTGGACTTCAAATTGATCACTTTACAACCGTATTTGATATTTTTTTCGACAAGGTCCGGACAATTACGAAGGCTTGTTTTTAATTTGACTCCGTTGGAGGTTACTTTACGGAGCATACTGATTTCCTTACCGATAACTTTGGTTTGTTTTTCTCTGATGGCGTCCAGAAAAGCTTTTCTGGTCGGTTTGCAATCCGAATATGTGACCACCCTTCCCATGTGATAAAGAGTGTGCCCATCACTGCCGCCGGTAACAGCTTTGTTCAAATTAAAACCTAAAAGAGCTGATTTTAAGTTCCATTTTTTTAAATTTTCGGAATTAATCGCTTCGATTCCGTCACACATCTGAAGAAGGTTTTCCAATCGGTCTTTTGAGAACTGATAACTGCAAACACCTGTGTACATGGCGCTGTAGGGATGCGGAAAAACAACCACTGAATTATATTTCCGGGTACGAAGGATGATTTCTTCCATGGTCAGTACCGTGGAACTCATAATGTCGTGACCCATATAAGGTTTGAGATCGTTTTTGTAGAACTTTTTCAGGCCGGAAATGCTGTAAAAATAAACCAGAAGATGTGTTCCTTCCGAGGAAGTGATCTCGATGCCGGGAATGGTGAGCAGATCTTTTTCCGCGGCAATTTCAACTGCCCCCTGAATTTCATTATGATCGGTAATCGCCACCCCGATTCCAAGGGAGCGGGCCCTTTCGGCAACTGCTTTTACACTGTTTAAGCCGTCTGAATAATTTGTGTGAAAATGAAGATCGACTACTGTGAAATTGCTTGAAAGTTGTTCTAAATCAGGTTGTTCAAACTGAACACGGTTGAAATTGTCCATAGATTTTCCAATATGTCTGTTAAAAGTGAACTGGTTAATGATACAATATTGATACCTACCTTAATCACATAAAATAATTCCAAATTTTTTTTATGCAATTTTTAGGCAGACTATTAAATAAATTGTTCTTTTATACACGAAAGTTTAAGTTAAATAAAGCCCCAATATAAATAAAAAGTGAGCCTGTTATTCTCAGAGAGGCAATCTGAAGACCGTTTTTAAATAATTCAATTTTCCCCTGTATGGAGGAAATCTCAGAGAAATATCCGCCAAAAAAGGTCTATGGATAACACTTTTGGGGTAAGAAAATGCCTTAAATCCAGCCTCCCCGTGATAGTTCCCAATACCGCTGCTACCCACTCCCCCAAAAGGCAGATGAGGATTGGCGACATGAAGAATCGTGTCGTTAATGCATCCTCCGCCGAATGAAATTTGTTCTAATATTTTTTTTTGATTCTTTTTATTTCGGGAGAAAAAATAAAGGGCAAGAGGCTTAGGCCTTTCATTAACCTGATTGATTACATCATTGAGATCTTCGAACTCAACTATCGGAAAAATAGGGCCAAAAATCTCTTCATCCATAACCGGATCATCCCATGAAATGTTATCCATAAGGGTTGGAGAAATATAAAGTCTCTCTTTATTCGAAGTCCCGCCATAAATGATTTTACCTTTTTCCATAAAACGGTTCAAACGGTCAAAATGTTTTTGGTTGATTATTCTTCCATAGTCCGGGCTTTTTTGTGGATCATGTCCGTAGAAATATTCAATAGTTTCGATCATGGAGGAAATCAGATTGTTTTTGACCGCTTTATGCACCACCAGATAATCAGGGGAAACGCAGGTTTGTCCGACGTTTAAGAATTTGCCAGATACGATTCTTTTGGCGGTCAATTCAATATCCACATTATGATCCACGATACACGGGGATTTTCCTCCGAGTTCCAGGGTAAACGGAACAAGATTTTCAGCTGCGGCTTTCATTACGATTTTTCCGACATGAGAACTTCCGGTAAAAAAAATATAATCAAATTTTTCTTTTAGCAGATCACGGCTTAAATCGATACCGCCCTGCAGCACGGTAATATAGTTTTCAGAAAAAGAGTTTTTGAGAATGTTTTCGAGCACCTGTGATGTTTCCGGAGCATGTTCCGACGGCTTGATTACTGCGCAATTTCCTGCAGCAATGGCACTGATTAAAGGAGACAGGGATAATTGAACAGGGTAATTCCAGGGGGACAGAATCAGACAAACACCGTAAGGATGGTAATAAATTCGACTCGAGGAGGGCCACAGTTTTAGAGGGGTCCGTACCTTTCGGGGTTTTGACCATGATTTCAGATGTTTTTTTGCCAGCCGGATTTCATCCAGGATAAAACCGATCTCAGTCATAAAAGATTCATAAGCCGGTTTTCCCAGGTCTTTTTTTAAAGCAGAGACAATTTTTTCTTCATTTTCAATTACCGCCTTTTCTAAAAGTGATAGTTGGGTCAGCCGATAATTCATACTTTTGGCTTTGCCCTCTTGGAAAAATTTTCTTTGGTGTTCAATTAGTTTTTGGATTCTGTCTGTCATAAGGTATCCTTCAGGTAATTTTATGGTATAAATACTTTTGAGAAAAATGTTGAATGCAGGGAAAAAAAACCGGTAAAATTTTTTTATTGGGGAGATGGAACAAATGATTGAAAAGATAAAAGCTTTAGCCCATGAAAAGGATATCTGCGTATTGGCGACCATTTCTGAAAAAGGCCCTTATTGTTCACTGATGGCTTATGCCCTTGATGAAAACGCTGTCGAGTTTTACATGACCACATCCAGGTTGACCAGGAAATACGCCAATATTGAAAAAAATCCAAATGTGAGTCTGCTCATCGATTCGCGTGATACCATACCCAGGACCCAAGCCCAGGCTCTGACGGTCACAGGTGAATGTGAAATCATTTCTTCCCATGATCCCAAAAGACAAAGTGTAAAAGAAAAATTGCTGGAACGACACCCGCACCTTAAAATCATACTGGAAAGGCCCGACTCGGAGATATTATGCGTCAAAGCTGAATCTTATCTGTTTCTCCATGGTCTAAGCGACGCGTTTTTTGAAAAAGTAAGCTGAAAATCAAATACATTGGACCGCAACCCTATCGGCAGCATCATGGTTCAGCCGTATTTTTTGACCGAGCTGGTTTTCCACCACCCAGAATTTTCCGCCATTTTGACGGCTGCCTGTGAGGATGATTTCCCCTGGTCGAAGTTCGGATCCCATACCCGATTCAGGAGAGCTGACTATTTTGACTTTCCGTCCTGACCGAAGTTGACTCAAAAAAACAACCGCACCGGGCTCCAAACAGGCCGGGTCTTCAGGGATTTCCTGGCCATGTGGGTCTCGATCCGGATGGCCGAGAATGTCGTCGATATACTCGACAGTTCCGGTATCATGCATATGTTCAAGATTGTGGGCTTTGGGATGAATTTCTTCATCAGGGGTTCCCACATGTTGAAGATAAGACTCCCAAAGACGATGAGACCGAATAATTCGCTGCGCCTCTTTTTGCCCTTCAGGTGTTAGTGTCAGCCTGCTGTCTGACATCTTCAGATAACCTTCGGAAATCAATGCTTTTATGGCCCGTTGAGTTTTGACATGCTCCGGAAGAAGCTTCCGGATCTCAACAGGGTTTACCGGTGCATGCCGGGCAATGGTTCCGAGGATGTCTTCTGCAAGTTGCTGAGGAATGATTTTTCGAAGGTTGATCCATCGGACCATCAGGCCGTAACGGGGAGCAACAAAAAGCACAACCAAAAACTGAAATGTACAAAACAGCATGATTGCGCCCCCACCTGATGAATCCAGCCAGAAACACAGGTAAAGCCCGCCGATAATACTGGTGATGCCAAAGATGGCTGATAGAATCATCATCCGGTCCAAGCGGTCCGATAAAAGATAAGCAGTTGCTGCAGGAGTGATCAGAAGACCGACAACCAGAATCACGCCCACCATGCTGACTGCACTGACGACCACCAGGGAAACACAAGTTGTCAGAACATAATCAATTATGACAATTGGCATACCGATTGAAGCTGCCATGATCGGATCAAAACTGGCCAGTTGGAAATGGCGGAAAAAAAGCAAAATTACCGAAAGGACCAGAGCAGCGATAAATGCCGATGCCCAAAGGTCGGTATCGGCCATTCCCAGGACATCACCCATGATAAAATGCATCAGGTCTATGTGAACGTAATTTCTGAAGATGGAAACCATCACAACACCGGCAGCAAAAACTCCCGTGTACATGATTCCAATGGCGGTGTCTTCCTTGATTCTTGAAAGGCGGGATACAAAACCGATCAGAAATACGGTTAAAACCGCAGCAATAAGGGAACCCACCAGCATGGCAGGGGCGTAAGCCTCGATACCGAACAATAGTTTCATGAAAAGATAACCGCCTGCCACTCCGGCGATCATGGCATGGGACAGAGCATCCCCCAGAAATGCCATACGTCGTAATATTACCAAACAGCCCACCACGCCACACACCACGGCCACAATGGAGCCACCAACAAGGGCTTTGATAAAAAAGGGCTCTCTAAGAGGAATCATAACAGGTTCGAACAATAAAATCATGATACAGCCTGAGAGTCGGAGTTGGTTTGAGTATTTTTGATATTTGAAAAAATCCTGAGCCTGCCTTCGTATACCTCACTTAAAAGATTTTCCTGCAAGACAGCCTCGGGTTTACCGTAGGCATACAGCCGCTGTTTAATCAATATGAGCCGGTCGAAATATTCCGCAGCGGTTGTCAAATCATGGTGCACCACCACCAGCGTTCTTCCGGATGATTTCGCACGGTCTAATACATCGAGAATGGCATGCTCCGTGGCTGCATCAACACCGGCAAAAGGTTCGTCCAGAAGAAGTATATCAGAGCTTTGCGCAAGGGCCCGGGCCATGAAAACCCTCTGCTGTTGTCCTCCTGAAAGCTGGCCGATTTGTCGGTCCGAAAATTCGGACATGCGCACCATTTCCAGGGCTTCGTTTACGATTTTCCAGTCTTTTTTTCCGGGATTGCGGTACCATGGAATGTGACCGTAACGACCCATCATGGCCACTTCCTTTACGCAGACAGGAAAATCCCAATCCACAGTTCCTCTCTGGGGTACATAAGCCACAAGCCCCTTGGCTTTTTCGGCCGGGATTCCCTGGATTTTTACAATCCCGACATCCCGCCTGACAAACCCCAGAATGGTTTTGATCAGGGTCGATTTGCCCGCACCATTAGGACCAATGACCCCCACCAGCAGCCCTTTTTGAATGGTGAGGGAAACATCCAGAAGTGCCGGTTTAGGACCATAGCTTACCGTAAGGTTTTCGACCTCAATGGCCGCAGGCTCTGCCGTATTATGGGTGGCCATGGTTCTCCTGCAAAAGGTTATGATCATCAGGTGTCAAAGTGAACTGAAAGGTACCTGAAACTTTGGCACCTGGTGGAGACCAGAAAGTTTCTTCTGCCAAAGCATACCCGTTTTCAGTGATCCGGATCCGAAGGGCGTTTTGGGTTGAATTATGATCCAACGGGGGACTGGCTTCAATATAAAGTTCGTTTTTCCCGACACTTAAACCATGCAAGGGTTCGATTTTAAAGGTTTGTGGAAAATTTGACGGATCATTGACGGTTAGAATTTCTTGTTGGCCCAAACGAACCAACATGGCGGGAGGGGTATCCCGGCTTTCTAAGTTCAGAGCAAATGGATCTGTTTGTAAAATAAACGAGGGTGTTATTTCAAGAGCGTACTGTTTTTTGAGTTGGTTGAATTCGTGAAAATTTTCCTCAAAATCATTACCGGCACCCCGATGTTTCATGTAAAGGGTAAGACCGCCGATAAAAACCAGCCAAACCATAACTGTCATCAAAATTCGCATACCTTATTTTCCGAATTGCAAGGAAATTTCAATATTGTAGCTTGATTACAGCCATTATAGGTTTATAAAGGACTCAGGTCAAATTATTGTTTTTGCTAGAGGCAATTTTTCTAAATTTTCTCCGGAGATCGTAAGAGTTTATGGGGAAATTAGAAGTCCTTTCCCGTTGATTTTTTCATTTGTACCTTGTGCCGACGCCTTTATAGGGATTACAATACGGAAAACCAGGTTGATATTCAATTGAATAGCAGTTATTTAGAATTGATTGATTCATGAGTGGTAAACATTGAGAATTCTGACCGAAAAAATACGATGAAAAAAATGGAGTCATACGGAAAAACAGATCGTGGATTGAATAGATCCAAGAATGAAGACATTTTTTATGTGGATTCCCAAAAAGGTTTTTGTTTTGTTGCAGATGGCATGGGTGGTGCTGCGGCCGGGGAATTGGCAAGTTTAATTTTTGAAAGATCTGCACGTGAACTTTTAATAAAATTTCCCGACCGGCTAAAATTCGAGACTGAAGAACTGGTAAAGGCTGTTTTTCAAACTGCAAACAGCAGAATACTCCGGCATGTTGAGGAATATCCCTTTCACAAAGGTATGGGATGCACTGCCGAATTGTTGGTTTATAACACAAAGGAGATCGTTCTGGGACATGTCGGAGACAGTAGGATTTATCAATACCGGAACGGAAATTTAAAACAATTGACGAGAGACCATTCCCTTGTTCAGGAGCAACTTGAGCAGGGATTGATTACCCGGAAAGAAGCCAAGAAGCATCCTCTCAGAAGTGTTATTCTCCAGGCTGTCGGAATCCATGAGAGGATTTTACCGGATATCATCAAAATTATTCCTCAGGTAAATGACATTTTTTTGATCTGTTCTGATGGTCTTACAGAGATGGTTAGTGACGATCGGATTTGTGAAGTATTGGCATCCGGGGAAAGCATTAAAAATAAAGTGCAGGTTTTGATCGATATGGCTAATGCCGCCGGCGGGTATGATAATATTACTGTGGTTTTATGCCGGTTCCGGTGATACTCTCAACATTTTCAAATTTTAAACCGTTTTTTTGGATCCAAAAAATTGCATAGGAGATATTTATTGGGTAAATCAATATTCAACCGAAAGTTCTTTAGAGAATTGAAATCACCGGCAATGAATATCGGATTAATTTTTGTCGGAAGTCTTATTTATGTGATTGGTATGAAATCCATATTAATTCCGGCAAAATTGCTTTCCGGAGGAGTGACGGGAATTGCGGTCTTGTTGTACTATTTGCTCCCTAGTTATAATTTCGGGCTTTTATATTTTTTACTCAATATACCTCTGGTCATCATTGGTTGGATTCATGTTAGTCGAAGGTTTATGATTTATACGCTCATAGGTATTGTTACTTTTTCCGCAATGGCCTCCCTGATTCAATTGCCCCCGCCGGATATCAAAGATCCGATTCTTTCGGCACTCTATTCCGGTGTTGTTTGTGGCGCTGGAGCAGGTATTATTTTAAGGTCATTGGGTTCTGCCGGCGGATTGGATATTTTGGCCGTAGTATTGAATAAAAAGTTTGGGCTGCGCCCTGGTACGGTTTTCAGTTTGACCAATATTCTGATAATTGGTGCGGGTGCCTTTTTTCATGATTTTGAAATGTCGCTTTACTCCATTATTTACGTTTACACAAGTGGAAGGGTAATCGATGCAGTCTTGACTGGTTTTAACCGAAGAAAATCCATGATGATTATTTCCGATATGCCTGAGAAAATCGCAGAGGAAATTCTGGTCCGGGAAGATCGCGGGGTAACTTTTTTCAGGGGAACAGGCGCTTATTCCGGAAGAGATAAAAAGGTTATTTTTACCATCATGAGTTTGACCGAACTTCCTAAAATGAAAGAACTGGTTTTCAGTATTGATCCCAATGCATTTATGGTGATTAACGATACACTGGAAGTTTTAGGAAAAAGGCACGGTAAACTCAGGGTACTATGAAGAATTCTATCTGGTCTTAGGAAAAGAGTTGTGTTTGACAGGGTAAAGCCTGTCGGATATATAGTGCCTTGTCATGAGATAAACTCGCTTACACAATGCTTACAAGATCCTTGTTTTTGAAGGAGAACAATCAGTTATCAAGATGAGGAGGTAAAGGAATCATGATTTATATCGGTAATTTTCTCCATGTAACCAATCAGCAGGAAACTGAAGAAGAAAACAGAAGGCATGGTGGTTTTAATCTTGTTGTTGAGGCAGAAAACCTCAAAGAGGCTACGGAAAAATTTAAATTACAAATTCTTAAATTAAGGGGTAACAGCGATTTTTTTGGAGGAAAGTGTTCAATATTTTTTACCCAGCTTTTTGAGTTTGACACCATACCCAAAAATGAAGCGATGATGATCAACTACAAATCAGTCGCAGGGGACCCGATAATGCCTTTTATCGGTTGTTCGGTTCCAACGGATAGAAATGACGGATGCAAAATATACAATTGGCAAGATAATGTACCGGAAATCGAGGGCAAAAATGAAACGGTGTTTATGCAGTTTAATGGATAAGGTATGGAGAAAATTTAAAATGGGATTGTTTATTTCATTGAATCAAATTTTAAGAGGAAAACCGGCGCATGAAATGGTGGAAATATGGCTTTCGTTAAGATTGAAGGTGTTGAAGGAAAAATTTATGATCCCCGATCGGATTTAAAAGGTCATAAAAAGCATCCCTGCAAGGATTGTTTTTCCTGCCAGATGTGTACTGACGACCGTTGCGAATTGTGCAGGAAAGACGGAAAAGAAGTATGCTTGCGGCAAAGTTGTGGTAAAGTCAAAATCCAGGCCGGCAATAAATAATCCCCAACATTATCCGTTTCTCATTGATGAAAGGGAGCGCGTTTTAAACAGCGCCGGCCGAAGGGATGCAGTTTTCACCCGTATCATTTGCCGAAATTATGGGGTGCCCATGGGTAAAAATTTTTTCCAGAATTACTTTGGTAACCATATAAGTCGGCCGGATTCCCTCGGGCCCCATTTCACCGGCTGCTAACGTTTGACCGCTGACCAGTGGATTGTCGGATGCATAATAAGCATACCGAACTTTGACTTCTCTGGAAATATGCCTCTTGATAATTGCGGCACTGATTGCTCGCTGATAATGCCCTCCTTCCATTTCAAGGCCGATATTATTCCAGCTGCTCTGAAACCGTAAAAGCATATCCCGATTCTGGAGCGAAGTGCCCAACACCGTAACCATTGGACCGGTATAAACCTTTATATCCTCATCAAAATCGTTTCGGTCAAGATCATTTTCAAACATGTAATTATCCGAAGATCCTTCTATGACATGAGCCGTCGCCAGCATTATGTCGCCCTTGTTTCCTGAAAGAATTCCCGCTTTACCCATGATCGATATCGAAGCTACATTCATCTTCACCATAGGTGTTTCGGACAATGGATTAAGCAGACAGTCCATGACTTCAAAAGCCTGGGCACCAAAAGCATAATCCATGACCAGGATGACCGGCTTTTTCCCCGTGATGCCATTAAAATTAAATTTCAGATCCGGATGCATCGGCACGGATTCAAGTTTAGCGGTATCAATAATTTGGCAGTCAATGTGGGTACCTGATTGGTCCGGAAGTTCAAAAAGACCATTTTGTCGGGCGTAGGTGAGGATTTCATTACTTCGTTCCCTGATACACTGAATAAATCGGTAAAGTACATCAGTGGAATTTTCAGGCTGTATACGACATTCCTGAGCAGCAGCATATCCATAAAGGAGATTGACCACACTGTGCAAATTTGCACTGATAATATGGAGCGGTCGTTGAAGCAAATCCAATTCAATCAAATTCCTTTTGATATCATTTGCCCATTTTTGGCCATAGTGCTGATGGGAGATTACATTCATAAGGGAGGGAGTCATGTAAACGATCAGAAAATTTTCCATGGATTCTTTTTCACGAAAAACCCGGTTTCCCAAATGGTAAACAATGTTGAAAAGTCCGCTGTTACTGTTTGTAAGAGCTTTGTTTTTTTCAAAATATTCATATGTTTCCCGAGTTTCATGGTAAGATCGTCCAAGGATGAGGCTGAGGTTCCAGATGGCTTGATCCAGTTGTCGTTCATTCAAGGAATCAATTTTTTGAACTGTTTCTTCCAGGCCATACCATTCAATGGTTACTTTTCCGGCTTCATCGGTCATACGGTTTCGGATTTTTTTGGCTTCAATATTCAGAAACGTGATATGTGTCAAAATATCATAAATTTCGCTAAGTCCTCGGGTTATCACGAAACAGATCTCCGTTTCACTGATTAGATAACAGCTTCTTCTTCTTTTAAGAGGAATAACCTTTTCGAATACTCTGCCACCGAATTGTTCTTCTTCCGTCAAAATCAGCCGTGTGGCCTGCTCAACGGATCTCGGCAGCCGGTCAATCACATATTCCAGTCCTTTCAATTCAACAACCCTGGGGTCATTCATGCTTCCATAAATTTCAGGACTTAAAGTCGTCAAACAGTCCGCCAGGGCTTGACCCATTCTTCCGGATGGACGAAAAAAACCTCTTAACGCAAGGGCATTAGCAAGGGTTTTAAAGGAACGAATGGCCACCCTGGCCCTCTGAGATCTTGTCAAATCCTGCATCAAACAACTCCTTGATTTTCAAAAGGGTGAGAATCCGATATAAGGGCTTTTCAATTAGACATTTCTTACCATAAATTTGCTGGAAGATACAGGACTTATTGAATTCAGTAAAATCAGATTCCGCTGTTGAGAGGGCTATCGATCAGATCCAACCATGGTGAAATAGAAAATCATAAGACAATAGTATCAAAAGAATTGAACGATTGATTTGAAAACGGTATGCTATAAACTTAATTTTTTGACATTTACAACGATGATGGATTATCTAAAAAATAAAACCGAATAATGTATTAAATAAAAATTAGATATTGAATTTTTGTAAAAAAAAGGATATGTGCTTTAGCACTTTGAAGGAATAACAGGGAGAACACCCAACCAATCAAAATGATGAATACTTGCGGAAAATGTTGACTTTAATTTGACACCATTTGGGAGGATATTCATGACAAGAAGAGAGGCCATGAAACTTTTAATTAAAGGTATCGCATTGGCTTCCGTGCCAGGAATTCCACAATTGGCTTTTTCATCTCCGGTATCTAAATACTGTTCCGGCAAACTCAATTTTTTTCATGCACACACTAACGAATCCTTAAAACTCCGTTACCTGGACAAGCGCGGCAATTTTGATTCAGGTGCGCTCAATGCCCTCGACCATCTCTTCAGATGCCATTATAACGATAAAGTGTATCCCATATCTCCTGATTTATATGTACTTTTGGATGCAGTCAGGACAGGGCTTGGTGCAACCGGATGCCGTTATCGCCTTTATTCGGGCTATCGGTCTCCGGAATATAACATGATTCTTCGCCAACAAAGCGGTGGAGTGGCCAAGAAGAGTTACCATTTAAAAGGTATGGCGGCAGATGTGATTTTGGAAGGTGTAAAACTCAATGATCTTCATCGAATGGGTTTGAGACTTCAAAAAGGGGGGGTTGGAAAATATTCCCATTTTGTTCATTTGGATGTGGGGCCTGTTCGTACGTGGTAACCAGTTTCAAATTATCGAAGGTGTTGAGAAATTAAAGATGCTTCAATAATGGCTCAACACCTTTCTTTTTTTGGGCTCAACCTGCCGCGGTCTTTTTAACACCATTGCGTTGCATATAGCGCTGTTGTGCTGAAAGCGTGGTTTTTCTGAGTCGTATGGATTTGGGGGTAACTTCCACCAGTTCATCATCCCGGATAAAATGAAGGGCCCTTTCAAGTGTCATGGGTTTTATGGGAGCCAGCACGATGTTTTCATCTTTTCCGGCAGCCCTCATATTACTCAGCTTTTTTTCCTTGCAGGGGTTAACATTAATGTCGTTTTCCCGATTGTGTTCCCCGATGATCATTCCTTCATAGACAGAATCTCCAGGTAGTACAAAAAGTTGCCCACGGGGTTCCAGGTTAAAAAGCGCATAGGCAACGGCGTTTCCTGTCCGATCGGATACAAGGCTTCCTGTAAATCTTGTTGAAAAGTTTCCACGAAATGGAGCGTAACCTTCAAAATAGCCGTTAATGATTCCTGTGCCCCGGGTATCTGTCAAAAATTCATCCCGAAACCCGATAAGAGACCGTGATGGGACTGAAAACTCAATACGAACCCGTCCTTTTCCGTTGTTGACCAGATTGGTCATTTGGGCCTTGCGCATGGATAACTTTTCAGTGACAATTCCGAGAAAAGTTTCATCGCAGTCAATAAAAAGATGTTCCATCGGTTCAAGCTGCTGACCATCCCTATATTTGTAAATTACCTGGGGCCGTCCGACAGAAAGCTCAAATCCCTCTCTTCGCATGGTTTCGATCAAAATAGCCATCTGAAACTCACCTCGACCTTTGACCAGAAATACTTCCCGCTCCTCGGTTTCCTCCATGCGGATTGCCACATTGCGAAGCGTCTCTTTAAAGAGTCGCTCACGGATTTTGCTGGATTGTACAAATTTTCCTTCTTTTCCTGAAAATGGAGAGGTGTTTATGGTAAATTTCATAAACACGGTGGGATCATCGACTGCAATTCGCGGAAGACGCTTGGGGGAGTGTTTGGTGCAAATCGTGTCTCCGATTTTTACATTGTCAATTCCGGATAGGACAACAATATCTCCTGGAGTCGCCACGTCTGTTTCCCTGAGACTAACCCCTTCGAAACACTGGAGCCTGGATACTTTTAACGGAGTTTCAGACCCGTCTTCTCCCATGCAAACCAACGCGTCGTTATATTTTGCTTTACCATGAGAAATTTTTCCAATGGCGAGCCTTCCAAGATAATCTGAATACCCAAGATCCGCGACAAGCATCTGAAAAGGCTCAGATGGGTCATAGGAGGGAGCAGGGATTTTTTCGATAATGGTGTCGAGCAGAATATGGATATTCTGACCGTTTTCTTTCAAAGTTTTCTGGGCAACACCCTCTCTTCCTATGGCATAAAGAATCGGGAAATCGAGTTGTTTATCCGTGGCATCCAGGTCAATAAATAAATCATAAACTTCATCCAGAACTTCTTCCGGCCTGGCATCCTGCCTGTCGATCTTGTTGATGACCAGAATGACCGGAATTTTTAAATCGAGTGCTTTTTTGAGGACAAATCGGGTTTGAGGTAAAGGACCTTCAGAGGCATCCACCAGCAAAAGCGCGCCGTCAGCCATGGAAAGTGCTCTTTCAACTTCACCTCCGAAATCGGCATGACCGGGTGTATCAATAATGTTGATTTTTGTATTTTTCCAGATCACCGAACAGTTTTTGGCAGCGATGGTGATACCGCGTTCTCTTTCCAATTCCAGGTTGTCCATGAGTCTTTCATTGACTTGTGCTCCATCTCGTAAAACACCGCTTTGACGGAACATGGCATCTACCAATGTTGTTTTACCATGATCAACGTGAGCAATAATGGCGATGTTGCGAATGTTTTCATTTTGGGCCGGTTTTTTCATAAGGTTAATGCTTGATCCTTCTTAAAATGTTTTGAGTTGATCCAGTGTCTGTTTCTTTTATTTTTTAGCGACCACTAACGTAATACCGGAAGCGTTTAAATCAAGACAAGGCAGGAAAAGGTTTTTAATTATATTCAATGGATCATGGTCATTTTAATTCCGAATTCTCAGATGGAATTTTAAAGTTTTTTCCCATTGCCGGTATCCTGATGGTAACGGCAAATCCTTTGGGTTTCAAATTTTTTGCACTTACAGATCCATTGCATGTCGTCACACAGGTTTTGACAATTGCCAGTCCTAGGCCCACACCTCCGCTTTCCCTTTTTCGGGAAGGTTCGGGCCGGTAAAACGGTTCAAAAAGTTTGTCCAGCAAGTGCTCGGGCACGCCAGGACCCGAGTCGATTACTTTAACCACGATTTCGTTTTCTTCTTTCATTGCCTTGACAGTTACAGGGCCTAAATGACCAGCAAACCTAATGGCATTTCTAAGAAGGTTCGCCAGAGCCCGGGTAAGCAATTCAGGGACAACGATTACCGTCAATCCCTGAGGCACATCGATAATCATTTCAAGGCCGGGACGGGTTTCGCGATCTACTGCTTTTTGAACGATTTTTAATAAATCTGCCGGTAAAAGTTTTACCTCCTGGGGCATCATTTCTGCTCTTGAAAAGGAAAGCAACTCATTGACCAGGTTTGACATGTGTAAAACATCTTCCATAACATCTTTGATACGGTCACGGTTGTTTTCATCAGCTATTTGCTCAAGAATTTCTAATCCCAACTGAATCCTCGCAATGGGTGATCCCAGTTCATGGGCCACATCCCCCAAAAAACGCTTTTGACCATTGACATATCCAGAAAGTTGGGATGTCATATGATTGATCGCGCGGGCTAAGCGACCGATTTCATCAGATCCGGGTTCGTTAATTTTTACATCAAAATTTCCCCTTGCAATTTTTTCGGCAGCATGCGTCATACGCTCCAATGGTTTTGTAATTCGCCTTACAAAAGGTATCCATAAGATGACCGAAAGAACGACAACCAGAATGCTGGCAAAAATCCAGGGTTGGGGGTCAAAGAAAAAGCCGTTTCCGGTTATTGAATCAGACACTGCGAGAAGCATTGCCGGCTTGGGTGGGATTCCCGGGCCGAGATAAACAGGAATGATGATTCCCGCCCAATATTTTGTCGGATTTTGAGTGCGGATCATTAATCTTGGGACTGAACGACCGGTGAAATGAGTACCGCGACTTTGGGCACCTTCGGAATATTGACGTGACCTTCGAAAAAATTTACCCGGGCTTTCCCTGAAAATGCCCATGTCCTCGACAGCCATCATCACTTTGGAAGGAACCGGAGTTTCTTTGGTCGATATGATGTTTTCCGGGCTCAAGATCAATGCGAAATCTATCTGATAAATTTCAGAATAACGTGATAAAATATTGGGCCATTTATCATCAGGGGTTTCTCTCAGCTCATGGGAAATAATTCTTCCTGCAATTCGCATCCGATCAGTAGCCTGGCGGCTCCAAAAGCCTTCCAAATCAACCTGCGACTGGACAACAAAAAAAAATCCAAGAACCACCGCCACCAGGGCCAGACTCAGAAAAAACCAAACAAGAATTTTGGTAAATAAAGTCGAAAAAGGTTTCATGGATTCGGGCCTTTCGGATCTATAAACATATACCCCACGGACCGCACCGTTTTAATGAAAGTGGGTTCTTTGGGGTTATCTCCTAATTTACGTCTCAGGGATGATATATGCACATCTACGGATCGGTCGAAGACTTCATATTCACGACCTGAAACAGCATCCAGAAGCTGATCTCGCGTCAACACTCTTCCTGCCGCCTTGGCAAGGGATACTAAAAGATCAAATTCGATCGGGGTCAGCATCAGCGTATCTTCTTTTAACTGAGCGGTGCGTGATGAATGGTTGATTCTGAGATTGCCGACAATAATAGTACTTTCATCATTTAAATGTGATTCGGTCTTATGATAATATCGCCGTGTCACTGCTCTGAGGCGGGCCAGCAGTTCACGGGTTGAAAAGGTTTTAGGCAGATAATCGTCCGCTCCCATTTCCAATCCGACGATTCTATCGGTTTCATCACCCAGCGCGGTAAGCATCAGAACGGGGATGTCCGATTCTTTTCGAAGTTGTTTAAGCACCTCAAAACCATCCATTTCAGGAAGCATGACATCGAGGATAAGCACCTGAAAATGACCCGAAAGTGCTTTTCTTAACCCAATGGTACCGGTATGGGCGGCCTCGACTTCAAAGCCCATCGGTCCTAAATAATCTTTGACCAGCCTGCAAAGTTTAATATCATCATCGACAATCAATACTTTAATTTCAGAAGGTAGACTTTCCGGTCTCATTGGAATGCTCCTCCATGGGTTCTCTAATGGATTTAACCCAGTTTTTACCTGATTGATAATTCCAAATTCATTGTCCTGGCAACCATATTTACATAATCTTTACAATATTTTCCGGAATTCTACATAAATCCTTTACATCAGCCTCTTATTTTATATTCAAAACTGAGGAAAAAATCCTCACAAACATTTATAGGAATATAAGGAGGTATGAAACATGATGACAACATCCATTAAAAAAAACATTCTAAGAGGTTCGATTTTTCTGTTGATTGGTATCTTTTTAATCCCGGCTATGGCTTCTGCATTCAGGCAGGGACCAGGAAAACCTGAAAGGGGGATCGGGATGCCCATGAAAACGATGCAATGGTCGTCTTTCAAAATCTGGAATAATCCCAAACTGGTTGAAGACTTGGGGTTGAGTGATGACCAGATCAGTAAACTTAAGGATGCTGATTTCGCCATGAAAGAAAAACATATAGAACTGAGATCCCAGTTAAATCGGTTAAGTCTGGACATGGAAAGGGCCTTTGCGGAACAAGTGGTCAATGATTCCGAAGTGCTTGAACTGGCAAATAAAATGTCTGAAATCAGAAACCAATTGTTTATGGATCGTGTCGAAACCGGATTAAAAATGAAAAAGATTTTAACGGATGAGCAGTTTGAGAAGTTGGCGAGCATGCAGTTCAGGTCATGGGAAGATCGAAAAAGATTCGGAAAATATGAAAAAAGAGGCAGAGGTTACTGGCAAAAAGACATGATTCAGGAATAATGTTGTTAATCAACAGCGCGGCGACAGTTTTTCCCGCGCTGTTGATTTCTAAAATAGGTTTTGATCTGAATGTCCACGGCTTGACGTTCGAATGTGATTGTGTGACAACGGTCAATCAGAATCAAGTGCCGGCTGATTTAGCAAAACCAGCCGAAATCCAAGGGCGGAGCCGAAATATTGAGATGGAAATCCAAATCGTCGAGCACAGCGAACGCTCCAGGCGTCAGTATTCCATCCACCACCGCGAATGACGCGATCCGGACCTTTTGTGTCATAAAATGGATTGTTTTTTTGGTGATAGTGATATGCGTTGTCAATAAAATAATCACAGCACCATTCCCAGACGTTTCCGCTCATGTCATACAACCCAAGACCATTAGGCGACTTTTTACCGACCGGATTCGTGGAATTTCCGCTGTTCTCCTCACACCATGCCACATTATCAAAACGATTTGCGCCGGCAAACTTTTCATCGCGGCCGCCACTCCTTGCTGCATACTCCCACTGGGCTTCGGTGGGCAGAAGGAACCTATAACGTCTTTTGTTTGCTTCTGTCAGCCTTTGGATAAATGTCATAACAGCTTCGAAAGAAACCCTTTCAACAGGACGATCATCACCTATAAATCGGGATGGATTTTCAGGCATCAAATTATTCCACTGTGCCTGAGTAACCTGGTATCTGCCGATATAAAAACTGTTGAGATGCACCTGGTGAAGCGGAAGTTCGTTTTCGAATCCATCTCCAAAAATATCTCCCATCATGAAATTGCCTTCAGGAACGAAAATAAACTCCATATGGGTGACGGGTTCTGTCAATACATTGCTTTCTTGGCTAGATTCCAAAGAATTACAGGATAAGCAGGTTCTGGTTTCGAAATTCAAGCGATTACCGCAAGAAGAGCAGAAAAGTTTTGTTTCACAAAAAGGACACCGTTTCCAATGTTCCTTGACCTTTTTGTTGCATCCCGGACAAATCAGGAGCATCAGAGGATTTTCGCAAACCGGGCAGATTTTCCAGTTTTTTTCAACCGGCTCTCCGCATCGTGGACAACTGATTTTATTTTCGGATAAAGCCATAAAAACGATCAAAGGTGATTGGTAATGGATTCACAAGCTAAAATCTCTGCATTTGGCTCATTTTCGCCATTAACATAGCATCGATATAAATTCAAGAATTTATTCATCTGGAACGGTGTTCTTAACTGTCGGAATTTGGCTTGATAATTGTCTTTCATTCGTTTATTGAAGCTAAAGAAAAATTAAATGATCATACCATATGGTATTCGATGATAAAAAAGATTCTAAAAATATTGCTGATCAGCTTGATACACTTTGCTGTTGTTTTAACCATCACCCGGATCGGGTTATGGGTGATCGAAGGGGGGATTCCCGAATCAGGGGTCAAGGCATTTTTATCCCCGATTTGTATATGGGTTACCCGAATATTGTATTTTCCTGTGGTTACTCTGTCACTTTTTCCCAGAAATCTTTTCCCCGGCGAAATGGTCTATGTTCCAATTGCGCTGAACAGTCTTGTTTGGGGAGTCTGTCTTTATGGTTTTTTCTATTTCTTCGGTATCCTACGACAACCGGTTTCACGGGTGAAAGCCAAAAGGAAACAGGATAACACAGCCCAGCCCAACATCAATCCAAAAGCGTACCGGTAAGCTTCTAAATCATAAATGCGAACTCCGTTATCCATCAAACCAGCCCAGTGCAGATCAAGTATCCACCCCATAGCGGGCTGCAATAGCATCGGTCCAAGCATAACTCCCATATTGCATACCCCATAGACAGCACCGGCCGCGTTGACCGGTACAGATTCCTTGGCAAAGGCAAATCCGATAATCATGCCCCCCGAGGCCATACCAGTGATGATGATCAGGACAATCAGCAGCCACAACGGGTGTCCCGGCATATATAGAATAAAAAACCATCCGACTGTTGCAATGATGTTGCCGAAAAGATAGAGGGGCTTCCGGCGTTGAATCCGATCGGAAAATGCGCCTAAAATCGGACCTCCCAAGGCCCATGACACCATAAGTGTCGACAGAAGCGCAGCGCTTAAGGAAGGAGAAAAGTGGTAATGGGTAGTAAAAAAAGGCATTCCCCAAAGCCCTGCAAATGCCAGTACGGGGCCAACAATACCCCCCGGGGCCAGTGTCAGGAGAAAGGTGTTTTTATGCTGGAAAACTTCTTTAAGTCCGTCTCCGATCGCTTTTTTTTCAGGGCTGTGCTGTAAATGATTTGTCCTGGCATAACTTTTAAAACCTTTCTCGGAGGGGTCATCTCTGACCACAACCCATATTGTGGCTGCAACAACCAGTGTAAAAGCTCCCGAAAATGTCATAACCGAACGCCATCCAAACCTGTCCACCAGCAATCGCAACGGAACTCCCGCCCATACAGCTCCCACCACCCCGCAAAATAATGCAATACCTGTGACCATGGCAAACCGATTCGGAGCAAACCAATGGGTGGAGAGCTTCAGCAACACGACCCAAGCGACGGCAACCGACCCGCCGATCAGAAGTCTGCCAAGGTTGGCCATTAAAACTGTAGGCGCCAGTGCAAATAGAACAGACCCCACACCCGCTATGAGCGCCCCGGTTGTCAGAAGTTTACGAGGTCCCCAGTAATCCACAAGAATTCCCGTTGGGACCTGCATGACCACATAGCTGTAAAAATAAAAAGCTGACAGATTGCCAAGGGCTGTTGCTCCCAAATTAAAATCGGTCATGAGTTGGTCGGTTATTACAGCCGGAGCCACACGCTGAAAAAAACCATAACAATAAAAGACCGCCCCGAGACCCCATACCAACCACGAAAGGGATGCTTTTGGATAAGCCTTATGATTTGAGTTTTTAATCAATGCGCTTATATTCATCAGAGTGTCTAAGCTTCCATGCCGCAAAAAGCAGCAAAGCCGCCAGGCTAAGCCCGAAATACCATGGAAACCAAACCATGGAATCCATAAAAACGATATTTTTCAACGCATCCCCTTCAAGTTCAGGGTTTATCCTATGATTTTCATCCCTAAGAAAAGACAAGAGGATCGAGTAAAATATTCCGACCATACCATATCCCAGATTAAAGGATAAACCCTTAAAGCTTAATACGGTTGCGCGCCGGTCCGAACTGGTTGCACGGTTCAGATAGTGACTGAGAAAAAAACCGATAAAATACATGTTGCTGAATAGCAGCAAGGCAGGTACCAGGCCGAATATGGGAAAAAAGAAACACATACCGACCAAACCCGACGCGGTAAGTACTGCAATCAGGCACAGATTAAAAAAAGGCGTATGGTACTGGGCAAGACGGCGGGCGATCGATGGGATAAACAGACCCAGCATGGCCACGGCAGACCCGATAATACCAAACATGGCTTCTGGAATTTCAATAATCCTGTAGTACTGGCTGCTCATGGTGATAATCATACGGATTACACTGTCAAAGACCAGTCCTATTAAGATTGCAATCAGGACAAAAGGAGTGTTCAATATCCATTTTCCTGTTTTAAAAGTCAGTTTAAGGGTATCGGCAATGGCATGGACACATTTTCCCTCCGGTTTACATTCATCTTTAGTATCCGAGACCTCTTTCATCATCAGGGCAAAGATCAAGGTAAAAATGGCCGAAATAAGGGTTAAATAAACCGGAAATCGTAACGTGATATCTTTTGTGATGGGAGTATCGATTCCAAACCATCCAGCTGCTTTTTTCATCAGGTTCGGATCATAGACCATTCCTCCCAATACCATTACAATAATGAACCCAATGGATTGGAAACGCATCTGCTTTTCCAATACGATACCCCAGTCTTTTATGTTTCCTTCTTTGGAGAGTGAATCGTAAGCAAGTGCTTCATCGGCGCCGCTAGCCGATGCTTCTGCCATACCGCTTAATATCCGGTTGACCAGAAAAAACAAAAATAACAAATCGATATTCTCACGGGGAGCAAAAGCCAGAAGTACCATTTCAAAAACCATCAACACCCCTGTAAAAATGAGAAGATTCCGTCGTCCAAGTGTGTCGGCCAAGGCTCCGGAAGGTACCTCACAGATTACGATTGTCCCTGCCCATACAGCATTCAGGATCGCAAACTGCGATAAGGTCAGACCAAAATCCAGAAAAAAAATGGAAAAGACCGGATAATAAAATCTCGAATTAAAACAAACCCGAAAAGCAAGGAACAGGCGAATATTTCTGATGGCAAAAGGTGAAATCTTTTTTGACATGTGTTTCATCGGCGATTATGATGTAAGCAGTTTACAATAGATGATCTTGCCTTCCTCCGGGCCGTAAAAATCTCCCAGAACCGCTTCCCGGCGATAGCCACAGGTTTCGTAAAAGGAACGGGTACTTGCATATTGAATCCGTTGAGAGGTTTCTGCATAAATTCTGGTACCGCCTTCTGATTTGATTAATTGCTCGGTTTCTCTGAGGAGTTTTTTCCCAAGGCCTCTTCCTTGAAAATCCGGATGAATTGCGATCCAGTAAAGATCATAGCTTGATGCTGTGCATGGGGTTGGGCCATAGCAGCAATATCCGACAATACGGCCATAGTGTTCCGCTATGACAAAATGGTATTCGCTTTCCAGCCCTTTTGACAGCCTATCTTCAACGAGTTCTACAGCTACTTTGACTTCCGATGGAGAAAAAAAACCGGTGATATCGACTAAATGACGGATTCGTTCGCGATCCTTTTCCTCGACTTCATACCGCAAAGCAATTCCATGCATCCTGTTGGGCAGATTCCGTCTGTTTTTAGTCCATTCAGAACCTGCTTCTGCAAGTCCTTTAAAAAAAGCTCCGACATTTTTACCAAGAGTTCTGTTTCGGTATCCTCCTTCCTGAACAACCAGAGTCGGCAGTCCCATGGCACCGATAAGACGGCCGTTTCTTTCAAAGTCCTGAAGGCTCAGTGACCAGGTACCGGTCGGGTCACCTTTGGCCGTATCAAGACCTAACGCCACCACTAAAAATTGGGGATTAAATTGTTCGATTCTTCCAATGGCTTCCATTAACGCTTTGCGAAATCGTTTGCCATCGACATTTTCAGGAAGGGGCAGGTTGAGGTTAAAACCCTCACCATCGCCTTCCCCGTGTTCCTCTTCAAACCCGCTGAAATAAGGATAGGCAAAACTAGGATGCCCGTGAATCGACACGGTGAGAACATCAGGCCGGTGCAGAAAGATATCCTGTTGGCCGTTTCCATGATGGTAATCGATATCGAGGATGGCTACTTTACCATAGGCGCACAGATATTGTGCTGCAGCGGCATTATTGTTGAAATAACAAAATCCGCCGAATGATTTTCGCTCTGCATGATGTCCGGGAGGTCTGACCAGGGCATAGGCAATGCGACGTCCCCCCATGATTTCACGGGCTGCGGTCAATGCGCACTCAATGCCTTTTCTGGCGGCATGGTAAGCATTTTTATGAATGGGTGTGAATGTATCAATGCAATAATAGCCTGCAAGAACGGATAGATCCCTGGGAGGCCTTGTTTTGTTTCGTATGGGAAAAATATAGGGATAAAGGGACTTTCCATCCGGAACATCTAAGCTTGCACGACGCAAATAATTGACAAACTCTTTGTCATGAACCGAATAAATATATTTTTCCGGGAAAGAATCCGGTTTGAGTTGCACAAACAATCCGGTTTTTTCCAATTCCCGCATGATACTGCTCACCCGAACCGGAGATTCCACATAACCCCGTTCATGAACGTGATGAATGGTGTGCTTATCGTTAACGATGATCGCGATTTGCTCCAATGATCCTTTTCCTATTTGGATTTTGGCGGATTCCGGTTTAACATATCGATAGTCCCGGATTTTTACCGGATCATCAGTGATCGATAACACCACGCTTTCCACATACTCGGGAGGGCACAGATCCGCATATTTTCTCTCGAGGATTGCACGAACCACTTTTTTCAGGAATGCCTTTCGCAGAGGCTTTTGTGTCTCCAGTCCGTCATAGACCAGGTAGGGCATACATGAATCATCTTGATTCACCGGCGTTTCATAGCCTGTATTGATGATGGGACGTGCTCCATATCGTTCATAAAACCTAAGTCTTGCGCGGTTTTCTTTTAAAAGAGCTTTGTCCGGGCAGTCCCGGGTATCGTCCGGAAGACATTCGAAAAATATGCCCTTTGCATTGAGTGCCGAGGCTTCCCGACGAACACGATCATAAAGGGCATCACCCAATCCACCACCTGTATTGCCTCGGATGATGGCAATCCAGTCCAGAAAGACAAAGCCGATTTCAGGTTCAAGTAAAAGCATGGCAAAACCCTGGACCTTGCCCCGCAGTGTCTCGGCAACAAAAAGAAGGGTCCGGAAACGATGTTTGAAAGGATTTCTAAGTTTTTCACCGATCAATTCTATTTCTGATTCTTTAACGCTGCTGAAACGACTACGAAGAATGTCTTTGACCTGAGCCAGGATTTGCTTGTTGACAGGCAATACATCGTCATAAATTCGGCGGATACGAAACATAAAATCTACCTACCGTTATAAAGGAAAAATCCGAGGTCCTACTCAAAACTTGAATTAGTTTCTCTATGTATGGTTAAACCCGGTGTCTTCAAGAATCCGCCTTATTGCATCGGGATAGGTGATGCCGGCATGTGATATGGCTGCGGCGAACCCGGAATCTGGTGACAAACATGGATTTGCGTTGATCTCAAGAATCCATGGCCGTCCTTGCAAATCAACCCGAAAGTCGACTCTCGCATATCCGCTTAAACCGAAAGTTTTCCAACACTTGACAGCCAGTGCCTTTAATTGTGAAATCAATATAGCATCTTGGGGTCCGAATGAAAAGATGCGTAATGTGTGATGATATTCAAAGGAGGTTTCATCCCATTTCGCACGATAGTCGACAATTCGTGGTTTTTCAGCGCCATACCCCTCAAAGATAATTTCCGCAGGAGGTAAAACCTCCACTCCTTCGGGGCCCGATAATATTGATAGGTTGAATTCACGGCCGTTGATGAAGCGTTCGGCAAAGCAGGCACCGCCCAACCGGCTCACACGGTTTTTCATGGCCTCATAGACCAATTCAGGGTTTTGGGTCTCCACAAGTCCATTTTCATCCAGCCCAGTGGATGCATGTTCCCAAACGGATTTGATAATCCAGGTAACGGTCTGACTGCCCATGACGCGTGAATGGTTGGAAAATGGTAAGGCCAAAGGATAAGGTCCGATCCAGTCCGGAGTGGGAAGCCCTGATTGCTTCATGCGGTTTTTAGCCAAAACCTTGTTGGAAGTAAACATAAGGGATTCGGCGCAAGATCCTGTGTATTGTATGGACAAGGCATCGAAAAGAAAAGGAACCAGATGGATAAGCCTGCCGTGACCTTCAAGATCTTCGACCAGATTAAAAACCACATCAGCCCCTGTTTCACTGAGACGATTTCGCAAGCTGTTTAAATCAAAGTCGCAGGCAATGATATCTACTTCATGCCCGAGCCTGATAAGAGCATCGTGGACAGATTCGACCTGAACCAGCACATCCCTTTGATCGGGTGCATCTGACTTTCCGATGGCATTGTAAACAACAGCAACGTGCATCAGGCTGCTCCAGAAATGTGAAACCGTTGATCTTGCTTCATGAATCCAAAATTTATTCGACTCGTGGCTGAATCCACAATGATTTTGATCATTTCAGTGTATGAAATTCCAACAAAA
Organism: uncultured Desulfobacteraceae bacterium; assembly: GCA_964478625.1. Taxonomy (GTDB): domain Bacteria; phylum Desulfobacterota; class Desulfobacteria; order Desulfobacterales; family SKZT01; genus SKZT01. Next base: position 89,289 of record CAYZJH010000003.1, read on the forward strand.
TCACACAAAATGCACAAATCAGAATGAACCGGCCGGAGTCCTGCCAGCGGATTGACTTCAATAAAATTGGGAATACCCTGATCATCCACCCGAATATCAATACGCCCGGCATCCCGGCAGCCCAGGCCGCGCCATGCAGCCAGGGCAATTACCTTGGCCTTTTCAGCCGTTGGATCGTCCACAAGACGATATTCAACAGAACGCTCATAGTGTTCTTTATTGTTAAGCGAATAAGCCACTGAATCTTTCTCGTCTTTCAAAAAGATTTCCATGGCTCCGATAGCTTCTGCTTCTTTGCCTGTTTTAAAAATTCCCACCGTGAATTCCCGACCCGGAAGAAATTTTTCAAGCAGCACCGGTTGTTTAAACTGTGCCAAAAGCATACGGCAAACTTTGGACAGGTCTGACCGGTTATCAATTTTTGATGCTGAAGAAATCCCCTTACCGGTTCCTTCGGAAACAGGTTTAGCAAAAAGGGGAAAAGGAATTCGGACCTGCTCAATATCATCCTTTGTTTCAATCAATGCAAAATCGGGTGTGGGAATGCCTAAATTCCGAATCACATGTTTTGTCATGGCTTTGTGCAGCGTCAGCGCAAGCACCATGGGATCAGAAAACGTATAAGGTATCTGATAGGCATCTAACAGGGCTGGAACCAAAGCCTCTCTTCCGAATCCATAAAGTCCTTCGGCAATATTAAACACAAGATCCCAGGAGTTGCCTTGTGATAGTTTCTTGATCAGTTGCCCTGCGTGACCTATCCGGTCGGTATGATATCCCAGCAACTGCAGAGTGCTTTCAATGGCCTGGATTGTTTCTTCGCGATCAAATTCTGCGGTCTCATCTTCGCTGTAACCCATGGCCATGTATTCGGAACGTAAATCGTAAGTTAATCCAATAGTTGTCATCTGATAATATTTTCCTTAACCCCAAAAATTAAACCGATGTACTAGGACCGGAGTCTGAGGTTTAACTGGGTGGTTACCAATACCCGCAATGACTCCGATCCTTTGTTTACTGATATGGTTCAAAAACTATCCACAAAGGAATGGCTCAGTTCAAAAAAAAGGAAACATTTTCACAGGGATGGTCAGGATACCTGAACAATCCGCCCTGATAGTTTTCCAACAGAATTGAATCGTTGTCGCGGCCTGCAATATAATCAGGCATCAGGGGAATCTTACCTCCGCCTCCAGGGGCATCTACAACATAAGTAGGAACGGCGTAACCGCTGGTAAACCCTCTGAGTCCGCGAATAATTTCAAGGCCTTTCTCAATTGGGGTTCGAAAATGGGCAGAACCGGTAATAGGGTCGCACTGATAGAGATAATAGGGGCGAACCCGCATTTTCATCATGCAATGCACCAGTTCTTTCATGGTATCCACATTGTCATTGACTCCTTTAAGCAGAACCGTCTGAGACCCAAGTGGAATACCGGCGTCGGCCAGAAGATTACATGCTCGAAAAGCCTCAGGCGTGCATTCATCAGGGTGGGTGAAATGAAGACTCATCCACAAGGGATGATGACGATGGAGTAGGCGGACCAGCTGAGGTGTGACCCTTTGCGGAAGCACCGCTGGTATTTTGGTACCGATTCGGATAATTTCCACATGAGGAATTTGCCGCAAGCCGGTAAGGATCCGGTCAAGCCGATCATCACTCAGCACCAGGGGATCACCTCCGGAGAGGAGCACATCCCTGATCGATGGGGTATTTCGGATATATTCCAAAGCCTTTTCAAGCCTGGAATGATTCGGATGTAATTTTCCGTGTCCGACAACACGTGACCGGGTGCAATAACGGCAATAGGTTGAACAAAAATCATGGACCAGCAAGAGAACCCGATCCGGATAACGGTGAACAAGCCCTGGAACAGGACTTTGTTTTTCCTCACAAAGGGGATCATCAGCCTCACCTGGAGAATGCCTCAGTTCGTGAACGGTGGGAATGACACAGCGGCGAATCGACTGGTTCGCCTTTTCCCGAGACAGCAAACTCATGTAATAAGGGGTGACACTGATGGGCAATAACCTTTCATTATTGTTCAAAGCATCGTTTTCTTCTTTGGATAAACAAAGCATACTTCTGATTTGATCTTTTGTTCGGATCCGGTGACTGATTTGCCAATGCCAGTCATTCCATAATTTGCTGCTGATTCCAGGAAAATATTTCTTTCGGAAAGAGCGGGTTACAGTGCTGGTGGTTATGTTTCGCGTTTTGGGAAAAAGCAGAATCAGGTCGCTTTTTGAGTCATGGCGGATATTTTTTGGGAGGGCTTTGGAATTTAACTGCTGGGCAGTAAAAGTACTTGGAGGTTCTTCGTCTTCCTCGATAAATTCAGTTGACTGATCCGATGTTTCAGCAGGTTCAGTCGTCTGTGAAGCTTTCATTAAAAAAGCTTTTTGTTGCATGGTCTCTCCTGTTTTGAAAAGGGGGGTTTTGGGTTGTCTTTATGGTTTCAGCCAGATCATAAAAGACACAGCGGTTTCCATGATCTGAAATTTGGAAAGAACTATAAATATTTTAATGCAAAATGCAAGTGAATTTATGGGTTGTTTGAAAATAATTCGGCTTGAAAATACCTATCGTTTATATTACAAAAACTACCTTTGAAACCCTTGTTATATCGGATCAGAAGAACCTTCCGGATTTAGTTTTAATTTTAAATGCCTGAACAAAAAATCCTTTATTCAATTTCCGGAAAAAGGGAGCGGGCAGGGCAGCCGACATATAACAAGAAAGACCAGGAGAATGCTTAAATGGGCTGGATGGGAAAAATCGTGGGGGGCGCTATTGGTTTTGCTATGGGAGGACCTTTGGGAGCCGTTGCCGGAGCTATTTTCGGGCATGCTTATGATAAGGGTTCAGAATTGGAATACCGCGCTCAAAGACCCCGGCTGTCGGAAAGTGAAGAAGCCCAAATGACATTCTTTGTGGCCGTTTTTTCCATGCTAGCCAAATTGGTAAGAGCAGACGGACACATAACCAAAGAGGAGATCGACTCTATTGAAAAAATTATGGCCCATGATCTCAATCTTGACTTCCAAAGCCGCCAGGTAGCTGTGAATATTTTCAATACAGCTCTGCATTCTCCCCAGTCTTTTCAAGATTATGCGAGTCAGTTTTATTCCAGGTTTCATTTTAAGCCTCAACTCCTTGAATTTATGCTTGAACTTCTTTTTAAGGTATCAACGGTCCATGGAAATCTGAAAAAAAGTGAAGAAGACCTTTTAATCTCCGCTGCAAAAATATTTCGTTTCAGCGACCAGAGATACACCCATATCAAATCCCGCTATGTTCGGACTGTCGATCAGTCCTATGCGGTTTTAGGCTGTTCCCCGGATGATTCCGATGACCGAATCAAAAGCAGTTACCGAAAATTAGTAAGAGAATTTCATCCTGATGCCATCGCAGCGAAAGGACTTCCTGAAGAATTTACGGCCTTTGCTGAGGAAAAATTTCGGAAAATTCAAGAAGCATATGAAAATATAAAAAAGGAGCGGGGAATCAGGTAATTTTAATTGGGAAACATTATCTGGAAAGAGATCAGGTATCTGGTGCTCAAAAATCAGTGAAATTACCTATTGAACAATCGATATTTGAGTCTTAAATAATTGAATCAACTTCAATAATCCATACAATAAACAATTTATCTGTTTGTAATTATTTGATAGTCACAAAAATAGGCTGTTCAGTGGCACTTTTTGTACTGGAGGCGGGCCTGAATTGTCTCAAAAAGCAAGTGCCGGATGACTATCGCCAAACCGGTTACATTTTCCCGGGTCCCAAATTCATTCCTTTGATCAGACAGCCTGCAATGATTTCATTGAAATGATCAAATGATTTCAATGGGGTACAATTGTTCAACTGAACAATATTCAATGTGAAATCTTATCATCTTAAAAAGGGGTTTTACTATGAATAAGTATAAAAGAGTTTTTCCCCGCCACAAGCAAGAGATCCCGATTCATTACACCAACATGATCCGGGAAGATTTTTATGAATCCAGGATTTATAATTTCAGCAAAGGAGGGATCTATTTTAAGCCGGCCTGTTCCATCACACCCGATTCCAATGTTGGAATCTTGATGGATCATTACAGCCCGGGAACATTTGGCCCCGAAGCCTACCGATTTTATCTTGTCAGAATCAAATGGTGTGAACCCATTCCGGAAAGTGATAACGGGTGTTACGAGGCGGGTGCTGAAATTGTGGCCAAAAGCCATGAAGTGATTTTGGGAGATTTCCAGGAAAATCTGTTCCACTGCGATCTCTGTGGTCGGCTCATGTTGATGGAAGACCTTCATCAGGAAGAAAAATCCGTCCACTTATGTTCAGAATGTCATTCTCATTTCAAACAGATACCGGATGGTCATATCAAGGAAAGCATCAGAAGATTCATAATCGGAAATGTGATCTGAGGTTTTCAGAATCCAAAAAATCCAACGGCGGTCTTGTTGGCGTTTGAACAAGGAAACAAGGTATGAAGAGGGCGGTCATTCATTCAACAGGAACTTATCTGCCTGAAAAAATAATCCATAATGAAGATTTTTCACAGTTTCCAAAATCCTCCAAATTGCTGATCAGCCAAAAGACCGGAGTTTTTTCACGGCGATGCGCCGGTGATGAGGAGTGCACCTCGGATTTGGCTGCAAAAGCAGGCCAAAAATGCCTCGAAAAAATTAATTTTCCTGTTGAAAAGGTAAAAGCCGTCATCGTATCCACTTCGTCACCGGATCGCCTTCAACCGGCAACTGCCGCCCGGGTTCAATTCCTTCTGGGTGCCGTCAATGCATTTTCATTTGATATCAACTCTGTTTGCTCAGGAAGCACATACGGAATTTGCCTTTCAAGTTCATTGATCCAATCAGGGACGGCCGACAATGTTTTATTTATTGCATCCGAAGTATATTCAAAAATACTGAATAAAAAAGATTTTTCGACATATCCTTTTTTTGGTGACGGAGCCGGTGCTATTTTTTTTAGGCAAGGCAATTCCGGGGGAGTGTTGCATTCAATACTTAAAACCGATGGAAGTGGTTCTGATGTTATTTGTATTCCCGGAGGAGGTACCATGATGCCATTTGAAAAAATCACCGATCCGAATGCAGTCTTTTTTAAAATGAAAGGCAAGGATGTCTTTGAATTTGCCTGCCGGCGGGGTGCCGAAATTATTAGCCAATTAATCGATGAGGCCGGTGTTGAATTGTCAGAGGTCAAGTGTTTTATCTGCCATCAGGCCAATATCAATATCATTTTAAAAATATCAGAAAAAGTCCGGGTTCCTATGGATCGGTTTTATTCAAACCTTTTTCGTTACGGCAATACCGCCAGCGCTTCCGTTCCTATTGCACTGGATGAAGCCATAACACGGGATGTAGTCAGGGAAGGTGATCTGATTCTTACCGCCGCTTTTGGTGGAGGATTATCGTGGGGAGCTAATCTGATAAGGCTTTGAGCGACTTGTAACCGGGTTTCAGGTTTAAGTTTACCTATATTAGTGCCGGCCATGGCACCTCTTTGGTCAGGGGGATAAATCTTTGTCAATGTTTATTCCAAGTCGATGAAAGGTGGAAACAAGATGAGTGACATTTTTCGCGATATTAGGGAAGGGTTGCAGGAAATTTTTCCTGGAATCAGTGATATGGAAATCACAACCGAAACAAGGTTGGGAGAGATACCGGACTGGGATTCCATGTCATCGGTCAACTTTCAGGGATTTCTGGAGCAAAAGTTCGGCATTTCAATTCCTCAGGAACTTTTGAGTAATGAGGTATCCGTTAAGGAAGTCATCTCTTTTGTTACCGAACCGGAAACCTTGGTAAGGGCAAAATAAGGAGATTACCGTTGAATCCATGGAGCATCATTGATCCGTTTCAATTTGCCGATTCATTGATAAAAACGGGTTTTTCGTGGTTGAATCGGTTTCCGGAACTTGTGGCCAAAATGGATCATTTGAGCCGGAAACTACAGGAAATCAGTGAACACGAAATACCTCCTTTATTCAACTCCGATGGACATGGCAAAGGGTCACACAGCCAATACTCTCCCGATATGATGGATATCTTACAACAGCTCTCACGCATTGCTCATCAATTCCATGGTGTTTACAGCAACTGTTTAAAAGAATTAGCGGAAAACACTCCTGAACTGGATCAGGATGATCGTAGACGCTCAATTTTTTGGATCACCCAAATCAACAATGCCATTTCACCGTCGAATTGGTTCTGGACTAACCCTGGTGCGGTTCGCCGTTGGATCGGCAGTAAAGGAGAAAGTTTTCAAAAGGGATTCGAACATTTTCTGGAAGACTTTCAAAAAGAAAATCCGATGGCAAATCTTGTGGAGGAATCCGCTTTCAAGATCGGTGAAAATATTGCCAGTACATGCGGAGAAGTTGTTCTCAGAAATAAACTCATGGAACTGATTCAGTATTATCCTGAAACCGAACGTAGCTATGCCGTTCCCGTGGTATTTATCCAGCCATGGATCAACAAGTATTACATTTTCGACTTGAGTGCCTATAACAGTTTTGTGCGGTATCTTCTGAAACGCGGGTTTAGTGTTTTTATCACCAGCTGGAAAAACCCTGATTCAAGTTATCGGGATGTCTCCTTCGAAGATTACATGATTGATGGGGCATTAACCGCCATTGAAACGGCAAGGGAAATCTGTGGTACCATGAAGGTTCATGCGGCCGGCTATTGTATCGGTGGCACTGTTCTGGCTTCCCTGATGGCCTGGTTGAATATGAAATATGAGCACCAGGACAAAATTCCCGTGATCGATTGGACCCTATTTTCGACGCTTGTGGATTTTTCGGAGCCTGGGGATCTTGGGGTTTTCACCGGAGAGCCTGCTATAGAAGCTATCGAAAGGCATATGAAAGTTCATGGATATCTTGATGAAAAATTTATTGGATGGACCTTTCGCTTTCTCAAATCAGAAAACCTGGTATGGCGCTATGTTATCAACAACTATCTTTTTGGACAAAAACCGCCCCGGTCTGATGTGTTGTTTTGGAACAATGATGGTACTCGTCTGCCGGAAGCTATGTGTTCCTTTTATCTCAGGGAATTTTACTTGAATAACAGGCTGGCCCATAAAAACGAAATGGTTTTGGGAGGCGGCAGTTTGGATCTGGGGTGCATCAGACAGCCCCTATACAATGTCGGGGCCCTGCAGGATCATATCAGCCCGTGGAAACAGACTTATCAAACCTGCAGGCTTGTTGGCGGACCAGTAAGATTTGTTCTTTCCGGTGAAGGCCATATCACAGGTATTGTCAATCCGCCAATGGCACAAGCCAGGAAAAAATACAGGGCAGGAGAATTAAAACGATTCACGAGTCCTGATGAATGGTTCTTGTCGGAAGAAGAAAAAGAGGGGTCATGGTGGCCCGACTGGGTTCAATGGATGACTGAAAGAAGCATGCCCATGACAACACCGCCGCCCGTTGGAAATGATAAGTTTCCGCCGTTGGAAAAAGCTCCGGGCTCTTATGTTTTTGAAAAGTAAACCCCGATGTTGCATTGGAAATCACTCAAAACAATTGGATATGCTGTTATATAAAGGCTGAACCCGCTTTATGCCGACTTCAACTGGCTGCTCCGATTATGAATTCCGAAATGAGTGATCATTAATTGTCTCTATCTTTTAAAAAAATGCCGGTTTGTTGGAAATGTACTTATCGTTATGCAACATCGGGGTAAACTTTAAATTGAGTGATCATGGGCTCATGCTCAGGTCAAAAAAGAGAGCCTCAAAATCTTCAAAAATACCCGGTTAAACGGTAAAATGACATAGGTTGTGTGGTTAAGGGCCTTCGGTTTTTTTAAACATGGAAATGGCTTCTTCGGGATTGGCAGCCGCTACCGTGCCTCTCATCTCATAGCCTCGCGAATCCAGATTTTTTTTCGCGCCATGAATTGCCGTAAATGCCGAAAATAACACTCACAACGATGGAGATGCCGTTAATCAGGAGATCAGCTTCGTGTCCCACCATGGATATAAAAATCAGGGATAAAACAAAAAGCCCGATACCGATGGCCCACATTTTCTTGACCATGGCCCAGACGAAACTGAACAGAAAAGCCGGCCATGACCACCCCTGCTTTACCGCTTCAATCGAGCCTGATGGATGTTTAAAAATTTTGAATTGTTTCATGGCATATTCCTCTGTTTCAATTGCTTTGAAAAAAAAAGACCTTCCCACACGAAAAGTTTCAGGTCCGGCACGAGGAAAGCTCACCCCTGCTTCATAAAATCCAGACCGATTGAATTAGCAAGTTTGTCAAAATATGACAATATATTTTTGGATGGTTATGGATTGCCTGGGGTAACATTTTCTCCTTCCCCGAGAATGACAAGCCGTTATGTCCACGGGTCGTTTTATTGATTGGAAATATCTTTCATTGTGTAAAAATTATTGACAGATATCGACCCGATCCTTTCCAGCCAATGACAAGAAAAAAATAAATAGGGAATATAAACAATAAATTAGAAGTGGAATTCCCAAATTGACGCCTGGTATTGTTTTTGCTCTTCAATCATTTAAAAGAAATGATGATTTGATCAAAAGGAGATAAATCAATGGCGAATATCGGCAAAAAAAGGATATTGGCGGCACTGGACGGATCACGGGCTTCCATGGATACGGTTTCCTATCTGGCCCATGTTTTACCGGCAGAGGGCTCGGAAGTGGTGTTGTTTACCATTACTACACCAACCCCGGAAAGTTTCTGGGACATCCAAGAGGAACCCAACCAGGATCTGACGGATTTATGGGTAAAGCAAAAGAGAAAGCACCTTGACACATTTATGGAACAAGCCCGGGCAAACTTTATAAATGAAGGATTTGATGAAAACAATATCCTGGTCAAAATAGAAAATCGCACCACTGGTATTGCCAGGGATATTATCAGAGAATCGGAAAAAGGATATGATGCAGTGGTGATCGGGCGTGTCGGTATGAATCCGATTACACGGGTGGTTATAGGAAGTGTTGCCAATAAACTGGTTGAACATATCATGGAAATACCCGTCTGTATCGTAGGCAAAAATGTGAGAAACAGAAAAATCCTGGTGGCTTTGGATGCCTCCGAAGGAGCCATGAGATGCGTGAAATATGCGGGTCAGATGTTTGGTACAGGCAATGCTGAATTTTTATTGTTTCATGTGATCAGGGACTATGATTTTAAACTGTCTGACAGCAAAGGCAAGAATGAACCTGATATCGAAGAGAGTCGCTGGCTTAAAATTACGCAGTCCGAATTGAAAAAAGCTGCTGATATGATGAAATCTGTTATGGATAGAGCCATACAGGAACTTCAATCTATGGGAATTTCAAGAAATCGAATCACTACAAAAATTTTGACCGGAATGGCCACTAGAGGAGGTTCTATTGTGGCCCAAGCGATTCTGGCCGGATACGGAACCATTGTTATTGGAAGAAGAGGCCTTTCAAAGGTTGGAGAGTTTAACATGGGACGGGTTTGCTACAAGGTCGTTCAGTTAGGTAATGAAGTTGCCGTTTGGGTAGTAAATTGACCGTTTGTTCGATTTGTAAATCTTAAAACTTCATCGGGAGTTTAAGGAAATAAGAGGTGATGAGCCATGTATGAAAAAGTGACTGATCCGGAAGCGCAATGTGACCTTTGTGGTAAAAGACCGCCTGAAGAAGAGATTTATAAAGGCCAAAATTATATTTGTCTATGCACTGCGTGTCTGAAAAAACTCAAGGCGATGCCCGAAGATATGAAAGATAAAGTGGAGGATTATTTGCTTGGCAATGTCTTATGATGCAAAACAGAAAGATCATCAATTTAAAAGATCAAACTTGTAAATTGGGTTATCGGGGCCGCTGGTTGCGTTAATACGTGCAGTGAATGCAAGTCGGGGTCTGTTTTTTATCTTTGTCACCATGAAAACTATTTTTTTTGCAGTAAAAAAAAGCCTTGAAAAAAAAACTCAATGGCATAGTATTATAGATGGATGGCAGAGTGTCTGAAAAAGATAATGTTCCCGATTAGACGGCCAAACTGTGGGTAAGGCTGTTTTTTCCGGCTTATCTGAAATTCAGGACCGAGATCTTTGTCCTACAGCTGAGATCCCTGCCATCCATTTTTTTTACCGTTCTTTTCAAATCGAGCATACAGACTGCTATCTTATTGACCATATGGATTTTTCCGGCAATCCTGTTATAAGCATAGTACCCATTAAATTTCATTTCCAATATAAAAACTTAGATGTTATAGGGTTTATTGACATCAAACGGGTCTTATGTTAATAAGAATCATTATCATTTATTGGAATAATGAGTACAAAAAGCTCCATTCGGCTTAAAAAAGTGGGCAAAAGGAATCCATGTTGACGCAGAAAAGAACATATCGAATGACGTCGCAACGAAAGGTTATCCTCGAAGAGTTGACCAAACTCAACTCCCATCCTGGAGCTGATGAAATTTATGAGGCTGTCCGAAAGAGAATTCCTCGAATCAGTCTTGGAACAGTTTATCGAAATCTGGAAATTCTCTCTGAATTGGGCAAAATTCAGAAATTAGAGCTTGCCGGGAGTATGAACCGTTTTGACTGGGATATCAACAAGCACTATCACATCCGATGCATGGAATGCGGCCGTGTGGAAAACGCGCCTTTGGCACCGTTAAATCAGATTGAAGATGAACTGTATGGGGCGACCGTTTTTACCATCATAGGGCATCGCCTTGAGTTTGTGGGCCTATGCCCGGAATGTTCCAAAAAAAACATAAATGTCCACGGGTCAGAGTAACATCGGCTACAGGGTTTTTAAAAAAACCGATTCCACCCAACTGTTGCATTTTTGAACCACTTTGTCATAAATATCTTCCTGGTGGTGACTTTCTGATTTGGGTAACTGAAAAGAGTGATCGCCTCCCTGAACAATCATGAGATCCCATAAGGTGTTAAGTTTGTTCAGTACGCTGTTGAGCAGAGATAAATCGCACAGACTGTCACGGCTACCTGCGAAAAAGAGCATGGGGATATCGATCCTGTAGAGGTGAGAGTCTCGCAGTGTGTCTTTTTTCCCGGGAGGATGAAGGGGATATCCCAAAAGAATAAGCCCATGGGCTGATAATTTTCCGGTGGCTGCCATTTGAGAGGCCACTCTTCCACCCATGGATTTTCCACCCACGATAACCGCTTTGAACTCATAAGGCAGAGATTCGGTAAAGAACCGATATACGGATTCCCAGGTTGATTCCAATTTTGCCTGAGGATCAGGGGTCTTATTCCCCTTTTCGCGATAAATGAAATTGAACCGAAGGGTTACGTGACCTGCATGGGCTAGGCCCTCACATACCTTGACAATGACCGGTTCGTGCATATCGTTTCCGGCACCGTGAGCAATAATCACACCAATAGGTTTATCCAGCGGTTCAAGCTCGGGTGTGCAGACAACACCGGACACTTTTTCGTCAGATCCTGCCGGAATGGTCAATTCTTTACTTTTCATACAGAACTCCTTATGAAATTTTAGTGATGGGATTTCAGATATTTTTCAATTTTAACCGGATTTGGAATCAGTTTCTGATCCAGCATGATTCTTTCCGTATCTTTCCAAGCGGGTAAATCAATTTTTCCGAAAAACTTTCCTCCAATTGCAAAATCACCAAAAGGTACTGTCAATTCTCTGGTGATTTCCAGTTGTTGTTTGATAATTTCTTTAGGTGTGTCCACATCAAATCGATGCACTGTTTCGATCACTTTCACATGATTGGAGGGATCCATGGATTCTTTCCATGCCGCAAGCAGAGCATCCATAAATTTTTTAACCGTTTCAGGATGTTCGTTCAGAATTTTTTGAGTCGTGACAACCGAGTTGGCCACAAAGGTAATTCCAGCCTCATGAGGGTTGAAGAATGCGATTTGTTCACCGGCATCCAGAAGTCTTTTTCCGATGATAACGGCCTGAGCATTTCTATAAATAGGCCATAGGTCAACATTTCCTTGGTAAAAAGGAGTGTAATCATAACGCACACTGAAAAACTCAACCTCACTTTCATCAATAGCATGTTTGGCAAGAATAGCTCTCATGATGGTTTCATCATTTCCTCCGAAAGTAACTCCGATGATTTTTCCTTTTAGATTTTCAGGCGATTTTATCGTCATTTTGTCCGGCCGGTAAATCCATTGGAGAGGATTGACCTGAAAAATTTGAGCTAGGACGACGATCGGGGCTCCTTTTGAGACCGCTCGTATTACCTGGTCTGCGGATGCCACTCCGAAATGAGCATGTCCTAATTCAAGCTCTTTGATGGCATCACGTTCAGGTCCTCCCGGTTTTACGGTCACCGTCAGTCCACGGGCTTTAAAATGACCGTGAACATCAGCCCAAATATCACCGGCTGAACTGATATTAAAAAGCCATTTAAGGCGGTAATTGATATTGTCCAGGGAAGACTTTTCTTTGTAACCACATGAGACTGTGAAGGTGATCATCATGCAGCATGCTGTGGTCATGGAAATGGTTTTAATAGATTTCATGTTAAATTGCTTTCATTTATTGCTGCCATTTTTTTTGAATAATCCGGGCTATCCATTCCAGGAACACCAGGTACAAGGATGTCCATATGCCGATCAGAAAAAGGGCGACGAGAATTTTTGCCAGATCGCTCTGATATAGTGCGATACGAATCGTATATCCGATGCCTGCATCTGCAGCGATAAACTCCGCGACAATAGTGCCTACCATAGCCAATGTTGCACTCCCTGAAACCACCGTTGTCAGTTTGGTGATATTTTCAAACACCCTGATTTTAACCTCAAGTCGCCAGGTTAACTGTCCGGTCATGCGATAAAAGTGTTCAATATCGGAAACAGGTTCGGTCAAAACACCTAATACCGATAAGAGTAAAGGAAAATAGCAGATCATGGAAGCGATTAACAGTCTGGAAGCAAGACCGTCGCCCAACAAAATAAATATAATTGGGGCAACGGCCACAATCGGATAAGCCTGGATGTTGAAAGCGGCAATTTTGATCAAAGATCCGATTCCGCTGGTCAGTCTTCCGATAATACCTACAATTGTGGCCATAAAAATGGAAAGGATATGTCCTATGATAGCAACAGACAAGGTATCCATAACATTAAAAAGGTATCGGATAAATACCTGTCCGGCTGTTATCCAGACTTCGCCGGGACTGGGAATCACATAGTCTGAAAGGTTTAGAATATATTTTATAAGAAATAACGTACAGATCCCTGCGGTATAGACGATCAAAAACTGATAGATTCGCCTATATAGCATGAACTATCTCCAGCATGGTATGTTCCAATGCACGGCGGTCGGGGGTATTTATTTCGGTAAGATCCCGGCCACTGATGGGAGTCACCTGGGGTGTTTTTTTGGCATCCCGCAACACCAGAATTTCCCTGCAAAATTTTGCAACTTCCACCACGTTATGGGAAATATACAAAAAGGTTTTATGGGCAAACATCTTTTTAATTTCAAGAATGATCGTTTCTCTGGTCGATTCATCCACATTGGCAAGACTTTCGTCCATAATCAGGAGATCGAAATCCTGAAGTAAATATCGGGTCAGGTTAGTGCGATTCTGCTGCCCCAAAGATAGCCTGGAAAACCTTGTTTTCAAGCATTCTTCAATTCCAAATGCTTTGGTTAGATTGATAAGATCCTTTGTATTTTCGGGCGGAACAATTTCATTAAGATGCTCCCCGACAACCGACCAACCGGGAAGTCTTTCCAGGTTGTATGTGTATAGAATCCGGCTTTTCGATTCTATATTGATTTCACCTGAAAATCCTTTGACCAGCCCACTGATCATTTTGGCCAAGGTGGTCTTTCCTACGCCGGACGGTCCGAACAATGCATGAAATCCGGGGCTTGACATTCGGAAGGACAGTCCTTCAAAAACTTGTATGCGGGAGGATGGATATTGATAGCTTAAGTCTCGGCATTCGATAAGCATTATGACTCCGAATTTCTCTTTTGAAATGAAACTGGCTATATCGCAAAAGATTGGATCAAGTCAACTCTATTAAGAGGAAGGCAGGCATTGCTTGAGATTGAAACTTAAGAATTTAACGGATTGTAAAAGGCGGATTTTGGCCGAAGGGTCAGCCGGCAAGAGTAAAATAAAGCATAACCAGAATGACACACCACTGGGCGACAGAGGATAGTCCAATTCCTCTGGCTTTTTCCATTTGGTTTTTAATCAGTTTTTTTATCCACAAAAACAGGATGCTGATAATCACGATTACGGGGTTTCTTTTTTGAAAAAGTTTTTCGACCACTGGCTCTGTCCTTTCCAATTTATTCGTTTTAAATGGTCATCAACAAACTCCTTACTCTCCAGATTGAATTGATTTGCAGCGGTTTGGACTTTTTGAAAAACATAAAAAATGTTGTGTAGTTGTCGAGTTACATTTTTTATATTTTAAACCTTATGCATTTTGTGTGCCAGAATTTCAGATGATTCGGTTGATTGGAAATAGATCTTTTTTTGAGCCGGATTTTATCTCAGATATGTATATCCTCGGAAACATATTGTAATTCAAATATAAAGATGAGCTGTGAAATCATCTGTGAAAACGAAGATGGTATCGGTAAAACATGATCTTGGTTTCTATAAAAGGAATGTAACGGTCAGATATGGGGATTTCGGCAGGATTGAGGGTGTTGCTTCCGAGCAAAAAATAATAGGATTGAAAATTGAGATCAATGGCAATAACATTATGAAAGATTAGGCTTGAATCATTTAGGGTGTAGATTTTAGAAATATTTAAAATGCCTTCGATACAAAAGCAACAGGAAGGAACCTTTTTGTGAACGACTTAAATGGTGTTTCCGTCATGATTACCCCCAGGGAAAAATCTTTGGTGGGAAAAATTGCAAGCAATGTTTACAAACACTATTGCCCTGCAGGACAATCCGGTCAGATAGAATTTGATGAACTTTTTAACTTGGGAATCATAGGTCTTCTGGAGGCAAAAAAAAGGTATGATCCTGAACGTGGGGTCCCTTTTCTGGTATATGCATCCGGTCGCATTCGCGGAGCTATGCTGGATCAAATCAGGTACCAGCCCATTGTTCGAACTTCCCAGGAATTGGCTCAGAAAGTCAAAAAGCTCAAAAAAGCCAGGGAATCATTTTTTCGAAAAGGACAAAGCGCTGATGATAATATTGTATCCAAAAAACTTGGATGGACTCTTGAAGAGGTCAGGAATATTTCAAAACAGTCTGTCCACGTGGTTCCGGTTATGGAAAGCGTTGAAAAAGAAACTGGCGGTTCTCGGGAATATTGGGGTGAAATTATTTCAGATAAAACCCCGAGCGCAGAAAATCTGGTGCTGACCAATGAGTTGGCTGCCTGTGTTCAGGAGTGTCTTGAAAAATTGCCTTCGGATGAGTATCGGATCGTTTTATTGGGGCGTGTGGTTGAAGATTTGAACCTGAGGGAGTTGGCCGAAGTTTTAAATTGTTCAAATCAGACTGTCGCCAATCGGCAGGAAAAGGCTCAGGAATTAATGAAAACATGTCTTGAAAAAAAAGGTTGGAATCTTGACGCGTTGCGGGAAATCGAAAAATGAGGTGTTTAAAATGAATAAGGATATGGCATTGGAACTATGCCTTCAAACATGGCAATCAGTCTATCTAAAGCCGAACCGGAAAAATGGCGGAGAAAATCTGCATTTGCCAGGGAAGGTTCTTTATCAGATGGCTCTTTCGGGCGGAATTAAAAAAGCTGATCCCGGACATTTAGCGCATTTATCGTTGTGCCCTTTATGCTTGAACCTGTGGGCCAGATTCCGGAATTCCATTTCAGATATTGAGGATGCCAGCGGTTATGAAGAGCACCGTTTTGTTGCATGGGGGATGCTTGAAGCTGCAGCCACCGATAAACCCGTGGAGGCTGTTAGACTGGTAAGTGCTTGCGGAAGGTTTTTTTTAGGATTGCACCCCCAAATGGATCATCCGGATAGAGGGATGATTACCCTTGAACTGGATTCAAAAACAGCATCGGAACTTGAGGGTCACAAAGCAACCGTCAGAGATCACGAAGGCCGGATACTTTTAGAAGGGGCGGTGTGTCAGGGAAGACTCGCACGGCGAATTGAAAAATTTTCCAATATCGATCTAAAGCACTGGACGGTTATTATCGATTGACCTAAAGCCGGCTCTGTTTTTCAAATAATTTGAAAGCCTCAAATACCAAGGCTGTATTTATTGTTATACAAAGTGGGCTAAATTTACCCGGATAAAGAAATGAAGATGCCCGAAGATTCATGCCAAAACGGATTTTCCAGAACGTTTATGCTGTTTGAAAGCGGAAATGTTGTTTCTGTCGACCTTTCCCTATTTTCAGCTCCCAAAGAAAATATCCGTCCCATTGATGCTTATGTGGTCACGGAGGCCGATGGTACTGTAACCCATTCCGCAAGACGAGCTGCCGGTGCCGTATACGAAGTTGCCGGCAATGAAGTGTCAGAAATGGGTCCGATCGTGGCAGGATTCGATTTTAAAGCTGATTTTCCGGTAACCGGAGAAAGCGGAGGACTCGCTTTTGCTGTAGCTCTTGCAAAGCGTCTTTTTAACAAGGATCCAGGTCCGGTTGGAGCCACAGGAATTGTTGAGACCAGTTATAATGGTGGGCCAGTAAAAAAAGTCCGGGGGATCGAAGCCAAATTGAAAGCTGCCGGATTGGTATTGCCTTCAGGAGGATGGATTTTTTACCCTCAGGAAAATGAACATGAGGTGTCGCCGGAGTTGCGAAAAAATCTGATGGGCAAAGGTCTAAAACTTTACCCCGTGTCCAGTGTCGCTCAAACCCTTGAAATATTATTTTCCAAAAGCTTGCCAAACAACAACGACCCGGATAAAAAAAACCGCTGGAACCAAAAGAAGGTAATGCCCATTTTTCTTTTTCTAATAGTGCTTGTGTTAACTGGAGGCCTCATCCTATGGCAGGACAGACATTTGCCGTCCGATCAGATTAATACCGAAAAATCCGGATCTGTTTCCGATCAGGATCAAAATGAGATTGATTCGTTTGAAATTGAAAATAAGGGATACGAAAAGAAAGGGAATATACCAGATAATGGGTATGAAACAGTCCAGGATCCGGAAGAAGGATTTTTTTTTCAGGAAGGTGCCGAAATTGGGGAAGAGACTCTGGAAACAGATGATCTAAAAACTCAAGAAAACCTGGTATCGATTACTATTTTTGGAAAAACCAGGTTGAACATGGAAATATCAAAAGTTTTGACCACTAAGCTGAAAAACTTTTTTTCGCTTCCGCACCATCATCTTGGGCCAGTCGAGAACGTTACCATTTCCGGTCAGGTGTTGGTTTTAAGAATTGAGGAGAACTGGATTGAGGAAAGGCAGCAATTTAGGTCAAACATTAGAGTCTCTCTCAGGGATTTTGTCTATGAAGATCACACCAGAAAAGTTGAACGTCCTGATATCGAGGTTACTGTTTACGCTAGAGGGATGGTAGAAGACATGATTCCTTTGGCGGCCCAGGAATTAATGAATAAATTGCTTGATTCTTTAATATCGGATAAAAACGATGATTTCATCCCAGATCCGTCCGAATCCTAAGCGCGATCTTCTTAAAAATCCGAACGGATCAATATACCGGATCCGACCAGTGAACCTGTTCTTGCTCTATTGAGTTCGAAGAAAAAGATTTTCGGATGAAACCAATTCCTCGAGAATTTCCAGCCGATCACATTGGTCTCTTTCTATGGCACATCTAAGGCTTAAAGCGCAGAGTTTCAAGCACACGTTGTCCGTGATTTCAAAACAGCCAAAACAACCTAGACGATCTTCAAATAAAAGTTTATCCAAACTATCTTTTTTCATTGCATTTCCTTGTAAACTAATAAACCGATCAATTCCTCGTGGGTTTTTCCATTTGTAGCCAAAATTTCTTTTTCGTAAATATTGAATGGATTTCCCGAAAAGTCCGTCACACGGGCTCCTGCCTCTTCGGCAATAAGAACTCCTGCTGCCGTGTCCCAGGGTTTTAGGTTTTGTTCCCAAAATCCATCAAACCTTCCACATGCCACATAGCATAGATCCAAAGACGCGGACCCCAGTCTTCTGATTCCCTGAGCAGCGGTGGTACATCTTTGGAAACGGTACATAATGGCGTCGATTATATCAGGGTGATTGTAAGGAAATCCCGTAACCAAGAGGGCGTCGGAAATTTTTGGGGTACTGGAGACTGAAATGGGAAATCCATTAAGTGTTGCTCCGCTTCCCTTTTCAGCCATAAATAGCTCTCCTGAAACAGGATTTAAAACAAAGCCAAGAGAAATTTCATCCCTGTAGGAAAAAGCTATTGAAACCGCAAAAATGCCTAGTTCATGAGCGAAGTTGGTGGTTCCATCCAGGGGGTCGATTATCCATTGCATTTCGGTTTTGCCCCGGCTCATACCACTTTCTTCAGCTAAAACGGAATGTTCGGGAAAGGCGTTATGGATGATGCTAATGATAGCCTTTTCAGATTTAAAATCAGCTTCGGTTACCAGGTCGATCGCTCCCTTTTTGGTTATTCCGGTCAACTTTCCGAAGTATGTCCGAAGTATTTTTGCCCCCTCGTATGTGGCGGCTAATCCGATTTTTTTTATATATCCAATGTCCATAAGGTATAATTTGTATCCAATATGCCGGTTTGCTGTCAACCTCTAATGTTGGATAGTTCGGAATTTTCCATTACCCCGGTTAACAGTTCCGACCATTGAGCCATTTTTTCAATCAACGGTAATAGTGATGACGAATCAATCGCTGAAACGCCGATTCCGTTATAGGTGCGTTCAAACTGACCTACTAGGGACTTTTCCACAAGATCTTCCTTGTTTAAGATGCGGATCATGGGAATATTTTTCAAATCCAAATCTTCAAGGATTTTTTCCACAGATTCGATCTGATCTTCAAACCGGGGATTGCTGATGTCAATGACATGAAGAAGAAGATCTGCACTTTCAAGCTCTTCAAGGGTTGCCCTGAAAGCAACTTTGAGGTCTTCGGGAAGGTTTTTGATGAATCCCACCGTGTCTGTAATAATGACCTCAATATCTCTTGGGAATCGAAGTCTTCTGCTGGAAGGGTCCAATGTGGCAAAAAGTTTGCTTTCCGCAAGGACCTGGCTATTGGTGAGGGTATTCAACAAGGTGGATTTCCCTGCATTGGTGTAACCAATAATGGAAATTATGGGCAGTCCTTTTTTGGCCCTGAGTGACCGTTGTTGCCGTCGTTGTTTCCGCACGGCGAAAAGAGATTTCTCCAATTGTGTGATTCGCTCTCTCACTCGTCGCCGGTTAATTTCCAGTTTGGTTTCCCCGGGTCCTCGGCCGCCAATTCCACCAGTTAACCTTGACATGGCCGTATTTTTGGTCACAAGCCTTGGAAGAAGATACTTCAATTGGGCAAGTTCAACTTGAAGTTTTCCTTCACGGGTTTGGGCACGTTGTGCAAAAATGTCGAGAATCAGTTGGGTTCTATCGATTACTTTAAGCTCGGTTGCGTCGGTAATGGAACGAATCTGGGATGGATTCAATTCTTGATCGAAAATCAACAGTGAAGCAAATTTCTGCAATGCTAAAATGATGATTTCCTGTAGTTTACCCTGTCCCATCAGGAAACGAGGATCGACCTTTTGTCGCTGCTGAAGAACCGTACCGGCCACATAAATACCGCTTGTTTTGGCAAGTTCTTTGAGTTCCGCAAGAGAATCTTCCGCCACGGACTTTGGTTCGGATGTCACACTGATCAACAAGGCTCTTTCTTTTTTCTGATCCAATTCAAGGGATAGTCTTCTTCGGGATAACTCACCTTCAAGGGAGTGGATCAAGCTCAAACATCCGATATCGAGACTATGAGGGTCTATAGGATCCAAGATCTGGTAGGGTTTTTGAGATGCTCCAGGAAGGATATGGCCCACATGCACTTTTTCGGGTAACCCTTCTTGGGAAAAAGTGATGGCAGCCATAATGTCAAGACTCAGAAGAGCAAGGTCTGTTAGATCATCAAGGGAAAGCGGTTCATTTTTTAGATGCGTGTGAACACACCTGAGGCCTCTGAGCCGTCCAGGAGCCATCCTGAAGTCGCTCAGATCGGGTATGACAATTTTTTGCTGATCACCGACAATCACAAAAACAACTTTACCAAGCCTGTCGATCAATAGTGCGATCTGCCGTCTGATTTCACGGGAGAGCAGACTGATTTCCTTTGTCATCTCAAAAGTTGCAATGGTTTCAGGAGGAGTTCTTCTTCGGTAAAGATTTTCTAGCCTTTTGATCTGACTTGATTTAAGCCCCCCGATATTTCCATAAATTTTTTTCATATACAATTATAATAAGGCACAAGCAATTCAGTGTCCACAGATCATGGATGAAGCAAGGATTCTGAGGCCGGATTTTCAAATCGGGTATATTGATTGATAAAAGAGAGATAGACTTTTCCGGTAGGGCCGTTTCGCTGTTTGGCTAAAATGAGTTCAGCCGTGCCTTTATTCGGATTGGTTTCTTCCTTATTGTAAACCTCGTCACGGTAAATAAAAGCCACAACATCCGCATCCTGTTCCAATGCTCCGGATTCTCTCAGGTCAGCCAATTGGGGACGTTTGTCACTTCTTTCTTCCAGTTTACGATTCAACTGTGATAGGGCAAGGACAGGAACCTCAAGTTCTTTTGCCAGATTTTTTAAGGCTCTGGACATTTCAGAGATTTCAAGATCTCTCCTTTCAAGGGGCTGGCGGGTTTTCATCAGCTGAATATAGTCGATAATAACCATACCGATATCATGGTCCATCTTAAGCCGCCTGGTTTTGGCCCGAATTTCCAGAGCAGAGATATCAGCAGAATCATCAATAAAAATCGGGGCTCCGGATAACAATGTGGCGGCATCCGTAAGATGATTCCAGTCTTCGTTGGTAAAAAATCCACTTCGAAGTCTGGATGAATCGACTCGGGCTTCAGCACAGAGCATCCTCATGGCAAGCTGTTCCTTTGACATTTCAAGGGAAAAAACAGCCGTAGGAACATTGGCATCAATAGCTGCATTTCTTGCAAGATTGAGCGCCAGGGCTGTTTTTCCCATGCTTGGGCGAGCGGCTAAAATAATCAGATCGGACTTTTGAAATCCCGAAGTCAGTTGGTCCAGTTTATTAAACCCCGTTTTGACTCCTGTAATCAGTGATTTTTTACCCTGGCGGTCCTCAATCGTATCGATTGTTTTATCGATAATTTTAGAAAGAGGATAAAAAGAGGGTTTGATTTTGTCTTCTGAAACCTCAAAAACAGCACCTTCAGCAAAATCTATGATTTCATCGACATTACCACGATCTTCAAAACATCTCTGGACAATGAGATTAGCTTTTTCGATCAAGCGCCGAAGGCATGCTTTATCATGGATAATTCTTGCATAATATTTGGCGTTTACCGCCATAGGAACTGTATTGACAAGTGTAGCCAGATATGTGGCGCCTCCGATTTTTTCAAGCTTGTCTTTTTCCCGTAAGCGATTGGCCAAGGTAACAAGATCGATCGGTTGGCTCATGGAAAAAAGGTCCGTTATGGCAGAAAAAATGATCTGATGAGCGCCATGGTAAAAATCGTCGGGAGATAAAATTTCCAATATATCCAAAAGGGTGGTGTTATCGACCAGAATAGCACTGATAATGGATTCTTCAGCCTCAAGGTTGTGTGGGGGAAGGTGATACAAAGACGGATCTTTGGTTTTTCGATTTCCTCCTTCGGCCATAAATTACTCTCTTCCAAAAAAGGTTGGCTTCCGGCCTATTTGAATTCGGCCAACAAGAAAATATACTAACACCCCTGCCCTGAAGGGCACAACAAACCATGAAAGAAAGGGTCAATATCGCATTCTTTCATATAAAAATTGTCGGTGATTTCCGAAGAGGTTGACTCCCTTCTTATATCAAAGTCCTTGAGCAAGAAGGGAGTTGAACAGATTACAGGGGAACTACAGTTACAGTAATTTCCGGTTCGACATCCCTGTATATGCGAACAGGAACTTTATAGGTGCCCAGTTCCTTGATAGGTTCGGACAGAAGAATCATCCGTTTTTCAATTTCGATATCTTTTTGTTTTAGGGCATCAACAATGTCGCGCACCTGTACCGACCCATACAAACGGTCTTCTTCACTAACTTTTGCCGGAATCGTCAAAACAACGCCATCCAAACGTTTTGCCATTTCTTCGGCAAATTCTTTTTCTTTAGCGATTTGCAGCTCGAATTTTGTTTTTGCCTGTTCCATCAATTTTCGATTCTGGGGTGTGGCATGGACCGCTTTGTTGTGTGGTAAAAGATAGTTTCTGGCATAACCTTTGGCCACGTTGATCTCGGTGCCGATAACACCCAAATGCTCGATGGTTTCCTTTAATATAACCTTCATATATATGCCTCCGTGTAGAGTTGTTTACTGATTTTCAGGGCTCTCGAGTTTTCTCAGATCGAGCCACATGTCAAAAAAACCCGCGGTAATGATCAATAATACCAAAAAGAACTGCATCCCCATAAATCCATACAAAATGACCCGGAGAAGTATCGGAATATCTTTTTTTTTAAAAAAGAAAGATACAATGGCGATTCCTTGAAAAAAATAAATAGTCATCAATATAAGAAAACCGTTGAGCCCTATTATTTTGATTCCCTTCTCGGGTACTAACAACAAAATTCCGCATCCGATGGCCATCCAAACCAATTGTTCAGGTGCTTTCCAGGTATCAAGATGCCCAAAATCATTAAACCGGATTTTGGCTATCGATAAAACAGGCCTCGCCACCAGAAGATTACTCCAGGCAATCAACAGTAAGAATGCGGTGGCCATTCCGGGCATAATCCTCACCATAGCATACCGGATCATTTCCGAAGACTCCTGAATCATCAGGATATGTTCCTGGGGAACTCCTGTTTGTTCATAAAAAACAAGCGCAAGTTCCAGGTTTTTGGCCACAAAATCAGAAATCAATGAAGTAATTGGAACTCCGGATGACATGCTGAAAAAAAATAATGTCAATACAGCAATACCCCATAGGGCTGAACAGGCATAAGTGATGGTTTTCTCTATGGGCCATTCCCTTTCCAACATCTCACCCAAAACAAGACCAAGGATTAAAAGCTGGACAAAAAAGAAAATCTCAAAGGAACCATTTCCAAGAAAAAAGCCAATAACCAGAAAGGTGCCGGATGCCACCAGAATCCCACTATTTCTGCCCAGTTTCAATCGGTAAAAAAGGATCGGTATCGGAATTAAAAAGCTGATGATCGTGCCAAGAAAGGGAACTGCAAAACAAAGGACGAAAAACAGGCTTGTGATACCAATCCCTTTTAGTATTTCCATAGGTGCATCTTGCCGAACCGTCGGATGCACTTTTTACTCCTTTTTTTCTGAACAGCTTAAGTCTTTTTGGGTCGAAGTTAGGATGTTACAGGGTTTTTTCGAAAATTATTCGACGTCAAAAGCGCCTACAAAAGGCAAAAGCGCAAGTGACCTCGCTCTTTTAATCGACAGTGTCAGTTGTCTCTGGTGTTTGGCACATGACCCTGAAATACGTCTGGGAATGATCTTTCCCCTTTCTGTGGTAAAATATTTTAAAGCTGCGGGATCCTTATAGGTGATTTCCAATTTACTGTCGGCACAAAAACGGCAGACTTTTCGCCGATGAAAGACTCGTTTTTTTCGTTTGGGGGTAAAGTTACGTTTTGGGGCTGGAGCCATTGATTATTCCTCCTCTTCGGGTTCGAGTCCGGTGTTTTTGTATTGCCCGGTTTCAACATTTTTAGAAGTTTCCAAGCTTTCGGAATCCTCTGATTCTTCTCCGGTACCAGTTTTTGACTCGGTTTTTGGGGTCTTGGCCTGGACGATTTCCTCCTTGACTTTCTCGGGGTCAACATCATCTTCAAGAAACACCGTCAAAAACTTCAAAACCCGCTCTTCAATTCTTAAAAAGCGCTCCAGTTCCTGGACAAGGCTGCCATTGCCGCAATAATCAAAGCGGACATAGTAACCCCGAACCTTTTTCTTAATTTCATAAGCCAGTTTTCTGGTCCCCCACTCATCCAATTCCATGAGCATGCCGTTTTGCTGGCTGATGATTTCCTGACATCTTTCAAACAAGGGAACCCTCGCTTCAGGTGAAACATCAGGATCAATTATCGCAATAGTTTCGTACCTTCTCATTCAACCTCCTTGTGGATAATAGAGCCCTGGTTCAAAATCGACCAGAGCAAGGATAATAAAAACAAAAATTAATATTACAAAGATACCCGGTGTGTCAATATTATTTATAAGCAAGCCATGGGAGGAGTGGTTTAATTTCATGATAACGCCTTGGAAATTCTGTTAAAATACCTTCTACGATTTTTTGAGTAAGTTTTGTACTGTAAGCCGATGCCCCTGCTTTTTTGAGAAATAGTTACGCCCGACTTTCGGCAATATAAGTCATAAGAGCCTGAAGCACCTTATCGGCGTGTCCTTTGACCGAAACTTTGGGCCATATTTTTTTAATCACTCCGTCAGGCCCAATTAGGAAAGTTGAACGGACAATCCCCATATATTCCCGGCCGGCCATTTTTTTCTTTTGCCACACCCCGTAAGATTCCAAAACACGATGTTCCGGATCTGAAATCAGTGTCAATTTCAGGGCGTGTTTTTTTATAAATTTCTGATGAGATGCTATAGAATCAGCACTCACTCCGATGACCATTGCTCCGGAAGAATCAAATTCATTTGTAAGGTTCGAGAAGTCTTTCGCCTCAGTTGTGCATCCTGATGTGTTGTCCCTGGGATAAAAATACAACACCCGCCATTTTCCATCGTTGTCGGACAAACGCCACGGTTTACCCTCTGAGTCATCAAGAATGAAATCCGGAGCCATATCGCCGGCTTTTAACATTGCCATGTAAATATCCTTTTCTGCGGTTAACCAGTTGATTTTTTTGCAATCCCATTGGCATTTTGACTGGCTATCTGTTTTTCAAATTCTATCTTTTTGAATAAACATGTATATCAAATTTTGTGGGAGGATGATATCTTAATAAATATTCATCAAAGGATAATTTTTACCCGGTGATTTTTGAATTTTAAGTTGAACAGGATAATCAGTAAATGGGTTCTATCAGCTTTCTTTTTGTCGATGATGAAAAAGAGTTTGTTGAAACTTTTGCCAGACGATTGCGTCATAGGGGCTTTAAAGTGGACTGCGCTTTTTCCGGAAAAGAGGCATTGAACCGCCTTGAAAAGGAAAATGATGTTGATGTTGTTGTTCTGGATGTCAGAATGCCTGATCCGGATGGCATCAAAACGGTTGAAATAATCAAAAAAAGGTATCCTCTTGTTGAAGTTATCATGCTGACGGGCCATGCTACTGTTCATTCCGCTGTTGAAGCGTTGAAGTTCGGGGCCTTTGATTATCTGGTGAAACCGTATAATCTCAATGATCTCATCGCCAAGGCGCAACAGGCTGTTGTAAGAAAAAAAGATCGTGAGGCTAAGATCCGCGATGTAAGGATGAAACCCTACATCTCAGAGCGTGAACAGAATGAATTGATATCCCGGATATTGGATATCAGGCAATAATTTTCAAGAGCCTATTGGTGAAAGATCCGATCCGTCCATCCAAGACCAAAACTAACTTTCCAAAGATCGGTTACACGCATTGAACCCTCCTCCTTTGATAATGAATTATATGCTCTGCCAAATGCTTATAGCATATCAAAAATTTTCCAGCCATTTGTACATCACCAAGGCATCAATGTATCCTTTCGCGGGGTGATTGAATGCTTTTGGCAGACATCCCACAATATCAAAACCCAGTTTTCTCCAAAGCCTTACAGCATCTTCATTGCTCGAAGCCACAAAGTTAAATTGCATTGCCTTGTAGCCCAACTCCATGGCGATTTTTTGTGAATGGTTACACATAGCTGTGGCTAATCCTTTACCCCTTTCATTCAAAGCAACCATATACCCACAGTTGCATACATGGTCGCCGGGACCAGACTGATTCGTTTTAATATAATATGTTGCCAGGATATCTCCCTTTTCTTCAACGACAAAAGTTTTTCGGGGCAGATGAATCCAAATTCTTCTGGCTTCTTCTTTTGTTATATTTCGCGGATAAGCATATGTTTCTCCAGTTGATGCGATATCATGAAAAATGGGCCAGATTTTTTCAAAGTCCGTTTCCACAGCTTCTCTGATTTTCATAGTATAGTCTCCAAACAAGGCACAGAGTCCAATTTCAAGCTAAATTATGGATTTTATTTTTCACGTTTTAGACAGGTTTTTAATATTCCTGGAGATGATTCCGGGATTTCTATAGCATTGACTGTTTTTATATAAAATTGGGTAGCCTCGACAGCCCCGATAATGGCATACCCATATCCTTTTAGTTTCATATCATTCAGGCATGCCATCAGCAGGGCTTTACCCGTACCTTTTCCACGGAATGCTTCTTTGACACCGATTGGGCCAAAGTACCCCAATGCTGTTGAATCATAACAGGAAAAACCAATGAGATCCCGATTCTTTATTGCAATGAAACAGGTTATGGGTCTGTTTAAAATGGCCATATCTGTTTCACTTGCCCAAGCAGTAAAAAAATTCTCTTCTACCCAGTCGACAATAAGTCTTTTTTCGGGACCTAAAGGTTTACGTATTTCAATCCCTCTATCTTTGTGTTCGGAAACAAGATCCACGATATTTTCATTGTGATACAGTTTTACCAGCAGGTCAGGCATGGTCCATCCTTCTGAAAATTATTTCTATTTTGAAAAATCAGATTTCACCCGATAATTTCAGTTTCTGGTTTAAAAACACCCCGATATCCCTTTTCAGGAATTAAAATATCAATAGCCTCGGTCCCCTATGGTTATTTCCCTTAGAATCCCATTTTCAAAAGTCAGATAGCGAATAAAACGGTTTGGTCCCAAATTGTAGGTCCAGATATCGATCGTCACATATTCTTTTATCAAATAAGGTTCCCGGTATTGACGATAATAAGGAGTTTTGGGTTGATATTCATACGGTGGAGGAAAATCTTTCAAAATACGCTCTTCAACCCGTGATTCAATATAAGTCGGCTCCCCACACTTATGAATGACTTCGTGCTTTGTGGCCCCAACATTTACCAGAGAGGTGCCGCAGCGAAATGCAAAGGATGTCTCGGCCTGGGCCAAGATGACCAGAATACTCAGCAAAAAAATAAATGGTATTGCATTATCAGAAAATCTCATTTGTTATTAACCGTCGAAAAAGGAAAAACCTTGTCAAAAATAATCCTAGGCAATAAAATATTGGAAAAAGAATAATCAGATCCATATCTCTGCCGGCTTCAGGGCCGAAAATAATTATAACCATCGATTAATGACTGGGCCAATATGATGAAAAAAAACGTCTTAATCATGATTTTTCTGATATTAGTTATCGCATGTTCCAAACCACAGGTCAAAACAGAAATCGAAATTGAACCGGATACCAGGATCATTGCCCATGAAATCTTTAGCCTTATAAACCAGGAGCGACAAAAAAGAGGGCTTTATCAACTCATATATGACGAAAAGCTTGCTGATGTCGCTTTAATACACAGCAGGAATATGGCTGAACAGGGTTTTTTATCCCATAAAGATCGGGAAGGGCGAAATCCCCAGGAAAGGGTTGAAACCTATTATCCTGAAATAATATTTGGAGTGGTCGGAGAAAACATCGGTTATACGGAGGGAATTTATAGAGAAGGTGTTGCAAAACATCTTATGCAAACATGGATGAATTCCTCCGATCTCAGGGCCAATATTCTCAGCAATCAGTTCAGCCATATGGGGGCGGGCATTGAGAAGGATGGTTCGAAATATTTTGGCTCGATAAAGTTTATTTCTGCGGTGGTTAAAATTCCTGATGGCACGATAAACGAAGTGGCATTCGGATCAGAAGTCACACTTCGGTTTGAGTTCGTTGGTCATTTTGACAGGCACGATATTGCCCTTTATTGTCAATTTCCGGATATAACCGCAAGATACTATACATCTGACAACCGATTCTATACAGGAATAGCTCCGCTGATACCGGAGTGGATCGATCACAAACATTTTTTAGTCTCCTTTAAATTTGACAAAGGAAGAGGTGCCTACACCTTTAAATTTGGAAAAGAAGGAGATTTTTATCCAAGAGGATACACCATCGTCGCAAACTAAGATTATTCTTATCGAATAAAACTTTTTCGACGTAACAAAATTGTCATAAT
>CAYZJH010000004.1:0-113864 GCA_964478625.1 uncultured Desulfobacteraceae bacterium
AAAATTATTCGGTAATAGATTCGAAAACGACAATATGAACATCAACTTTGTAAGCGTTCCACTCAGCATGCCGAGCCCAAACCGGTAAGTAACTGCTCACCCCTTTGAAAAATGGGGGCCGGGAGGATTTGACAAGCTGAGGCCGTTTTAAAAATCCCCCTAAATCCCCCTTTTTCAAAGGGGGACTTGTGAGGAGTTACTTAGAAGCATATATGATAACGCCTTTAGAATCAAGAAACATATTAAAACCTGAGATGAGCGATTTTATTTGGGAAAATCTAATGACGCCATACCGGAGAAGGCCGGTATCCGGTTTGATGGTTTCACCTTATGGATAGCGCCTGAAGGCTTCCATTTGTGCCGGGCTCCCGGTTCAAGCCCGGGACAAGCTTTGCGGGAATGACATTTAATGGGCAACTTAATCGCTCAAATTAGATAAAACCCTATCGGATATATCAGATTAGAATATTTTTCCCGGATTTAATATCCAATTGGGGTCAAAAAGCTGTTTGATGCCTTTCTGAAAGTTGATGCTGACAGGGCTAAGTTCTAGCTCGAGGAATGATTTTTTTGCATATCCGATTCCATGCTCGCCCGAAATCGTACCCCCCATGGCCACCGTCATCTTTAATACGGCACGAACCGCTTCATCAATGTGAGGATGATCTTTTTGCGGGGCGGTAATGTTGATATGGATATTACCATCACCGGCATGACCGAATGCGTACAGGGACAATCCGTATTGCTTTTCAATATCAGGCATGGCACCTGCCAGGTCGGCGATTCGTCCGATTGGCACTGCAATATCTTCGGCAATATTGATTACGGATGCTTCACGAATGCGAATCGATATCTGTCGGCGCGCAGTCCAGATATCTTCTCTTTGGGAGTCGTTTTCCGCTTCCAGCAGCCCAGAAACGCCCATTTCTCTTAAAATTTTACCGATTTCCGATAAAGCCGTTCTGGTTTGTTCTTCGGAACCATCCACCTCGATGATCACAAACGCCGCATTTTTTCCGGGGATGGAAAAGGGTATTAAATCCCTGACAAGGTCGAGACATTTGTTGTCCATAAATTCCAGAGCCGCCGGAAGGTGTCCGCGTACCTGGATTTCCGTGACTGCGGCCATGGCATCCCGGATATCGTTAAAGACAGCTCCCAAGGTTCTGCTTTTCGGCGGGTGAGGTATTAACTTTAAAATGAGACTTGTGATAATCCCCAGCGTTCCTTCGGAACCGACCATCAAATGGGTGAGATCATAGCCCACTACTCCCTTCCTGGTGCGGGTTCCTGTTGAAATGATATCTCCCGTAGGTAAAACCACCTCCAGGCCCAGAATGTAATCTTTGGTTGTACCGTATTTCAGACAGGACGGTCCCCCTGCCGATGTGGCAGCGTTGCCTCCAATGGTGCTTTTATCCATGCCTGCGGGGTCCGGCGGATAAAAGAGACCCTTTGCCCTGGCGGCATTTCTCAGGTCCAGGGTAATCACGCCGGGTTCAACCTCCGCAATCAAATTACCGGTGTCGATGACCCGGATTTGATTCATGAAAGACATGTTCAGTACCAGGCCGCCAGACATCGGAAGGCACCCACCTGTGAGTCCGGTGCCACCGGCTCTTGGAACCACCGGAAATTTTTTCAGATTAGCCAGTCTTAAAAGGCTGCTGATCTGTTGTGCAGACCGGGCCATGACCATGATCTGAGGAATTGCACGAAGAAAAGATGCATCACGATCATACTTTTTTAAAACATCCTGGTCGGTGATGACATAGTCGTCTCCGACCGTATTTTTGATTTCGATGATAACATCGTCCGTAAACTGAAAATTGATGGGTTGTTCCATATAATGCGCTTGCTGTCTTTATAAATGGTCGAGGAAAGGTCTTATCGAGTGGCTGAACGAAAACTCCCCTCCCTTTGGGAGGGGCGGGGGAGGGAAAGATAACCACTTGATATTATTAGCCCCCACCCTGGCCCTCCCCCGATGGGGGAGGGAATATAGTACTCTTCGTTCAGCCACTATCTAATGCCAATCACCCAAATGAGATAAAAGACCCTTTGCTTCGGTCAAAGAAACCGGACTTGATCCTTTCAAACCTGTCAATGCTGCCGTCCAAAACCCGGTATATAAAGTTTTCTTTCCAGCTTTCCCAGAATGACGCCGGCAAGGGAGACTAGTACCAGATAATATAACCCTGCAACAAAAAACGATTCAGTAAACCTGAAATAGGTGGTGGCAACATCTCTTGCCTGTCCGGTAATTTCAATACAAGTGATGATATAAGCCAGTGAGGAATATTTAATCAAATAAATGATCTCATTGCCGCAACCCGGAAGTGCCCTTCGTATTGCCTGCGGCAGAACAATCCAGCAGACGGACTCCATGGATGAAAATCCCAGTGATTTTGCGGCGAGCAGCTGTCCTCGCTTGATTGCCAGGAGTCCGCCCCGGATGTATTCGGAATGATACGCTCCCGAACAGAGGATAAAGCCTGTTACCGCAGCTGCATAAGGTGACAGGTAAATTCCGAGATTGGGAAGTCCGAAATAAAGAAAAAAGAGTTGAACCACCAGGGGGGTTCCTCGAAAAATTCCGGCATAAATATTTCCAATTCTTTTGACCCAGGGTGAACCGAAGGTCCTGATCGTTCCGACTAAAATTCCCAACAGAAGACCCCCCGAGGCCGATGGCAAAATCAGAAGAATGCTGACCCAGAGTCCGTGGTTTAACGCGGGGATAAGGTGTTGGCTATAAAAATCCCAATCCATTTATCAAGGCTCTCTCACCAGATCTTTGAGCATTTCACAAAATCCGCGGCACCGGGTGGAAGCATCAGAGCTGAGAAGCTTTTCAGGTGAACCCCGTTCGATAATCCGGCCGTTTTCCATAAACAGGATCTCATCGGTCAGGGATTTGACGTATCCTATCTGGTGGGTGGCCATGATCATCGTCATGCCTGAGCGGGCCAGATCCACAATTACCCGGAGCACCTCTCCGATCAATTCGGGGTCCAACGCGGATGTGGGTTCATCCAGCAAAATGACTTTTGGATCCATGGCCAGTGCCCTTGCGATGCTTACCCTCTGTTTTTGTCCGCCGGACAACTCTGCAGGATACAATTCAGTCTTGTCGGCAAGTCCTACCCGTTCAAGCTCATGATAAGCCCTGTCCCTTGCCTCGACTTTCGGATACTTTTTTACTTTTCTCAGGGCAATGGATACATTCTCCAATGCATTCAGGTGATCAAAAAGATTAAAATCCTGAAAAATCATGCCAACCTGCTGGCGAAACTGATATAGCTCCGCCTTTTTATGATAGTGAACCTCCCGGCCTTCAAGAAAAACTTTTCCACCGTCCGGAGGCAAAAGAAAATTAATGCATTGCAACAGAGTACTTTTACCGCCACCTGAAGGTCCGATGAGAATTTTAAGTTCCCCCTTATCAACGGTCATGGAAACGCCGTTGAGGATTTTTTTTCCTCCCAATATTTTGTGGATATCGATAATCCGGAGAACCGGTGCGGTTTCAGTGGTCATAGGATTTAGTCCTTAGTGGGAGTATCCGGGTATTCTCACTTTATTTTCGAGTTTCAAAAGGGCTTTTACCCCCAGCCAGGTTAAAATATAATATAAAACTCCGGCTAAAAGGTACAATGTAAGATGCTGGTAAGTCCTTGAAGCCACAAAGTGGGTCCTGGCCATAATTTCCGTGGTTCCCAGTACAAATGCTACTGCCGAATCCTTAAGGACTATAGAAAACTCATTGGACCATGCCGGGATAGCAATTCTTAGAGCCTGGGGTAAAATAATGTTGCGGATTGCCATGGAATCACTCATCCCCAATGCATTTGCAGCTTTAAGCTGCCCCTGCGGAAGAGATTGAATGGCACCCCTGAAAATCTGAGACTGGTATGCCGCACTGACCATGCCCATAACCAGGCAAGCAGCCATAAAGGGACTGAAATTGATATTCATCCCATATCCTGATTTGAGTGTGACTTCAATAAAGCCAAAAACGCCAAAATAAACCAGAAAAAGAAGTACCAGAACAGGAACTCCCCGAAAGAACCAGACATAAACGCCTACCAGGGTGCGAACAGCCCGAGACCCATAAACCTGTCCGACAGCCATGGGAATTCCGGCGATCAGACCCAGCACCATAGCCCCGACCACAATGCCGGCAGTGACCAGGGTACCCCTGAGAATATAGGGAAAGGCATCCATGATTGCAATAAAGGCATCCATCAAAAGGACCTTCTCAAAGTGACAAAACCCGAAGAGCTACTGTATGCACTCCGGGTTTTGTTACCTTGTTGAATGAAATCAATTAATGAGCACCGGGCTCATATTTTTTGACCAATTCATCCCAATAGGGATCGGCCATCAGCATTTCAAGCCCTTTGTTGAGAATTTCCAGCAACTCCGTGTCGGATTTATTGACACCGTAAGCAAAATCTTCCGGTTCCATGCCGAAAGTACCCAGAATTTTTACGGGTTTTTTCTTAACTGCATCGGCTGCGGGAGCATCATCCATGGCTGCCGCATGGATTCTGCCGTTGATCAGATCCTCGATGGCCATGGGTGCGGAATCATAAAACCGGAGTCCGTAGTTAATGCCATTTTTCCCAACCTGGTCTTTCAACCATTTGGACTCCGATGTACCGCTTTGCACCCCTAAATGTTTTTTTCCGGTTTTTATCTCCTCCACGGTCAGATTGCTGTCATTTTTGACTACAAACACCTGCTTAATTTCCCAGTAAGGTATGGTATAATTGATTTTTTGAGCCCTTTCATCAGTAACGGAAAGCCCTGAAGCGATAAAATCGATCTTTTTGGCTTCGAGACTTGCGATGATGCCACTCCACTCCATGGGGCGATGGATGACCTTAAACCCCATCTTATCAGCGATCCAGTTTACTGCATCCACATCAAAACCAGCCGGCACACCATTTTTATCCACATAGGCAAATGGTGGAAAGTTTGCGTCAATGCCGTTAATATATTCTTTTTTCGCCAGGGCAGATCCTGCTGTAAAAAGAACAATGGCCATGACTGAGATGGTGATCCATGTTAAAATTTTCCGCATTTGCTGCAATCTCCTTTCGATCTTCAGGTTTGTCATAAATTGGTCTAAATTCATATTTCAATAAAGCAGTCTGGAACCATGGCACTTAATGTCCGGATTTCGCCGCTTTTCAGACTTAAGGGATTTAAGCTTTCGCCGAATTGAAACCAAAAATTGAAAATATAGGCTTAAGCATATTTTTGCCATCCCCGATTTTCATCTATCGCCCAAAAGCTTATGATATGTCAATGATTAAAGTTTTGAGGGAGTCTCATCACTGATGGGAATTCGAATTTTCAGGGTGGTTCCTTTTCCTTTGGCGGATTCGACTTGTATGTGCCCATTATGCTGTTTTACAATTCTTTGGGTGATGAACAGCCCTAATCCTGTACCCTGTTTTCCTTTTGCTGAAAAAAACATGTTAAACATCTGGGAGACCGTTTTTTCATCCATACCGATCCCGTTATCGGATATTTCAAATAGAATTTCATCTTCAGATCTTTCAACAACAAAGGCAATTTGGTGTTCAGTTTTCGATTTATCATCAAGGCATGCGTCCATGGCATTATCTAAAATATTGATCAGGGCGGAATGAAGAAAGCCGGGGTCTATGTTAAATTCCCCAAGTGGTTGCCGGAAGTCTTTTATAAAGCCGATGGAATGTTTTTTCAGCTTAGGTTCGATCACACCGGCAACATCTTCGGCAAATGCGGCCACATCTGTCTGTTCCCTGTTCAGCTCCCGGTCTTTTGCATAAAAAAGAATGTCCAGTACCATGTTTCGGATTCTCGCCACCATCTGCTTGGTAATATCAAGTCCCTCCTTGATTTGCTGGTTGTCTTTCTTGGACAATCCAGAGTCGAGCAGGTACAATCCACCGTCTAGCCCGGTCAAAAGGCCCTTAATACCATGGGAAACCGACCCGATAAGCAACCCCAGGGAGGATAGATGATCCTGGAAATCAAGCACCTGCTCAATATTGGTGGCCATAACCATGACATGGGTAATATCTCCGGAAGAACTTCGAACAGGAGAGGTCCAGACCAGAATTCTGATACGCCTTGCACTTTTGGCTATAAATTCCACCTCCATCTGGTGGGACTGACCGTCATCAAAAGTCTTCAAAACCGGGCACTGTTCACAAGGCTCATTGCGTTGTCTCCAGACATGATAACATTTGGAACCGGTTTCATCTCCGAAATCTTCCTTAAACCGGCTGTTTACCGAAGTAAATGTTAAATTCCGATCCTGGATGGTGATGTAACACGGGAGCTGGTTGAAAATGTCGCCGAATCGCCCTTCAACCGTAAGGGCCTTGATATCTTTCGCGGCAGTATCTTCCGGTTTGTATACACTTTTAAGGGCTTCGGTTTTTTTGGCCAGGAGTGATTCCAGGTGGGTTGTGTAATCCCTGAGTTTTCGGCGGATCAGAATCTTTTCACGGACCCTCTGAATGGCCACATCCAGAGCATCAACATCCACCGGTTTTGTGATAAAATCCGACGCTTCATCCTTAAAACTGGTGATGGCAAGATCCATATCCCCATGACCGGTAATCATGATGACTTCGGTTTCCGGGTTGTACAATTTAATCTTTCGAAGCAACTCGATTCCGTCCATGCCCGGCATTTTGATATCCGTAAGGACAATGGGCGGCTGCTTTTCTTTAAAAATTTCAAGGGCCTCTTCACCGTTATCCGCGGTCAGCACTTCATAGCCCATGTCGCTCAGGGACATCCCCAGTACTAAACGGATATCTTCTTCATCATCTACCAGAAGAATTTTATTTTCAATGGATTCATTCATTATGTTCCTTTTTTTCTGAATCCTCATCAGGGATCGGAAATTCAAGGATAAAACAAGCGCCTTTTCCTTTTGGAGAGACTACTCGAATTTCGCCACCACAGTCTTTAACGATTCCATAACTGATGGAAAGTCCCAGCCCGGTGCCTTTGCCCACTTGTTTGGTCGTAAAAAAGGGTTCAAAAACCTTTTCGAGGATTTCCTCAGGAATGCCCTCTCCGGTATCTTCAATCTCGACCACTATCTTATTCATTTTACGGTAGGTTCTCAAATATATTTTTTTATCGGGATGAGACTCTTCTTTTTCGGAAGTCAGATGCATTTTCTTTTCCTCGCTTGCCTCGATGGCATCGCGGGCATTAATTAAAAGGTTGATGAACACTTGTTCCAGCCGGACTGTATCAGCCTGAATCAACGGCAAACCATCACTGATTTCTTTGACGACCTCGATACCCCTGACCTTGAGCTGTTGACTGAATATCTCAAAGGCTTTGTCAATAACATCATTAAGTTGGATTTTTGCTAGGCTCAGTTCGGATTTCCTGGCAAACTGCCGCATATGATTTATAATTCGGGTTGCACGATCCACATTGCTGTCAACTTTTTTCAACATGGTATGAAGCGTATTTTTATCTATCGACTCATCCCTGTTGATTTTTTTGATAAAAAAGCTGCTGACCGTCTTGATGACGGAAAGCGGCTGATTCAACTCATGGGCAACCCCCGTCGACATCTCGCCAAGGGTTGCAAGCTTGCTGGTTTGGATTAACTGCTGCTCAGCTTCCAACCGTTTGGTAATGTCGCTGGTGGTCACCAGAAGTACTTTCTGCCCCGAATATTCCGATGGAGATACACGGATGTTGACATATAAGGTTCTTCCGTCTTTTGCCAGCTGTTTCACCTGGTTAATCACCGAAGCGGTCGATAACTTGAATGCATAATCATTTCGGCTGTCTTCCTTAAAAAAATCCAAAAAGTTTTTATTCAGGGTTTCATTCTTGTTGAAACCATACACCGCTTTTACACTTTCATTGCAATCCAGAATATTAAACGTACCCATGTCGAGTACAAAAACTGGGTTGGGAATGCTGTCGAAAATAGCATGATATTTTTTTTCCGACTTTTCCAGCTTATATTCAAGCTGCTTTCGCTCACTGATATCCAGGCTCATTTCCATGGCTGCAACAATGTTTCCCTGGGAATCCCGTATGGGTGATGTTCTTACAAACCAGTGCCGAACGGTTCCATCTTTGCGATACCCTGTTTCTTCACTGACATAAGAACCCCCATCCTCAAAGGTTTTTTCAACAGGGCAAACCGTGCATTTTCGATCTCTTCCCTTATAGGCATGATAGCAATAATCGCCTGACCGGGGATGAAATTTTTCCTCAAATTCCCGATTGAATTTGATCAACTTATAGTTTCTATCCTGGACTGTAATCAGACACGGCACCAACTCGAAAAGGTTCTGGTACTCGTCCCGCTGCTGATTGATTTCAGTCTGTTTCTGAGATATTTCTTTTCCCATCTGGCAAATCGCTTTTGCCAGCTGCCCCATCTCGTCTTCCTGCTCAATATCTACCTGGATGTCATAAACACCCCTTCCAATCAGCCGTGTTCCCTGGATCAGTTTTAAAACCGGCCGATTGACAAATTTATGAACAAAGACAAAAATAATGGCCGAAGTGATCAGGAACACAAAAACAGCAAGACCAAAAACACCTTTCTCATAACTCAATATCTCCTGTTCGACATCCTCAAGAGACACCACAACGTCCAGTGCCCCAAGAACATGATTTTGTTCCGGATGAAAGTGGCATGCCGTGGAACATCCGGGTTCATTGTAAATGGGGCTGATAATTCCCAGCAGCTTTTGTCCTTTAGAGGATTCAAAAATCCGCATCCGATCTTCCAGGGGCAAATTGATCAGAGGAGGCTCCGTGCGGTGGCAGATATAACAGGCCTCATCTTTGATATTGGTGGTCAGTTCCACTTCCGAAGGCCGGTTCGAATATTTAATCTGGCCTTCCTTATTGTAGATCCGAATGTTGTTAATCTCCTTTTGTGTTCCGATATTATTGATAATCTGATTTATTTCATCCCTGGAGTTGGTCATCATGGCATAGTGGGTGCCGAGCTTGATCGTATTGGTCAGCCGGTCGGAACTCAGGACAATATTTTCCATCACGCGGTTTTTCTGGTATCTGACATTGAAATAAGCCCAGGCAGACATCGACAGCAGTAACGTAATGCCCACAGCCACAATTAATTTGGATACCAGTTTCTGTCGTATATTTTGAAATAAGCTGCGCATAAAGTCACAAAAAACCTCGGATTTAAGGATTCCAAGTAGTGGCTGTACGAAAAGCCGTTTACTCTCGCCCCCCGCCCTTCCCGTTGGAAAGGGAATTTTTGTCAAGCCGATAAGGAACTTCTGCCCAAACTGATCGATTTAACCAGGAATTATTCGTCATTCCGGCGAAAACCCATTGGTGTCAGGTTAAGATATTATCTAATATCAACATTAGGGGCCGAAAAAGGTTTATTACATGTCATTCTGGGGAAGTGATGGCGACCGAAGAATCTCTCTTCCCGAGCCAAGTCCGGTCATCGAATCTGACTCGAATTTTAAACCATGGTTTGTGCAACCAACTTCCCCCTCTTGAGCTTGCGAGACAAATCTTTTGCCAAAGCCAGGTTCAAGTCGAGCCGGAGCTTTTTTTCTTCAATTCCCATTGAAGCCCCGAGCAATTGAGGAAGATAAACGACCGATATTCCAAGATCCTGATTTAACCGATCTGAAATGAGGCGTTGATAGGCTTCAAGGTTCATTTGACACATGGGACACACCGTAGCAATGGCATCGGCTCCTTTTGAAGCTTTCAAAATAGAAGCCACAAGTTTAAGGCCTTCTTCTTTCTTTGTGGTTAACAGTGCAGCGCCGCAACATTTGGCCCCCATATTCCATGAAAATATCTGAGCACCCGCTGCTTTCAATATAGGTTCCATGGATTTCGGCTCCTCTGGATCGTCAAAAACCGTATAAGGCCGAAGGCATTGACATCCGTAGTAGGGAGCTATTTTTAACCCATTTAAGGGGTACTGAATTTTATTTTCAATTTTTTCCACTCCGATATCATTGACCAGGACATCCAGTAAATGCCTGACTTTTATGGTTGCCCGATAGGTCAGGTTTTCTTCCTTGAGAACGCTGTTAATCGTTTTTAATAAGCCCGGTTCTTTGCGGGTTTTCACTTCAACTTTTTTCAGATTGAGATAACATGCGCTACAGGGTGCAAGAACATCCGTCCCTGAATTCATTTCTTCGGCTCTGGCCAGCGTGACTGCCGGAAGCACCAGAGACAAAAGACTGCTCTTTGATTCAGCTGCACTGGCCCCACAACAGGTCCAGTTTTCAATCTCATTTATCTTCACATCCAGGGCATCTAAAACCGCGCAGGTCGAGACATTATATTCCTGAGCCGTACCTTCCAGCGAACATCCAGGGTAATAAAGATATTTCATGACATATCCTCCAGTTCCCGAACCTTCCGGAATATTTTATCCAAAACTCCGGTTCCTTTTGACGGAAGTTGCAGAGGAATCTTTCTTTTTTTGATCAACTTGATTCCGAGCCCGGCATACTTCAGGGGAATCAAAGGATTTCTCATGGCAATGAAATAAAGGTTCATCATCTCCATTTCGCGAACCC
The DNA here is from genome assembly GCA_964478625.1 of uncultured Desulfobacteraceae bacterium. Classification (GTDB taxonomy): domain Bacteria; phylum Desulfobacterota; class Desulfobacteria; order Desulfobacterales; family SKZT01; genus SKZT01. The sequence goes on from CAYZJH010000004.1 coordinate 10,584, forward strand.
GTCCATGACGACGGATACTTTCCAGAAAGCCTGCATAAAATCGGCCGCTTGACCTGAAAGATTCCACATTTTCCCTGGCTGCGATCTGTTTTAACGCGGACATGGCCTCAGTCAGTGGTAGTCCACGCGGGCATCTTAATGTGCAAAAGTAACAGGAAGAACACAAAGCAAAAGTTTTACTTTTAAAAATTGCGTCTTTTCTTCCCATGAGCACCATTCTCCACAATTGGCGGGGCGTATAATCCATGGACTGTGCATTGGGGCAGGACCCCGTGCAGGTTCCGCATTGGATGCAGGTACAGACCATTTCCCGGATTTTTGACAGATAATCTATTGCAATACCCTTTGAATCATTATTCATTTCAGCAACGGTCGGCATATTCACATACCCCTCTTAAATGATCGGTAAATCCACTATGGTGGACTAAAGCAGCCAAAATCGATAGAACCATCATTGCGGTAACATCCGGATTTCAGCCATAACGCAACCGTGAAGAATTTCGGTTAAAATAAACCGCAATCAGGAAGCTTGTTCTCAAATCCTATGGAATCCTGGTGCGTTATCCAAATATTGCCGAATCAATGACTTCCATCATGGCCCGATCCGAACCCCCTGATAAAACCGACGCACTGTTGGGACATACGGCCGCACAGCTACCGCATCCCTGACAACGGACCGGATTCACCAAAACCTGGTTCAATTCCAATTCCAAGGCCCTGGCACCATAAGGGCAAGCATCGATACATCGTAAACACAAACTGCAAAGACTGTGACGAACTTCCGCCACCATTTTTCCGGAAAGAAGCCATTGTTTTGACAGAATCCGGGTAGCCCTTTGGGCCGCCGCCTGGGCCGTTGCAATGGATTCGTTTACCGATCTGGGAGACAGGGCAATTCCACAGGCAAACACCCCTTCGGCAATGGAATCCACAGGACGCCATTTGGATTCAGCCTCCTGAAAAAATCCATCATGATCCAGACAACTTCCATAGCTTTCAACAAGATCCTCCGGCAGAGCCGGAGCAATGCCTGTGGCAAGCACCACAAGATCTGCGGATATTTCCACTTTTTTGCCGATAACTGGTTCGTAAACTTCCACGAATGCTTGCAGAGGTGACTCACTTTTATCCTCACCTGTTCGAACAATGGGCTTTCGGTTCAGTTCATATGGAATGAAAATAATCCCCTCTTTTCTTGCTTTTGTATAAAAGGATTCAAGGAACCCATAAGTCATCATATCCCTGTAAAGTACAAAAATATTGATGTCGGGGGACTTCTCTTTTAATCGGAAAGCATTTTTTAAGGCTGACACACAGCAAATGCGGCTACAATAATTTCTGGGTTCCTGTCTCGATCCCACGCATTGAATCATAACGACTGAAGACAAATTCTTCAGGTCCTTGCTGTTTTCGGACAGTTTTTGTTCCAGCTCCTTTTGGGTGATCACCACCGGGCTGACTCCATAATGATACTCCTGCGTTGAAGCCTCAGTACCGCCGGTGGCAAAAATCGTTACACCGTGCTTAATCGTTTCAACCTTTCCATCATCATCAGATAGCGTCGAATAAAAATTTCCCACCTGCCCGTAAGCCCCGGTGACCTGTGTTTTAAGATGGGTTTGAATTTTGGGATGCTTTTCCACACGCTGAAGCGTATGGGTTAATAATGACTCCAGATCATCCCCCTGTATGGTTTCTTTCAGCCACAGCAGATTGCCACCAAGTCGGTCGCCTTTTTCCACCAGGATTACATCAAACCCCTGGTCCGCAATACCCAGGGATGCAATCATTCCTGCGATGCCTCCTCCGACCACCAGTGCTTTTTGAATCACAGGAACCCTTCCGATCGGTGATGGATCCATGTGTTTGATTCTGGAAAGTCCCATTTTCAAAAGGCTTTCCACAACACTCAGGTAATCGGATGTGTTGATCTTATGCGGCGTATCATTTTCCCGACCGGTTTCGGCCATAACAAATGACGGTGTACGAATATCCACGACATCGATCAGTTTGGGATCAAGACCGGTCCGTTTACCCAATTCTTTTAGTTTTCCTGCATAAACATAAGGAAGGCACGCACCGATCAGCACACGGTTGATTTCGGTTGAACTCGCCATATTAGCAAGTTCATCCCATCCTTTTGCGGTGCATATTCTCGAAACAATTTCCACACGAACTACAGCAGGATCCTCTTTAAGACTTTCAATCAGTTGCCCGTTTTTTAAAAAAGGCAATAAAGCATCATCGCAGGTGCAAATCACCACAAGTACCCTGGGCATCTCCGAGATCACATCCCGATAGGTGTTTTCCGCCTGTGATGGTTCCAGAGCAAGATTTCCACCGGCGGAACGAATAATGCGAGATGCTTCGGAAGCTGCTGCGGAAGAGTGTATAATCGATTCACCAATGTCCTTCAGTCCCGAGAAAGCCCCCCCGATAAAGATACCCTTTCGATTGGAGCGTGCCGGAAAAAACGGGTCGGTTTTTACAAAACCCCAAGAATTTAACTCCATTTCCATCATGTCGGAAAGAATTTTGGTGCCCGGACCCGGACGCTGGCCGACCGCAAGCACAACCATATCAAAGGTTTCTTCGTGTTTTTCTCCGTTTTGGCTGACATAATGCAAAATTAAATCTCCGGTTTCATTCACGACTTCAACAGAGTGAATCCGGCCTCGCTCAAACCGGACCCCTTTTTCAATCGCCCGATCCAGGTAGCGCTGAAAAGGTTTTTCAAAAGCCCGCATATCCATATAAAAAATCGTGGTATCCACCCCATCGGGAGCTTTTTCCCTGCACAGTACGGCCTCCTTGATTGAAAACATGCAGCAGGCCGAGGAGCAAAAGTCAGCATCTGTTTGAAGAGTCCTTGATCCCACACATTGTATCCAGGCCACTTTTTTAATCACTTTTCCATCTGCGGGCCTTGTCAGAACCCCTTGGGAAGGTCCTGATCCGCTCAGTATCCTTTCGAACTCCAGACTGGTCACGACATTGGGATACACTTTGTAGCCGAACGTGTTTTTTCCGGAAGAGGGGTCATAAAAGGATGTTCCGCCTGCCAAAATGACGGCTCCGACCTCCAAGGTTCTTCTTTGGCTTGCTTCCAGGTCTTCATAAATTCCGGAGACCATGGGAATTAAGGTTTCCGGATCGAAAGGTTTGATCAGGTAATCCAGAGCACCTGTTTTCAACGCCTCGATAGCTGTTTCAACAGTGGCATAAGCCGTCATCATTACAACCGGCAAATCAGGAACTATTTCCACACACCGTTTCAGAAGCTCGACTCCATCCATGCCCGGCATTTTAATATCTGCAAGCATGAGCTGGAATGATTCTGTGGCGATCAAATCAAGCGCTTCCTGACCTGATGCCGCCATGCTCACTGTAAACCCTTCATCCTCCAGCCACTCTTTCAGGGAATCCCGGACAATCAACTCATCATCCACCACAAGAATACGAAATTTTTTTCGATCCTCATCGGCCAGTTTGATGGCTTGGGTGGGACAAACATCCGCACATGCTCCACACCTGGTACAGGCAAGAGAATCAATTACATAATGATTGGGAATGCTATGAGGGATGGGAAGGTATATCGCCTTTCGGGAAGTGAATCCCGAATTGAACTCGTCAGGAGCTTCCACCGGGCATACTTTTACACACTCTCCACAGCCGACACAAAGCTCGGAATCGACTAAAGCCGGTTTTTCCTTTAATGTGACGATGAACTTTCCCGGCTCTCCCTCCAAGGCGGCCAATTCAGTGGAAAGAAGGATCTGGATATTTTCGTGGAAAAGGCCTTTTCGAAGGCAAAACTGTGATGAAGCATCACGGTCGATCAGGGGAAGCATTTTGCACATACCGCATCTGTCGTTTGGAAATTGATAGTCCAGCCGGCTCAGGATTCCGCCAATATGCGGTGCTTTATCGATCAAAGTGACCCCGTACCCGGTTTCCGCCAAATCCAGTGCCGCCTTTATGCCACTGATTCCAGCTCCTACCACCAAGGCTTTGCCGATCTTTGTGCTCATATCAAAACCTCTATATACAGCCATTTCATTCAGTTATAGCGGTTAATTCCTGAAATTCGTCTTCCTTAAAGACTGAAAGCGGAGGAGGCTCCTCAACACTTTTTCCAGCCTCATAGTCAAACGCCTTTTGTGTCCTGAAGGCTACCGTCCTGAAAAGCTCCATCACGGAAATATCATTGGGACAAGCATTGGAACATTGCCCGCACCCTATACATGCCGTGCTCATGTGGGCCAAGCGTGTGATATGGTAAAAAACGGTATCCGTAGGCATCTTGATCATTTTTTTACGTTTGGCCCATCGCAAATATTGCGAAGGCTCATGATCAAAAACGTCCGTGACAAAAACGCACTCCCGGCAATAACAAACCGGGCACGCTACACGGCAGTTATAACAATTTACACATCCGGCCAGATATGTGGTGAGTTTTTCGATGTTTCCGGTCGCCTCATGGGTTTGTTCAAACATCCGATCTCTGTATGCCGTGCGTTTGGCAACCAGCAATTCCACCGCCTGCTTCCTTTCAGACGGTTCATCCGCAGGTTCAAGATTCAGTTTGGACACTATATTCTCACCTTCGGCAGTATCGGCCTTAATCCAGAGATGTTCATTCACACCAACCCCCAAAAGACCGATCATAATATCAACACCTTCGGGAACCGGATGTTCACAACTCAGGCATGCGTTTGAGATCCGTATTTGCTCCGTGGATAAATCTTGTTTGAGCATTGCCAGCTCATAGAATCGCTGAGTTGTCTTATCCCCATCTCTTTCAGCAACTTTTAAATAATCCAGGTTTTTGTAAGCACCAAGACAATCAAATCCAATGAGGATCAGGTTTTCTTTATTGGCCTGATTGAGTTTGACCAGCTCGATTAAAGCTCGGATTTCACAAGGTCTGAGCACCGCGACGATTTTTTCACCCGATGGCTTTCGGGTCAATCTGGAGACAAGCTTAGCCGCATTCAGAGGAAATGAAGGTGCCAGTGGATCTGCCCCGTCAAGAGCCTCAGGGTCGGTTGCCAGGGTGGGCATTACCACATTTTTCATAGGAAGATGCTGAGATACGAGCATCGCTCCAATCTGGGGCAATCCCAGCACTGATTTCAGAAAAATCTGAAGCGAAGTTACAATATTATTGTCCTTCACCTCTATTTTTACCGTGGTTGCCATTGGTTCCTCCATTCAGACCTTGTTTCATTTCAATCGTGTTTGTAGACCGTTTAGCTGAAAATTGTTGTGGATATTCATTCAGGGAATTTTTAAATCCTTTTTGAAATCAAAAAGATATATGTATTGGTTTAAATGACCATATTCGCTTTTACCTGATTCGGCCCTATTGCTTTAATGTCAGCCACCATTTTGGATATGGTATCGGCAAATTGAATGCCGTCGCTTGCGCCGATCCATGTCAATTTTAATCGGTTATTTTCAAAACCAAATTGCGGAAGGATTTCCTTCAGAAGCTTTATTCTCCTGCGGGCCTTGAAATTTCCATTGATGTAGTGGCAATCACCAGGGTGGCATCCGCTGACCAAAACAGCATCCGCTCCTTCCAAAAGAGATTTGATGACATATTTTGGGTCCACCATGCCTGTGCACATGACCCGAACCAGTCGCACATTGGCCGGATAGATCAATCGAGAAGTGCCGGCCAGATCTGCGGCTGTGTATGTACACCAGTTACAGACAAACGCGATAATGGTGGGTTCAAAGTCCGTCATGGTTGCTCCTCCCGCAATTTGGCAATTAAAATGATGGTTCTTTATTTCTATGCAAAAATATTTTGAGGAATATAAGGGTGTGCTCCTTCGATCACCTCTATACCGGCTTTTGCTTTAATTTTATTGATAATGGTTTCCTTATGTGGGCAATGATCCGCCAGGCATGGACCAATATGTATTTTAGTCGGTTTTTCATCCAGGGGTTTATTCCACAGATTGACCTGTGCCAGCCGGGGAACAATGCCTGCACCCGGACAATCCCCGCAACTCAAAAGCCCCATCACCTGAGCCTCTTGGTCCTTGTAACGGGCAAACTCTCCTTCCCTTCGGTTAAACCCCACCAAGCATCTTGAACATCCAATACATACGTCATCCATTACCCGTTTACATCCCACAATAAGAATCTTTTCCATTTGCCTGCTCCTTTTTTGTTTTTTTAAATTAAATATGTCATCAAATTATGAGACAACATTGGTGAGTTATGGCGTTGCCGGAATGACTTTCAAACCAACAGCTTCTATTGAGCGAATCTTCCGGTAAAAGCCGGAATCCGAATCAACGCTCTGTTCATATGCCCACCATTTCGATGGCATCAAAAATTCCATCGAGTTCTGAAAATATCTGCTTTTCCTTAAAATGTCTGACCTGTGCGGCACTGCTCGGGCAAAACCCGGCACAACTTCCACATCCTTTACACAAGGCCTCATTAACCTCTGATATGCCTAAACGCGGATTAAATTCAATAGCCGAGTATGGACACAGGCTGATACATTGCCGACATCCGATACAGACATCGGGATCGATCCATGAAATTGCCGAGGGCACCTGAACCTTGCCTTTTTTGGCCAGAGAAAGAGCTTTTGCCGCGGCTCCGGATGCCTGAGCCACGGTATCCGGTATATCTTTAGGCCCCTGGCAGGCCCCAGCGATAAAAACACCATCGGTAGCGGTATTTAAGGGTCCAAGCTTTGGGTGCTCCTCCAGGAAAAAGCCATCCGCACCCAGGTTTGTACCGAATATTCTCCCGACTTCAGCAGCGTCTTTCCTGGCCTCCATGGCTGCGCACAAAATCACCATATCCACCGGGACTCTGATTCGGCTCCCTAAAAGGGTATCTTCGGCGATCGCCACCAGCTTTCCGATCTCTTCAGAAGATTCAGGATGGTCGGTAATTTCGGCCACTTTACCCCTGATAAAAATGGTTCCTTCCTGTTGGCAGCGACGGTAAAATTCTTCATAGCCTTTTCCAAAGCACCGCTGATCAATGTAAAAATCATAAACAGGGGTGTTATGGCCCACTTTCTCCTTGATCAGGTGCGAATATTTCAATGCATACATACAACAAACACGTGAGCAGTATTCATGGTAGTTGACATCACGGCTGCCGATACAGTGCAACAATGCTACACTTTGCGGTTTACGGGTGAATTTTCCTTGGTTATCCCGGATCAATATTTTTCCTCCGGTCGGCCCCGTGGCATTGCTCAACCTTTCGAATTCCAGGCTGGTAAATACATTGTCAAATCTTTTATACCCATACTGCTTCAAGGGTGTTGGATCCATAAGATCGTAGCCCGTTGCCAAAATGATGCTTCCGACTTTAAATTCCTCCACCTTTTCCATCATGGTATGATCAATGGCTTTGGCCTCACAGACTCTGACACACTCCATACACTCGGAACAAACTCCGCAGTTGAGACATCTTAAGGCCTCCTGACGGGCCGCTTCTTCCGAAATACCCAAATCCACTTCATGAAAAGACGACACTCTTTGGTTAATATTCAAATGTGAGGATGTTGCCCGCTTTTCAGGAATCATATCCGGCGGAATCGGCTGCCAGTTATTCCCGTTCGGCTTTTGGGCCACATTCTTTTCAGCAATTGTATTAACGGCGATTCCTTTTATGTAAGAGTCGATGGATTGAACAGCCTTGTGAGCTGAACCAACAGCCTCAATAACCGTTGCCGGCCCACTCACCACATCCCCTGCTGCAAAAACATACGGAAGGCTGGTTTGCATGGTTATGGGATTGACCACCAACGTGTTTCGGCGGGTCGTTTCAATCGAACCGGCATCCCAGCAAAGGTCAATCAATTGGCCGATCGCCGGAATCACCGCATCACAGGAAATGATCCATTCAGATCCTTCAACAGGAACAGGTCGTTGACGACCGCTTTCATCCGGTGATTCCAATGTTGTGCGAATGCATTCCAAGCCTGTCACCCGACCCTCATTTTCATGAATTTTTACCGGAGCCGTCAAATATTCCAAAACAATTCCCTCGGCCAAGGCATCTTCAATTTCTTCCTCATATGCGGGCATCTCATTTCGACTTCTTCGATAGACCACGGTCACATTTTCACAACCCAGCCTCCTGGCAGTTCGAGCCGCATCTATTGCGACATTGCCACCACCGATAACCACGACATTCTTTCCGGGGACTTGACCTTTTCCAAGATTGACCTCACGAAGAAATTCCACCGCATTAACAACCCCGGCACGATTTTGCTCACCAGGAATGCGACTCTCCAACCCTTTATGAGCACCAACAGCCAGAAAAATCACCTTATAGTTCTGGTTGATCAAATCCTGGATCGTGAAATCTCTTCCAAGCCTTTGATTTGTTTCAACCTGAATTCCGGTTGTTAATATATGGTTGATTTCACGGTCCAAAATGTCGGGCGGAAGGCGATAATCAGGGATTCCCACCCGAAGCATCCCTCCCAATTTGGGCAACGCTTCATAAAGGGTTACCTGGTATCCCTTGAGCCGGAGATAATAGGCAGCGGTGAGTCCGGCCGGTCCTGATCCGATTATAGCGATTTTCTCTGATCGATCCTTAATTTGAGGTGCCGGAAAATCTTCGACATTGGCCTGATCCGATGCAAATCGTTTAAGGGCTTTAATAGAGACCGGAGAATCGACCTGAGCACGCCTGCATTGAGATTCACAGGGATGAGGGCAGACACGTCCGAGGACACCTGGAAGCGGGAGTCGTTGCATAATCAGTTGTAAAGCTTCTTTGTATTTTCCCTGCCCGATCAGCTGCACATATCCTTGTACGTTGATTCCCGCCGGACAGGCGGTTACACATGGGGCACGGTCTTTTTTGTCGATACAATACGTGATGGGAACGGCCTGGGGAAAAGCCCGGTAAATGGCTTTTCGTTCCCCCAACCGTTCATCCCATTCACTTTTTAACTCCACAGGACAAACTTTTGCACATTCACCACAACCGGTACATACCCCCTCTTTGATGTACCTTGGTTTTCTGCGTACCTTAACCGTATAATTTCCAATATAGCCGGAAACATCCATAACCTCACTATAGGACAACAATTCAATATTTTCGTTTTGTGCGACTTCCACCATTTTAGGGGTGCCGATACAAGCTGCGCAGTCGAGTGTGGGAAATGTTTTGTCAAACTGAAGCATATGTCCGCCGATCGTGGTGGATCTTTCAACCAGATAAACCTTTCCACCCGAGTTTCCGATATCGAGAGCCGCCTGCATGCCTGCAATGCCTCCTCCCACCACAAGAATATCCGGATGAACATTGACTTCACGGGTTTCCAGGCCGTGGTGAAAATTTACCCGGTTAATCGCTCCGGCAACCAGGGTTTTGGCCTTGCGTGTAGCAATATCCTCATCGGCGGTAACCCAGGAAACCTGCTCTCTTACCGAAGCCATCTGAAACATGTAGGGATTCAGCCCAGCCCGTTTGCATGCTCCCTGAAAAGTCTTTTCATGAAGCCTTGGAGAACAGGAAGCAACCACCACACGGTTCAGGGCATATTCCCTGATATCTTTTTCAATCATCTCCTGGCCGGGATCAGAGCACATAAATTTGTAATCCCTGGCCACCACCACATTGTCAAGTTTCCGGGCAAAAGCGGCTACTTCTTCCACCCGAACTTTATGCGCAATATTGATTCCGCAGTGACAGATATAAAATCCAATTTTAATTGCCATACACGCCCCCTGATCTTTAAAGCGGGAACCCAAAGTTGCCGTTCAGGATCCATTCCCTTTCAGGTTTTGGTGAGTTGTGCTTAAGCCGTGTCTGTTTCATTTTGAATCCTTGAGGTTCATCCTGCTGCCTGATCTTATCTCTGTCCCGGAAAGGATGTTCGCCCACCTTAAAAGTTCCTCTGTTTCCGGAGGTTTTTTGAGATAGGCATCCGGCTCCATCAGACTGCGGTCCGGCTGAAGTTTCCTAAGATTCTGATAATAAATGAAAGTTTTTTTATCGATTGTCGAAAGGATGATAATGGGAATTTTCTGCGATCTGGTGTCCTTTCGAAGAGCGCAATACAAATCCAGCCCCTCATCTCCTTCTGTCATGATCTCCATGATAATTAAATCCGGGTGGATCGCCAGACATCTTTCAAACCCCTCTTTGCAAGTACAAGCTTCATAGGGTTTAAAACCGACGGTTTGCAGAAGAGTGGACAGAAAAATTCTCATGTCCGGTTCATCGTCTACGATGAGGACTTTCTTATTTCGGTTCTCAGATAGCGGAATGTTCATTTATTATGACCTTCTTGAAATAAGCTGAAATTGGATTGAAACTCTAAAGGCCGTCTATGGGTTACCAGAGCACAATTTGTGCCAATGCAACCCCTGGCAGAAAGGCCCCTGGATTTTGCACTTATACTCATAACATCAAAAAACAAGGAACGTTATATTCCCAAGGTATTGTTGCAATATATTGTTCGAAAAAGATGGGAATAATAATTTTAATATCTAATATTATTAGATTTTATTGATTTATTATTGTAGCGATCAGCTATATGAAACAATTTGAAACAATCTGTTGCGGGCCGGTTAATCGGCATCTGAGGAGAATGTGAAAATGAATATCAATGATAAAAAACAGGAGATTTTGATGCGAATATCAGGCTTTTCCTTATTAGATTCGGATACTTTCGATTCTTCCGGCATACTTTTTCCTTAGCTTGGGTTTTTCGATTTTGCCGGTTGGATTTCGGGGAATATCATCGAAAATAAATTTTCTGGGCCGTTGATAGCGAGGGAGCTTTTCCGAATACTGAATCAGATCTTTTTCCGAAAGTTCTTTTCCGGGTTTGACCTTAATGACCGCTGCCACAATTTCCCCGAGACGTTCATCAGGAAGACCGATGACTCCCACATCCTGAATGGATTCATGGTCCATAAAAAAGCTTTCGATTTCCACCGGAAAAATGTTCTCTCCACCGGTAATGATCACATCTTTCTTTCGATCGACCAGCCATAAAAAACCGTCCGGGTCCATGTGGGCAATATCGCCGGTGAGCAACCATCCGTCGACAATACTGGCGGATGTGGCTTCCGGGTTTTTGTAATATTCTTTCATCACTCCGGGCCCTCTGACAGCAAGCTCTCCCGGATGGCCATTGGAAAGCGGATTTAATTGACTATCCAGTATACGGCATTCCCAGTTAAACCCGGGAATTCCTATAGCCCCGACTTTATCAATATTGGAAAGTCCGAGATGAACACAACCAGGTCCCGTGGCTTCCGTAAGCCCATAATTGGTGTCGTACTGGTGGTGAGGAAAAACCATTTTCCATTTTCGGATCAGTGCAGGCGGCACCGGTTGAGCACCGATATGCATCAACCTCCACTGGTCGAGATGATAATCTTCAAGATTGATCTCACCATTTTCAATAGCGATCAAAATATCATGCGCCCATGGAACGAGCAGCCATACAATGGTCACCCGTTCCTGGGATATGGTTTCAAGTATCCATCTGGGACTGACTCCTTTTAGAATCACCGCTTTGGCACCGACGATAAAATTCCCGAACCAGTGCATTTTTGCGCCCGTATGATAGAGGGGTGGAATACATAGAAAGTTGTCATCATGCGTCTGGTTGTGGTGCTGGTTTTCCACCCGGCAGGAAAATTCAAGATTTTGATGGGTCAGCAGTACAGCTTTGGGTTTTCCGGTGGTTCCCGATGTAAAATACAAAGCAGCTTCATCCGATAGGTCCATAGGGACACAAGGTTTTTCGATCCGGCCCGACCAAAGTATTTCATGAATAGGACGAGAACCCTCCGGCCTTAATTGGTCAGGACCTGTAAAAATGTAAGTTCTGACCGTCTTATCAAGCTTATTTTTGATTTTTTCTATCCGGTCGACAAATTCGGGACCGAAAAAAATGGCTTTGGCTTCGGAAATCTCCGCGCAATACAGGATATCTTTTGTCTGAAAACGAAAATTGAGGGGCACCGCCCATGCTCCGGTTCTTAAAATACCAAAATATATGGGAAGCCATTCAATGCAGTTCATCATCAATTGGATGACCTTGTCTCCTTTTTGTACCCCCATTGCTATCAGTGCCTGGGCAACACGGTCAGCCTGGGTGTCAAATTCCGACCAAGTGATCTGTTTTCGGATGTTTTTTGCCGGTTCTCGCTCGATAAGCGCGATTTTTTCGCCATATAGTCCGGCGTTTCTTTCAAGAATTTCGGTAATCAGCATTTTTTTATATTTCGTTTTTGAATCCTGTTTTTCATTGACCTCACATGTTAATCTGAAAAATTATCAGAGCCACAACAAATGGTCAAGCCGGTTTTAACCGAATCTGTATTGCCCCACCCTTTTCAGGGATAAAAAAATCCCGGGATACGTCAGCATGTATCACGGGATTTTTTTAAAGAAAACCCTGCTATTTTTTGTCTTCTTTAACCTCTTCAAAATCGGCATCTACAACATCATCATCGGCAGGACCCCGTCCTGCTGAACCGCCCGCCTGTTCACCCGCACCATGCTGTGCTCCTGCTCCTGCTCCTGAGGCTTGCTGATACATGGCCTCTGCCAGTTTATGGGAAGCCTGGGTCAATTCCTCGCTGAGGCGCCGAATTTCACCGGCATCACTGCCTTCCATGGCTTTCTTAAGTTTTTCAATGGCTGACTCAATATTGGACCGGGTGGATGAATCCACTTTTTCACCAAGATCCTTGATTGATTTTTCGGTGGCATAAATTAAGGAATCAGCCTGGTTACGAGCTTCGACCAGTTCTTTGGTTTTTTTGTCTTCTTCTGAATGAAGTTCGGCATCCTTGACCAGTCGGTCGATTTCTTCTTTGGACAAACCGCTGGATGCGGTGATCTGAATAGATTGTTCCTTTCCGGTGGCAAGGTCTTTAGCGGACACATTCACAATTCCATTGGCGTCTATGTCAAAAGTGACCTCAATTTGGGGTACGCCCCTTGGAGCCGGTGGAATGCCGACAAGTTCAAATCTTCCCAGAGTTTTGTTATGAACGGCCATCTCTCGTTCACCCTGCAGTACATGAATCGATACCGCCGGCTGATTATCAGCGGCCGTGGAAAATACCTGGCTCTTCTTTGTCGGTATGGTGGTGTTTTTTTCGATCAGCTTGGTCATAATACCCCCAAGCGTCTCAATTCCAAGAGATAACGGGGTCACATCGAGCAGGAGAACATCCTTGACATCACCCTTGAGCACACCGCCTTGTATCGCCGCACCAATCGCTACCACTTCATCAGGGTTTACTCCTTTGTGCGGAACCTTTCCAAATATCTTCTGCACCCTCTCTTGAACGGCGGGCATTCGGGTCATGCCACCTACCAGTATGACCTCATCGATTTCATTGGCAGTCAGTCCCGAATCTTTCAATGCGGTCCGGCATGGTCCTTCAAGCTTGTCCAGAAGATCACCGACTAGAGATTCAAGTTTAGCCCGGGTGATACGAATGTTCATATGCTTCGGCCCACTGGAATCGGCGGTAATAAAGGGCAGATTCACATCCGTTTCCAGTGAACTGGAGAGTTCCATTTTTGCCTTTTCGGCAGCTTCTTTTAATCTTTGAAGCGCCATTTTGTCATTCCGAATATCAATACCCTGATCCTTTTTGAATTCATCGGCCAAATAGTCAATCACCCGAAGGTCAAAATCTTCGCCGCCAAGATGGGTATCTCCATTGGTGGATTTAACCTCAAAAACACCTTCACCAATCTCCAGGATTGAAATATCAAAAGTGCCTCCCCCGAGATCGAACACGGCGATCTTTTCATCCTTTTTCTTGTCCAGACCATAGGCAAGGGAAGCGGCCGTCGGCTCGTTGATAATACGAAGCACATTCAAGCCGGCAATCTTACCTGCATCTTTTGTTGCCTGACGCTGACTGTCATTAAAGTAAGCCGGAACTGTGATAACGGCATCGGTAATCTTTTCACCAAGATAGTCTTCCACATAACTCTTTATGTGAGCCAGAATATATGAGGATATTTCCGCAGGGCTGTACTGTTTTCCCCTGATATTGATCTTAACATCGCCATTGGGTGCTTCCTCGATCTTGTATGGCAAAATCTTCTTATCTTTCTGAATTTCAGGAGAACCGTATCTTCGTCCAATAAGCCTTTTAACGCCAAAAACGGTATTTTCAGGGTTTGTGATTGCCTGTCGTTTAGCAATCTGCCCCACCAGACGTTTGCCATCCTCGGTAATTGCAACAACCGACGGTGTTGTCCTCCCACCTTCAGCATTGGTAATTACCTTGGCATCCCCCCCCTCCATAATAGCAGCACATGAATTGGTGGTGCCCAAATCAATTCCGATTACTTTTCCCATATTTTCCTCCTTAAACTTCCTTTCTTTAAGAATTTTTTGTTCGGGAGACAATACATTCCCGGTAGCTTAATTCGATTCATCTGTTTCATCGCATTGCTGATCCGATATATTTCTGGCCACAACCACCATCGCAGGTCTCAGAAGGCGCTCATGGATCGTGTAACCTTTCTGCAGTTCATTCACAACGGTATTGTCCGGATACTCATTAGTCTGCTGTTGCATCATGGCCTGATGAAAAACCGGATCAAACGGCTCTCCTTCAGACTTGAAATCTTTAACTCCATATTTTTCAAATAATCTGAATAGATCCTTCAATGTTATTTCAACGCCTTCAAGTAAAGTCTGTTTGTCACTATCTTGCTTTGACCCGGATTCAACAGCTCTTTCAAGGTTGTCAACCACCGACAGCATATCCTTTAGAATCGTTTCATTGGCAAACTTTCTCAAGTCACCCATCTCCCGGGCAGTTCGCTTTTTATAATTTTCAAAATCCGCCGTCACTCTTACAAATCGGTCATAGTTGGCCTCAACCTCTTTTTCAAGCTCCTTAATCCTGGCCTCCATTTTTTCCATCGGGCCAGGCGATGGTTTTTCAGAAGACTCTTCATCAGGTGCAATGTTTTCTTGAGTTGTTTTTTGATTTTCTTCAAGGCCAGGCTGATCTTCTGCCAACTCTTGCTCCTGATCCCGGTTTTCGGAATCTTCAAATTGAATTTCTATGTTTTTATTTTCCGGCATCCTTCCTTCCTCTTATCCTTACTTAAGTTTTTAATTACTTTTTTAATAAAATCAATGGATCATGTTTAGAATATTTTAATATTTCCGTTGGTTAAAATGAATGTAACTCAGAGCGAACCTCTTAGGAGTTTAAACCCCACAAAATTGCTGAGAAAATAATACTATATGTAAACTTGTCAAGAAGATGAGCGTTTAGTAATCATTTTGGATTTTTGGGGTACAGTTTAAAAACAAGAATGAAATGTTCCTTTGATTCAATATATCCAAAGCACGTTCTTGATGGCATTTTACCGGGTATATGATAAAATGATCAAAAATGAGCAGTTTTATTTGGAAGAATCTATAGACATCATAACGGCGAAGGCCGGAATCCAGCCCGGTGTTTATACCTCTTGGATTCCGGCTTTCGCCGGAATGGCAGATTCTTCCCTGCCAATTTGATCAGTTTGGGAAAAACGGAAGTAATTTTTTGATGGCCAACTGCTTTGGGGATGTTATGAAGTAAATGTTGTGCACCCTCTGTCGAATTTCATCCGAATGGATAAGCCGCTGACTGTACCGGAATCGATCCACGACACAGACCGCATCTCTTATCGCTGCTTCCTTCCGGACCTGACGAGGTTCGAGACCGTCTGTTGCGCGGCGGCCGATAAGAGCAACTCATGGCTATCGGCTGCAAATCCTCGAGAGGGAATTCAGCCCCGCATCAAGCGGATTTCGGGTACAGGGCACCGCTAGCTCCCCGCTTAGCACAACTTTGAATACGATATCGAATTCAAAACAAATTATCAAGAAAAAAGAAAGTGCCGTCTTAAAAGTAAATTATGGGAATAGAAATCACAGAGTTAATCAATACGGTTAAAAACACCCTGATTCGACACTCAATGGTCAGGCATGGAGATGCAATTCTTGTAGCCTTATCCGGCGGTGCCGACTCCATAGCACTGGTTCATATTCTGCTGAACCTTTCACCTGAATTTGACCTTCGTCTGGGAATCGCCCATCTTAATCACTCCATGCGTGCTGCAGAGTCAGACCGCGATGCGGACTTTGTCAAATCCACAGCCGACAAATTGAACTTACCCTGCTTTATTAAAAAGGTGGATGTCAACCATTATGCAGCACATCACAAATTATCCATCGAAGAGGCAGGGAGAATCCTTCGTCATCAGTTTTTAAACGAAACAGCACGGGAGCATGGTTTCAACAAAATAGCCCTGGGGCATCACAAAAACGACATGGCAGAAACGGTCCTACTCAATATTCTCAGAGGAACCGGCCCTCAGGGAATTTCCGGTATTCCTCCTGTCAGAGGCTTGCTGATTCGGCCCCTGATCAATATCAGCCGATCAGATATTGAAAATTATCTCAGTTGTGAAAACATTTCCCATATTACGGATTCATCTAATATGGACCCACAGTTTCTAAGAAATCGAATCCGGCATGGTCTTATTCCCTTGCTGGTGTCGGAGTTTAATCCGGAAATTGTTGAAACCTTAAATCATACCGCTGAAATTATCCGGGATGAACAACGCTGGATTGACTCTTTGACTGATTGTTATGTTGAGAACGTCAAATTGCCCGGGGACCGTTCAAAAACCATCCTTTCCATTCCGGAATTAAAAAAGCTGCCTTTAGGGGCAATCAGACGAATTATCCGGAAAGTCATCTCAGAAACCAAAGGCAATCTACAGGGAGTCGGATTCAAACATATGGATGCTGTTTTGGAAATAATCCTTTCGAAAAAACCCAAAAATCAGGTTGATGTTCCCGGGATGGTACGGATCAAACGTGAACATGACGGACTCGAATTTGTGCGGCGCCGAAACAGGGGCAAAATCAAAGGGTTGAGAAATTCCTACGAAACGGGCCTGTCCCCCTTTGAATATCGGATAGACAGACCTCAGACAGTCTATATCAAAGAAATAGACCAATCGATTCAACTGGCTGAAATGTCAGCACAACAGGTATTATGGCTAAAAAAAACCCGTGGCTATACCATTACATGTCAAGAAGCCTATATGGATATGGCCTCGATCAGTTACCCGCTCATGGTTCGTTCTTTTCGTCCTGGCGATCGTTTCACCCCTATGGGATTATCAGGATCACAAAAGGTGAAAAAATTCTTTATCAATCATAAAGTTCCTTTTCCTGTGAGAAAGAATATCCCCATTCTTGAATGTGCAGGGAAAATTATCTGGGTCGGAGGATACCGGATAGACGACTCCGTCAAAGTAAAAGAGTCTACACAAAAGGTTCTTAAAGCCAGATTGCTTTCCACATCAACAATTTAAGGGATAAGTTTTTCTTGCCTTAATTTTTAAAATGTTTAAAATATATAT
This sequence comes from uncultured Desulfobacteraceae bacterium, assembly GCA_964478625.1. Classification (GTDB taxonomy): domain Bacteria; phylum Desulfobacterota; class Desulfobacteria; order Desulfobacterales; family SKZT01; genus SKZT01. The sequence goes on from CAYZJH010000004.1 coordinate 28,020, forward strand.
TTGCAATTCATCATTTCATGCAGGTTATGCAACTTGGGAGGTAATATTTGAATCCGTTTTATAAAAATTTAGCGCTTTGGCTTATCATCACCCTGATGATGATCATGCTCTATAATCTTTTTAATCAGCAACATCTTGCTGAAACCGATATCAGCTATTCGGAATTTTTATACATGGTTGAAGGCGACCAGATCACTGAAGTTGTCATTCAGGGCCAGGAACTTTTAGTCACAGACCGTGACCGATCCAAATTCAAAGTCTATGCACCCCAAGACTCTAACCTTATTGATACTCTTCGCAGAAAAGGGGTGGCCATCAAGGCAAAGCCCGAATCTGAATCACCATGGTATATGTCGGTTCTGGTTTCATGGTTTCCCATGATCATCCTCATTGGTGTGTGGATATTTTTCATGCGACAAATGCAATCAGGTGGCGGGAAAGCACTTTCGTTCGGCAAAAGCAGAGCCAGGCTCCTATCTGATCAGCAGACCAAAGTAACCTTTGAGGACGTAGCCGGAATTGATGAAGCAAAGGAAGAACTCAGCGAAATTGTCGAGTTTTTAAGTGATCCCAAAAAATTTACACGGCTGGGAGGTAGAATTCCGAAAGGCGTTTTATTGATGGGACCGCCCGGTACGGGAAAAACCCTTCTGGCAAGGGCCATAGCCGGTGAGGCAGGAGTGCCTTTTTTCTCGATCAGCGGTTCTGATTTTGTTGAAATGTTTGTGGGTGTTGGAGCCTCCCGTGTACGGGATCTTTTCGTGCAGGGGAAAAAGAATGCCCCCTGTATCATTTTCATTGATGAAATCGATGCGGTGGGGCGCCATCGAGGGGCAGGTTTGGGAGGAGGCCACGATGAACGCGAACAGACTCTGAACCAGCTTTTGGTAGAAATGGACGGGTTTGAATCTAATGAGGGGGTCATCCTGATTTCAGCCACAAACCGTCCGGACGTCCTTGACCCCGCCCTTTTACGGCCCGGTCGTTTCGACCGTCAGGTGGTGGTATCTCTTCCTGACATCAAAGGCCGTGAAAAGATATTGCGGGTTCACATGAAACGTGTTCCCTTGGCTGCTGATGTTGACCCGGTTGTTTTGGCCAAAGGGACTCCCGGTTTTTCGGGAGCGGACCTGGAAAATCTTGTCAATGAAGCTGCACTGCTGGGGGCTAAAAGAAATAAAGAAAAAATCGAGATGACAGACTTCGAGGATGCCAAGGATAAAGTTTATATGGGCCTGGAGCGGAAATCCAAAATAGTCAGGGAAGAGGATAGAAAAACCACTGCATACCATGAAGGCGGTCATGCCCTGGTAGCAAGATTTCTGCCGGGAACAGACACGGTGAATAAAATTACCATCATTCCCAGAGGCCGGGCTGCCGGTGTGACATGGTTTTTGCCCGAAGAAAGAGACTTTAAATACAAGGATCAATTGGAAGCCGAACTGGCCATCGCATTCGCAGGTCGGGTTGCCGAAGAAATCGTATTCAACAGAATCAGCACCGGCGCTTCCAATGATATCAAAAGAGCCACCGAGCTTGCTCAGCACATGGTACGAAGCTGGGGAATGAGCGAACTTGGACCGATGAGTTTTTCAAAGGGAGAAGAGCAGATTTTTCTGGGAAGGGAAATTGCTCAGCACCGGGATTATTCTGAGGAAACCGCAAAAAAAATAGATGAAGAGATCAACCGCCTGATTAAAACCGGTTATGAGCGGGCCAAACAGATTCTGAAAGAAAATCTGGATATTCTTCATCGGTTGTCAGATCTGCTTTTAGAAAAAGAGACCGTATTAGGAAAAGAACTGGATGATTTGATTCTTTCCATGAGACCTGGAATTAAGCTTTCACAGCCCGATGATTTCGAAGAGGATTACACGAATGAAAACACTGCTACTTCCTCCGTCGGATAATGGATAATTTGCCTCGGTATTGCTTGTGCCGGATGATTTCTCTATGATAAAACAATCCCCCAAACCTGTTTATCACATCGCGTGGAATGACCACAGACTTGAATTGGGACACCGAACCTTGGTCATGGGAATTTTAAATATTACCCCGGACTCTTTTTCAGACGGTGGAAAATTTTACTCTTTCAGCAGCGCCGTAGCCCATGGTGAAAAGCTTTGCGAAGAAGGTGCCGATATTCTAGACATCGGAGGAGAATCCGCCCGGCCTTTTTCCAAGGAAGTTTCGGAAGAAGAGGAGATTCGACGCGTTTTGCCAATCATCGAAGACCTGGCTAAACGTGTCCATGTCCCCATTTCCATTGATACCACAAAGGGTGGTGTTGCAAAAAGAGCCCTTGATGCCGGTGCAAGCATCATTAATGATATCGGAGCACTTCGAATGGACCCCACTTTGGCAGATCTGGCCGCCAAACGGAAAGTTCCGATAATACTGATGCACATGAAAGGGGTTCCGGGAACCATGCAGGTAAACCCTCATTACCCTGATCTCATTGGAGAGTTAAAGGATTTTTTTTCTGAAAGAATTGAGTTTGCCATTCAAAAAGGAATTGAGCGCTCAAAAATGATTATTGATCCGGGAATCGGTTTTGGAAAAAATACGGATCACAATCTGACCCTCATCAGGAATTTATCCGAATTCAATCATTTGGATCTTCCCATACTTATAGGCCCTTCCAGAAAAGCCTTTATCCGAAATACACTAAAGAAGTATCTTAACAAGGAGTTTTCTGCTGATTCCCCAGAGGTTGAAACAGGCACACAGGCTGTCATATCAGCATCGATTTTAAACGGAGCCCATATTGTTCGTGTTCATAATGTTGCCAACACCGTATCGACGGTAAGACTGATCAATGCAATTCAAGCGGGTCTGCAAGATTGTTGATAAATGTCACTTTTACAATAAATGATATCATATCAACGGAAATTTCATAGAAGCCCTGAAGGATTAGCCATGACGATGGACAAGGAAAAAAATATTGACCAGGTATCAGATAATCTTTTCTTAATCCGACTTGATCCGCCCATGACAGGATTTGACCGTTTTATCGGGGCCTGGCTATATAAAGGAGATGTCAATTTTGTTGTTGATGTCGGACCTTCGGTAACATCAACCATCCTGATTAAAGCCATTAAAGATCTGAGCGTAGATCATCTTGATTTCATTCTTTTGACTCACATTCACATTGATCACGCGGGCGCTATTGGTGAAGTGGCCCATCAGTTTCCCGAAACCCCCATTATCTGCCACGGCTCCGGAATTAACCATCTGGTGGATCCCACCAGATTATGGGAAGGAACCCTCAAGACTCTTGGGGCTCTTGGAGAGGGATATGGATCAATCAAAGGCGTAGACAAAAAACGCTTGGTCGATGCAGAAAGTTTCAAGTCCGACCGGATCAAAGCCTTTCTGACTCCGGGGCATTCCCCACACCACGTCAGTTTTCTTGCAGATGATTATCTTTTTGCCGGAGAAGCAGGCGGAGTATGTCTTTCCATCGACCCTGACTATGAATACCTTCGTCCGGCAACCCCCCCGACCTTTTTCATGGAAACCTCAATTAAAAGCATTGATACCTTGATCGCAAATTCCCCCAAAAACATTTGTTACAGCCATTTCGGCATGAAACCGGATGCAAAGGGAATGTTATCGCGATATAAAAATCAGCTTAATTTTTGGGCAACCATTATCCGAAACGAACTGGAAAGTTCACCCAAAAAAGATTTCATATCCGACTGCCTGAATCTTCTGTTACAGGAAGACAAAAACCTGGCCGGATTTTTTGCTTTGAATCCGTCGGCACAGGAAAGGGAACGAGGCTTTCTGACCAACAGTATTCGAGGCTTTACAGGTTACTTAGAGACTCTGACTGATAATTTTTAATCCTTCAAGGGTCAAATCTTTCTCGACTGTTTCAATGGTTTCGGAGACTTTAACCATCAGAGAGGCAAGACCACCGGTGGCGATCACCCGGGCGTTTTCAGCCATTTCTTTTTTCATTCGATTGACCATCCCATCAACCAAACCGGCATATCCATATATAATTCCGGACTGAATGCTTTCAGCGGTGTTTTTTCCGATCACTTGTTCCGGAGGCATGAATATTTCAACTCTTGGAAGCTTAGAGGCTTTCTGGAAAAGAATTTCAGCTGAAATCATAATTCCGGGACTGATGGCGCCACCCAAATATTCACCCTTTCCAGAGATCGCATCAAAAGTAGTGGCCGTTCCAAAATCTATGACAATGAGGCTTGTATGATATTTTTCATACGCGGCCACGGAATTGACAATTCTGTCAGCACCCACCTCAGATGGATTACTATACAAAATAGGCATTTTTTTATAGGATCGGGCATCGACCCAATGGGGGGGATGTCCCAGGTACTTTCGGCAAAACCCGTCAAGAATTGTCACCATGGGCGGTACCACGCATGAAATCACGGTTTTTTCAATTTTTTCAGGGCTCATCCCCCCCTGGGAAAACAGATTCGATGCCAATACGTTGAATTCATCAGCCGTGGTATTTTTTTCCGTTCGAATTCTCCAGTCTTTCACCAATTTTGAACCATCATAAATACCCATTACGATATTGGTATTGCCCACATCAATGACAAAGAGCATGGTAAAACGTAATCCTTTATATGTTGGTTAATTTTTATTTAAATTATTCAGAATGGGGGTTTGAGAAGCTCTCTCAATCTTTCCAAAAGGTTGCCGATCAATTTGCGAGAATTTTTTTTGCGGTATTTTTTAACACTTTATAAAAAAACTCATTGTCGGCGATTCCTTTCAGGAGAATTTTTTTAAATTCATTGATATCTGCTTTGTTGACCATTAAATTGACACTTTTATGAAAGGCTTCCATATTATCCATTGTTCTAAAACGGGAGGTCAGAAGTATCAAAAAGATATTTCTTCTCATATTTATGGGAAGGTGTTGCAGGAAAATCAACACACCATTGGCGTGATAATTTTTACAATCAAAAAGTTCATCCAGGACAACGATATCAAAGGTATGGTACCGCATCTTTTTTAGAGCATCCCTAGCATTTTCAGCAACTGTATTATGATATTCCAGATTAATTAATATGGGATTGATTTTTTCCTGTATTTCCGGATCTGAAACGCAAACTATGGATGTCTTGGCTTCTTCTTCAAGAAAATCAAAAGGTTTTTCAGAAGCATCATAGGTGTCCGAAGTCAATTCATCAAAAATGGTAGAAACCGATTCATTTTTCTGTTGTTCCTCGGGTTGCGGAGCTGAAGTCACCACCAGTCTCTTTTTGCATCCGGGGCAATTCAGATACGCAGTACGATCTTTGGGAATTTTATTATCCGGAATGGTTAACTTTTTTTGGCAATTGTCACAAATGATTTCCATGAGCCCTTATCCAGCATTTAATAGGTTTTACTATAATCCTTGTCGATTTCCAGTTTATCGATATCGGTGGTTTTTTCACCCCTGGCACTTTTTACATTGTCGATACCCCTTCCCACCACCCCTCTTCGGGAACAATACGCAAGAGCGGTTTCCTGGGTAATGACGCCTAGTTCGTACAAATGCACAATATAGCTATCGAAGGTGGTCATCCCAAACGGTTTACCAGCCTCCATAATATCATAGAATGTTTTACCCTCTGATTCACCGTTCAGAATGGAATCTTTGACCCGAAGGTTTGTTCCTAAAATTTCAAAAGCCGCAATCCGTCCTCCTCCAACTTTAGGAAGAAGCCTTTGGCAGACAATCCACCTTACCGTATCAGCAAGGCGTGTCCGGATCTGGGTTTCTTCTTCGGTGCTGAACATACCGATAATTCGGTTGATTGTTGAACCGGCATCCACGGTATGCAGGGTCGTAAGCACCAGATGCCCTGTTTCAGCAGCTTTTAATCCGATTTCAATGGTTTCACGATCGCGCATTTCGCCTACAAGAATGACTTTGGGGGCTTGCCGAAGGGCTGCCCGCAGGCCGCCGGCAAAAGTATCAAAATCAAGACCGAGTTCCCGCTGATTGAAGGTCGCCTTTTTATGGGGATGCTGATATTCGATAGGATCTTCCAGGGTAACCACATGGACCGATTTTGAATCGTTAATTTCATCCAAAACAGCGGCAAGGGATGTTGTTTTTCCAGATCCGGTTGCACCGGTAACAAAAACAATGCCGTTTTTTTCCTGTGCTATTTTATGCATGGCATCCGGCAGATTTAATTCATCAATGGTCGGAATTTTTGATTCCAGCTTACGAAGAACAATAGAATAATTGGAGGATTGGGAAAAAATATTGACACGAAAACGAGCTTTGCCGGGCAAACTGTAGGAAAGGTCACATGAACCCGAATTCAAAAGTATTTCCGTAAGTCTTCGATCCTGGTTGATCAGGTTCAGCGCAAAGACTTCTGTTTGAAATGGTGTCAACTCCCTGAATTCAGGTTTCATTTCAACAGCCACAAGTTGACCGCTACTTTCGACTTGAAGAGGTTTCCCGGGTGTCAGATTAAGATCGGATACATCAGGGTATGAATCGAGCATTTTTGTCAGAATATGGTCTATTTCCTGTTTTCTCATCTCTACTGCCCACTTTTAAAAAATTGTTTAAGCTTCGGTAAAATCCGAGGGCGGATTTGTCAATAGCGGCCTGAACCGGGATTTTTCGTTTGCCTTCAGATAGGCGTCATCACCACTGATCTGCCCTTTATTGAACAGATCCATGATAGCATCATCCAATAATTGCATACCATATCGCTTACCGGTTTGCATCACTGATGGAAGCTGGTGAGTCTTGGATTCACGAATCAGGTTACGGGCAGCGGGTGTTGCAATTAAAATTTCAAGGGCAGGAACTCGCCCTTTGATATCAATCCGTTTAAAAAGAACTTGAGCCACGACCGCCCGAAGGCCATCTGACAAGGTGGAACGAATTTGAGCCTGCTGATTGGCCGGAAAAACCTCAATCACTCGATCCACTGTTTTGGGTGCGCTGGTGGTATGAAGAGTGGCAAATACCAGGTGACCGGTTGATGCAGCCTCTATCGCCAAAGAAATGGTTTCAAGATCCCTTAACTCGCCCACAAGGATGATATCCGGGTCCTCACGCAGAGCACCACGCAAAGCAGAATGGAACGATTTGGTATGAAGGCCTATTTCTCTCTGGTTGACAATACATCCCTGACTTTTATGCACAAATTCAATGGGATCTTCAATGGTAATGATATGGTCTTTTCTCGTTCGGTTGGCGACATCGACAATAGCGGCCAAAGTCGTTGATTTACCACTTCCGGTTGGTCCGGTAACCAGTACCAGTCCCCGAGGAAGCGAGGCCAGTTTGGAGATTACCGGTGGAAGCCCAAGCTCTTCGGCTGTCATAATTGTTGAGGGGATTTCTCTGAATACTGCTCCAACTCCGTTTTTATGCATAAAAAAATTCGCCCGGTATCGGGCCAATCCGGGAATTTCATAGCCAAAATCCACATCACCGGTCTCTTCAAAAACCTTGACCTTGTCTTCAGGTGCGATTTCATAAAGCATCGCTCTCAAACTGTCATTATCGAGAACTTTATATTTTACCCTTTCGACATCTCCCCGAATTCGAAGCGCCGGGGGCTGTCCCGCAGCCAAATGAAGATCCGAGGCTCCTTGATCGTTCATCAGTTTGAAAAATGCGTCAATTTTTGCCATTCAATACCACCTGTAGTCTGTTTCCGGTTAAAAAATTTATCGCTTTTGCATCTACCTCATGAATATCAAACCCCCTGAAACGAATGTGAAACTGCTGTTGATGAATATCGAAAGGGGCTATTTCAATCACTTTTCCTTAAATTTTCTCAAATCTATAAAAGCGTTTGCGCCATCCTCATGAGGCTGTTCACTAAAAAAGCCCTCAAAAACATAACTCCCAACAGAACAATTATGGGGGACAGGTCGATTCCACCAAACACCACGGGGAGCTTCGTTCGAATGGGGTAAAGAACAGGTTCAGTAACATTGTTGATAAATCTGACTATCGGGTTAAAGGGATCGGGGCTGACCCAAGATAACACAGCTCTCGCAATAACGGCGATCATCAGAAAAAGTAAAACAAAATCAAGAACTTTAGCGACTGCAATTAAAAAGTATCCGGCAACAAACATTTTTTCCTGTCCTCTCTTTATAATCAATTGTCTTTCAGGTGAAAAACAGTTATTGTTTCATTTTTTATTCACAAGTGGAATGTGAAAATAATGCTATTCCTTTTAATAAGTCAAGGCATTTCAGCAAAATTTAACCAGGAAATAATCCCGTCAGGTTCAAATGTTCCCTGAAGGCTGGTAAAGATATCAAAAGGATTTGCAAATTTTCAGATTGAATACGACTCAAACATGGAAATGGAGGGAAAGATGCAGAAAGGCTCCGGAAATATCGGAATTATTGGAGGAGGCAACATGGGTGAAGCTTTTGCAGGAGCAATGATTCAAACCGGAATCTTTAACCCTTCGTCTATAACCATTAGCGATATTATGCAGGATCGCCTCCATATGTTGAAAACCACTTATGGTGTCAACACCACGCATGACAATTTCAGGGTGTTTAATTCAAGTGATATTATTATTTTGGCCGTCAAACCCCAACAGATGAATGATGTTTTGACCGGTATTGCGAAGCATCCTGATTTTGACATAAAGGAAAGAAAATTAATCATATCGATTGCTGCGGGAATCACCATTGAAAAAATCGAAACCCTGCTTTACAAGGACATTGATGAACAGTTACGAAAATTGCTGCCCGTGATTCGCGTAATGCCCAACACTCCATCGCTTGTGCTTCAAGGCATGTCAGGGATGAGTTCAAATCGTTATGTGCTGAGAGAAGAAGCTGACATGACCCGTAATATTCTTGAAACCATGGGCCATGTAATCGAATTTGATGAAAAACTTCTGGATGCCGTCACCGGGCTGTCCGGATCTGGTCCCGCATATGTATTTTATCTGATTGAATCCATGATTGCTGCCGGAGTGGAATTGAATCTGGATTATGAAGATGCAAAAATGTTGACGCTTACCACTGTCAAAGGAGCCGTTGCCTTGATGGAAACCCGAAATGAGACTGCTGAAGAACTTCGAAAAAAGGTAACATCCCCTGGTGGGACAACTGAGGCAGCATTCAGAATTCTTGAAAAAAATCAGGTTAAACAAGTATTGATAGAGGCCATCATTGCAGCTGCCAAACGTGCTGCAGAACTGAGCAAATGATATCGCCTCTCAGTATTGTTGCACGATGGATCAATAGACAATCCTGTCTAAAACGGGTAGGGAATAGTAAAGAATTTTTGACTCACCGTATTTATAGTTATGGTAATTGTTTAGATAACGGTACTAAAGAAACAACCAGATAATACAGAAAACAATGTTTGCAGAAAATGTATCTTATTCCGCCGCTTTTTTGGCGGGTATTTTTTCGTTTCTTTCACCCTGCATTCTCCCTTTGATACCTGCTTATTTCACTTTTATCACGGGTTATTCACTTGATGATTTAACCACAAACAAAAATCATCTGATTCGAAAAAAAGTGATAATTTCCACTCTTGCCTATGTGTGTGGTTTTTCCTTTGTCTTTATTTTAATGGGGGCTTCCGCTTCATTTTTGGGCCGATTAATCTATCACTACATCGATTCTATCAGAATTGCTGGAGGCATTCTAATCATACTATTGGGAATTCATTTGACCGGAATTATTCGTTTTAGTAAATTAGACGTTGAGAAAAAACTTGATCTAAAAAAGAAACCTCTTCACTTTTTGGGTACCTTTTTAGTCGGAATGGCATTTGCTGCCGGTTGGAGTCCCTGTATAGGGCCGTTGCTCGGATCGATTCTTATTTTAGCCGGAAGTCAGGATACAGTGGGTGAAGGGATGCTTTTGTTGGGCCTTTACTCGGGAGGTCTTGCATTACCATTTATATTGATTTCCGTATTTATACATCTTATTTTGAATTTTGTCAGAAAGGCCTCCGGAATTCTGAAATATGTCAATCCATTGGCAGGAATTCTTCTGATTATCATGGGGTTTATATTAATTTTTGACAGGCTCTATCTTTTGACACAAATAGGATAAAATGTTTTGAAAGCAAAAATTCAAATTGCCGTTTTGATCTTTTTTATCTTCATTTTTGCCTTATGGTTTGTTTCGATCGGATTTGCATCATCAGCCGGCATTGTCTGGGTAAGTTATGATGAGGCGATTTCCAGGGTTGAACAAGAACCCAAAAAACTGCTGATCAATTTCTACTCAGACCGTTGTGAATATTGCATTGTCATGGAAAAAGAGACTTTCATGGACCCGGCAATTGTCGCCTATATTAATAAAAACTTTATTCCCGTTCGAGTCAATTCCGATACTGATCAGAAAATTGCTGAAAGTTTCAAGGTTCGGGGACTTCCCGACACCTGGTTTATGTCGGAAACCAAAGAAATCATCGGTCACAGGCCCGGATTTATTCCTGCGGAAACCATGATCATGGTCTTAAAATACATTCATACAGACAGCTATAAAAATTTGTCATTTAAAAAATTTATGGACAATCATTAGAAAAAAAACCTTCGGATCAGCCGGAGTGCCATGGAAAAAATCACCCCGGCACTAAGCCCTGTCAGCAGCACAGGCATCCAAATATAAGCCTGATATTGCTCAGAACCCTTGGCTACATTGATTCCAACCAACCCCAAAAGCACCACCGGACTTAACAAAATGATAGCCACCAGGCAGATGAGTTCAGAGTCATACCAGGGAATAATGATTTTACGATATATGGGGGGATGATCCAGTTTCATGATAAATCCTCTGTTATTCAATCAATCGTTTCGGCCCATTATACACAATATCTGATGATTCCGATTAGAATGATTTCGATCCTTTTTTCTCAAAAACTCAAATCCATGTCCATATTAAAATGTGATGTGCCTGTTTTTTCATTATTTTTTTTAATCATATGGATTGTCTCAGGGTGCGCCGCTCCATCCCCAAAACTTACGCTCATCGATATTCAACAAACTTTTCCGCCGGACACCATTCTTTCCACAGAACTGAAACAAGAGATTTCATATGAAACCCTCATGAAAAAATTAAATCATGTCAAGGTGATTTATATTGGAGAAAAGCATTCCGACAAGAACCATCATGACATTCAATTAAAGATAATCAAATCCATGTATGAAAAAAATCCTTCCATGTGTGTCGGTATGGAAATGTTCGACCGCACCTATCAACAGGTGCTGGATCAATGGTCCTCCGGCCAACTGGAGGAAACGGAGTTTTTAAAAAAAACACACTGGTATGCCAATTGGCGGTATCCCTTTGATCTTTATCGGGATATTCTTGTTTTTATTATGAAAAAAAATATTGCCCTGGTCGGCCTCAACATTCCTTTCCATATCCCTCCGAAAATTGCGGTTGGGGGTTTGGAAAACCTTTTAGAGTATGACCAAAATTTTTTACCTGCAACCATAAATACTCATATTGAGCCGCACAGACAATATGTAGAAAAATTTTTTGAGGGTCATATGACAAGGGGCCGGGAAAATTTTGATACCTTTTACCAAGCTCAATGTGTTTGGGAAGATACCATGGCCGAAACGGTCTCAACCCATTTGTGTGACGGACCCATGGTTGTCTTGGTTGGAAATGGCCATATCATCTACAAATTCGGCATCCCAGACAGGGCCTACCAGTTGTTGCCGGTACCCTTTAAAACCATTTACCTCACCCCGGTTGGCACTTCAGCTGAACTGGACTATGCCGACTATCTCTGGGCAACTCCGGAACCTCAACCTCCCCTCAGGAAAATGAAACATCCTCCCCGCTAATTTTATAAGCCTGTATGTCCCTGTCACTCATCCTTTTCATCTCATCTAACCCAAACTCAATATATTGATTTTTTATATTGACACATATCAATATATTGTGATACAAGGTTTTTCATTCCAGTTGGGATCAGTTCATTCAACAATCCGTAAAACAGTTAAAAAACACCTCAAAATCCTTTCGATAAGGGGGTATTCCATGTTTGAGAATATAAAAAAACGTGACGGAAGAGTAGTGCCGTTCGATTCGCAAAAAATCACATCTGCGATTGCAAAAGCTGGAAAGGCTACTGGAGAATTCGAAGAAAGAGATGCCCGGAAACTCACCTTGAAAGTTCTGACACTCGCCCATGAGCTTCGACTGGGAATCACACCTGAAGTCGAGGAAATTCAGGATATTGTGGAGCGCATACTTCTGGACTCTCCCTATTACAAAACGGCCAAAGCCTATATTCTCTACAGGGAACAACATGCCCGGATCAGGGCTATCACAACCAAAGCAAACGTTGACCTGGTGGAACATTATATCGGTAAACTTGACTGGAAAATAAAAGAAAACAGCAACATGTGTTATTCTCTTCAGGGGTTGAACAATTACATTTCTTCGGATATCACCTCGGAATACTGGTTAAATCAGATTTACCCCCCTGAAATTCGTGAAGCTCACAAAAACGGGGATATACATCTCCACGATTTAAGCCTTTTGTCTGTCTATTGTGTGGGATGGGATCTCAAAGACCTTCTTTGCCAAGGATTTAAGGGGGTAGAAGGGAAAGTGGAAAGTGCACCTCCCAAGCACCTCCGGTCCGCATTGGGACAGATCGTTAATTTTTTCTACACCCTTCAAGGGGAGGCTGCAGGGGCTCAGGCCATATCAAACTTTGATACTTTATTGGCGCCTTTTGTGCGTTACGATGATTTGGACTATGCCGAAGTCAAACAAGCTTTGCAGGAATTTGTGTTTAACATCAATATTCCGACCAGAGTGGGCTTCCAGACTCCTTTTACCAATATCACCATGGACCTGATCGTGCCTTCCACGCTTAGGGATCAGCCGGTAATTGTGGGCGGAAAAGCGCTTGAATTTGTCTATGGAGATTTCCAGCCGGAAATGGATATGATCAATGAAGCGTTTGCAGAAGTCATGATGGAAGGTGATGCCAAAGGACGTGTCTTTACCTTTCCTATTCCCACCTATAACCTGACCAAAGATTTTGACTGGGATAAACCCGGACTGGAAAAGGTGTGGAAAATGACCGGGAAATACGGGATTCCCTACTTTTCCAATTATATTAATTCAGACATGTCCCCTGAAGATGCCCGGTCAATGTGCTGTCGCCTTCGTCTAGACAACCGGGAGCTTTTGAAAAGGGGCGGAGGGCTTTTCGGAGCAAACCCGCTGACCGGATCTATTGGCGTTGTGACGTTGAATTTGCCGCGGATCAGCTATATCAGCAAAACACGGGACGATTTTTTTGCACATTTGAATAAAAATATTGACCTTGCCATAAAAAGTTTGAATATCAAAAGAAAGGTCCTGGAAAAATTTACGGAGAAAAATCTTTATCCCTATTCGATGTTTTATTTAAGGGATGTAAAAAAACGAACCGGATTTTTCTGGAAAAACCATTTTTCCACGATCGGTATAATCGGCATGAACGAGGCTTGCATGAACTTTTTGGGCGAAAATATCGGAAGTCCTTCAGGGCAAGCATTTGCACTGGAAGTCATGGATTTTCTTCGCGGCCGAATAACCGCGGCACAGGAACATACCGGAGATCTTTTTAACCTTGAAGCCACTCCTGCCGAGGGAACTTCATTCCGATTGGCCATGCTTGACAAAAAGCGATTTGGGGATATTCTTTGCGCCAATGAGGATCAGTTACCAAAAGGAGCCGCACCTTACTACACCAATTCAACACAACTTCCGGTAAATTATACCGATGATATCTTTGAAACACTTGAACTCCAGGATCAGCTCCAAACCAAATACACCGGCGGAACTGTCCTTCACATATTCCTCGGTGAACAAATCTGCGATACGGACACCGTCAAGCATTTCCTGCGTAAGATCGCTTCCAATTACCGACTTCCGTATTTTACCCTTTCACCTACATTCAGCGTGTGTCCCTCGCATGGATATCTCAGTGGTGAAGAAAATACATGTCCGATCTGCCGGCAAGAAACCGAGGTTTATTCAAGAGTGGTTGGTTATCTCAGGCCTGTTAAACAGTGGAATGACGGTAAACAATCCGAATTTGTCATGAGAAAAACATTTCGTGTGGAGCCCCATCGCCAAAAAGCAGTTTAAACTTTTTCAATCGAAACCTAAAAGCCGTCCGCTCATGCAGAAAGGAAAAAACAAATGGTACTGGGTGGAATGCAAAAAATTTCATTCATTGATTTCCCCGGAAAAGTCAGTGCAGTGTTATTTCTTTCAGGGTGCAATTTCCGATGTCCGTATTGTCACAACCCTGAACTGGTGAACGGCCGGCCGGTTTGTCCGGCATTTCTCAACGAAACCTGGGCCCTTGAATTCTTGAACAAGCGAAAAGGGTTATTAGACGGTGTGGTGATCTCCGGAGGGGAACCCACGATTCACAAAGATCTTCTTATTCTCTGCGACAAGCTCAAAAGCTCAGGGTATCCCATTAAAATCGACACAAACGGAAGCCGTCCGCAGGTTATCCAAAACCTGATCAATGAAGGCCTGGTGGACTATATTGCCATGGATATTAAAACAGACCCCGGCCATTACCAATCTTTTACAAATGAAGGATTCGACCCGAATCCTATTTTAAAGAGCATCCAGATCATCATGGAGTCCTCGATCGCTTATGAGTTCAGGACCACATGCATTAAACCCCTGGTGAATGAAAAGGTCATCAAAAAAATTTCCAGATTAATTAACGGCTCCATGCTCTATGCGCTTCAACATTTTAGGCCTGACAAGGTACTTCAACCCGAATTTTTCCAAGGCGATACAAATGCCATGGGTTTAAGCGATCCGGAGATGGACTTGTTGCATTCCATCGCAAAACCCTGGGTTCAATCCTGCATTGTTCGTTAATTTTTTTCCAGCTCCATCACCTTTTGCATAGCTTTCTCGGCCTCACTTGTCTGACCTTTTTCACGAAGAGCCTTTACGATGATGCGCCAATTATCCGCCTGCAAATGCTTGTCGCTTTTGGCAAGAAGATTGGATTTTTTGGATAGTTGTTCAGCCTGGGTAAAATTACCCCGATTTAACTGGATTCGAGCCAAAAGATTCCAAAGCTTTGCATTGGCCGGATCCATGCGGATTGCTCGCTCGGCCGTAGCAAAAGCCTGATCGGTTTTACCCTGTGCCAGAAGTTGTTCAGATTGATTTTCCAGTGACGAAACCACTGCCAACAAATAGCCATCGGAAGATGTTGAATCGGCAGGGATATCCGAACCAATTCGAGGAGTAGAAGGTGAAGGCTTTTTCAGTATTGCCGAAGGGTCTTCTCCTGAAGTTCCATAGGGCGGCTGGGGTTGACGAATCACCCGT
The DNA here is from genome assembly GCA_964478625.1 of uncultured Desulfobacteraceae bacterium. GTDB lineage: Bacteria > Desulfobacterota > Desulfobacteria > Desulfobacterales > SKZT01 > SKZT01. The sequence goes on from CAYZJH010000004.1 coordinate 43,347, forward strand.
TCAGGAGGGGTTGAGAGGGATTTATCGTGTATACTCTCGGCGGGCCTGCCTTGTTGATCATATACTGGTTCCGGGCTTTTTGGAGGATATTTATAGACAGGTGAAGCACAACCCGCCAGGATATTGCCGACCATTAAAATCATCAAAAACCATAAACGAAAAACATTCATTAAAATAAACCTCGTATTTGATCCAAAAAGGACGGTTTCGACTTTTGGGTTTTCTCCGGGGCCATCGGTTTCATCCTGTGCTTTTCAGACTGAACACAAGAATTCATTTGCTGGGGTTCCGACCCACTGACAAAAGGGATGGCTATGGCACCAGGGCAAAACTCCTCTGTCTGGAACCCCGTTTCAGGATTCACCACAACCCATTTAATATTGTCGGGTTGTGTCAGTCTGAGGGGAGTGACGGAAATATTGGCCATCAGATGTCCCCACACCTGTAATGCACCCGAAGATCCGGTAAGGTTGCATGATTTATTGTCATCCCGGCCGAGCCAAACGACAGCCAAATGGTTGCCGGTAAACCCTGCAAACCAACTGTCTCTGAGATCATCCGTCGTGCCTGTTTTGCCGGCTGCTCCGATACCAGCAGGCAAAATACTGTTCACTGAGGTTGCCGTTCCCTCGACCACAACGGCTTGCAATGCTTTACTTAATAAATAAACAGCTCCGCTGTCAATATTTTGACTTATGGTCAGGGGGAAGCGTTGTAAGGGAGTTCCATCCTGAGTATAGACGGACTGGATAGCCCTCAGGGGAGAGTAAAAACCACCGGAAGCCACCGTCTGATACATATTGGCAACTTCGAGCACCGACATGGGCATGGTCCCCAAAAGAGCCGACGGAAAAGGTTCGAATTGGCGGTCAACTCCCAGTTTCCGGATGGTTTCAAATACATTTTCCAGACCGATATCCATTCCAAGTCGAACGGTAGCAATGTTGTAAGAATTGGCCAACGCTCTGTAAAGCGGCACTTGTCCGTGATGTTTACGGTCATAATTCTGGGGTGCCCAGGTATCCCCCTTGTGCATTTTGATCCGCAGTTCACTGTCATCGAGAAGCGTTATGAGCGTATATCGGTTTGGGAATTGCAAAGCAGCAAGATAAACGGCGGGTTTTGCCAAAGAACCGATTGACCGCCTGGCATCAATCGCACGGTTAAACCCTTCCACACCGGGTTGCCGACCACCAATAAAAGCCATCACCTCATTAGAGCCTGTGGAGGTAATCACTACGGCTGCCTCCAGTTCACCACCAGGTAAGCCGCGACGTTTTTCCATGGCATCCAATTGAGTCAGAACGGTTTTTTCAGCGATAAACTGAATCTGGGGATCAAAAGAGGTAAATATTCTCAGGCCTTCAGAACGAAGATCCTCTTCAGGGTATTCTTCGAGTAAACGCCGTTTGACCAGGTCCAAAAACGCCGGAAATCTTGAATTTCCGGAAGGTGGATCAGAGGTGACATCCAAAGGCGATTTCATGGAATTTTCCGCTTCATCCCGACGGATGAGTTTCTGATCAAGCATCATCTGTAAAACGGTATTTCGTCTTTGAATCGCCCTTTCCGGAAACCGCCTGGGATCGTAATAAGAAGGACCTTTAAGCAGCCCCACCAATAAGGCAATTTCCTTGGGTCTCAGGTCCTGTATGGATCGTTCAAAATAAAAGCGGCTAGCCATGCCGAAACCATGAATGGATCTGTTGCCGTCCTGCCCCATATACACTTCATTAAGGTAGGCCTCGAGAATCTGTTCCTTTTCGTAGCTCAATTCCAAACTAAGCGCCATAATCGCTTCGTCAAATTTTCTCTTATAACTTTGATCCCTGGTTAAAAAAAGGTTTTTGATCAGTTGCTGAGTAAGGGTACTTCCCCCCTGAACTGTGCGTCTCTCCTTGAGATTGACCATCAAGGCACGAAAAATCGCCAGAGGTTTTACGCCATAATGTTCGTAAAAATCACGATCTTCAACCGCCAGTATCGTCTGAGTCAGCAAAGGCGACACTTCTTCAATTTTTACCCAAAGGCGGTCCTGGTTATGGGTGGGATAAAAACTTCCAATATGAGCAGGATCAAGTCGGATAAGCGTTATCGGATCACCCGTTTCTAATTCATCCAACGTGAAAATCTTTCCATTTTGAACAGTCAACCGGATTTTTTGTGAAGGGATATGATCATCCCCAAAATCAAAGGCTCGGCTAAAAATGGTAAATGTATTGCCTGAGCGTGAAAAACTCCCTGTTCCGTCGATACGATCCACCCGCCGGTATTGCATCAAAACAAGTTCATCTTCAAGGCCATTCGGGTCGATTTTCAAGCCGGGATACAATTCCAGAGACCGGGCATAGATACGGGCTGGAAGATCCCACTTTTTGCCTGCAAACTTTTCTTTGGCAAGCATGCTCAGAAAAAAAACATAAACCACCGTCAGCATACACAAAATCAAAAAAAGGGTTGGAATTAACCAGCGAATAAGGCTCCCTTTTTTTCTCTTTTGTTTATTCTGTTGTTTGGTTTTTTTCTTTCTCAACCTTTTCAACTTTATTCACCATAAAATCAGGCAGCATTGCCATAATCTGATCCGCAACTTGCTCGGCGGTCAGATGATCCGTATCAATTTCAAATTCTGACGCCATTTTGTATTTGGGTGTTCTTTTGCTGAGGATTTCCCCGACTTCTTCTGTAAAACTCTTGTCAGGAGTCAGGGAAGGCCTTTGAGTGTCATTTTGAATTCGATTGACAATTGTATCCACAGAGGCTTTGAGCCAAAAAATGTAACTGTTGGTCTTTAATGCTCTGATGTTTTCCGCTCGCTCAATCACCCCGCCCCCTGTATCGATAATCAAATGATCACATTTCGCCAATTGCCTGACCAGTTCTGATTCCATATCACGAAATTGCGACCATCCGTATTTTTCAACTATTTCCGGAATGGATTTTCCTGCCGCTTCGACTATTTTTCTATCCATGCCGATACACTCCATCCCTAACCGCCTGGCGAGGATTTCTCCCACCACGCTTTTGCCGGTACCGCGATATCCAATAAGAATGATATTCATGATGACAAATGCTCCAGGACCACATGACGCATGATCTCAACCGGTGCTTCAGCACCGGTAAAGTGTTCGAACTGCAACACCGCCTGGTTAATAAACATTTCAATGCCCGAAATTACTTTCAGACCCTTTGCTCGGGCTTCCAAAAGCAGCTTGGTTTCAAGAGGTGTATAGACAATATCAAATACTATTTGACGAGGGTGGAACAGATCCGTGGAAATCAGGGAGTCATCCTCATTGGGATACATTCCGACAGGCGTACAATGAATAACAATGTCGGCTGTCTCCATGGCGTTGACCAGCGTGGGATGATCCAACAAATCCGCCTCGATCCGGGCATTTGTATGTGCCTTTAAATCATTGACCAGACTTTTTAGCATCATCTCGTCTATATCCAAAATCCCCAACCGGTTCAAACGGGTCTTTTGGGCAAGGGTAAAAGCAATGGCTCTGGAAGCACCGCCGGCACCTATCATTAAAATGTTTTTGCCATTTACATCTACATCTGCATCAGTCAAGGCCTTTAAGGCACCAGGACCGTCGGTGCCAAGGCCGAGAAGTCTGCCTTTTTCATTGATCACCGTGTTTATGGAACCTATTTCACGGTCCTCCACCGAAATTTGATCCACATATTTCATGGCTTCGATTTTATGAGGAATCGTTACACTCATTCCTCTGAAATTTTCACAGGCCCGCATTCCGTTCAGAGCGTTGCGAACATCTTTCACCCGGAATGCAAGGTAAACGAAATTGAGGCCCAATTTTTCGTATGCTGCGTTATGGATTGCCGGTGAAAGACTATGTGCGATCGGATTACCAATCACAGCGCATAGTTGAGTTCCGGTACCGATCATGCCGGCTTTTTTCATGATATCTCCTTAGCAAGTGATACAAAATGAATTTCATGGAAAGACAGTATTATTCACGAATTGGAGACACTTCTGTTACAGACGGCGTTACCAATTCGTGAAAACCAGTCCCGTGGATTTGAGAAAAGCAATAGGGAAAAGAACGAAAAATCAATAGAGGCAAAAAGATCTCCACACAAAAAGAGCTAGCATGATCGTTCCTAAGACAAGCGCTAATATCATTTGATCCGGGGAAAAACCTTTCACAATTTGAAAATTGCGCTATTCTGTTTTATCAAGACCAAAGGCCGTATGAAGTGCCCGAACGGCTAGTTCCGCATGCTTTTCAGCAATGATACACGATATTCTTATCTCTGATGTACTAATTAATAAAATATTAATGTTTTCACTGGCTAAAGTAGAAAACATTTTAGAAGCCACCCCCGAATGATTTTTCATGCCGACACCGGTCACCGAAACCTTTGCAATGCCATCATCACCGATAACATCTTCAGCACTGATTTGCTTTGCCACATTTCTTCCAATTTCCATGGCCTGCTTAAAATCATCCCTGGGTACAGTGAATGTCAGGTCTGTTTGCCCCCCCTGACGGGTGTTTTGGATGATCATATCCACATTGATACCGGCCTCGGCGATGGGGGTAAAAATCTTTGCGGCAACACCGGGCTGGTCCGGCACTTTTTTCAAGGTAATTCTAGCTTCATCTTTTTTATAGGTAACGCCTGTTACAATCAGTCGTTCCATTCCACTTTCCTCACCAACAACCATGGTTCCCTCCTCTTCAGAAAATGACGACCTCACATGCACGGGGACATTATATTTTTTTGCAAACTCCACAGAGCGGATCTGAAGTACCTTCGCTCCCAGACTGGCCATTTCAAGCATTTCATCAAATGTTATTTTTTCCAATTTCCTTGCGTACTTACAAATATTAGGATCTGCAGTGTAAACACCGTCCACATCCGTATAAATCTCACAATAATCCGCTTTCAGCGCGGCAGCTATGGCTACGGCGGATGTATCCGATCCTCCCCGGCCCAAGGTGGTGATATTGCCTTCAATATCGCACCCTTGAAAACCAGCAACCACAACAATATATCGTTTTTCGAGCAGGGCTTTTATCCGATTGGCCCCGATATCTAGAATCCGGGCATTGCCGAAAGCACAATCAGTGCGAACCTCTGCCTGAAATCCTAACAGCGATTGAGCATTGTAGCCCATAGACTGAAGAATAATTGCCAGGAGTGCGGCCGTAGTTTGTTCTCCGGTCGCCATCAACGCATCAAGCTCTCTTTTTTGTGGGGTATCTGTAATTTGTTTTGCGAGCTTGATCAATCCATCTGTCACACCGGCCATGGCAGATAATATGACAACCACGTCATTGCCCTGATCGTAGGTTTTTATTACGCGGTTGGCCACATTCCTGATTTTATCAAGGTCACCCACTGAAGTCCCGCCAAATTTTTTAACAATAAGCGCCATCTTTACTCCTTGAAGAACAAGCTCTGAAATTTTTGAGGAAAATACTCAAAACCGATTAATGGTTTTATCCATTTCTGAACCCGATTAAAGCTGTTAAAACAACAAAATCTGATCAATGTCAGCATGCATATCATCTTTTTCAATTTTTTAGAAAAACTTTCTTTTAATGAAAATTAATCTCATTTTCAAGTTTTTTTAAAGAATTCATAAGTTCAAATTCAGATGAAGTAATATGAATTTTTCTTGAATGGTTACCTAATATGCTCAGCTTTATCGTCAGAGGATTGTTTAGGTCTTCCGAAAGCTTTTCAGCCCATTCGATTGCCACAACTCCATCATCGAAAAGAATGTCAAGAAGACCGATATCTTCGATATCAACACTTGTCCCAAGCCTGTAAAGATCCACATGATAGAAAGTACAGCGGCCGGGGTATTCGTTGATCAATGTAAAGGTCGGACTTGTAATATAGTATTGCGGTGAAACCCCAAGACCACGGGCAATGCCCTGAACAAGAGATGTCTTTCCGGCACCCAAATCACCGATCAATCGGATTACAGTCCCAGGTTTAAGTCTTTCCCCGATATTTTTCCCAAGCTCCTGGGTTTGAGACAAAGAATTTGAAATGATGACGATTTGCATAATTTTTGATGATCCGGTTTTTACCATGCCCGCATTTTCCACAGAGGCATCCCTAACCTTTTCAGTATTCAGGACCGGCCACAGATAGAATCAGACACAAGAGTTATCCCTTCTGAATCAAAGTCAGCAACTCCTGACTTTTTTTTTCCATTTCAAAGGCCCGACCATCATCATTTTCGTGATCATAACCCAGAAGATGAAGAATTCCATGTATCAGCAATTCGCAGAATCTTATTTCCAATAGTACCCCGGTGTCCCTTGCCTCCCTTTGGGCTGTTTCCACGGAAATGACCACATCTCCCAATACCTCCGGGGCAATGTGGGAAAACTCCCCTTCTCTCATGGGAAAAGCAATCACATTGGTTGGACCTGTCCGTCCCAAATATTGTTTATTGAGCTGGGAAATTTCGGTGTCATCGGTAATCACCACCGACAACTGAACATCATGACAATCCAAGGCGCTTAAGATGTCCTGAGCCATCTCCCGCACTTTCCCGACCGCTATCTTTCTTTTCTTTTGCCTGTTGCTGATCAGAACTTCCATTTTTAATCTTTCCGTTTCCCTTGGCCGAAGATTCGGCATATTCCACACGATGATGGTGTATGCCGTTTAGAATTTTATTAAAGCTTTTTGCAATACTGTGAAGATCTTTTAATGTCAGTTCGCAATCATTCAATTGCCCGTCGGAAAAAATCTTATTGATGAGATTTTGGACCAACCCCTGGATCCGGGCAGGTGTAGGATTATCCAGGGTTCTGGAAGCTGCTTCCACAACATCGGCAAGCATCACCAGGCCGGCTTCTCTAGTCTGAGGATTGGGACCGGGATACCTGAAATCATCAGCTTTAACGGCTTTTTCACCCTGAAGCCTGACGGCTTTGTCAAAAAAATAGCGGATAAGACTGGTGCCGTGGTGCTGTTCTATGGCAGCACGCACCACCTGAGGTAAATGATGTTCTCCGGCCATTTCAACGCCATCTTTCACATGGGCTATGAGAATTCTTCGTGACATGGAAGGAGCCAGTTTATCATGAAGATTTTTTGCATTGGATTGATTTTCGATAAAATAAAGAGGTTTTTTTACCTTCCCGATATCATGGTAATATCCGCATACCTTAGCCAAAAGAGGATTCGCACCGATATCCGATGCAGCAGCTTCGACCAGTGAACCGACAATCATCGAATGATGGTACGTACCGGGTGCTTCGATCATGAGACGCCTGAGGATAGGACGTTCCAGATTGGCCAATTCAAGGAGCGTTATATCCGTGGCATATCCAAATAGTGTCTCGAATAGCGGGGCAATACCAGCGGTTAAAATACCTGCACCGATACCCCCCAAAAATGCAAACAGCAAATTCCATAGAAACCCAAGTGTTAAAAAATCTCCATGAACCAAACCGATACAACTTACCAACACCATGTTCAACGCCGCTAACTTAAGCCCGGCCATTGCAAAAACTTTTCTCTCCCGGCAGCATCTGATCCAATAGGCTCCCATGGCGCTGTTGAGGAAATAATAAATGAAAAGATCAAACTGTTTATTGAAAATGACCGTGACACAAACCGAAATGAGCAAAGCGAAAGCCACCGCAATCTCTACCCCCATAAACAGGCAGATAACCATGGCTCCTGCAGCAATGGGAATTCCATAGATAATTGATTCCGATGACAGCGAATAAGTCAGGTTCCGCGGAAGTGTATCAACAATAGAAGCCGAAACTTTTCCAATGAGGATGAAAACAATAAGAATCGTTGCCAAAAACAAAAGATTCTTATTGTGGTTTCCGGATGTCAGACTATAATGGTGCAGATTGAGCAAATAAAGAACGGTCAAAAATATTCCGAACAGGGCGGTTGCTCCGATACTGGTGGCATGTACCTTTTCCGTCCTGGTTTTTGACTGTAAAGATTCGATCTTTTGCAAATGATGTTCACTGATTCGATCACCTTCCCGAAGAATCATTTCACCGGATTTAATCTTGAACATAATAGGTTTAACCGATTCGGCAGCTTTTCTTTTACGGGCTTCAGTCTCAAGTCGGTTGAAGGTAAGGTTGGGTTGGATCAGTCGCTGGGAAAAATCTATAATCAGATTGTTCACCTGCTTATCCTCATCTTTCAATAACGGTTCTGCCAAGGCCGCAACCATATCTTTGGCCTGATCCAACCCATAAAACCGATTCAGATCTTTTTCAATTTTTTCGGTTTTTGAGGCCAGGTTTCTCACAATGATCCCTTTATCGGATTCACCGTATAAAAGGTCCAAACTGGATACCACACCGTTTTGAAAAATCTCACTGATAATAATGATAATTTTCTCGGCGATATCGATTGAAAAATGCTCTTTCTCCAGCAGAGAATAATCCTCGGCACTTACAGAGATTCCGACTTTTTGTTCAAACTCTTCTTTCCTGTCCCAAATGTTTTTGGAGATATCCGTATTTTCTTTTTGAACCTGTGCTTCCTCAGGATTCGGACCATCCGCAACGGTTTCCCGAAAAGGTTGCTCCTCTGATACAAACAGATCATTCATATCGGAAAAAGCATCATATATGGTCTGAGTTAGGCGGGGTAACAGAGCATGGTTTAAGTCATAAACAGTCAGAACTTTATCGACGGCAATTTTTTGTTTTTCAGCTGTGGCTTTTTTATCCACGACCATAAAATCCATTGGGGCCTTAATATTTCTGTGAGCGATATCTCCCACAACATAATTATGCCGGATACCCCCCAGGGACGGATAGAGCATGAGGATAAAAATCGCGGTAATCAACAGCAATATGATCCATCGAATATAAAGACTGGTTCTAAACCAATCCTGGATTTTCTTTTTTCTTTTTTCTTTAAACATATTCGGAAAAATCCTCCATACCTCTTTATAAAACGGTTTTTCCAAATGTTTTATATTAGATCGGAGGAATTATGATTTCTTTTTTTGTTGGTCAAGTTTTTCATAAGCATCAATAATATCTTGAACCAGCTTATGACGAACAACATCGGATTTACTGAAAAATACAAATTTTATCCCTTTGATGTTTTGGAGAATATTTTTACTTTCAACCAGCCCGGAAATTTTTTCTGACGGAAGATCAATCTGTGTAATGTCGCCGGTAATCACTGCTTTTGAATTAAATCCCAGCCGTGTCAAGAACATTTTCATTTGTTCGGACGTAGTATTTTGGGCTTCATCAAGAATCACTAAAGAGTCGTTTAAAGTCCGTCCGCGCATAAAAGCAATTGGAGCGACTTCGATCACCCCTTTTTCCATCAGGGCGGATACCTTTTCAAATTTCATCATATCATGAAGGGCGTCATACAAAGGTCGCAAATAGGGGTCTACTTTTTCTGCAAGGTCTCCAGGCAAAAACCCAAGTGCCTCACCTGCCTCAACCGCCGGCCTTGTCAGAATAATCCGGCTAATCTGACCTTTTGTGAGTGCTGCAACAGCCATGGCCATTGCCAAATAGGTTTTTCCGGTTCCTGCCGGCCCGATACCAAATACGATGTCATAATTTCGAATAGCGTCAATATATTCCTTTTGAGCACGGTTTTTCGGGGTAATCGTATGTTTTTTGGATGTGATATAGACTGAATCAAGAAAGAAATCTTTTAAATTGGTTCGGTCATCACTGCTTAAAAGCTTGATCGCATATTCAATATCCCTTGGATAAACCGGGTATTTTTGTTCAAGCAATCCATATAACTGATTGATAATATTCTTTGCAAGTTCGGCAGTCACGGGGTCGCCACTGATAAAGATACTATTGCCTCTCGCATGGATATCGACATCGATTGAATCGGCGATTATTCTCAGATTGCTGTTGTGTTCACCAAAAAGCTGACGAATGAGTTCATTGTCGGTGAACGACAACCTTATTTGTTTTGGCTCTGGTTTTTCCTCCATTGGCCCTTCTTCCATAAGAATTGTTAAAATATTTACTCATATCATAATCATTTAAATCATTGCAAACTCGATTTTCTGTGAACATGTTCAAACTTAAAAAGACCTTGACGGTGCCTGTACCCTCTGATATTTTTGCTTCTTTATTTTCCGGATAAAAATTTCCGTTTGGGACGAAATTTCATCATTTTAATGGTTTTTATTGTGGATTAATCAGACATGAATCCTTTGGATGTTGTCATCATTATTATTTTAGGTTATGGGTTGATTCGGGGTATCTTCAGAGGAATGGTCAAGGAGATATCTTCTATCATCGGGGTGTTTGCCGGTTTTTTCGCAGCTTATAGTTATTACCCCATGGTTGCGGAAATTATGGAAGATTGGATCACCAATGTTCCTTTTCTCAATATTTTGAGTTTTATGCTGATCTTCTGTATGGTTTTTTTCTTTATCAGCATTCTGGGTGTTATCATCAAATATTTTTTGCATATTGTATCTCTGGGATGGATGGATCGAATATTAGGAGCTTCATTGGGGTTTGGCAAGGCATTACTCATCGTATCGATAATCTTGGTGGCCTTAACAGCCTTTCTTCCAAAAGGTGCACCCATTATCAAAACATCTCTTCTTTCTCCCCATATTACCGTAATTTCAGAAAAAATGGCCCAAGTCATATCGATTGAAATGAAGCAGGCTTACACCGCCAAACTCGAGGAAATTAAAAAAGCTTGGAATGTCCGCAATTGAGTTCAACTGAAAAATCTTTATGTGATTCAAAGGTTTCAAAAAAATTAAACGAATTAATCAGTCTTATTGAAACCTTAAGAAGCAAAAATGGCTGCCCCTGGGATCAGAAACAAACCCCTGCTACTATGGCCATATATCTGATTGAAGAAATGTATGAACTTGTGGAAGCTATTACCAGAAAAGATATAAATCAAATTTGCGAAGAACTGGGGGACGTATTTTTTCACATCCTATTCCTAAGCACAATCTATACTGAAAGAAGGGAATTCGACCTGGAAAAAGTCATCGGTCTGGTCACTGAAAAAATGATTCGCCGTCATCCCCATGTCTTTGGTAATGCCAAAGTTAACAGCGTGGAAGATGTCAGAAAGCAATGGCACCATATCAAACAAACCGAAAAAAATAACGATTCTTCAACCTCTGTTTTGAGTTCTGTCTCTAAAAGCCTTCCCGCATTGATCCGTGCATACCAAATATCCGAACGGGCCGCTCGTTGCGGATTCGATTGGGCTGATATCCATGGAGTTATGGAAAAGGTTGAAGAAGAATGGAAAGAATTTAAAAACGAGATGGGGCCTGACCCGGAAAAAGATACCAATCTACACAAAAAGTCCCTGGAATTTGGAGACATTTTGTTCACTCTTATAAATGTTGCCAGATTCGCAGGAATACATCCGGAAATTGCACTGGCCGAATCTACACATAAGTTTGAAAAGCGTTTTAAATTTATGGAAACCGAACTATTAAAGGAAGGAAACCATATCGATTCCACCAGTCCCATTGAATTAAATCGGTTGTGGGAAAAGGCCAAGGAAAAATTTAAGGATTAAGAACCAAAAGTAAATGAGGTGATTTATGGTAGAAAAAAATAAACTACGGCTGCTCATAATTTTTACCATTTTCATCATCATCGGTTCGTCCATGGCAGGTGTTTATTTCATCCGAAACATCCAGGGAATCAACCTCACCATCAAATTTTCAGATGCTCGGGGGCTTTATAGAGGTAGCCCTTTGGAATATAAGGGTATTCAAATCGGTTCCGTTCAAAAGATTCAAAATGACGGACAATCCAAAATTTCAGTATTGGTTAAAATCGATTCTGATGCGGCTGAAGATCTTCGACAAAATGCACTTTTTGTCATTTCACGTGATCTATCCACAGGAGACCCCCCGGGGATTCTGATGGGCTATTGCAGGGATCATGACCTCCAAGAATTTCCTAAAATGCTTTCAGGTGCCCTAATTACTGGGGAAGACAGTGAACTGATATTTTTGCTGAAAACCCATGTGGGGTGTTTTAGCAAAACCAGCGGTAGTATCTCCGATACTTTAGAATCCTTAAAGAAAAATATAGACCGTCTTTTAAACTCTCCGAAAGCTCAGCAGTTATACCGGGACATCGAGACTTTTTTCATGGATCTAAGTAAAATGACGCAGGAACATTTCAAGCGTTTCATGGAAGAAAAAGGTCCTGAAATTCGCAATAAAATCGAAGAATTCATCAAAGAACTCGAGAGGATGGGGCACAAAAAAGAAGCAGAAGACTGGAAAAAATTTATGGAGGAGGTTAGTTTTAATCCGGTCAATACCTGATAGGGGAAAGATCTCATGGCTAAAATACTGATAATCGACGACGATCAGCACATGAATGACGCCCTTTCAAGAGTCATCAAAAAAAAGATGGGATATGAAGTTACATCGTGTTTAATGCTGGAAGAAGGCTTTAAGGAAGCCATGGAGAATGACTATGATGTCATTTTGCTGGATGTATTCATGCCTGATGGAAATGGTATACAGGCTCTTTCCCGTTTCCGGAACATCGATTCCAATCCTGAAATCATTATTCTTACCGGCCGACCTGATTCCCAGGGAGCACAAACGGCGATTGAAAGCGGCGCATGGGATTATATGGTTAAAACCTTTTCAATCCCCGATATTTTAAAGCTTTTAAGTCAGGCTGTAGCCAACAGAAAAAACTATCAAAAGTCAGCAACAGAGAAAAAGATCGTCTTGGAAGGCATAATCGGGTCAAGTTTTAACATGCGTAAATGCTACAAAAAGGTTTCAGAAGCCGCGGACTGGGAAGGCAACGTTTTAATTACCGGGGAAACCGGTACCGGAAAAGAACTTTTTGCCCGAGCATTGCACCGAAACAGCACCAGAGCAAACAACAATTTTGAAATAGTTGATTGTACCGTCATTCCTGAAACATTAGTGGAAAGCCTGCTCTTTGGGTATGAAAAAGGAGCTTTTACCGGTGCGGACACACCCAGGGAAGGGCTTATTCAAAGAGCGGATGGCGGCACTTTGTTCCTGGATGAGGTGGGAGAACTGCCCTTGACCATTCAGAAAAAATTTTTACGAGTACTCCAGGAACATCAGTATCGTCGGGTCGGAGGAACAAAAGAAATAGTATCCAATTTTCGTCTGGTAACGGCGACAAACAGAGATCTGGACGATATGGTTAAAAAAGGCCTTTTTCGCGAGGATCTGCTTTTTCGGTTAAAAAGCATCCATATCCATCTACCACCACTAAGAGAGCGAAAGGAAGACATTGAAGAGCTTGTCGATTACTATCTGGGAAAACTGTGCAACAACCATGGAATCATTAAAAAGAATATTTCTGCAAGCTTTTTGGAGTTCTTAAAATCATATTCATGGCCCGGAAATGTCCGCGAATTAATCAACGCCCTGGAATATTCTCTTTCCGTAACAAAAAACATTCCGGAAATTCTTCATAACCATTTGCCGCTAAACATACGCATAAAATACCTCCAGGAACGTTTCGAACCACCAGTGGCAAATCATCCCAATGATCCTGAAAAATTCAGTCTGAGTAATTTCCCGACCTTAAAAAAGTATCGTATAGAAAAAACAGCCGTATTCGAAAAAGAATACCTGGTGAAATTATTGGCGATTACGAAATGGAATATATATCAGGCCCAACAAATATCCGGCCTGTCCAGATCCAGGCTTTACCATCTCATCAATTTATACAATATCAAAAAATAGATGGAAACAAGGCCCTTGCTCGGGATTGGCATTAAATTTTCGCCGCCCATATCTTTATGGGTAGCTGTATATGCAGTACTCGGTCTTCACTCCCAATAGCGAGTCTATCTTTTCCTGTAAACTATTTCTTTCCGGATTTGTATACCATAAGTTCCAATGATCCAAAGATTTCCAGGTGCTGATTACCAGAAGCTCTTCCGGATCATCTATTCTCTTAAGCGTTTCACCGCCGATATAGCCATCCTGGCTCATTGCAAGGAATCTCAACTGCTTAAGATAGGGCATTAAACCTGACAGATTTTCCTCGGATACTTTCCTTTTGATCATGATTTTAACAGCCATCGTTTCCCCCATTTATTTGTGATGGATAAAATTTATGTGTGATGGAAAAATTAAATAGGCTTATCCTGATTTGTGCTTTTTAACAATTTGGCTTTTGAGGTTTTTTTGACGTTAATTCATATTATGAAAACTATATTATTTTTTAAAAACTTGTCAAGAAGATAAATCCTGCTAAAAAATCAGAGTATTTGAATCATATGAATCTGTTTGACATTTTTTTTTTAACTGAGATATGGTGTTGATCTGAGTATGATCAGATACCATTTTAGACAGAAAGCATTTAACTTATGAAACATCTTGAATTTTTCCTCACAGTGATGATGACTCTCCTGGTTTTGGGGGGATGCTTACCCAAACCGGTCATCAGGGATATGCCTGCCTCCTTCAGCCTTCCGTCTGAATTGATCAAAAAGGGCGACCAAGAGTATAAAGCAAAAAGATTTGATGAAGCGATTCGGTCTTATAATGAGGTAATATTTAAGTTTCCCGACACACCTGAAGCTGCCACGGCCATGATGAAAAACGGCCTGATTTACCAAGAACTTCACAGATTCAGTGACGCGCGAAGGTTTTTTGAAGGAGTTGTTGCAAGATATCCTCGAAGCCGGCTTGCCACTGATGCAAGAATTGAAATTTTAAATACCTACCTATCTGAGAAAAAGTATCAGCAGACCATAAAACAGGCATCCGAGCTTTTTGCTAAATCCTATCAGGAACCTTACCCGCTTAAAGTATATCTGATTGTCGGGGATGCATACCTTAATTCCGAAAAACCAGAGAATGCTTTGAAATTATATGCCATCGCTTTAAAAATTGCCTCCCAAACAGAGAAAGAGCCTATCTTGGAAAAAATAAAAGCCGGCGTGGAGAAGATTCCTCCCGACAGGCTTGAATCTTTTTTACAAAATATGGATGACTCTTTTCCCAAAGGGTATCTTCTGTATCAATGGGGAATCAATCAATACGAATCCGGAAATCATGCCAAAGCCTTATCCATTTTCAATGATTTCCTCACTAAATTTCCAAATCATAGCGAGGCTTCACAGGCAAAAAACTGGGTCGATAAGATTCAGCAACAAAGTGATAAAGGCCACTATCAAATTGGAGTCCTTTTGCCTTTGAGTGGTAAGTACCAGGAATTAGGACAAAAGGCATGGACAGGAATCGAATTTGCCATAGCCCAATACGGTGCAAATTACCAAAGCCCCGGCATAAGTGCGGTTGTTCGCGATACCGGATCAGAAAAGGAACAAACGTATCAGGTAACATCGGAACTGGCATCCAGCCAGGTTGCAGCCATTATCGGGCCCATGGTCAATGCAGAGGTAGCCGTTGAAGAGGCCCAGCTTCAGAAGGTGCCGATTATTACGCTGACCCTTGCGGAAAAAATCACTGAATATGGCGATTACGTATTCAGAAATTTTCTCACCCCCCAAATGCAAATCGAATCCATGGTCTCTTTTCTTGTCAATTCAATGGGTATTAAGCGTTTTGCAATCCTTTATCCCAAAGAAAAATATGGAACCACGCATATGAATTTATTCTGGGATGAAGTGGTCCGACAAGGGGGCGTTGTCGTAGGTTCCGAATCTTACGATTTATCCATGACTGATTTTAAAGGCCCCATTAACAAGTTATCCGGGCTTTTTCCAAATATCCCGGACAGCTTATTATCTCTAAAACTGGAAGAATTCTTAAATATTTACGAGCCTTATGAAACCACTGATTCCATGGATGAAATTCGAAGACCTGATTCTGAGTTCGGGGCCATTTTTATTCCGGATTCTCCGGCAAAGGCCGGTATGATTATTCCCCAATTATCGTATTATGATGTCTCAGGGGTTTATTTTTTAGGTACCAATCTTTGGCATTCTGAAAATTTTATTCGACTGGTGGGTGATTATTCACAAAAAGCCATATTGACAGACGGTTTTTTCGCCGGGAGTAAAAATCCGCTGGTACGCTCCTTTGCGAATGATTTTGAGGCGACTTACGGATATGCTCCAGGATTCATTGAGGCCGTGGCTTATGACACTGCCCTGTTACTTATAGAAATTTTATCTCAAAACAATATCCTATACAGAAGTCAACTTAGAGATGCGTTGAGCCAGGTTGTTGATTTTCCGGGGGTCACCGGAAAAACATCTTTTGACCATACCGGTGAAGCCCAAAAAAACACTTATATCCTTTGTATTAAAAACAAGCGATTTTTGGAGCTGAAACAACCGTGACCCAATTCCTGTTACTCACCATCCCTGTTGATCAATGATCCCTGGCCGGTGGCATCCAATACGTTCAACCAGAGTTTTCCCTGAGGGTCCACCTGTTTCCGCTTTCCCGCGGTAGCTTCCAGAGGCACATGAACAAAATGGCCGTTGATATTTCCGACAAGCATTTTGGTTTTTCCGGCCATTGCCGCATGGACCGCATCTCTTCCCAAAAAACTGCAGAAAGCATGATCATTGGCATTCGCAGGAAGACTTCTGATAATATAACTTGGATCGATGTATTTTAAAGAGATCGGTATTTTCTTTGTTTCGAAATAAGAAGTTATGGCATCTTTCAAAAAAAGTCCGATATCATTCAACCGTAAATTTCCGGAAGGATCAGTTTCATGGTTGATGGTATTGAAAAATTTTTGGCCGGCTCCCTCAGCTACCAGGATTACGGCATGTTCCCGTTCCTGTAGCCGCTTTTCCAGGGAAGCCAAAAAACCATTGGGGCCTTCCAGATCAATATCAACTTCCGGGATTAAAACAAAATTCACCACCTGCTGAGCCAATGCCGCAGTTGCTGCGATAAATCCCGAATGACGTCCCATAAGTTTAATCAGCCCAATGCCGTTAGGATAGCCTGCTGCCTCATTATGAGCTCCCACAAGAGCCCGTGTAGCTACTTCTACCGCGGTATCGAATCCAAAAGAACGCGAAACCATATAGATATCATTATCAATTGTTTTGGGAATGCCGATAACACTAATTTTAAGATTCCTTTCCTGGATAACATCGGCAATTTTGGATGCCGCCTTTAAGGTGCCATCACCACCGATCATAAAAAGGATACCGATATTTAATCGCATCAGACTATCGACAATTTCCTCGATTGATTGAGGGCCTCTTGAAGACCCCAGTATGGTACCTCCCATTTCCAGAATATGCCCAACCGACAAAGGGGTCAGCTCCATTAACTCATGACCATATTTAGGGATAAATCCCTGAAGACCATAACGAATACCGACAACATTTTTTGTCCCATAGCCATAATAAAGTTCCAGGACAATGGCACGGATAATATCATTAAGTCCTGGGCATAAACCGCCGCAAGTCACCAGGGCACATTTGACCTTACTGGGATCAAAGTAAATCTGTGAGCGCGGTCCTGCCATTTCAAAAGAAGGAATTGTCATTTTTTCATTAATCATCTTTTCCAGCGTCGTCAGATTTACATCGATAAGCACTCTTGAAGAATCCGAAACAAAACGCTTGTCATCGGGAGTTCGGTTTTTTCGCCGGATGGGTGATTGAATTCTTGCTTCACCCAAAGTCTGAATTTGAGTCGGAACAGATGTCAGGTCCATTTTTTTCCTATCGGTTGGTTATACAATGATGAAATTCATAATGTTTCCTGATAGATACAAGGTTTTTCCATCTAGGCCCTGAACGGTCTTATGGGTTATCGACCATTGAATTTAAATTCACCTTTACCCAAAATATCGTGCAAATGCAATATCCCTATTACTTTCAAATTTTTTTCAACAATCGGCAAAACAGTAATCTGATACTTCTCCATAAGGTTAAGAGCATCGTAGGCCGGGGCATCGGGACCAATACTCAAAGGAGTTTTCGTCATCACCTCATCAACAGAATAGTTGTCAAGCGTTTTTTTCTGAACAATGAGTCTCCGTATGTCTCCATCGGTAATAATACCCTGCAGGCGCAGAAGGTGGTCCACCACGAAAGTCACCCCAAGATTGGGACGATCCATCTCCATAATGGCTTGCTCCAAAGGTGTCCCCAGGCAAACCATCGGAATATGTTCACCCACGAGCATGATATCCTTTACACTGCTTGACAGTCTTTGGCCAAGAGCGCCGGCAGGATGAATGCGCTTAAAGTCAACTGAATTAAAATGGCGTTTTTTAATCAACACCACAGCCAAAGCATCCCCCATCGCTAACAATGCCGTTGTGCTGGCAGTGGGAGCCAAACCCATGGGGCATGCCTCACGAGCCACACCCACATCGATCACCAAATCACTCAGTCTTGCCAGGGAGGAATTTACATTTCCTGTGAGGGCAATGACCTTGCAACCGATTTGGCGAATGCTTGGAACCAGAATATTGAGTTCATCTGTTTCACCGCTGTTGGAAAGGGCAAGAAATATATCATCCTGACTGACAATCCCTAAATCCCCATGCATGGCCTCGACAGGATGTAGAAATACCGCTCTGGTACCCGTACTGTTTAAGGTGGCAACGATTTTTCTTCCAACGATTCCCGATTTCCCGATCCCGCCCACGATCACACGACCCTTGCTGTTGTATATCCATTCCACCATCTCGGTGAATCGTTCATCAATACGTTCAGTAAGGCTTAAAATACCCTCAGCCTCAATTCTTAATACTTCTATCGCCTCTTCTTTAAGCATACCTGTTTCTTTCCAAAACCCAATAATATTTTCAAACACCATCATGTTTGGTCTTTAATAAATAAACATGCAATCCAAATATATACTTTTAGAGAACTTGTCAAATTCCGAGTGGACTTATCGATTCATTTCATCTGATTAAAATTTCTCGCATTTTTTCTTGACAAAAGGCATAGTATAATTTATATTTCCGAAGTTAATTAAAAATGAAATATTAACCTGCCTGGTGCGTTTTTCCAGGCTTTTTTTTTAATACCAATAAATCAAATTTTTTAAGAGGTGGTAAAGATGATTTGTACAACTGTTCGCAATGGTAAAGAATGTCCTCTCATGACCCCAAAAGGCTGTTCATACAATGGCGGATTTTGTCATGAGGTCGTAGAATATTGTGAGGGTTGTAACCGAAGGGTTGAAGTCTCCGGCGGATGGTATTGCCAATCATTTCCGGAACCTGCATTGAAATGGAAAAACGGCCAGTGCAATATGGCCTCTCATATAGCCGCTGCAACAACTGCAGAGGCCAAAATTAATCCTTTGAAAGCATCCAAACGTCAGAGCAAACGAAAATAGTCTTCAGTATACCCAATCCAGTAACCCCGCCTTTGTTTTTAAAGTCAAAGCGGGGTTATTTTTTTTGAAAAAATCAAGGTTCGAGCTTTGCCAAAATTCGGTTTAATTTCTGATTATGTTTATGTTTCAGGATCCTTATGGCTTGATCTTTGTTTTGAGCGCACAATTCGCACATTTTGTATGATCCGGTCCACACGATTAAGGCATAATCGCCTCCACAAACAGGACAAACAGATTCATGGTCGGCATAAAGACTTCTCACTCCAAGCTTTTCAATTCCCGCACAACTTTCCGTATCACTTACACCGCACACCGGGCACGGGCTGGTTTCGACCTGGGTATCTTTTGCCATAATCAAATTTGTTCCGGATATTGATGGGTTAATCAATCGTCATTATCATCAGGTACAATGATAAAAGTTTAAAGAACCGCCCTATGAATTTAAGGTATGGCAGATGTATTCCTTAGCAAGCCTGATCACGTATGACAATTAATTTTTGACCTGGCCCTATGGAATACGTTATATTGAATTTACCGAGCGCAGAAAATTTTTTTGACTTTAACAATCATCCAGGCCAGTTCACAGGATTTGAGGAAATCATAATGGATAATCATCAGAAAAAGTCCGGACAATTGATTAAAATTTCCGAGGAAGTGGATAAAATCATCAGCCAATACAGCAAATCCTACACCCCCGTGAATCAAATCGGACGACTTTGGGAAGCAACCTTGCCTGGGCAAAAGGCGGATGATGATTCGAAAAAGTCCGGGAAAGAAGGACGATTTTACGAAGAAATCAAATCAGCCAACTTCGATGCCACTCATCTTGAAAAAATCGTTGAGGAAATCAAACTCATTGAAGAAGGACTCAAAACCCTTGTTGCAGCCCGCACCAAAAAAATCATTACTGAAAAAGTACCTGTTGAAAAACAAAGACCCGTTAAATACGGGCTGATCCGAAAAGCACTTCTATTTATGGGATTGATCCGTCAAAAAATTGAAACTTATACCGATTTTGAGACAGTTCAAAAAGAAGTCCCCCGGGAACCTGGTGAGGTAGCCCTCTCAGAATTTCGGACCATGATCGACAGGTATATTTCCAACCTTAAACATCTCAATCAAGGGCTTTTAAATACAGTGATGGAGGTGGACCATATTGTCAAAAATCTGACAGATGTCAGCGATTCATATACGGATCAGATTCATTCAGATCGCAAATCCTATTATAACCAGGTTCAAACCAGTCAGAAACTGGAATCGAAACTAAAAGATTTAATTGCCCTTCACGAAACTCTGAGCCCTCTTAATGAACGCTTTCCCGAAGTGGAAAAGGCAAGGGACCATCTTGAAATGGCCCTGAGGGATAGCCAGAGCCAGGAATTTAAACACAAAACCAGCATCGACATGAATCTCAATTACCAATCCGCCCTGAAAAGCTATAGAAAACTGATCAATGATTTTCGGGAACGAGGCCACCTCCACGTCAACATGGTGGAAAAATTCTCGGAAGGTGCTAGCCACATGAAAATTGCTATTGACAATGTTTCACAGATTTGCTCAGGAGTTGCCAAGGTAACCCAGTCCATGATCATGATCGTTGAAAGCATCGAAGGTGGTAACAAGGTTCTTGGGCGTTATGCAGCTTTGATCGGAAACCGGGTTGCAACAGGAACTCAATGGGATATGGAATACGAAGAACTCAAAGAAGCTGAAGCAATTTATCATCAAAACGACCATGCTCGTCTCAAGGAACTTGAAAAAAACCGAAAGGAACTGGAAATGCTTACGGCTTGATGATCCACTGATTTTTCTTTGGAAAGTTCCCAAGGCAGGAATCCGACAGAGCAATGACTTTTGGGTTTTGCAATTCTAATCTCTAATTTCAACCTTTCCTTTCAGATAATTTTTGACAGCTTTGACCGAAATTTCCTCCCTGTGGAAAATACCTGCAGCCAATGCAGATTCAGCGTCTGTAAATGAAAAAACCTCATAAAAATGGGTTTCGCTTCCAGCTCCACTTGAGGCAATCACCGGAATAGAAACAGCGGATTTTACCGCATTGATCAATTCAAGATCAAACCCCATACCGGTGCCATCCCGATCAATACAGTTTAACAGGATTTCCCCTGCACCAAGTTTTTCACACACCTTTGCCAAAGTCACTGCATCGACAGGCCTGCCTTCACGCCCGCCTTTGATTGTACATTGATACCAGCAATAAGTCTCTCCTTCAGGTCCGGGGAATCGGGTTTTAATCACATGATGCTGCGTATTATCGGGCGATTCAACATACACCCGTTTCGGATCCACGGAAATCACCACCGCTTGATTTCCATAAACGCGTGAAATTCTCTCAATCGAACTGTGACCCGTCGCCTTTTGGGTTTTCAGATAGTCCTCCACAATAAGAACAGCATCACTTCCTATAGATATCTTGTCAGCTCCCGAACGAAAATATTCGGAGGCCACCTCCAGTGACGAATAGTATTTACCGTTTTTATCAGTGTAATCCCGGATACCGCCACCAATGGTCAACGGAACAAATACATTCAAGGAAGTCTGTTTCAAAACCTCCAGCATTGGCATATCTTCAAGGGGAAAATCTCTGAAACCCGTGATGTTTAAAAATGCGATTTCATCTGCACCATCCTGGTAGTATTTTCCGGCCAATTCCACAGGTTTTCCAAGATTTCGAACAGATCCTTTTTCCCGTACATCATACCGGTCCCCTTTGGTTACCACCAAATCCCCTTCATCATTGGCTCGCACATCCAGACAGGCAATAATTCTTTTGGCCAGGCGTGTTTGAGTAGAAATATGGGGCGGAAGTGTTTTAGGAAGGTCGGTTTCAATAAAATTTTTTAACAATTGACCACCGGTTTTTCCGCTCTTTTCCGGATGAAACTGCGTGGCAATAATATTGCCTTGTTGAACACTGCTGACAAATTCAATCCCATAATTGGTGGTGGTTAACACAATCTCTTTATTTTCAGGCACCACATGATATGAATGCACAAAATAGAGCTTTTCAATTCCTGAAAGGGATGAAAACATTCGGGAAGGCTTTTTAATATTTATTCCGTTCCATCCGATATGAGGCACGGAAAGATCAATAGCAAATCTCCTGACTTTACCCTTAAATATTCCTAATCCCCGGACACCGGGTGCTTCTTCGCTTTCCTCGAATAATGCCTGCAATCCAAGACAAATTCCCAAAAAGGGACGTCCTGAATTCAGAAACTCCCTTATTGGTTCCATATAATTTTTATTCTGCAAGATTTGAATCATGCTGAGGAAATTGCCAACCCCTGGAAATATTATTTTTTCCGCCGACAGGATATCCTCGATTCTTTCAACAATTTTAACTTTTTCACCAAGGCTTTCAATGGCATTCACCACACTCCGGACATTACCCGCTCCATAATCCAATAAGGTAATCATTTCAAATCCTTAATAATCCTGAATGTTTTTTAGTATGGGGTATAAAAAAAGGGGCATTTTCTTTTTAAAGAAAGCAATGCCCCTTTTAAATTTTTCGGCAAGTTTATTCTACAACAACATGAACAGCCGTAGGCCCTTTTTTACCTTGTTCTATATCAAAGGTAACACGGTTCCCTTCATAAAGGCATTTAAACCCATTTCCCTCAATTCCGGAATAATGAACAAAAACATCGGGTCCATCCTCTTGTTCAATAAAACCATAACCTTTTTTTTCACTAAACCATTTCACGACACCGTTTGCCATAGCGGCACCCTCCTTTTAAAAATGTTTCGATGTTTCATGCTTCAGGTTGCCACTATCAAAAGAACTGTTTTGACGAATGGATTACCCTTAAGAACGAAACAGGCCTATGATTCACCGGCCTTTCATTTACCTGGTTACAGGCATTAAAAAATATTGTTATCTCTTTTCTGATTTTTCCAGCCTCGTTGGAAATCATGGTCGGAAGGATCTAAAATATTCTTTGAAAGGCCTATATCTATAAAATCATTCTTTGTCAAGAGATGATAATTCCTTTCAAAGACTTTGCCAATAGGGATTTAACCGGATCGCTCCATCAGGTAGGACAATCTTTTGTTTTTGATTTTTCAGTGCATCTGGTGTTCTCTGCCACGATCCAACTTTTCAATGAATATGCCCCGGATCGCTGAATCGGCTGTTTTCACTGAAACTGAAAAGGTTATGCCTGAAAAGATACAAACATGCCTCTACCACCTGAGGATCGTACAACGTTCCGCTATTTTTGGAAATCTCTTCAAGAGCGGCATCAATTCCAAGCGCCGGACGGTATGGGCGATAGGAGCTCTGAGCTTCGGTAACATCAGCCACAGAAAGAATGCGGGCTTCCAAAAGTATCTGGTCGCCCTTGAGGCCGGAAGGATATCCTGATCCATCTATTCGTTCATGATGTTGAAAAACAATATCAGCTATAGGCATTTTAAAGGGTATCCTTTTCAAAAGCCTGTATCCCACCTCCGGATGAATTTTCAGTAGTTCCCGCTCGGTTTCCAGAAGACGACCCGGACGATTCATCACGGATGTCGGAACCCTGATCTTGCCGATATCATGAAGGATACCTGCTAGTTCCACAGCCTGGATTTTATCCTTAGAAAGCCCCATATGTTTTGCAATCGCGCCTGCAAGATTCGCTACACGTTGCTGGTGGCCGGAAGTATAAGGATCTCTGATTTCAGCCATCAGCGTTATTGTCGAAATGGTGGCCTCAAGCATTTTTTCCAGGGCAATTGTTTTTTCCCTGACCATCAACTCAAGGTTGACATTGCGGTCCGCAAGCTGCTCGCGCATGGATTTCAGAGCCAGGTGGGTTCGGACTCTCTCCCGAACCTCTTCTGCGAGAAAGGGTTTGGTGATATAATCAACAGCTCCCAGCTCGAACCCTTTGATTTTTCGAGAAACATCATTGACGGCCGTTATGAAAATAATGGGAATATCACGAGTTTCCGGATTGGCTTTTAATCGGTTGCAAACCTCAAAACCATTCATCTCCGGCATCATAATATCCAACAGGATAATATCCGGTTTCTGTTTCGAAATGTAATCCAAAGCTCTCGGCCCACTGATGCTCACACCCAACTCATATTCATTCACCAGAGTGTTGACCAACAGATCGATATTGGTGGGGTTATCGTCCACAATCAGAACAAGATCTCGTTTTTTTTCCATATTCGCTACGCCTTAGTATAACCATATTTCTCCATTCCCCAAATTATTCCTTCTTTTCCGATACAGAATCCAACCATCAGAAGCTTTTATGAATCTGTTCGGGTTCTGCTTTATCCTGATGAAACAAATTCAAATGGGGCCTTTTTTAGAATTGATCAAATTATTCAGGAGTTGGAAAGCGTTACCATAATCATATCGGCTGATCAGGTGATCTATCTCCGAATATTTTTTCCATTGAGAAAACCCTTTCACCTCGGAATGTATGCGGCTGATTTCCTCCGGGTTCAAACGAGGTAAAGCCATGGCCAGATCATTTAAAAGTGTGGCGAACCTTACGGAATCCAAAGACAAATCGGATGTCTTTTCTTTCAGTTCAGGGTCACATCTATTTTCTAGGTCTGAAATGGAATTTAAAACCATATCGAACTGTTTCTCCACTTTCTGGGCCAGTTCTTCCAACAAGATCTGATCAAAAGGTTTCAATGCAGCAGCCTCCAGTTTCCTTGCTGCATTTTCTAAATCACAGGCTCCGATACTGCCGCTGCTTCCCTTTAATGTGTGAGCCAGAGCAACAATATGGTCCTTATCATTTTCCGCTATGGCTTTGTGAATAGATTCGACAATATCAAAGCTGTTTTTGCGAAATCCTGAAAGAATGTTCCGATAAACGTCCGGATCAAGCCTTGAACTTTCGAGAGCCTGGCGAATATTAATTCCGGGAACTGTTTCCGGAAGAGCCCGGCCATTGAACTCAGGAACCTCGGTCTCTGTTTCGGCCTTGACCTGTGGTGGTTTCATACCAGGATCAAGACATCTGTTTTTAAGCAATCTCCACAATAACTTAAACAGATGGGCCTGATCGACCGGCTTGGCAACGTAACCGTCCATACCCGCTGCCATGCATTTTTCCTCATCACCACGCATGGCATGGGCTGTCATGGCAATGATGGGAAGATCGGTCATCCCGATGTCATCACGGATTTTTCGTGTTGCCTGAAATCCGTTCATTTCAGGCATTTGCACATCCATCAGAACTGCATCATATCTTTTATTTAAAACCTTTTCCAAAGCTTCGAGTCCATTTATGGCCGTATCCGGAACAATGCCCGCACTTTCCAGAATGGCTACCGTAATTTCCCGGTTAGTGGGATTATCTTCCACCACAAGGATCCGACACCCCTTCAACCACTTCTTGTAGAGTGTGGTATCGGTCATGATACGGCTTTGAGGACGAAGTTTTTTGTGAGTCTCTTTCCCGAAAGCGTCCATAATCGCATTAAAGAGGGTGGATTGGTATATCGGCTTGATTAAATACCCCTGGATTCCGATCTTTTCGGCCTCTTTTCTTTCCATGTCGGTTCCGAACGCGGTCATCATGATAATCCTCGGCTCATCAGCATTTTGTTTCCGTATTCTTGCAGATACTTCCAGGCCATCAATTCCCGGCATCAACCAATCAATCATAACCAAGTCAAAAGGCATACCCTGTTGATACCTGTTTTCAATCATTGTCAAGGCTTTTTTGCCGGATTCGGCAACCTCAACCGAATATCCAAACGACTCGAGATAATAGGAAATAATGATCCGGCTTTCTTCACAATCATCAACAACCAGTACATGAAGAAATCGGAGATCCTCTGGCGGAGTGAATACTCTTAAAGGCTCTTGCCGACCTTTTTTTAATTGAACTGCAAAATAAAATGTGCTCCCTTTTCCAAGCTCACTCTCCACCCAAATCCGTCCGTCCATCATCTCAACAAGCCGTTTGCATATGCTCAGACCTAACCCGGTGCCCTCATATCGGCGGGTATCGGAGCCATCAGCCTGGGTAAAAGGCTCAAACAGACTGTTGAGATAATTGTTGGAAATGCCTACTCCGGTGTCTTTTACCCACATGTTAAGTTCAAATGTGTCCTCCGAAAGCTTCAACGTCTTTGCCCCGATAAGAATGTACCCTCCTTTTTCAGTAAATTTTACGGCATTTCCCACCAGGTTCGTCAATATCTGCTGAAGACGAAGCGGATCGCCCCTGAAAGACCTCGGGGCTTTCGGATCGATGTCCACAAGAATTTCAATTCGCTTGGCTGAAGCACTGTTGAAAAAAAGTTCCACCACTCGGTCAACAATTTCATCCAGCATAAACGGACGACATTCTATGGTGAGCTTCCCGGCCTCTATTTTGGAAAAATCCAGAATGTCGTTGATCAGGCCCAGCAGCGAATGAGCACTGGTATGAATAATTTTTATGTAATGGGACAGTTTCGGCGAGAGCTGTTCATTCATGGCCAGTTCGGCTGCAGCAATTACACCGTTCATCGGTGTTCTGATTTCATGGCTCATGTTGGCAAGAAATTCGCTTTTGGCTTTTGTTGCGTCCTCAGCGATCTTTTTGGCATCCTTTAGCGCTTCATCGGTTTTCCGTCGCTCTTCCACTTCAATGGCAAGCTTTCTTTTGGACTCTTCGATATGATCGTTGAGTCTCAGGACGAGACCGGTAAAAACCGTTATCAGAACAAATGCGAATCCTCCAAACACCAACCAAGGACCATATTGGTGAATAATATCTTTCAGGGCAATTTTCCCGAGTTCCTGATAAGGTCCCAGTTTGAGATAACGCATACATTCATGAACCGGTTGGTAATTTTGTGGAATGGTCCAGCCCAGGTAGTTTCCTGTTCTCGCTGCGTCTGAATCAGGTGGCATCTGGAGCAAAGCAATCATGACACGCTCCGCAAGACTTTCAGATGTTTTGTGAAGCCTTGCGATGGGCCATTCAGGATACAGATGGGTGGAACGAAATAACGGAAAATCGGGATTGTCATTTCCCGGCCATTTCAAAAAGGCAAATTCGTTGATATCGATTTTTCCTTCAGCCGACATCTGCTCCAGATTATCCGTGCGCACGGATCCTATGTCGATCAGGCCATCACGCACCGCGTAAACAACACTGTCGTGATCACCGCCAAAACGCACTCCGGAAAAATCCTGATAGGGGTCAAAACCGCTCTCTTTCAAGGCCCGCAAGACACTGATCCACCCTCCAAAGGAATGCTCATCAGCGGCCATAAAGCTTTTTTTTCTCAGATCCCTTATTTCGCTGATATCATTCCGGTTTTTTAACCAGAAAATCACGCCGCCATATTGGGTGCATCCTTTATCCGCACAGCGATTTTTCAAAGTAGCTATGCGATTGATACCAAACAAGTATTCCATTGTTACATAATACGCAGGATTGGCCACAACAAAGTCGACAGCACCATTTGCAACGGCAGAACCGATTGCATCGTAGCCTAAAGGGATGATTTCAAAAAAATAACCATCCATTTTACCGGAAAGATAATCCGCTGTTGCTCCCCACTGCGCAAGGCATTGTTCAGTCCCTCTTTTGGCAAGAACACCAATTTTTACCCTAACAGGTTCCTCAGCAGCAGTTGAAACCGCCATGAGGCATGCATTCCAAAAAATTATAATGAAAAAAGAAATCGTATAACGTGAGAGAATATTTAGGAGAGGTACCATCTGAGCAACCTCGAATATTTTTGCTTAATGTCAGGCAATTAGAAGCCGGGTAAAACCTTAACCAAAATCATCGTAGGCAATTATTTCCTGTTCGACCCCTAAATCATAGAGCATTTCCTGAGCCGATTTCAACATCATGGGGGGGCCGCACAAATAGTATTCAATTTCGGTAGGATCCTCGTGATCCTTGAGGTAGTTTTCGAATGCGCATTTATGGATATAACCGGTCATACCATCCCATGATCTTCGGGCTGGGGATCCGACAATGATACATGATAAGAAAAATTATCAAATTCTAAATCCAGTTTCTTGAATTCCTCATCATAGATCATTTCCCGGACGGATCGGGCACCATACCAGAACGTCATTTTACGACGAGTTTTAACGGTCAGAAGCTGATGAAGAATATGGCTTCTCAAAGGGGCCATACCGGCACCGCCTCCGATGAAACGCATTTCACGGTCCGTATCTTTAACAAAAAAGTTTCCGTAAGGACCGCTTAAGGTAATCTGATCTCCCGGTTTAAGCCCAAAAATAAATGAAGACCCCACACCTGGAGGCAGATGAAGCTTATCCGGAGGTGGCGTGGCAATTCGAATGGTAAACTTGAGGATTCCTTTTTCAGCTGGAGGATTGGCCAGGGAATAGGCCCGGAAAACGGGTTCATCCGAAGCTGCCTTTATTTCCATAAAACCAAACCGCTGCCAGCTTTCCAAAAAATGTTCGGCCATATCAAATTCCCGGTAGCTGATCTCATATTCAGGAATATCGACCTGAATATATGCACCTGCTTTAAAATCGAGTTCTCCACCTTCATCCAGCTTTAGGACAAGTTCTTTGATGAATGTGGCCACATTTTTATTAGAAACCACCGTAGCATGATATTTCCGGATACTGAAAATTTCATCCGAAACCCTGATTTTCATATCTTCTTTAACTTTGAGCTGACATGACAGCCGCACATTATCCAGTCGCTCATTGCGGTTGATCAAAGCTAGCTCGGTGGGAAGAATTTCTCCACCGCCTTTCTCCACACGGCATTTGCAGGTACCGCAGGTCGCCTTTCCTCCGCAGGACGACGGCAGCAGGATTCCAGTGGTAAGCAGGGCTGACAGTAAAGTGTTCCCGGCAGGTGCTTTAATGCTTTTGTCACTGTCATTGTTGATGACAATTTCGACATCCCCTTGCTGAACAATTTTGGTTTCCAACAAAATCAACAGAGCCACCAAGCTCAGGATTACTGAAGAGAAAACAGTCAGGCTTACCAGATAAATCATGAGTCGATCCTTTATACCGTCATGATCCCAGCGTAATCCCCGAGAACAGCATGAAAGCCATGGCCATAAGGCCTGTGGCAATCATGGTAATGCCAAATCCCCGCAGGCCCACCGGCACATCGGCATAGCGAAGCTTCAGACGAATGGCCGCCATGGACACAATCGCCAGCATCCATCCCACTCCGGAACCAAAACCGAACACCACCGATTCGATAAAGTTATATTCCCGTTCCACCATGAAAAGAACGGTACCTAAAATGGCGCAATTCACTGCAATCAATGGTAAAAAAACCCTTATTGAATTATAAAGGGGCTGGGAAAAACGATCGATAACAATTTCAACGGCCTGCACCATAGGGTCCAGGCTCCCACAAGACACAAAAACGTTGAGGTAGAACCAATACTGCCCGGATACAACCCCCAGAACATTTTTGAAAACGAATATCCCGAATCTGTCAGAACCTGTTCAACCTGTGACGGAGTCTCGATAATCGTTGCTATGGCCAGTGGGGTCGCTCCACTGATTGCATCCACAGAACCATCCTTAAGATGAGAAACTGCAGTCCATACTCTATCCCCCGACATTTGGGCCGGATAGGCAAAAAAAATAAACGCTCTACCGGTCAGAGCAGGGTTTAGAAAATTCCTGCCTGTGCCTCCAAAAATTTCCTTGCCGATAACTACCCCGAAGGATATTCCAAGGGCCACCTGCCATAAAGGAGTAGTGGGTGGCAGGGTAAGGGGAAACAACATACACGTGACAAAAAGCCCTTCACTGATATTATGCTTGCGGATAACAGCAAATAGAGCCTCCCAAAAAAACCCACGGCATATGTAACGATTACCATGGGCATTACCACGGATAGCCCCAAAGTGATCACTGAAATAAAATCGATTGAAAATCCAGCAGCCAGCCGAGCCTGGTAACCGGTATTGTAAATGCCGAACATCAGATGGGGGATTAAAACCGCGATGACAATGGTCATAAACCGTTTTACATCCAGACTATCCCTTACATGCGGGCCTTGACGAGTCACATGATCCAATCCGAAAAAAATGGTTTCAATCGCCTCATAAAAAGGATATAGCCTTGAAAAACGACCGCCATCTTCAAATTGGGGCCGTATCCTGGAGAAAATATTCTTTTCCGGACTCATCGTTGAGTTTGTTCCTGATAATATTGTTGCCTAGCATCCTCAAGGACGCTTTTTAATTCAATTTTAGCCGGACATACATAACTGCACACCCCACACTCCACACAATCCATTAACCCCAATGCCAGATATTCCTCCACAGCTTCGGCAAGAACGGCTTTATAAATTAACTGAGGCAAAAGATCCACCGGGCACACCTTGACACAATTACCGCAGGCAATACAAGCCCTCACGCCTCCATGAACATTGCAGTCAAACGGCAGGTTGGAATTGTTGAACCAGGAAAGAAATGTGCGGGAATAGCTGGGTTTATTATAACCCGGTCGCACAAAAGTCAAAAATTCCCTGTACCGGCCTTCCGGTATAAGGGTAATGGCTGTTTCATAAAGCCCTGAATATGAATCAGGGGTCGCATATCCCCCCTGGAAAACCCCACCGGTTATCCAGCGGGTTTCCATGTCGAAATTGGCGAAAGCCTGAAATGCGGCCAAAGGCATTCCAAGACGAACATGCACATGCCCTGTCTTCAAAGCGGCACTGCCTCCGACAACCATGGTCCGGTCTGTAGGATAGTTCCCGTATTTTAACAAATGAGCGATAAGAAGGACATCTTGCCCGCGAATATACCAGGTTCGATTATCTTGGGCTGATTTTCGGGTCATATAAACCAGCACACCGGGATCATCCGCCGGATAATTTCCGGTTACCCGGCCGGTGATGTACCCGTTGAGTGATTTTAACCGACGAATACTTTCCGGACGGGCAAAAACCTCCACACGATTAGAAAGCCGCCTGAGTGCCTTTAAACCAAAAAGAAACAACTGATCTTTATCATGGAGATAAACCGAAGGATTGGGTTGGAATGGTTCCATATCATCGAGCACGACAAAAATTGCAGGCGGTTCGGTATCTCCCGGAGCAATATCACGAAAGGGCAATCGCCTCAAAAGAGCCCAGAGTCCCCCCTCCATAATTTTTTCCACCAGGTTTTGACGTGGAATCCTGTCAAGATCAATTTCAGATAGCGACTCAAAATCAACAGATTTTTCTTCCGAGTCCAGGCGAATGACTATTTTTTGAATCACCCTTCTTGGCCCAAAATCGATGGAGTCCACAATTCCTCCGCCCGGGGATAAAAATTTCAAAAACTGACGTCGTTTATCCTCAAACAAGATTGATCCGATTTTGACGGTATCCCCCTTACCGACCTTTAGCCTGGGTTTTATAGAAGGAATACTTTCCGGAACAACAGCTATTGTTTCGGGCCTGGTAACGCTCAGCAATTGCTCTGAGGGGTATCCATCCAGTTTAAGATTATATCCTTTTTTGAGGTGAATGAAATTCATGGCATGAGTCATCTTCTGCTTAGGATTTGTCACCGGCATTGCTTTTTTTGAACCATGCGACAAATAATCCCAAAACAAACCCTCCTACCGCTGTAAAAAACAACATGACAATTACGGGTATCT
Source organism: uncultured Desulfobacteraceae bacterium (assembly GCA_964478625.1). GTDB lineage: Bacteria > Desulfobacterota > Desulfobacteria > Desulfobacterales > SKZT01 > SKZT01. Next base: position 75,224 of record CAYZJH010000004.1, read on the forward strand.
CTGCGGTAAACCAGAGAAAATGAGCCTGAACCCTCGCGGTATTTTGTAAAATAATCAGAGCTATTGCAACGCTGCAAACAATCATCAGAATCAGTCTCAATTTTTTCATAAGGTGTCCATTCTCCCAAAAATAAAAAAAGTTTCATTTCAGCTTTCAGGCGATGTTTTCAGAAGGTTTTGTCCCTCCTCTGGTGTGCGGGAATGTCGTGCCTGCTCTTGAATCTCTTCGGCCTCGCTTCGAAGGTCTGCTTCCGAGTCTGTTGAGACCACTGCAGGTTCCCTTTCAGGTGTTTTGGGAATCTTTGCCTGAATCGGTCTGATCCGTTCCCCCCGCTCTGCTTCCTCTTTGATGATCCTTACCGGAACGTCATTGGGAAAAATCAACTCCCGCGCTTCATCTGGCATGGATATTCCTTCCTCCTGAAAAGCACGTTTAACCAAACGAATGACAGATGATTTGACTTTAAGAAGACTATGCTGCCTTCCGTCTATCCAGAAATAAATCCGCAGATCAACAGTGGATTTACCCAGATTATCCACAAGGACCCATGGTTCCGGATCATTCAAAACCGCCGGATGTTTTGCCAGGATTTTGAGGACCTTTTCCTGCGCAAACCCGATATTGTCATCATAGCCGATTCCTACGGTAAACTCTCCTCTTCGGTTGGGATTGCTTGTGAAATTATGGATATTGCTTTTGTAGACTGTGGCATTGGGTATCTGTACGTGATTCCCATCGGGGGTCATCAGGACCGTGGCACGGATAGTCAACATCTGAACAAATCCTGTAATCCCCCCGATTTCGATCAAATCACCGTTTCGGAACGGGTTTTGAAGACTTAAAAAAATGCTGGCCAGCAGGTTTTCTGTAATATCTCGAAAAGCAATGCCCAGAACAATACCCAGCAGGCCGGTTCCACCCATAACTGTCAGAGCCACAGTCGTCAATCCGGCTATCTGGAAAACCACATATAGCCCCAAGAGAAAAACACCCAGACCGACACCCCTGGAAATGACATCCTGAAGCAAAGGATTGATTTCCCGTCGGCGAAGGGAAATACGGGCGACAAGACTGGATAACCTGGCAATTCCCAAGGCAATGGCAAGAATAATCAAACCAAAAAAAACAAATGGTGAACCGCGAACCACACCTCGCCACTGCTCGCGTAATCCCTCCATGGCAGGCCTAAAGTCCCAGATGGACAGGTCGATAAGCTCGATCTGATTAACCACTGCCACCACATCCTGTGTATTTCTGGCCAAATCTCCGGCCCATTTCTTAAACTCTCCGGTCTCTGTCATTCCATAAAGAAAAACAACCCCGTCATTGACTTCTACTTTCGGGGAAGAAAACCATCCGGTGGCTTTCAGGATATCTTCGAGCCTTTCCCGAATCTCGTGATCCCGAGCCACAGGTTTGACGTCAATCCTTACCGGAGCTTGAGAAGGGGTCTCCTTGGTAGGGTACAACGGCACTTTTTCTTCTTCTGGTTGGGTCCCCTGGGTGGCCTGTGCAAACCCCGGGGTATTCGATAAAAGGAAAAAGACGGATATAATGGTCATCATAAACATAAGTCTGAGAGAAAAACATAGGATCCGACTCAAAAGTGTCTTTCCGACCACTCTGATTGGATCATTTCTGATGTTGTCAGACCACGATGAATCGCAAACTGATTCCATAGGAACTCCGGAAAATCGACATTAAAAATTCTAATTGATCAAACATTACCGTCCGACGTAGGATTAAAAATGACCTCCTATCTGAATATCGTCAAAGGGGGTTTCTTTTAGATTGATGTTGAGTTCGCATTCTTTTCCGTCGCTCGACCAGGTGATTTTAAATCCAAGCTTCTTGCCCAAAGCCAGCATATTGATATTTTCGCGAAGGACAGTTCCCCATACATTCAAGAGGCCTCTCTGTTTGGCTATTTTCAGGACATGCTCCAGGAGATTCGCACCGACTCCCTTTCCATGCCACGGATCACCAACGAGAATCGAGAACTCCCCATGCTTACCATCCGGGTGGATAAACACCTGTGAAACACCGATCATTCTTTCCTCACCGTTGCTGCAATCGATAGCCACCATGGAAATTTCGCGATCATAGTCCACCTGGGTAAACCGTGCCAGCATTTTATGAGAAAGATGTTTCATCGCCCTGAAAAAACGATAATAGATACTGGTGGGGGATAGCGTATTGAACAGTTGGACAAAAAGCTCAGCGTCCTCGGGTTTAATGGGTCGGACAAACAGGCAGATGCCTGCAGTTGTCTTTAGGTGGAATTCATATTGCTCCGGATAAGGGCTGATCACAAGGTGCATGGGTGATTTGACCGAAGATTTTTCAAGAAGGATTCTGGCATCGATGGCAAAAAGCTCGCTATTTTTTACAATCACGGGATTCATGTCCAACTCCTTAATTTCAGGAAAATCCACCATGAGTTGAGCAAGCCTTAATATGAGTTCTTCGAGCTGATCCATATGAACCCCGGGACGTCCTCGGTACCCCTTGAGTATTTTATAAACCCTGGTCTGTTCCAATAATCTCTGAACAATCAAACGGTTCATGGGAGGAAGTCCGATGGCTCGGTCTTTAAAGATTTCAGTATAAATACCTCCCATGCCGAAAAGAATAACGGGTCCGAAATTCGGATCTTTTTTGGCTCCTACCAGAAGCTCCAGATCAGGACGATTGATCATTGCCTGAACCGTAACCCCGTTGATTCTGGCATCCGCCTTGTAATTGACGGCACCTTCCATGATTGTGTCATAGGCCTTTCGGACATGGTCGGCATCCATCAGATCCAACTGAACCCCTTGTGCATCGGTCTTGTGGGTAATGTCCGGCGATAAGATTTTCAAAACCACAGGATATCCTATCTCTTCGGCTATGGAAACGGCGTCCTCTTTATTTCCGGCAATTTTTGTTTCATTGACGGGAAATCCGTAAGCAGACAGAATCTCTTTCGATTCGGTTTCTTCAAGAAACTGGTTTCCATGTTCGAGACCCTTTTTAATTTTCTCTTCTGCACCATTTCGGTCGAAAGTTAAATCTTTCGGAAGCTTGGGCGGGATTTCATGTAACAGGTCAAGATTGCGCGAATAATCATACATATAAAGAAAAGCGTGAATCGCACGCTCCGGAGTTTCGTAGGTCGGCACACCCGCATGATTCAAAATCTCAACCCCTTTGGCCATATCCCTTCCACCAATCCATACGGCAAAAATGGGAAAATTTTTCTGTCTCATTATCTCCGTTACTTTTTGAGCAACATTTTCCGGTTTAGAAACAGCCTGAGGGGCAAGAATTACGAGAAGCCCATCAAATTTTTTTGATTCAATACAAATCTCAATGGTTTTAGCAAACCTTTCCGGGGATGCATCGCCTAGTATATCGATTGGATTGTTACGGCTCCAGAACGCCGGAAGCACTTCGTTTAATTTTTCCAGAATTTCATCATCAAGGGGAGCAGGATCGACTCCGTAGTGGGCAAGGGCATCGGTCGCCATAACACCGGGTCCGCCTCCATTGGTAATGATGGCCAGCCTTGATCCGGTAGGTCTAGGCTGCTTGGCCATCAACTCGGCACAATCGAAAAGATCCTGTATCGTATCCACACGCACAACACCTGTTCGCTTAAAAGCAGCATCATAAACAGCATCCTCTCCAGCCATTGCACCGGTATGCGATGCTGCTGCTTTGGCTCCTGCTGCACTGCGCCCGGATTTAAGGACAACAATGGGTTTGACCCGTGAAACCGCTCTGGCCGCACTCATGAACTTTCTGAAATTGGTGAGATTTTCAATATACAATAAGATACTTTTTGCTTGAGGATCATTACCAAGGTAGTCGATCATATCTCCAAAATCAACATCCAGCATGGAACCAATACTCACAAAATGGCTAAAACCGATCTGCTCTTTGAACGCCAAATCGAGAATTGCCGTGCATATGGCCCCACTTTGAGAGATAAAGGCCAGATTTCCGGCACGAGGCATATCCGCGGCAAAACTGGCATTGATTTTTTTCCCAGGCATTAGCACTCCTAAACAATTGGGGCCGATAATGCGCAAACCTCCATCATAGGCAATCTTTAATATTTTTTGTTCAATTTTACGCCCCTCTTCCCCTATTTCCTTGCCACCAGCCGAGATGACAATTGCTCCACCGACCTTGTTTTTCACACACTCCTCAATAATATCAGGAACGGTCCTGATAGGTGTTGCGATCACAGCTAAATCCACATCTTGCCGGATATCTGTAAGAGATCTATATGCCTTAAAACCGTGAATTTCATTATAACCGGGGTTAACAGGGTAGAGATTTGCATCCGTGCCGCCTTGGACAAGATTTCGGATTATCGCCTCCCCCACAGTCTTAGGTTTTTCGCTTGCACCGATAATTGCGATGGATTTTGGTGAAAATATTTTATCCAGATTGTATAAACCCATATCGTAACCTCCTTTTCGGTTTCAGGCTGTTGAATTTCACCTTCTCTTTTTTCCGATTATGATTTCCATAACCCTGGAATAGGGGTTCTGCAAAAAGCACAGCGGCCTTTCTTGATTTCGGGATGGCTGATGGAATATCCTCTACGGGAAATTAAAGCTTTTTTACATGTTGGACAAACCGTGTCTTTATCCCCTGGAACATTTCCAAGATATATGAAATAAAGCCCGGCTTTTTGTCCGATAGACACTGCTTTTTCAAGGGTGGCAACAGGGGTGGGATCGGTATCTGTAAACTTAAAGTCAGGATGAAACCGGCTGATATGCCATGGGATGTGAGGGTCAACACTTGCGATAAAATTGGCAATGCCCGATAATTCCTCGTCAGAGTCATTGGCTCCGGGCACCACCAGTGTAGTCACTTCCACCCAGATACCAATCTTACGCATGTATTCAATGGAATCCAATACCGGCTGAAGACGCCCTTTGCAGACTTTTCGATAGAATTCATCATTGAAAGACTTCAGGTCCACATTGCAGGCATCGAGATATGGGCGGATGATATCCAAGGCTTTCAAGGACATAAACCCATTTGTGACAAATATGTTTAAAATCCCTTTTTTCCTGGCAAGCCGTGATATATCAAAGGCATACTCAAAAAAAATCGTTGGCTCTGTATACGTATAGGATATGCTTTCACATCCTTGTTTTAACGCCTTTGAAACAACATCTTCGGGCAGAAGAGTGTAACCGGATAAATTTTTATCTTTCTTTATTGAAGTCTGTGATATCTGCCAATTCTGGCAAAAACCGCATTGAAAATTGCATCCGGCTGTTGCAATGGAAAAAGAACTTGACCCTGGGAAAAAGTGATATAAAGGCTTTTTTTCAACAGGATCAACATTTGCCGCAATAACCCGGCCATAGGCATAGGTATAAAGAACTCCGTCCACGTTTTCCCGCATACCACATATGCCAAATTTAGATGGTTTTATTGTACAATTGTGGTTGCACAAAAAACATCTGACATCTTTCTTTTCCAGTTTTTCATAAAGCATTGCTTCTTTTTGCATGGCCTTATCCTTTCCCGGAACTGTCTTAATTTCACCGGAAAATTCGGTTCCCGGTGAATTCGCCTTTGGCTCAAAGGAAGTCTATAAGTCAGATTGACCCCGATGTTGCATAACGATAAGCACATTTCCAACAAACCGGCATGGTTTTAAAAGATAGTGACAAATAATGGTCACTCATTTTTGAATTCATAATTGGTGTAGTCCTTTGAAGTCGGCTGAAAGCGGGTTCAGCCTTTATATAACAGCATATCCAATTGTTTTGAGTCAATTCCAATGCAACATCGGGGTTAGGTTAAGCAAAGAAAAAAATCCCCCGAATTTTGCTGCAATTATACATGGGCTGATCAAAATTGCAAAACGAAATCCATTTCTTACCAATCTGATCAAAGGGAACATGTTGACCAACGTCTGCTTTTTCCCTATGATAAATAAAAATTACCGTTTCAATAATGGCTAAAACTTAATCAACTTAAGGAGGACATGGTCATGAGACCTAATTTAAAAAACATTATGTGTCTCACTGATTTGTCAATCTTTTCGAACCAAACCATTGACTATGGAATAGCTCTGGCCAAAGAATTTGAATCCCGGCTGTATTTGTGCCATGTGGTTGACATCCCTGCCATGGCTCTTTATGCTGAGGCACATCTCGATCCGATGGAACAACAAAACCAACTGATCACTCATGCGGAATCTACATTAGGAGATCTTACCAAAGGTGAAGATATTGATTGGCAACCCCTTATTTCCGTCGGGCCTACGGTTTCCGAAATTTCCAGGCTTGTTGAAGAAAAAAATATTGATTTGGTCATAGCGGCAAGCCATGGTCGCTCCGGATTGAAACGACTGGTATTGGGATCGGTCACGGAAGAACTGATGCGAACCTTGTCATGCCCATTGCTGGTCATGCGAGGTCCTCAGCAATCCAACAAGCAAATTGAGCCCATTGCCTTTCGGTTAAATAAAATCATGGTGGGATGCGATTTTTCTTCAGATTCGACCCTGGCGTTGCGATATGCTCTCAGTTTTGCTCAGGAGTTTGAAGCTGAACTTCATTTGGTCCACGTAATTGAACCCTCAGCTTATCAAAATGTATCAAAAACGGTCAAAGATGCTGAAAAAAGATATCAAGATGAGTTAAAAGAACTTCTTGGCAAAAAACTGGATAATCTGGTTCCCGAGGAAGCCAGAAACTGGTGTTTTCCTAAAACAGCTTTGCTTGACGGTCGGGCTGATGAAAAAATCGTCGACTACGCCGGACAAAACAGTATCGATTTGATCGCACTTGGCGTAAGAGGCCACGGTCTCGTTGAAACCCTTTTTCTTGGTTCAACCACCGATCGTGTGGCCAGACAAGCTCCCTGTCCGGTTCTATCGGTAAGGCCTGTTGCCGGCAATGATCATTAGACATTAAGGATTCATGGAATCTTATCTTGAGTAATGCTCAACCACCAGATTCAAGTCACCAAATACCGGTACTTCCTTTCGATTGGGCATGTAAAGAAATTTCGCGGTCATATTCCGAATCAAGTCCGGACAGTTAAAAAACGGCTGGCAGTACATGCCTTGCAGGACCCCGATCGTATCAGAGCGGCATCCGTAAGGGAAACAACTCCGACAATATCACGGGCGTCCTCATTCTGGACGAACAACCTGTGAACATCGGAAAGAATCATTTCTTGAATAATTTTCAAAAGAAAATCATTCTCCCGGCATTTTCGCACCGGAGCGTGCATGATCTTTTCAGCCGGCATATCAGCTGATATGCCGTGGCGATATGCGATGATCAGGTCAGTTTTTGAAACCACACCCACAGGCATTTTCTCGGTATTCCGGATCAATACCGCCCCGAAACGATATGCCGATAAGGTTTCCATGATTTCAAAAAGAGTGTCATGATTTCCATGAGCCTTTACCGATACACTCATGACTTCTTTTGCACGGATGTGTTTCTCAACAGAATTGTGTGTTTCATCTTTTCTCCTGATCAACAGGTTTTTTTTGCAGTTTCTGCAAAGACGGTACAACAATCCCACAATATCGGGATAGGCCAGAACCCCAATAACGGATTTACCAGCGTCATCAGTTACGTAAAGCCGATGAATTTTGCATGACTTCATGGTCTCAAGGGATTTTTCAAGTGGATCATCCGGGTGACAATAAACCGGAGGACTAACCATAATCGTATCCAGGGAAAGATCCGTTGAGAAACCCGCATAATAGGCACCCATCAAATCAGTTTTTGACACGACTCCTATTGCTTGGTCATGGTAATCTGCTACCAGTAATGCATTGACCTTATACTTAATTGCATGCCGTATGCATTGATCCAGCGAAGCATCCGCACTCAGTTTGACTACCTGCCGCCTCATGGCATCGCGGACTGTAATTCCAGTCAACACGTTTTTCCCAGTCAATACAGCCATAGAGAATCTCCAGTTGATTATTCAATAAATTTTTCCAAAAGATAATCAAAGACATCCGAAATAAAAACAATGCCCACGATTTTCTTACCATCCAAAACCGGAAGCCTTCGCACATGCTTTTTAATCATGATATCCACAATAATCATAAGATTGGTGTCCGGGGTAACAGATATCAATCCTGTGGTCATAATATCTCCAACTCTAATGGTGCCTGCACGTTCAAGTGCATTTTCAATAACACCTGTTAAATCGATATCCTCCATCTCACCCCAAACCTCTATATGTTTCGGCCGAAGAAATATAAAAATGTCATACATTGACAACATGCCAACCAGTTTACCTTTTTCATCGATCACCATCATTCCGAAAACCCGCCGTCCATGTTCCTTTGAAGCCTTTTGTAACATGATCACTGCTTCTTTAATCGTATGCTGCGGAGAAAGTGTTGTAAAACGAGTTTGCATTACAGCCCTGGCTGTATTTTCCATAAGAAACCTCCATCCCTGCAATTAAATAAGCCTCACAATGGTTCGCCCTCTGTGTTTTCTGTTCATCATCATATCGATTCTTTGATCCAATTGATCCAGGGTAATTTCAGTCACTTTTTCCTCAAATTGTGGAATTCTCCACTCTTTGGCAAGCCTTTTCCACATTTTATTTCGAAGGGACATGGGACAATTCTGAGAATCGATACCGACCAAGGTGACACCCCGGAGGATAAAAGGAAATACATTTATAGGTAAATCAGGAGAAGCCACATTTCCGCAACAAGTAACAGCACCGGCAGGAGCAGTCGATTTAATCGATGTCGCCAGTATCTTTCCTCCAACCGTATCAATGCTTCCGGCCCACCTGGCTTTGAGTAAAGGTTTTCCGCTATTATCAGTGGCATCTTCAATGCTGATTACCGATTGGGCTCCGATGTCTTTTAAATATTGCGATTGATCCTCAAGTCCGTTAATTGCCGCAACAGAATATCCGATTTTGGAAAGAATCGACACCGCAACACCTCCCACGCCGCCTGTGGCCCCTGACACAAGCACTTGCCCCTTTTCAGATGACACACCATGCTCCATCAATTGATAGACCGACAGCGCAGCAGTCAAACCAGCAGTACCGTAAATCATGGCTTCACGCAGACTCAAGCCATCGGGCAAGGAAACCACCCAGTCGGCAGGCACCCGAATATATTGTCCGAACCCTCCGGGAGTATTCATTCCCAGATCATAACTGGTCACAATTACTTCCTCACCGGATTTGAAACGTCTGTCGGTACTTTCTTCTATCACTCCTGCTGCGTCAATGCCGGGTGTATGGGGATAATTTCGCGTAACGCCCTTATTTCCTGTTGCCGACAGGACATCCTTGTAGTTGAGTGAAGAATAGTGAACCCTGACTAAAACATCACCTTGTGGAAGATCCTCAAGTGATTTTTCCATAATTCTTCTCTGGAAATGATTTTTCTTGGCTGTTTCCTCCACCACCATTGCTTTGAACATTTTGCTCCCTGTCATTTGAGCCTCCTTTAATTAATTAGATTCAAATTGACCCTATATTTTTAACAAAGCCTTCCGGAAACAGTAAAGGTTATTGAACAGTTTTTAAGTTCAAAACCATTGATTTGAAATTTAAAAAGACCATATTATATATTCAAGAAAATTGATAGTAATCAGTGGACTTGTGACCTTTGCGAATATGAAAGCATCTGAAAATTTTCCATATCTGATTTCCTGGAAAAGCCGGATGACATCCATTGACCGGGACCAATGGGATAATCTCGCCCGGAATCTCAAAAGTCCTTTTCTGGAATGGGACTGGCTTCATCAGATGGAGGTTTCCGGAAGCATCACTGAAAAGACCGGATGGATATCCAATCATCTGACAATTTGGGAAGGAAAACAACTGGTGGCCTGCGCACCTTTATACATTAAAATCCACAGCGAAGGTGAATTCGTATATGATTATGCATGGGCTGAGGTGGCTTCCCGATTGGGCATTCGATATTATCCCAAATTAATCGGCATGAGCCCTGTTACACCGGTTGCCGGATACCGTTTTTTGATTGCACCTGGCATTGATAAAACAAAAATGACCCGATTTATAGTTCAAAGTATTGATCGCTTTTGCATTGAACATCAGCTTTCAGGGTCACATTTTTTATTTATCGAACCAGACTGGAAAGATCTGATGGAAACTTTAGGCTATTCCAGTTGGGCACATCAAAGTTTTATCTGGAAAAATCACGGCTTTAAATCCTTCGGGGATTATCTTGCCCAATTTAACACCAACCAGCGAAGAAATATCCGCCGAGAACAGACAGCTATGGACAAACAAGGGCTTTTACTATCAATTTATTCCGGTGATGACATTCCGAGGCAATTTCTATCGTTAATGTATCACTATTACGCCAAAACCAACGATAAATTTGGCCCATGGGGGTGTAAATATTTAACAGGAGAATTCTTCGAGGGATTGTACGATAATTATCGCCACCGGTTACTTTTTGTGGCCGCCCATGAAAAATTAAATCCGGATAATCCTTTAGGAATGGCTATGTTTGTTGTCAAAAACGAACAACTCTATGGCCGGTATTGGGGAAGCGTTAAAAGGTTCGACGCTTTACATTTCAATGTTTGCTATTATCAACCCATCCGATGGGCAATTGAAAACGGAATTCAGAATTATAATCCAGGGGCAGGTGGTGCACACAAGGTCAGACGAGGATTTCGATCCGTACCCTCTTACAGTCTGTTGCGTTTTTATCATCCCGTACTTCAAAACGTGATGGCTCGTCATATTGATGAAATAAACCGTCTTGAACAAGAACAAATTCATCATATCAATTTGCATCTGCCTTTTGCTCATGACCGATCCCCGATACAAACCAGCCGGAAATAATGGAGATATAAGCTTTTAGCATGAAAAACAGAAGGGGCAAACCAACTGGAAGGAACTTTATTTTTTCGGCCGGCTTTTAGAAACAAGGGAGATTCGTGATGCCTGCATTCCTGGAATAAAAATGGAAAACACAAACAAAGTATGGATCAGTTCATGAAATATTTTTTCGGATTCACCGGCACACTGTTTAAAAGCACTTCATAATGAAGGTGCGAACCTGTGGATCTGCCGGTATTACCTACCTCACCAATAATTTTACCTCTATTCACAATATCGCCGCGATTGACCAATATTTTGTTCAAATGCCCATAGCGAGTTATCATTCCATGTCCGTGATCAATGACAATAAGGTTTCCGAGTGCCCCTTGCTTGCCGGCAAAAGTAACCTTGCCATCCGCAGTGGCTTTCACCGGAGTTCCAATTTTCGAACCGATATCCAGTCCCTGATGAAAATCGCGAAGCCCTGTGAATGGGGATTTTCGATAACCGAACCCGGAAGTTATCATACCTTTTGTCGGACGGATAGTGGGAGTTGATGCCATCAAACTTAGTTGATTTTCCAAAGAGTCAAGCAGCAATTCAAAACTGTCTTTCTGATTCAAAGCAGCAATTTCTAACTGCTGAAACTGCTGGTGCATTTGACGAATGAGCTCATTATGGGAATCATCAAGCGCAACTTCGGTATCCACATCCTCCGCCATAGGACCCCCGATTCCGAAAAGTCCGTCCTCTTCTTCCTCATTTTCAAGGTTGGCCATTTCCCTGATCTTTTTTTCAAAATGATTGAGAGAGTCAATTTCGGATTTTAGCAGGTTTATTTTTGATGCAAAGTTTTGAATTTGTTTTCTTTGGCTAGTAATTTGCTCTGACTGTTCGGCGACCTTTTTTTCTAATGCGATCTTCTCATCCAAAGTTTTTTGTATCTTGACGTAATCGTATAAGATATATCCAGCTCCTGAAAGCCCGATCAGAAAAAAGGCAAAACCAAACATAATGACAAACCTGGAAACAGTAACCTGTTTGAGCATAGAACAGGTATTATTTAAAACAAGAAAAGATATGTTCTTAGGCATTATTTCCTCATGATATTTATAAGCAATTTTAAGGTTTCAGATATTAAGCAGAAAAGAAAATCAATAAAATCAAGAAATTTTTGATGACTTATAAAAACACCAATTCATAAATTTTTGAACTTTCTAACACGCACAAGCAAGATATGTCAAGGATTAAGATCTGCTAATTATTTTCGGGGAAATCAGTGTGAAAGGAAACAGGAGCAGCACCCACTTGGAAACCGGGGTGTTAACGACAATGGTCAATGGTCGCGGAAAGTTGAATTTTCCCTTTCCGGTAAATACCGGAAAGGGAAAGGCAAGTCATATATTAAGCAATACCTAATTTAAATTTGAGTGATTTTAATGTATTCAGCATCAGCATGGTGATCGTCATAGGACCAACCCCACCAGGAACAGGTGTTATTAATCCCGCAATTTCTTTAGCTTTATCGAAATCTACATCGCCTTTGAGGATGGCAACCTTTTTGCCGGTTTTTTCGCTGATCTTTTCTCCGACCCGATTAACTCCCACATCGATTACACAAGCTCCGGGTTTGATCCATTCAGGCTTGACCAGATCCGGAACACCAGCGGCTACAATCAGGATGTCCGCACGTTTGCAGTGGCTGGCCAGATCCTTGGTTCCCGTATGCACAACCGTCACCGTGGAGTTAGCCCCAGGTCCTTTTTGAAGCATCATATTGGCAATGGGTTTACCCACAATATTTGAACGTCCGACAACAACCACTTCAGCGCCTTTGGTTTCAACACCTGCCCGGATAATCATCTCCTGGATACCATAAGGAGTACAGGGCGGAAATTTCACCTCACTGCCGCCGATCATCAACCGTCCGACATTAACCGGATGAAAACCATCCACGTCTTTATCAGGATCGATGGCATTCAGCACTTTTTTCTCGTTAATGTGTTTGGGAAGAGGAAGCTGAACCAGAATTCCGTTGATCGAATCGTCTTTGTTGTATTTGTCGATAAGGGCAAGGAGATCCTTTTCGGAAATATCAACAGGCTGGCTGTCCTGAACCTCTTTAAACCCCACTCTATGCGCGGTCTGAATCTTTAAGGTAACATAGGAAATCGAAGCAGGATTTTCACCCACCAAGATTGTGACAAGTCCGGGAACAACACCATGTTTCTCCTTGATTTCTTTTACTTCTTTGGTGATTTCTTCGAGAATTTCTTCCCGAATCTCGGTTCCCTTAATTAATTTTGCGGTCATTGACTCTCTCCTTTCCTGAGTTTGTTGTCGATTTGACGAAAATATCAGTCGCCCTCCTTGTATAAGAAAAGTCTTAATAGTTCAATCAGGCGGTTATGTCAAGATCCCTTGAGCAAAAATTAAAATTGCCTTTTATCCACTACAATTCTGGAAGTGTCGAAAGTACCAGGTTCTACCAGTTTCACGGCTACTTCCCAACCTAAAAACTCAGACAATTCCCTGTGCAGCCTTTCCACAAATCTTCGCTGCTTTTTCATTTCATCGAAAAAAAACCGATCCGAAATCTCTATCATTACCAGCAATTGATCCTGATGATCTTTTCTTTCCACCACAAGCTGATAACGGGGTAGAATTTGACTGATCCTCTCAAGCAGGAGACCGATTTGTCCGGGAATAATACTCACACCCCGCATGACAATAATATCATCGCATCTTTTGAATATTCGAGCAATACGGCTGTGAGTCCTTCCACAAGCACAGGGCGAATGATCTATTTTGGTAATATCGCCGGTTCTGAATCTTATCAACGGAAAAGCTTCCTTGGTTAGCGTTGTAATCACCAACTCTCCTTCCACACCCGGAGGTTGCGGTCTTAACGTAACAGGATCAATGATTTCAGGAAAAAAATGGTCTTCAGGAATGTGAAGCCCATTTTTTTCAGGGCATTCCCAAGCCACGCCGGGACCAAAAATCTCCATAAGCCCGTACGCATCTGTTGCGGTCAGGTGCAAAGCTTCTTCAAGTTTTTCTCTCATATCTTCGGGCCAGGGCTCGGAACCCAAAACACCATACTTTAAAGAAAGCATTTTAGATTCAATTCCTGAATTCTCCATATCGGAAACCAGTTGCATAGCAAAGGTCGGGGTCGAAACCAGTGTTGTAGTCCGAAAATCCCTCATGATTTTCAGCTGGTGCGAAGGATTTCCTCCGGATACAGGGATAACGGATGCACCAATCCTTTCGGCACCGAGCTGCACGCCAAACGGACCAGTGGCCATTCCGAAATTGAGGGAAATCTGAACCACATCATCTTTTCCCACACCAACAGCTGTCAGGTTTCTAGCCATCAACTCGGCCCACTGGTCCAGATCGTTGTAGGTAAAACCAGTAACCATCGGCTTGTCCAAGGTCAAGGCCGGTGCAAGAATCCTTACCACTTCCCGCAAAGGTACCGCAAACATCCCGTATGGATAATTGTCCATCAAATCCTGGCGAGTCGTTAAAGGAATTTCAGAGAGCTTGCCGAGACCATTTAGATCTTCAGGCAAAAAATCAATTTTTCTAAAAAGATGACGATAATGGCTGACATTTTTATAAACACGGTTTAAGGTTGCCTGGAGCCTTTCCAACTGAAGCTGTTCGATCTCGCCCCTGTCCAAACATTCACTTTTCCTATCCCAGCATATCATTGGTTATATTTCCTCATGGGTCATAACTTTTAATGAAATCACTCCCATATCTCCCGCTTATCCTTTCCCAGATAAGCTCTTTTAACTTCCTGGTTTTTTATCAGCGAGGTGGCTTCCTGTTCCAGGATAATTTTGCCGGTCTCCATCACGTATCCCCGGTCAGCAACCTGAAGTGCAGCGTTGGCATTTTGCTCCACCAGCAGAACAGTCAGTCCTGTTTCATTTTTAAGCTCTGATATTACCCTGAAAATTTCCCTGACAATCAAGGGCGCAAGCCCCATGGAAGGTTCATCCAGTAAGATAAACTCCGGCTTTGTCATCAAGGCCATGGCGATAGCAAGCATTTGCTGTTCACCACCGCTTAACGTTCCGGCATATTGATGTTGCCTTTGTTTGAGGATTGGAAAAAGCTCGAACATTTCATCGATGCTCTTTTTGAGTTGCTTTTTTCCATGGGTTTTAAAAATAAGAAAGCCGCCCAATTCCAGATTATCCATAACCGTCATGGGCCAGAAAATTTGACGTCCTTCAGGTACATGGGCAATACCAAGCCTCACAAGTTGTTCGGTTGGCTTATTGGTGATGTCGAGGTCCTTGAAATATATTTTTCCTTCTTTCACCGGATGAAGGCCGCTGATGGAACGAAGTGTTGTGGATTTACCGGAGCCATTGGCACCTATCAGAGTGACTATTTCGCCTTTATGAACATGCAACGAAAGGTTTCTCAGTATATGTACCAGCCCATAATAACTATTGACATTTACAAGACGAAGCATAGCGGAATCGTGAGTTCTCCTTATCCTCCAAGATATGCGGCGATCACATCGGGGTCGGTTTGAATTTCGGATGGATTACCGCAGGCTATACATCTTCCGAAATTAACGACATTCACTTTGTCTGAAATATCCATAACCAACTCCATGTCATGTTCCACCAGAACCACCGTAATTTCCATGGCTTTGATTTTTTCAATCAGCTTTCCCATTTTGAGAGTTTCACGCGTATTCAAGCCGGATGCCGGTTCGTCGAGCAAAACGAGTTTCGGCTCCACAGCAAGTGCACGAGCAATTTCAAGTTGTCTCTGGCTTCCCAATGGAAGACTTCCGGCCATATTCTCGGCAAGATGGGAAATCCCGACAAGATCAAGGCATCGAAGGGCATCTTTCCGGATTTTTTTTTCTTCCGGACGAAACACTGGGGGAAAAAGTGTAGAAAAAATAAACCCTGAATGCGATCTGACATGCCTTCCCACCATCACATTTTCCAATACGGTCATTTGCGGGAAAATCTGAACGTTCTGAAAAGTCCGGGCGATTCTCATCCTGGCTATCACATATGGCTTCAGACCGCTGATTTCTTTTCCAAAATAAAGGATTTTTCCGGAGGATGGTTTCAGAAAGCCGGTAATCAGGTTAAAAATTGTTGTTTTTCCGGCTCCATTGGGACCGATAATGGAAATAATTTTGCCTTGTTCAACCTCGATATTCAAATGGTCTACCGCAACGACTCCGCCAAAATATTTACACAGGTTTTTAAGCTCCAGAATCGATTCAGCCACTTAGGAAAATACCCTTTTCTTTATTTTATCAGTTGAACGATAAAGAAATCGCAATAAATTTTGAATCCCTTCAAAAAGTCCACCAGGCAAAAAAAGCATAATGGCCAGAAGTATGCCACCATAAATCAACATGTCATAATCAGGATTATACGATATTCCTACCCCTCCGAAATAATCGGAAAGTGCTGAAAGAAATTCAGGAAGAATCGAAAGCAGTATCGCTCCAATCAACGCCCCCCAAATATTATGCATACCTCCGACCGCCACCATGGTCACCAACAGTACCGAGTGTAGCACATCAAATGGGCCGGGATCGATATAGTTGACGAAATTGGCATATAAGCTTCCTGCAATCGAGGCATACACCGCGCTCAATATGAAAATTTGAATTTTATACCTTGCCGTGTTGACACCTAAAGAGCCGGCAGCATCCTGACTTCCGTGAATCGCCCTGAGCCCACGTCCAACACGGGAATGAATTAGATTCAGGGCAAAAAACAGCCCAAGAACGACCACTGCCCAGCTAAAGTAAAAAAAACTTTTATCGGTGCTCAATTCAAAGCCGAAAAGATCTAAATGTGGAATTCCCGCAATTCCGTTGGGTCCCCCTGTCAAATTCACGGCAGCCACAAAAACGATATGGACTATTGCGCCGAACCCTAAAGTGGCCATAGCCAGATAATGGCCTTTCAACCGCAAAGATGGGACTCCCACAACAACAGCTACCAAAGCCGAAAGAAAAGCTCCAGCTCCCATGGCTGTCCACGCAGACCAACCTTCAGTGACCGTCAAAATCCCGGTAGCGTAAGCCCCCAGACCAAAAAACGCCGAATGTCCCAAAGAAATCTGTCCGGCATATCCCATCAGGAGACAAAGCCCCATACAAGTCAGGCAATTCAATGCAGTGAACACCAATATGCCGATATAATAGTCATTTTCAATCAGCATGGGAACCAGGACGGCAATCACTGCTACAAGGATCAGACCGATGTAATTTCTTTGGCCCATATCAATTAAAACTCTTTCAACCTTGAGACTTCACGACTTCCGAAAATTCCACTGGGGCGGATAAACAACACAATTAACAAAATCAATAAGGCAAAAGCATCCATGTAATGTGAAGAAATATACCCCCCGCCGAGCGCTTCTAAAATTCCAACCAGCAGCCCTGCTACAACGGCTCCAATACTGTTTCCCAACCCTCCGACGACAGCAGCCCCGAACCCTTTTATGCCGAGCAGTGCACCCCTGCTGTAATCCATTTGAATGATCGGAGTAACAATAATGCCCGCTATGGCTCCAATGCCAGCCGATAATGCAAAAGACAGCATGACCATGTTACGGTCATTAATACCTGCCAGCCGGGATGCATCCCGATTGATGGAACATGCTCTCATGCTTTTGCCGATCATGGTGTAATTGAAAAAATAGATAAATCCTGCGACAATGAGAATCAAAATTCCAAAAATCCAAAGTGTTTGCGGAAGTATCGTGGCACCCATTATTTCAAAAGGGTCCGTGCCGGAAAAGTGCTTCATGTACCGGGACTCCTTACCCCAGAAACACATGGCTGCCCCTTTCAAAAGAATGGAGACTGCAACAGTAATGATAATAAGCCTCATCACGGTAGGGGGTTTTACAGGATTGATGGTAAAACGTTCCATGAGTATTCCCACACCCGTTACAAATATGACTGTAATGAAAAAAGCAACAGGAATGGAAAGATCGGCGCTCATGGTCAAGGAAACCATCATCAGCCCTCCGAGGACAACAAATTCTCCCTGAGCCAGATTAATAATGCCGGTGGAGTTATAAATCATGTTAAATCCCATAGCGACCATGGCATAAATGCTGCCCCGCTGAAGCCCCATAAAAATAAACTGAAGCAAATCCGTAAAAGTTCCGCCCGAACTCATATTCTTTCTTTACCATAAAAAAGTGGGGGTATTTCTCCCCCACTTGGTTGATATCAACTTCCGGATATTATTGGCCTAAAACAACGAATTTTCCATCCTTAACCGTTAGCATTTCAAAAGCAGTCTTATCAAGCCCGCAGTGATCCGTGGGTGAAAACTGAAAAATACCTCCGGTGCCTATGAATCTGGCTGTTTCAAGATAATCTCTTATCTTTTGAGGGTCATCTCCAACTGCCTTCAATGCTTCGACTACAAGAAGAAGAGAATCATAAGCGTGGCCACCGAATGTGCTCACATGATCTTTGAATTGTTCTTCATACTTGGTTTTATAATCCAGCAAGACGGGTTTCTGGGGATTATCATCGGGTAATGTTTCTACGGCAAGGATTCTGCCACATGGAAAGATGTTACCTTCAGCTGATTCACCGGCAGCCGCAGCGTATTTGACATTACAAAACCCATGGCTTTGATACAATGGAATGTCTATTTTGAGTTGTCTGATATTTTGCGGTACAATAGACTGCGCCGGAACAATGGACCAGTTGAGAATAGCCTCGGCCCCTTTGTTTCTTATATTGATCAACTGAGCCGTCATATCCGTATCAGCCGGACTATAGGTTTCATCCGCAACGATTTCCAGACCATAGTCCGGTGCCATATCCAGCATCAACGTTCTGCCGGCAGCCCCAAAACCATCTGTTGAGCTAATAATACCGACTTTTTTTATACCTCTGGGCACCATGTGGTCGTAAATTTTGCGTATGGCATCACTGTCATTGGGTGCTACCTTAAAAATGTTTTTTCGTTCTTCAATGGGCTGAAGCTGAATTTCTGCTGCAGCACATGAAATCATGGGAATTCCGGCGGTTTCCGCAACAGGAATTGCCGCCATGGCAGTACCGCTTCTTGAAGGACCAATGATAACGGAAACCTTGTTTTTTTGAATGAGTTTTTTTACTGCATTGACTGCACGAGTATTATCCCCCTGGGTATCCTCTATAAAAGCCACCAATTTTTTGCCATTGATACCGCCTGCATCATTGATTTCTTTTACAAGCATTTCAACGGTGTTTTTTTGTGGCTCACCCAGCCATGATGCAGGTCCCGTAACGGCAAAAGCACAGCCTATACGATATTCCGTGGGTTCTGCAAATAGATTTGCAGCGAAACACATGCAAACAAGCGTCATAACCGTTGTAAAAAATATCTTTCGTCTCACCGGCATTACCTCCTTCATTTTAAATAAATTGAATTGAAAGGAACTCTGGATAATAAAACCATGATCAACAACACCCTATTCAGAAACCTTCCTATAAACTCAATACCTTTTCACGACTCAGCAAAACCGTTCCAATCTGCTGGATGATTTCAACAGCGCGATCCAAATCTTCGAAACGGAAAATCACAACAGCATGTTCACCGCTCTTTTGTACAAATGCATACATATACTCAACATTGAGCCCGGATTCTTCAAGTGCCGTAAGAAAACGTCCGAGTTCACCGGGTTGATCATTTATTTCAACGGCAACCACATGAGACAGACGCACCGTAAAACCCTTTTCCTTGAGCACATCCACGGCTTTATTCACATCATTAACGATGAGACGAAGGATACCAAAATCCGAAGTATCAGCCAAGGACATGGCTCTTATGTTCACTCCTGCATCCCCCAGTGCCGAGGTTATCTGGGCGAGCCGTCCGGATCTGTTCTCAATAAATATGGATATCTGCTCTATTTTTAAATTCATGGAGCCTCCTGAAAAAAGTGAGCCTCATCTATCGGCTAAAGGGGATAGGGAACCGCCATTAGTCCGAGGGTTTCATCCAGCCCAAGCATAATGTTCATGTTCTGAACCGCTTGGCCTGCAGCGCCTTTCACCAGGTTGTCTATGGCAGAAGTCAAAACAACCAGTTCAGCTTCCCGATCAACATGTATGCTGATGTCGCAGAAATTAGTTCCCTTAACATGAAGCGTATCGGCACTGCTTCCTTCAGCCCTGAGTCGAACAAAAGGCCGTCCGCAATAAAATTCCCGGATACAATTTCTGATTTGTTCTTCACCGGCATTTTTTTTCAACCTCGCATATAAAGTGGTTTCCATGCCTCGGGTCATGGGAACAAGATGGGGAACAAAGGTAACATGTACCTGTTTTTTCGCTTCGCCGCTGAGCACTTCATCCATTTCCGGATTATGCCTGTGCTTGGCCACTTTGTATGCCTTGAAAGATTCGTTCACTTCACAATGAAGGGTAGTCAGGGAAGGGGATCTTCCTGCCCCGCTTACACCGGATTTGGAATCCACAATGATTCTTTCCGTATCAATAAGGTCTTCCTTGATCAGCGGTATTAAGGGAAGAAGTGTACTCGTGGGATAACAACCTGGATTTCCAATAATATCAGCTGATTTTATTTTTTCTGCATAAACTTCGGAAAGACCATACACGCTCTTTTTTAATAACTCCGGGCATGTGTGGGGCTGATAGTACTTTTCGTATAGGGTAACATTTGAAAAACGAAAATCAGCAGAAAGATCAACGATCCGCTTTCCTTTGTTTATCAGGGAAGGCATAATTTCCATCGGCAATTTATGGGGAAGTGCCATAAAGACCAGATCCACTTTTTCAGCCAGGCTATCTGCTGAAAATTCTTCACATGGCAAATCCACAACCCCGGCCATTGAAGGATACACGTTTGAAAATAATTTCCCTGGATATTGACGGGAAGTCAAAGCAGCAAGTTTCACTTCAGGATGTCCGGCCAATATTCTGACCAATTCAGCACCAGCATAGCCTGTGGCCCCCACAACCGCAACACGGGTCATCATTGCTCCAATTTCCTTGTTTTAAAAATTTTCAGAATGACTAGCTTAAACAAATCTTCAAAAAGGTGCTTAGCAAAGGTTAAATTTAATTTCAAGGAGATTGTCCAAAGCTATCCTCCCAGGTAAGCCTTTTTAACTTCAGGGTTTTCAAGCAGGTCCTTTGAAGAACCCTCTAATACGAGATTCCCGCTTTCGAGCACATAACCTCTTCCCGCAAATTGAAGTGCAAGACGAGCATTTTGCTCCACCAGCAATATTGTTGTGGAATCCTCCCGATTAATTTCCTTGAGTGCCTCAAAAACATTAAGCATCAGCAGCGGAGCTAATCCCATTGAGGGCTCATCCAGTAGCATGATTTTTCTTCCGCTCATAAACGCCCTACCAATGGCCAGCATCTGTTGTTCTCCGCCGCTGAGAGTGCCGGACTTTTGTTCCCGACGCTCATCCAGTCTTGGAAAAATTTCAAATACCCGTTTGAGATCTTCTTGAATTTTATCACGGTCTTTTCTGGCAAAAGTAGCCAATTGCAGGTTTTCCATTACCGTCAAATTACCAAAAAGACGCCTCCCTTCAGGAACATGGGAGATTCCCAACCGGCTGACAACCTTGTCCGGCGAAAACTTAAGAAGATCTTGTCCCTGGTAGATCATTTTGGTACCAAACTCCACCGGAACCATTCGTGAAATGGCTCTGAGTGTCGTACTCTTTCCAGCACCGTTGGCACCGATAATGGAAACAATCTCCCCTTCATCAATATTGAAATTGACTCCCTGAAGCGCTCGAATTTTGCCATAGGATACGCTGAGGTTTTCCACAGATAGTAACATTACTCGACTGTCTCCGTGCCCAAGTATGCGTCAATGACTTTGGGATTTTTCTGAATTTGCTCAGGGGTGCCTTCCGCAATCACCTTACCAAAAACAAGTGTTTGTATTATTTCACAAAGCTCCATGACCATCCGCAACCTATGCTCGATTAAAAAAATAGCCAGCCCCAATCGGTCTTTAATTTCCCGGATAATGTTCATCATCTGAATCAATTCTTCCGGATTCATTCCCGCAGTAGGTTCGTCAAGAAATAATATTTTAGGTTCCATGGCCAAAGCTCGGGCCATTTCAACCCGACGCTGCGCTCCATAAGGAAGATTGGTTACCACCTGGTCAGCCAGGTGTTTAATCCCGAGCATTTCCAAAAGTCCATAAGCCTTAAATTCATTTTCAGCTTCTTCCCGATGCCGTTTGGGTGTTCCGAAAAACGCCCCGATCAGCCCATATCCAAGCTTAGAATAGCGAGACATTTTTACATGCTCCAAAACAGTCATATGACGCCAAAGCCTAAGTTCCTGAAAAGTGCGCCCAAGTCCCAAGGATGCGATCTGATAAGGTTGAAGCCCTACGATATTTTTTCCATCCAGAAAGATCTCCCCTTCAGTAGGCCGATAGACACCGGTCAAAAGATTGAAAACAGTGGTTTTCCCTGCACCGTTGGGTCCGATAAGCCCCCTGACCTGACCGGGTTCAATAATCAAATTATAGTCGCTCACTGCCCTGAGCCCTCCAAAATCGTGGCTCATATTTTTAACTTCAAGAAGAGGCATTGAAACTTTTATTCCTTATTTCTTGTTTCTAGGTGAACAGATATGTCTGACATCGAATTCCTTAAATGCGATTAACCCTGTTGGGCGGTATATCATCACCAGAATCAACAGCAATGGAATAATGATCCATTTAAAAATCTCCAATGGTCTGAGCATTTCGCTCAAAATACTTAAACTGACAGCCCCGACAATGGAACCATAAACTGAATTCAATCCTCCGAAATAGACCATTGCTAAAGATTCAGCCAGCCTTTGAAGTCCGAATGTGGACGGATTGACATACCTGAGAACATGCGCGAAAAGTCCTCCACTTACCCCTGCCCAAAAAGCCGCAAAAAGAAATGCTACAATTTTGGTTCGACGGGTATTAACAGTCATGGCATCCGCAGCCATTTCATCATCACGAACGGCATTGAGTGCTTTGCCGATTGTCGATCTGACAAAATTATTGATGATCCATACACAAAGCACAGTCCAGGTGAATACTGTGGGAAGATTGGCCCAGTTGGGCTGACTCCCCAAACCTCTTGGGCCTCCTACCACCTCTAAATTTTCGATCATGCTCTTCACAATAAACATAAATGCCAGGGAAATTATTGCCAGGTAGTCCCCTCGGGTTCGAAATGACGGAATGGCTATTGCCAATGCTCCCAGAGATGCAACTATTCCTCCGAAAATAAGTGCGAGCGGAAACATGTAGGGACCCAGAGCAGGGGAAAGAAGCGGGTCACCGAAAATTCGGTCTTTGGCAAAAAATACAAGGGTAAAAACAGAAGCCGCATATGCCCCCAATGCCATAAACCCTGGATGGGAACAGGAAAACTCACCCATGTACCCATTAATGACATTAAGGCTGAGAGTCATCATCACTGCGATAAGGGTTAGTTTCAATGTCAAAACACGATAAGGGCTGATATCAGACCAGAAATGCAATATTCCGTAAAAAATTCCCAGATGAATCATCACCGAAAAAAACAAAGGGAGTTGAATCAGTTTTTCAGCCACAAGATTTGCCATCGGCGCGCTAAGCCGGCCCAATAAACATATGGGAAATAAATAAATTAAGAAAACATATGCAATCGCGCCAGGAATCAGCATGGGTTCTTTAAGGGCTATAACAAATCCGAAAAGGACAGGAATCCTTGGCAAACCTAGTAATCCTGCCAATGAATTTCCCACGGTATGTTCCAGAAAAACCGCAATGACGGCACCTGAGAGCCATCCAAGAAGTGGTACTGTTGAAAAGAAAGCTTTCAGGAATTGTCCGGTTCGTCCCCAAACGGATCCGGACCGACTTCCGCTATTTTCCGCCATATGACATCCTCATTTTTGATTGATCATTTTTATCAATACCATCATCATCACAACCTCAATCGGGCGCTATAAGGTTCTCCAAAAAAACCATGAGGACGAAAAACCAATATTAACAAAATAATTGAATAGGCGATCAGATCTCTTAAAGTCGATGGAAATATCATGGCTACAAAAATTTCGATAAACCCCAGTAAAAATCCGGCAAGCGTAGCCCCAAGCACCGAACCTCTTCCACCCAAAATAGCGGCAACAAAAGCTTTCCATCCGAATACAATGCCCATATAAGGATCAAGCACCGGATAAGCCACCCCGAACAGAATTCCCGCGGCTGCCGCAAGGGCTGATCCGATAGCAAACGTGAGCCGAGCAATCGTATTGATTGAGACTCCCATCAAAGGAACAACGGTATAATCATATGCCATAGCCCTCATGGCCATACCCCATTTGGTTCGCTGAACGAACTGGTGAAGTGCCACCATGAGCGCTAAAGAAACCACTACGATCATGATCCGTTTATTGGTTACATACACTCCGGCAAGGTTATAGGTTTCCGTTTGGATTAAGGCAGGGAAACTGACCCTTCGCGCACCCAGTAAAATCAGATTCCCTGTCTCCAGAATGATACCGATCATCAATCCTGTTATGGCTGCTGAAGCTCTCGGGGCATCTCTTAACGGCCGATACCCTACCCTCTCGACGATCATACCGACAAATGAGGTAAGAAACATCGAAAAAATAATGGTTAATACAAGTATCATCCAGTTAGGAGCTGAAATAATCCCTGCGGAGACAAGTGCAAGAAGCCCCGTAGCCACGCCGAACCCAATGTAGGCCCCCACCATGAAAATGTCGCCGTGTGCAAAATTAAAGAGCATGAGAATACCGTAGACCATGGAATAGCCCAGTGCAATAAGTGCATAAAAGCTTCCCCATTGCAGGGCATTGACCAGGTTCTGGAAAAAAAATATCATTTAAGCATGCTCCTTGTGTTCTAAAAAGGCGAGCATGGAAGATTTCTTCTTCCTGAAGCCCGCCTTTTTGTAATTAATGTCCTGAAATTATGGACATACGGATTTATAAAACTCAAATTCACCTTTTTCACTGATCCTAACAATGACCGCACACTTAATGGGATCGCCCTCTTCGGTAAAAGTCATTTTACCGGTTATACCCTCATACTCTTTGATTCCGGCCATAGCATCTCTTACACTTTGGCGATCTTTTTCAATGTTTCCCGTCAGATTGCCTGTTGATTGAATAGCTGCTTGAACAATTCCCAAAGAATCCCATGTTAATGCCGCAACATCATCCGGAACATATCCGTACTTTTTTTCATATCTTTCGATAAATTCTTTTGTTTTACCCTTGGCCCCGGCTGCGGCATAATGAGTGCTGAAAAACAGGCCAAAGCAATTTTTGCCACAAAGTTCTATTGTTTCTGCCGAGCCCCAGGAATCGCTTCCCACAATAGGTTTGTTCCACCCTAATTCGTGGGCCTGCTGAACAATAAGCGCAACCTCATTGTAATATTGGGGGGTAAAAAGGACCTCAGCTCCGGATCTGATAATTTTGGTCAACTGTGAACTAAAATCCGCATCCTTGGTCGTAAAACTTTCATATGCCACAACACTTCCTTTACCATTTATTTTTTCCCAGGCTTCCTTGAAATATTCGGCAAGTCCCTTGGGATAATCGCTGGCTACATCATATAATACCGCTGCTTTGGTAAACCCGAATTCTTCTTTAATAAAATTGGCCAAGACCGGTCCCTGAAACGGATCCAGAAAACATCCCCTGAATACAAAAGGCCTATCCTTTGTAGTGTCAGGATTGGTGGACCATGGGCTGATCATGGGTGTGCCGTAATTGTTTGCCACATCTCCAGCGGGGACCGCCTGTTTTGAAGACTGAGGCCCCACAATGACAAGCACTTCATCTTCGGTGATCATCTTAGTATTAGCCTTAACGGCAGATTCAGCCTTGGATTCGTTGTCCTCAATAACGATTTCCACAGGGTACTTGGTTCCGCCCACATCCAAACCCCCTTCAGCTTTTATATCCTCTAACCACATTTGAGCCGCAAATTTGGTGCCTTCTCCGACTTTGGGGATATCACCGGTAATTGGGGCATTGATTCCAATTTTAATTACCTTTGGCCCGCCCCATGCACAAGGAGAAAAAAGAAATCCTATTACAAGAATCGAAACCGTTAAAAAAAGACCCTTTCGCATGTTGACCTCCTTTTTGGTTTGAGAAAAATGGCTACAAGATAAAAAAATGAACCGCCTTAATAAAGTGAATTTGATGCCTATCACAAGCCTGAAATTTTTTCAATCATCATCATGGGTATCATCGCTTTTTAATATCCTCCACAAGATCTTTTAAAATTGCCATAACATTTTTTCCTCTTTCTCTGGCAATTCTATGAGCATCATCCACCAGCCTAACAGCCTGCATTTCCAGTTGATCACCTGGAGGAACCTCGGTATTCATTCGCTGGTACTGCCAAACCAAAAGTTTTACGGCCATTCGCTCTTGCTGTTTTCTAAAAAAACCCATTGGCTGAACCTCCGCTGGTTGATCTGATGGATCCATTTAATTGCAGTGCTGAATGCCTGCAAATTTTGAAAACAACATTTTCAAGTACCTGCCGGGGATTTTGAGCTGTTGACTTCATCAGTAAATCGGCTTCCTTGATGGCATGTAATACTGCTTTCAAATCAGCCATCGAAAAATTATCCGACTTTTTTAACATTTGGTATACCGGATAAGGATTCTTGGGATTTTTCATCATTAAAAGGTCTGAACCTTCACCAGCTTTCGCTTTGGAACTCTTTCCCTTGCCTTTTACTTTCAGTTCTTCCAAACCACTTTCCAATCCAGCAAGACAGGTTCGAAGCATATTGTCATATTCTGTTATTGCGGCCATAACATGTTTCTGAAAATAATGATAAGTGGCATCCTTATGCCAAACACTTCCAAGAGGATTTTCAACAAAGCTTTTAACATTGATTAATTTTCTGATTTGATTCGCCATGGCTGTTAGAAGTTGGAGAGGATGCATTCCAGATGACAATACAGACGATAAGAGCCCTAACGATGTTTCCATATTCCGGTCTGTAATGGCGTTGGTAAACTCAAAAATCGGATCCAGGCGTGTGCGGTTTAAAATTTCCTTTACATCAGACTGAGCAATGGTTTCGCGATCCCCCACATAATTGATGAGTTTTTCCAACTCATTCACAAACGCGCGAATATCAAAACCAATCATCTCTAGCATCATGAAATAGGCTTCCTTTTCAATTTTTTTGCCTCTTTTGCTAAGGATAGCTCTCATTCGCTCGTTTAGAACCAACTCCTGCTGTACCTTATCCGCTCTTTTCTCTCCCCTGGGAACAGTGCAATCAATAATCCAGCCACGATCCCTGATTGTTTTATATAAGCGGTGGGTTTTCCCGACCATATCCGTAGTTATCCCCAAATAATGACCTTTGGGAAAACCCTTTTCTATTGCCTGAATCAAAAGTTCAACCCAATCCAAAGATTCTTTCGTGACCGACAGGCTTTTGTTTTGACAATACTCTACAATCTGATCAATCCATTCGGAATCTTCGTTTGGATCGGCTCCAAGCCTTTCAAGCCTGTCTTCTCCATAAATATCCGCAAAAGTGAGATTGAGGTTGCTTAAAAATTTGATAAAATAGACAGATGCCTTTTTCATTTCACTATGTTCAACCTCGGTTTTGGCTTTTTGAAAAAGGCTTTTGTTATCTTCTTTGGTATAAAAAATGTTGGCATCCTGAAGAACTACCAGTTTATTTCCGGAAATAAGAGAATAGGTGTTTATGCGCTCAATCGCCTTTGGAATATTTTCCGAGTTTCCATCCAACGGTTCGAAGTTTAACGTTTTTGAGGTTTCAGCCAACAAAAGATCTGCAATCTTATCTAATGCGTTTTTATATAGAAATTCTTCCCCATGAATCAAAAACACCTGGGGAAACATTTCCATCTTAGTACATTCCAGCTGTTTGTTTAAATTTTTGAACAACAGTTCCGTCATGTGCAATATCCGGATCGTTTCGGCTGACAACCCATGGGCATTAGGGATTAAAAAACACCAATTGTGTTCGTCACATTCTGTCAGGCATTTTGTTGAACACTAGGTGATAGACAAAGATAGCTATGCCAATGCTGATAGCGCTATCTGCAACATTAAAGGCAGGCCAGTGCAAGTTGCCTATGTAAAAATCCAAAAAATCGATTACAACCCCCAACCTGACCCTGTCGATCATGTTACCGATTGCTCCTCCTAAGATCAAAGCAAAACCAAAGGATAATAAAAGATAGGATTTTGGAGTCTTGTGGTAGTAATAAATAATCAAGCCGATGGCAATAGCCGATATAAACAGGAAAGCAAAATGGCGCCAGGCCGCACTATGTCCTGCTAAAAACCCGAAAGCACCTCCGGGATTATGAATGTGGGTGATATTGAAAAATCCTGGGATTACAGAAATAGTCCCATAAAGAGGCAACATTTCGAATATGATTATCTTGGAAACCTGGTCGATGATAACTACAATTCCCGAAACAATCAATAGTCTAAAATATTTTTTCCCCGTACTATTGAAATCCGCCATTTATTACTCTTGAATTTTCTCCAAGGCATCGATGCATCTAGGACAGATTGTCGGATGCTGGAAATCTTTTCCTACATCCTGGTGATGGACCCAACAGCGATCACACTTTTGGCCCTGAGCAGGTTCTACCTTAATAAATAGTCCCTTTATTTCTTCACTGACAAACGCATTTTCCAGTGTCTCATTCTTAAACAACGATGCATTCGACACAATTAATATGTTTTTTAATTCTTCGGTATAGGGGATCAAAGCCTCATAAATGGTATCCGGAACTGAAATCAAAACCGATGCACTCAGGGGATGGCCGATTCGTTTCTCTGTTCTTGCCATCTCCAGGGCTTTAGTCGCCTCAGCTCTTATTTCAAGAAGTTTTTCCCATTTACCCGCCAACTCGTCATCAATGTAATTCCCATTGATTTCAGGGAATTTTGTCATATGAACGCTGAATTCCTTGTCATGAATCCCCGGCATGTGTTTCCAAATCTCTTCAGAAGTAAAAACCATGACCGGTGCCATTAAACGGACAATAGTATCGAGAATGGTGTAAAGCACCGTCTGCGAACTTCTTCTTATCAGGGAATTTGGGGGTGATGTATAAAGGCGATCTTTTAAAATGTCCAAATAAAAGGCTGAGAGATCCAGTGTGCAATAATTGAACAACGCATGGTAAATTATATGAAATTCATACTGTTCATAAGCCTTTCGGGTTCTCTGAACTAAATGCTGCAGTTTGTGAAGAGCATACCGATCAAGTTCCGACAAATGCTCATAAGAAACAGTATCTTTTTCAGGATCGAAATCATAAAGATTCCCCAGTAAAAACCGGCAGGTGTTTCGGATTCTTCGATAGGCATCACTTAATTGTTTAAGGATTTTTTCCGAGATCCGAACATCATCCTTATAATCGGATGCAGAAACCCAAAGACGCAAAATTTCGGCCCCATATTTTTTAATAACCTCTTCGGGTATCACCACATTTCCGATGGATTTTGACATTTTCTTGCCTTCTTCATCCACCACAAACCCATGGGTTAAAACAGTTTTATAAGGTGCCCGTCCTTTTAGTCCTACAGCGGTAAGAAGTGAACTATGAAACCACCCCCGATGCTGATCGCTTCCTTCGAGATAAAGGTCAGCAGGCCATCTTAAATAATCTCTGGCTTCAAGCACGGCTGTATGACTCACACCGGAATCAAACCAGACATCCAAAATATCGTTCTCCTTTTTAAATTGGGTACTGCCGCACTTGCTGCACTTCAGGTTTTTTGGAAGCCAATGGGAACTATCCAAATCAAACCAGATGTCGGCGCCTTTTTCAGCAAAAAGGTTATAGATCTTGTCCATGATCTCAGGAGTCATCAAGGTCGTTTCACAATTTTCACAATAAAATACAGTGATCGGCACTCCCCAGGCCCGTTGCCTTGAAACACACCAATCAGGCCTATTTTCAATCATTCCATAAATGCGCTCCCGGCCCCAGTGCGGAATCCATTGAACCCGATCAATCTCCTTCAAAGCTTTCTGGCGGAGGCCGGTTTTTTCCATGGAAATAAACCACTGGGGTGTCGCCCTGAAAATGACCGGTTTTTTACAGCGCCAGCAATGAGGGTATTGATGGTCAAGACTTCCCTCGGCCAACAGCATACCATTTGCTTTTAGTTTTGCATTGATTTCCTTATTGGCATCAAACACAAACTGACCAGCAAAAAAGGTGACATCGTCAGTAAAACAGCCTTCATCATTTACGGGGGAATAAACATCTATACCGTAATTTAACCCGACTTCATAATCTTCGCGTCCATGGCCGGGAGCCGTATGCACGCATCCCGTTCCAGCATCCAGAGTCACATGATCCCCTAAAATAATGAGAGAATCCCTATCATAAAGGGGATGCCGGCATCGCTTATTTTCAAATTTTTTCGCATCGATCTTCGTCATAACCCCATAATGATCAATGCCAAATAGTTCCATACACGGAGCCAAAAGATATTGAGCCAAAACATAAACTTCATCACCCCCCACATCCACGGCCACATAATCATACTCCGGATGCAACGATACGGCCAGATTAGCTGGAATGGTCCAAGGGGTTGTTGTCCATATGATTACGGATACTTTTTTGCCGGCAAGGGTTGGATATTGCTCAACGACAGAATCTTTCATGGGAAATTTCACATATATGGAGGGTGAAATCTCATTATGATACTCAATTTCCGCCTCAGCCAAGGCAGTTCTACAGGTACTGCACCAATAAATGGGTTTTTTACTCCTAAAAAGGCTCCCTTCCAAGGCGAATTTACAGCATTCCCTTGCAATGACGGCTTCATATTCATAGGCCATGGTCAGATAAGGATTTTCCCACTCTCCCATAACTCCAAGACGTTTAAATTCCCTCCTCTGAATATCCACAAATTTTTCCGCATAGTTACGACATCTTTTCCGAATATCGGATTGGGTCATATTCAATTTTGCCTTACCTAGTTCTTTATCTACGTTGTGTTCAATGGGAAGTCCGTGGCAATCCCAGCCAGGAACATAGGCAGCGTTGTATCCGAACATCTGGCACGATCGGATGACAATATCTTTCAAAATTTTATTTAAGGCCGTACCGATATGAATATGACCATTGGCATAAGGAGGGCCATCATGGAGAATAAATAATTCGCGATTCTTGGAAGCTTTTCTGATCTGATCATACAGACCGGCATGATCCCATTCTTTAAGTTGATCCGGTTCACGCCCGGCAAGATCGGCTTTCATTGGAAATTGTGTCGTTGGAAGGTTAAGAGTTTTCTTATAATCCATCACAGAGCCTCCAGGTTTTCGGAAATATTCTATTTTTCAGTAAAATGAAAGAATTTAGACTTAAACAAATGGAGTGTCAAGGAATATATCCCTCCCTATTTATTGGTTGGCAAGCCAACTCCAAAAGGTATCGCCCATAATCATTCTTAGCCATATCACAGGCGAGCCTTTTCAACTGTTCTCTGTCAATATAACCTTTGCGAAAAGCAATTTCTTCAATCGATGAAATTTTTAATCCCTGACGATTCTGAATGGCCTGGACAAAACTTGCAGCCTGTTGAAGGGCTTTATGGGTACCTGTATCAAGCCATGCAAATCCTCGTCCTAAAAGCTTAACCTTCAACTGCCCCATCCGAAGGTACTCCAGGTTGATATCGGTGATCTCCAATTCTCCCCGCGCCGATGGCTTAAGATTTTCAGCAATATCAACGACCTGATTATCATAAATATAAAGTCCCGGGACTGCATATTCGGACTTGGGTACTTTAGGCTTTTCCTCAATACTTAATACGTTTCCATGCTCATCGAACTCAACAACACCATAACGCTGGGGATCTCTAACTAGATATCCGAAAATCAATGCTCCATTTTCCAGTTGCATTGCTTCTTTTAAGATTCCAGAAAAATTATGCCCGTAGAAAATATTATCGCCCAAAATTAGGGTCACAGGACCGTTTCCAATAAATTTTTTGCCAATAATAAAGGCTTGAGCCAATCCTTCGGGTCTAGGCTGAGCTTCATATGTGAAGGACATTCCCAATTGACTTCCATCACCCAGAAGTCTTTGAAAAAGGGGTAAATCGATCGGTGTTGATATAATCAGTATCTCACGAATCCCTGAAAGCATCAGGATTGATAAAGGATAGTATATCATAGGCTTATCGTATACGGGAAGAAGCTGTTTGCTGACCACCCTTGTTATCGGATAAAGCCTGGTGCCTGAACCTCCGGCCAAGATGATTCCTTTCACTGTATACCTCCATCAACACCATCTTTGGATTTTGCCATATAGTTAATTAACATTACGACACTAAACCCAAATATCATTAACGCCATGGCCGTAAAAACCTCTGAATCAAGTTGACCCGGCCACATATTCACCTGCGAAGTTATCAAATTCTCCGACACATCGGTTCCAAACCCTTCTAGATCTCTTTTCCATGGCCAGATCTTCCTGAGCGACCCCAGCATCAGTCCTATTAAAGCTGCAATAGTTATTTCCCGGTATTTTCTAAAAAGCCAACTCAAAAACCTTACAAAAGAAACAAGTCCTACCACTGCGCCGGAAGCAATTATAGCGAGAGTGATCAGATCTTTTTGATTAACAGCGTCCAACACAAAATGATACTTGCCTAAAATCACCAGAATAAAGGCTCCGGAAATTCCGGGAAGGATCATTGCACAAATGGCCAAAGCACCACACATAAAAAGAAACCACGGAGTCTCCGGAGTTGAAACCGGTACTAGTCCTACCAGATAAAACGCTAACCCGATTCCAAAAATTACTCCCGCGACCACGTTAAAGGTCCACTTTCTGATCTCCAAACAAATTGTTGCCGCTGATGCCAGCACCAATCCAAAAAAGAAAGACCAAATAAATGTCGGATAAGTATGAAGCAAATAACTCAAAAGCCTTGCAATGGTAAAAATCGCCGTAAAAATTCCGCCTGCGACCGACACCAGGAATTTCCATGATACCCAACCAAATGCCTCCTTGAATTTACCGTACAAAATAAGCCTAAAAAAATGAAAATCTAACGATTTGATTGAAATGATTAACTCTTGATAAATTCCGAGAATAAATGCCATAGTTCCACCCGATACTCCGGGCACCACGTCGGCTGCTCCCATACAAAACCCTTTTAAATACAACACCAAATACTCCATGGCAGTTCTTCTGGGAGGTAAAGTTTCTCGCGCCATAAACGAACTCCTCAAAGATTTTTTATCCCATTTAGAAAATGTGCAACACGAAACAAATTTCAGAACCCATTCCAGAGCGCAGATAATAGACAATATCCTTCTTTTTTCAACTAAAAGTTTTAACTTAATTCATTTTTCTGAAAAATGATTCTACCGCTAAACCTGATTATTGATGAAAAAAGAATTGCATTTTTATAAATGATATTTACCTTCTTTCAACAAGATAAAAAAAACATGTTGTTTTTCAATGCTTTTTTCAAGCAAAAAAAGTTATAAGTTAAAATTCAAAAGGAGGTATGACCATGGATGTTAAAAAAGTTCTTTGGCCAACAGATTTTTCCGGAAACGCGGAAAAAGCTCTTCCTTACGTCACATCACTTACCCAAAAATATGGTACTGAAATTCATGTTGTTTATGTTATTGAAGATCTTGCAAATCATCCGGGATGGTATGGTGAATTTGAAAAGGATCGTATTAATGAAATCCTTAATTGGGAAGAAAAAACAGCAAAAAAACGTCTTGAACAAACATGTGAAAAATACCTGAACAGTTGCCCGCTTTACATCAAACATATTGCAATCGGTGATCCGGCTCAGGAAATTTTAAAATTAATTGATAAGGAAAATGTTGATATGGTGGTAATGGCAACCAGTGGACGTAAGGGAAATTTTCGTTTCGGAAGTGTTGCTGAAAAAGTCGTCAAGAATTCTAAAGTTCCGGTTGTGACAATACCTGTGGAACCGATCTAAAGGATCCATCTCCATCGAGCAGCTCTTTCGGTTTAGGCTGCTCAATGGAAATATCTTTTTAGAAATCATCATAATTCCGAATGGTAAATTACAATCTTTTTGCTATAAAGGGTATTTTTTTATCAAATCGATAACAACCATTTTAGAAAACCCCCTGGAGACTAAAAACCGATACAAGAGAGTTTTCAGTTTTTCAGGATCTTTTTGAGCAGAAACCGTTTTAATTTTTTTGGTCAAAACCTTTTCACACATTGATTTTTCATTTTCATCAATTTCTTGTTCCAGAAACAATTCATCAATAAGATCTTTCTGAAGACCTTTTTGGGACATCTTATGCCGAATACGGTGGGGGCCATAACCTTTACGAATCAATTCGACCAAATATAACCGACCAGAAATTTTGTCATCAATAAATTGCAATCGTCGGCATTTTACTATGACTTTTTGAACAGCACTCTTTTCAAAACCTCGGTATAAAAGTTTCCGTTCCAACTCAACGGCTGTATGACCTCTTCTTGCAAGCAAGCCTAATGCAATTTTCCATATTTGATCAAATCCATTAGTTTCACTTTTCATTTCCCAAAAAGCATCGCGAAATCCCCGTTAACAAAGGCAGAGCAGATACCAGAAGAATTAACCTCTTTCATCTATCGGGATATAATGATTTGTTCCGGCTCCCATATAAATCTGTCTCGGCCTATATAGCCGCCAATTCGGGTCATCTGCATCTTCTTTCCATTGTGCGATCCAGCCCGGCATTCTTCCAAGAGCGAACATAACAGTAAACATATTTGTTGGAATTCCCAAAGCTCTTAATACAATTCCGCTATAAAAATCTACATTCGGATAAAGGCGATACTCAATAAAATAATCATCTTTTAAGGCCACTTCTTCTAGCTTTTGAGCGATATCCAGCAATGGGTCACTGAGTTGCATTTTTTCCAATAAGGTATGAGCGGTTTTTTTAATAATTTTTGCACGGGGATCATAGGCTTTATAAACCCTGTGGCCAAATCCCATTAACCGAAAAGGATCATTTTTGTCTTTGGCACGCTCCACAAAGGGAGCGATATTGCCGCCATTGGCCTGAATGGCTTCTAGCATTTCTATTACCGCCTGGTTTGCCCCTCCATGAAGTGGTCCCCACAATGCTGCGATTCCAGCAGATATGGCAGCATATATATTAACCCGTCCGCTTCCGACCAATCGAACAGCGGATGTCGAACAGTTCTGCTCATGGTCAGCATGAAGAATCCAGAAAACATTCAAAGCTTTTATGGCGCTCTTGTCCAACTGATATGGCCTCACAGGACTATCGAACATCATATTCAAAAAGTTACCACAATAGCATAGGTCAGGTCTAGGATACACCACTTTATGTCCCCTGGATATTTTATATGACATGGCAGCCATGGTTCTAACCTTGGAAATGATCCTTGTCAGGGTGGTATTGATTTCTTCGACTCGGGTAGAGGTGGATTTTAAAATAGGATAAAAGCTTTCAAGGGTATTGACCATGGATGAAAGAATTCCCATAGGATGAGACCGGGGTGGAAAATTCTGGTAAAACCCTTTCATATCTTCATGAACCAGGGACTGATCATTCAGTTGCACCGAGAACCGATTCAGTTGTTTTCTTGTTGGAAGTGCTCCATTAATCAATAGATATGCGGTCTCTACAAAAGTTGAATGTTCAGCTAACTCTTCAACCGGTATTCCTCGGTAACGCAAAATACCTTCCTCACCATCCATAAAGGTGATTTGACTTGTGCATATTCCGGTATTTCCCAATCCCGGATCTAACGTGATGTAGCCGGTTTTTGCCCGAAGAGTTGAAATATCAATCGCTTTTTCACCTTCGGAACCAAGGACAACAGGCAGTTCGATAGTTTTGTTTCCGATTGTCAGTGTTGCGGTTTCACGAACATCGGTTTTATTTTTCATAGCTGTGGTGTGTGCCTCCATCAAGTATTAATCCTTTACACTGTAGCATTTGATATTAAAGAAAAAATTAATTTATTTTAATATGGTATGATTTAAAAGGGTTCTATATGAAAAAGAGTTTTTTTGTCAAGTAGCAACCAAAATGCTTTTGCGTCACTTTCGGAAGATTCCTACCTTTTATTTTTTAAAATATTATCAAAAAAATACAAATCATTATTTTATTTCAGATCCTCTTAAAAAGGCAATAATCACACCAAAGCCGCAAAGAATACCACCTGCGAACATAGAATGATGAAATGCATCCATAAAGAAGGGTTCCATAGATTTGTTGTATACTGATAAAATTTCTCCTCCACTTTTTATCATAAACACGGTATTAAAGATTAATCCAGCTTGGGAAATCCCTATCATCATGCCAATATTACGTGCCGTAGCAACGGTACCTGAGGCAATTCCTCTGCGATTTGCGGGAAGTGCGCTCATTACGATATTACTGTTAGGAGGTAAAAAAATAGCTGTTCCGATACCTGCAAGAAGCAGTCGCCAAGCGACTGAATAAAGGCTTTCATTTGCAGAAAGCCCTGACATAAAAAAAAGGGATACTGATAGAATAATCATACCAGCCGTACAGAGGATTCGGGTACCGATTCGGTCCGAAAGTGCACCTGAAAAGGGGCTCAAAATAAATAGACATAAAAATGGAACCGCCATGGTATATCCTGCATGATTAATCGATAATCCCATGGGCTTAACTAAATAAAAGGGTAGCAAAAAAATAATTGTAAAAAGAGAGGCAAATAAAATTAATGACGAGATGACGGGAAAACAGAATTTTCTTATCTTGAATAGTGATGGGTCAAAAACAGGAAATTTTTGACGTAATTCATAAAAAATTAGTACACTGCCTGAAATTAAAGACAAGCCAACAAAACCAAGAGTAATAAATGACGTAAACCCCCAGTCCGAAGCCTTTACAAGAGCGAGAAAAAAACTAAAAAGAGAGATCGTCAACAAAACAGCACCCAACCAATCGAATTCTTCATCTCTTTTAATATCTCCTTGCCCCCCCTTGAGGACAATGAAAGCAGCTGCTCCTGCTATGATACCAATGGGAATATTTATGTAAAATATAAAATTCCATGAAAAAGTATTGATCAGAAATCCTCCTAAAGCTGGTCCTGTAGTTAACCCGGCGGCAACAACTGTACCGACCATACCAAGTGCTTTTCCCCGTTCTTTGAACGGAAATATGTCAACCACCAGTGCGGGAGAACAGGCCATTAGCATAGCAGCCCCGATCCCTTGAAAAGCTCTTGCAAAAATAAGATGATTCGAATGATCTGCGATTCCACAAAACAATGAACCTGTTGAAAAGATTAAAAAACCTCTGGAATAAACCCAACGCCTGCCTTTAATATCACTTAATCTTCCGAAAGGTAGTAATAATGACGAAACTGTTAACAAATATATTACTACAACCCATTCAATTTTTTTCATGGAAACATTGAGGTCTTGCATAATTACCGGAAGGGCAACGTTTACAATACTTCCATCCAAAGTAGACATAAATACGGCCACAGCAACCAATTTGAAAACCAGCCATTTTTTGACATCAATTTCTGGGGTAGAGATCACGGAATGTTAATTTATTGGAAAGTTCAGAACAGTTTTATATTTGAATATTCCCTTTAAAAACAAAAATGCCCACTTTCCGTCCGGATTGTGGGCATTTTCATATATTGAGATAAAGGGATTTTCGGCGGCGACCTACTCTCCCACTCAGCTTCCCGAGCAGTACCATCGGCGCTGAAGAGCTTAACTGCCGTGTTCGGGATGGGAACGGGTGTTGCCTCTTCGCCATTGCCACCGAAAATCCGGTATTCTCTTGCGACAAACTCTTGTGGTATAGGCACATCAAAACGTTCAGGGTATGTTTTATATTTGTGGCCAAGCCTCACGACCGATTAGTACCGGTAAGCTCAACACATTGCTGTGCTTACACACCCGGCCTATCAACCTTGTCGTCTCCAAGGGGTCTTTAGACGATTTGCTATAAACAAACCGTTGGGATATCTCATCTTGAGGTGGGCTTCCCGCTTAGATGCTTTCAGCGGTTATCCCATCCGAACTTAGCTACCCAGCTATGCCGATGGCACGACAACTGGAACACCATTGGTTCGTCCATCCCGGTCCTCTCGTACTAGGGACAGCTCCTCTCAAATATCCTACGCCCACGAAAGATAGGGACCAAACTGTCTCACGACGTTTTAAACCCAGCTCACGTACCACTTTAATCGGCGAACAGCCGAACCCTTGGGACCTGCTACAGCCCCAGGATGTGATGAGCCGACATCGAGGTGCCAAACCGCGCCGTCGATGTGAACTCTTGGGCGCGATAAGCCTGTTATCCCCGGCGTACCTTTTATCCGTTGAGCGACGGCCCTTCCATTCAGAACCGCCGGATCACTAAGACCTACTTTCGTACCTGCTCGAAATGTCTCTCTCGCAGTCAAGCTCCCTTGTGCCTTTACACTCCACGGCTGGTTTCCAATCAGCCTGAGGGAACCTTCGCGCGCCTCCGTTACTCTTTAGGAGGCGACCGCCCCAGTCAAACTACCCACCAGACACTGTCTTTTGCCCGGATAACGGGCCAAAATTAGAATCCTAAAATAGCAAGGGTGGTATTTCAAGGGCGGCTCCACGCAAACTGGCGTCTGCGCTTCTCAGCCTCCCACCTATCCTACACATACTATTCCAAAATTCAATGTCAAGCTGTAGTAAAGGTGCCGGGGTCTTTCCGTCTTTTCGCGGGTAGACGGCATCTTCACCG